>NZ_JBIAGM010000033.1:0-73336 GCF_042869815.1 Streptomyces sp. NPDC006739
CGGTGGCCGTTCTTGTATCCGGGCACTCACTCATACGCCGGGACAAACGCCCGGATCAGGTGGGAGCCCGTACACCACTTCCCTGGACGCAACCCGGAAGCATCCGGTCTGGGGCTACCTCACCCCGCTGGAGACCCGACAGCGACACGAGCAAGAGCACGCCCTCGCAGCGTAAGCAACGAGTGTCCAGCCTTACGGGGAAACTTCACGGCGGCGGATGTGGAGCGGTGAGATACGCCGAAAGTTGGGCTTCAAGATCTGCGACGCGTTTGTCCAGGAAGCGATTGTTCTGGCGGGCGCTCGCCAGACGCTTTTGGAGGCGCGGGTTGTCCTGGGTGAGCTGTCGTACTTGCTGCTTCAGGCCGGTGTTCTCGGTGACGATCCGCTGAAGTGAACCTTCGGCGGACACAGGGCTGACCGGGGCCGTGATGGAGCAGGGCATCCCCCACGGCAAGGCGCAGGGGTACGTCGTTGCCGACGTACCCGAGAAGCGCCGCTGAGAGCATGAGTCGCCGATCGATCCGGCTGCCAGCGGGCGTTGTGGCCGGTGGCGGGATCACCGGCGCAGGCTCAGGGAAGGAACTGGGCGAGTGCTCCGGTGACGGCGGCCGCAAGGGTGATAGCGGCGGCGAAGGTGGTGGCGGCACGCATGAGGGCGGCGGGGTACGTGGCGCCGTCGAGGCGGGCGAGTGTGCCTGCGGCCGCGGCAGCCAGGAACGCGACCACGACGACCAGGGCGGCGGCAAGCAGGATGATGGCGATGCGGTTCACGGCGATCCCCCAGGTGGCTGCGGAACGTTGACGTGACCGAAGGTCGCGGAAACGGTGGTCGCCATGGTCCGGCCGAACGATGATGAACACCGTTGAACACAGGGCTGGGGGTCCATGTGAGCGGGGAAGAAGACGAGCGCGCGGCCGCTCTCATCGAACTGCGCAGGCGGCTGGATGACGGACTGGCCCACAGGAGGCTGACCAAGACCCAGCTCGCCGCCCGGACGAGACTGGGGCGCACGACCCTGCAGGCGGCTTTCCAGCCCGGCGGGCCAGTTCCGTCCGCCGCGACTATCGCGGCACTGGCCAGCCAACTGGGCCTGCAGGTAGAGGAGTTACTGGAGTTGCGACGGGCCGCGGCTGGTGAGGCCGATCTCTTGCGTGCAGGGCAGGAGGGGCCGGGCAGGCCGATCGGGCAGTGGGATCCTCACGACCTGGAGGTCCATCCTGCCGCAACCGTCACCGCCATAGCTGGCTCCGGTTCCCGGCTCCAACAGGCGCTGCCCGGCTATGTGCGCCGCGCCCACGACCAGGTCCTGGCGGCGGCGGTACGTGAGGCTTCGCAGGGCCGCAGCCGAATGCTGGTCCTGGTCGGATCGTCTTCGACCGGCAAGACGCGGGCATGCTGGGAGGCCGTCCAGCCGCTGGCCGCCGAGGGGTGGAGGCTGTGGCACCCTCACGATCCCAGTAGGGCCGAGGCCGCACTCGCCGACCTCGACCGTGTGGCGCCCCGCACGGTGGTCTGGCTCAACGAAGCCCAGCACTACCTCGGCAGCCCCCGGACCGGCGAGCGCATCGCGGCCGCCCTCCATAGCCTTCTCACCCACCCCGACCGCCAGTCGGTCCTCGTCCTGGGCACCCTGTGGCCCGAGTATGCCGACTCCTACACGGTCCTGCCCCGACCCGGTGAGCCTGACCCACACAGCCGGGTCCGCGAGCTCCTGACCGGACACACCCTCACCGTCCCCGACGCTTTCGGCCAGGAAGCGCTCCGCGCCGCCACCGCCCTCGCCCAAGGGGGCGACCGGTTCCTCGCGGACGCCCTCACTCGCGCCCACGCCCACGGCCGGCTCACCCAGGATCTCGCCGGCGCACCCGAACTCCTGCGCCGCTACGAACACGGCACCCCGGCCGCCAGAGCCCTCCTGGAGGTCGCGATGGACGCCCGCCGCCTCGGCGTCGGACTCCACCTCCCGCAGTCCTTCCTCACCGACGCCGCCACCGACTACTTCACCGACCACGACTACGACCAGCTCACCGAGGACTGGGCGGAAGCCGCCTTCGCCTACCTCGCCCGCCCCGTCCACGGCAAACAAGCCCCCCTGCGCCGCACCGCCACCCGCCCTGCGCGACGTCCTCCGGGCACTGCGGCAGCGGCCACCACGCCCGTCCCGGTGACAGGACCGGTCTTCCGCCTCGCGGACTACCTCGAACAACACGGCCGCGGCGGGCGTCACAGACTCTGCCCGCCAGCCTCGTTCTGGCACGCCGCCCACGCCCATCTCACCCACCCCGACGACCTCAATAGCCTCGCCACCGCCGCCAACGGCAGACACCGCTTGCAATGGGCCCACCACCTGCGGCACAAGGCCGCCGACGCCGGCCATCCGGATGTCCTGTTCAAACTGGCGTTGATGAAGGAGGAGGCCGGAGACCGGGAGGGCGCCGAAACCTTCTACCAGCGGGCCGCCGACGCCGGCTTTCCCGAAGGCCTGGCCGAACTGGCGCAGTCGCGGGAGGTGGCCGGAGACCAGGAGGGCGCCGAATCCGTGGCCTGGCAGGCTGCCGAAGCCGGCTACGCCAAGGCCCTGACCGACCTTGCGCGGCTTCGGCATGAGCTCGGGGACCGGGAAGGCGGCGAAATGCTGGCACGGCAGGCTGCCGACGCCGGCCATACCAAGGCCCTGACCGACCTGGCTCACTTGCGGCAGTTGGCCGGGGACCTGGAAGGCGCCGAAAACCTCTACCGGCAGGCCGCCGGAACCGGCGACCCGGGCGCTCTGGCCGACCTGGCCCAATATCGGCACGAAGCCGGGGACTGGGAAGGCGCCGAAAATCTCTACCGGCAGGCCGCTGACGCCTGCGGCCCCGACGCACTGGCCGGCCTGGCCCGATCTCGGCACGGGGCCGGGGACTGGGAAGGCGCCTACCTCCTCGCGTTGCAGGCTGTCGACGCCGGCTATCTGGATGCCCTGGACACCCTGGCGCAGGTACGGGAGATGACCGGCGACCAGGAGGGCGCCGAAGTCCTGGCCCAAGAGGCTGCCGAAGTTGGCTACCCCAGCGTCTTGTTCGACCTGGCGCGGATCCGGGAGGAGGCCGGAGACCGGGAAAGCGCCGAATCCCTCTACCGGCAGGCTGTCGACGCCGGCCGCCTGGATGCGCTGGACATCCTGGCGCGGATGCGGGAGACGGCCAGGGACCGAGAAAACGCCGAAGGCCTGGCCCGGCGGGCTGTCGAGGCCGGCTATCTGAATGCCCTGGACACCCTGGCGCGGATCCGGGAGACGGCCGGGGACCGAGAGGGCGCCGAGACCCTGGCCCGGCGGGCTGCCGAAGCCGGCCACTTCGGCGCCCTGTACGACCTGGCGCGGATCCGGGAGGAGGCCGGAGACCGAGAGGGCGCCGAGACCCTGGCCCGGCGGGCTGCCGAAGCCGGCCACTTCGGCGCCCTGTACGACCTGACGCGGATCCGGGAGGAGGCCGGAGACCGAGAAAGCGCTGAAACCCTCTACCGGCAGGCAGCCGGAACCGGCGACCCGGGCGCGCTCGCTGGCCTGGCACGGATGCGGGAGATGACCGGCGACCTGAGAGGCGCCGAATCCCTCTACCGGCAGGCTGTCGATGCCGGATATCTGGGTGCCCTGGACACCCTGGCGCGGATGCGGGAGACGGCCGGGGACCACGAAGAAGCCGAAGCCCTCTACCGACAGGCAGCCGACGCCGGTCGTCCTCCTCTCGGTGCCAAGAAGAGATGGCCCTACGGACTGGACCCGGACGGTTCGCCCACTCCCCCCTGGCTCTGAACACGCGTGCCCCACCCGCAGCCACACACAGGCCCGAGCGCATCAGGTCGTGGCCGGGCTGCCGACGAACAGCGCAGTGCCGGTGAAGGACGGGCGGCTGCAGCTGGACCGGCCCGACGCGCACGCGGAGGCCGGCGGCCGCCCACGCGGCCGCAAGCTCTACGGCGGACGTCGTCCTGCCCGCGCCGCCCTTTTGGTTCACGACGACGAACACGCGCGGCGCGTCCGCCGGTCGAGAACGTCGCAGGTACGAGGATCTGCGGCCGCCACTCGCGGTACGGCGCCGATCACCGCTCCGCCGAGATCGATCACGAGGCAGCCAGGCCGCCGTCCGGGGATCTCACGCACCTCGCGTTCGAGCTCATCACGCGGTCGAGGACTACCGAGGTAGGTGTACACGTCCGATGAGGCGAACAACTCGATGACCGCCGCACGGTCCCGGGCCCCGGAGCCACGGAGCACGAGCCTCCCGGTCCTGATCGGGGCGGGCGGCCAGGCGACGGCTCCAAGATCAGTCACGCCGACCAGCCAAGCAGCAGGCCTGATATTGATCAAGACTCGCCGACCGGCCAGCTCACCTGGCCGGGAACCTCCTTCTTCTCTCACACCCCCTCCAGCGAGCCACAAACCGCGCTGCTTCGCCCCGCAGGCATAAGGATGGGTTCCAGAGCATGTTGCGAAGGTGCGGAGCTGGAAAGGCCTTTGACGCGCGTCGGCGTCCGGTGGTCGGATCACGTCCATAAGCACAGGGCAGATGCATCCCGGTATGCACCTCATTGACGATGGCCTTGTACGACGGTTGATCACCGGGCAGTTTCCCCAGTCGGCGGAGCTGGCGGTGCAGCGGTGGCCGTCCGGTGGCACGGTCAACGCCATGTACCGGCTGGGCGATGACATGGTCGTAAGGCTGCCGCTGGTACAGAGCGGGGCCGAGGGCGGGTCGATGGAGCAGGAGTGGCTGCCCCGCCTCGCGCCCCACCTGCCACGCGCATCCCCGAGTTGCTCGGGGCCGGGGAGCCGGCTCAGGGGTATCCGTGGCCGTGGTCGGTGTACCGGTGGCTGGAGGGGGAGCTTCCCGAAGCGGGGGCTCTGAGCGAGCCCGTGTTGCTGGCCGAGGGTCTGGCCGCATTCGTGGCGGCGATGCGGAGCATCACGCTGTGCTTGGCGGTGGTCGTGTGGCTTCTGACCTGCGTTTTTCGCGGGTTCGTTGATACTGACCATCATCGGCTCGGCTTCGTCGAAGAGGGGCGCCTCCGCGATCATGTGTTCCTCATCGGCCGTCATCACGACCTCGTCATCATGAGCATGCTCGTCGGACGAGTTCACCCAACTGCACTCGACCGGCGAACTTTGAGCGGGAGAGAGCAGTCCGGCATCACAGCCTCCGTGAAGTCTTCCCAGTTCAAACAGTCCCTGCGGCAGAGCTACGCCCATGTGCCATTGCAGACATGAGTAGACGGTGTTTGGGTAGGCGGCTTGTCCTGGGCCCGTAGCGGGCGGGAAGCGTGCAGGGATGGGGAGGGAAGCATCATGGCGACGGTGACTGCGGCCAAGACGGACATTGCTGAGCTGCCGGAGGTCGCCGATCCCTGCCGGGTTGCGCCCAAGGATGCCCGCGGGCTGTCGCGCTTGTTCTTCGGCCAGCTGGCGGTGCTGGAAGAGGGCACGCCCGAGTACAGCGACGCGCGCAATACGCTGATCGAGATGAACATGTCTCTGGTCCGTTTCGCGGCGGGGCGGTTCCGCAGCCGTGGGCCGCAGGAGATGGAGGACATCGTCCAGGTCGGCATGATCGGCCTGATCAAGGCGATCGACCGGTTCGAGCTGTCCCGGGAGGTGGAGTTCACCTCGTTCGCCATCCCCTACATCGTCGGAGAGATCAAGCGCTTCTTCCGCGACACCACCTGGGCCGTGCACGTGCCGCGCCGGCTGCAGGAAGCCCGCGTCCACCTCGCCCGCGCCACCGAAGAACTCCGCAGCCGCCTGGGCAGGACACCGACGGTCAAAGAACTGTCCGAGCTGATGTGCCTGTCCGAAGAGGAAGTCGTCGAGGCCCGGCTCGCCGCCAACGGCTACACCTCCGCTTCCCTGGACGCCGCCCTGAGCACCAGCGAAGACGGCGAGAGCGCCCTGGCTGACTTCATCGGCACCGATGACCAGGCCCTGGAACTCGTGGAGGACTTCCACGCACTCGCCCCGATGATCTCCGCGCTCGATGAACGCGACCGGCAGATCATTCACATGCGGTTCGTGGACGAACTTACCCAGGCGCAGATCGGCGAGCGCCTCGGCGTCTCCCAGATGCACGTCTCCCGGCTGCTGTCCCGCACCCTGGCCCGGCTACGCGAAGGCATGCTCACCATCCGCTGATGGGCTTCGTCGACCAAGGCATGGACGGGTCCGGAGAGCCGGTGGCCGCTCTGCCCAAGGCCGGGAACGCGGGCAGCAACACCGCCGCCGATCACATCACCACCACCCAGCTGGCCCTGGACGTGATGAGCCGGGCAGGTCCGCCCTGCCCGGCTGCTACCGCCGGACGTCAGGCGGCGCTGAACTCGTGCGCAGGGCCGCCGCGCCACTCCACCCACTGCGGTTCGTCCACGATGGCCTCGGGGCCGGCGACACCCGCGCCCTCGAGGAACACGACCAGGTCGTGGTCGTTGTAGGCGGTGCCTAGCATCTCGTCCCGGCCGTGCCAGTGCACGAAGACACTCCCGCCACCTGTACAGAAAGGCTGGTGTACGACGATCGGCTCGCTGGTCACGCCTCCCAACGAGCTCGCGGCAGGCTCAGGCGGCGAGTCGGCTGACGGTCAGGAGGTATCGCCGGGACAGTCGAAACGGCCCAGGACTCCGGGACGCAGCTCATACATCGCGCGCCCGCCGATGTCGAACCGCCCCGGCCTGAGGGTGCCGAGACTCGTCAATCGGTGCTGCGGGAAAGCAGGAGGGGCAGGCGGCCCCCGGACAGCCGGGGCGCCCACGTGCGGTCACAGGCTGAGGTAGCAGCGCACCGTCGTGCCGTCGTCGCCGGCATGTACGCGCACGAGATCGGACAGCCGCATCCGGCGGCTGGCGGACGTGGGCTGTCCGGCAGTCTGTGCCGTGTCAACCCTGGCAGCCGCACCCGGAGGCGCTGTTGGCCTCGGTGGCAGTCAGGGCTGGGTCGGCGGACGTCTCGGCCGAAGTGCAGCAGGCGTTCACCCCGCAGCAGGCATCGGCCGACTCCATCGCCGCGCGGGCAGCTGCGGCCACCGGCTTGGCTGCGCGGACGATGGCGGCGTGCATGCCGTCGGCGACGGCATGGGTCGGGGTGATCGAGATGTCGGTGAACCCCGCGGCCTCAAGGCCCTCCCGGTACTCCGTGAAGGACAGCGCGCCGGCGATGCAGCCGACGTAGTCGCCGCGCTCGCCGCGCTGTTCGGCACTGAGGGTGTCGTCGGCGACGACGTCGGAGACGCCGATCCGGCCGCCGGGCTTCAGCACGCGGAAGGTCTCGGCGAACACGGCGGGCTTGTCGGTGGACAGGTTGATCACGCAGTTGGAGATCACGACGTCGATGGTGTTCGCGGGCAGCGGGATCGCCTCGATGGTGCCCTTGAGGAACTCGACGTTCGTGGCGCCGGCCTTCTCCGTGTTGGCCAGGGCGAGGGCGAGCATCTCGTCGGTCATGTCCAATCCGTACGCCTTGCCGGTGGGGCCGACGCGGCGGTCGGAGAGCAGGACGTCGATGCCGCCGCCGGAGCCGAGGTCCAGGACGCGCTCGCCCTCGCGGAGTTCGGTGACGGCGGTGGGGTTGCCGCAGCCGAGGGAGGCGGCGACGGCTTCGGCGGGCAGGGCGTCGCGCTCGTCGGCGGCGTACAGGGTGGAGCCGAAGTTCTCGTCGACCTCGACCGGCTCGGGCCCGCAACAGGCACTGCCGCCCTCGGTGACCTGCACGGCCGCCGCCGCGTACCGCTGGCGGACGGTCTCGCGCAGGTCGGTGGTCTGCTCGCTCATGTCTCACTCCCAGGTGACGGGCCACGGCAGGGGCCCGGAACGGCTTGTATTGACGTTCATTGATGCAACCTTGCGCCTTGGATCGAAAAACGTCAACATAGAGGTATGTCGAAACAAGAGCTTGAGGTGATCGGCCAGGACGCCGCCTGCTGCCCGGGGCTGTCCGCCGCACCGCTGGACGAGGACCAGGCCGCGGATCTGGCGAAGGTCTTCAAGGCCCTGGGCGACCCGGTCAGGCTGCGCCTGATGTCGATGATCGCCTCACGCGGCGAGGGCGGTGAGGTCTGCGTGTGCGAGCTGACCCCGGCCTTCGACCTGTCCCAGCCGACGATCTCCCACCACCTCAAGCTCCTGCGCCAGGCCGGACTCATCGACTGCGAACGCCGCGGCACCTGGGTCTACTACTGGGTGCTGCCCGCCGTCCTTAACAAGCTCGCCGCATTCCTGACCAGCACGCAGCCCGCTGAGGCCACCGCGTGAACGCCTCCCTCGGCCGCCGCGTCGCCGCCGAGGCGATCGGGACCGGACTGCTGGTGGCGGTGGTGGCCGGCTCCGGCATCCAGGCCGCCGAGCTGTCCCGTGACGTCGGCGTGCAGCTGCTCGCCAACTCCCTGGCCACCGTGTTCGGTCTGGGCGTGCTCATCCTGCTCTTCGGGCCCATCTCCGGCGCGCACTTCAACCCCGCCGTCACCCTCGCCGCCTGGATCACCGGCCGCCGCACCCCGGATGCCCTCGCTCTGCGGGACGTCGCCGCGTACGTGCCGGCCCAGATCGGCGGAGCGATCGGCGGTGCACTCCTGGCTGACGCGATGTTCGCGAAGCCGCTGGTGAAGTTCTCCACCCACGACCGCTCCGCCGGCCACCTGTGGCTGGGCGAGATCGTCGCCACCGCCGGGCTGATCCTGCTCATCTTCGGCCTGAACCGGATCAGCCGCGCCGCGCTCGCCCCGGCCGCGGTGGCCTCCTACATCGGGGCCGCCTACTGGTTCACCTCCTCCACCTCCTTCGCAAACCCCGCGGTGACCATCGGCCGTGCCTTCACCGACACCTTCGCCGGGATCGCGCCCGCCTCCGTCGCCCCGTTCATCGCCGCCCAGCTGTTCGGCGCCGGCCTCGGACTCGGGATCGTGACGACGGTCTACGGCACACACCCCGTTCCGGCGCTGCCCGAGGCCGCCGTCCCGCCCGCACAACCTGAACTCTCCTCCTCCTGACCACCCGCTTTCCTCCGAGAAAGACCCCGCCATGAGCACTCCTGCTTCACCCCCGTCGGTGCTGTTCGTCTGCGTCCACAACGCCGGCCGCTCCCAGATGGCCGCCGCCTTCCTCACCCACCTCGCGGGCGACCGCGTCGAGGTCCGCTCCGCCGGCTCCGCCCTCGCCGACACCGTCAACCCGGCCGTCGTCGAAGCGATGAACGAGGCCGGCATCAACATCTCCGCCGAGACCCCGAAGATCCTCACGACCGAGGCCGTCCAGGCGTCCGACGTCGTGATCACCATGGGGTGCGGCGACACCTGCCCCATCTTCCCCGGCAAGCGGTACCTCGACTGGCAGCTCGACGACCCCGCCGGACAGGGCGTCGAGGCCGTACGCCCCATCCGCGACGCGATCGAGACCCGCGTCCGCGCGCTGATCTCTGAAGTGACCTCCAACTGACGGTCACCCCCACCAGGGCGGACCGCTCAACCCTCAGTGAGAACGCTCAACCTTCGCTGCGACAGAACAACTTGGTCCACCCCACGATCACACCGGCCTGGCCCACCTCACCGCATAAAAGCCCCGAACCTGAGACGGCATCAGCTGCCATGCGATACAACCCCACGACAGTGATCCCACCCCTCAATCTCTCGCCTCATGACAGCGGACCACCCACCCGCAAACACCCACTGACCAGCCCCGTAACACCAACCCCTGGGCCAGCAGGACCGACTCTCACCACCACCGACACCATCCCGAGAAATCGCACCCCGTCGCTGTGCGCGGTGCTCACCCTCGCCTCTTGCCGGGCCGCCCGTCCGAGGCGTCATGACGGACAAGCCCGCGCGGTATGCGTTCGTCGCCTGCCACGTACCGGCGCCGTTTGAAGCGCTCGCCGTTGGTACGTGGCAGGCGATGCGAGGTGGTGATCATCCGACGGCTACGATCCGCCACTGCTGGCTCGTGCTGTTGCTGTCACTCCACTGGCCCAGATCAGATCCATTGCCGGTGCGGCCCATGCCGTCGATGTACTTGCCGGTGGTGCGGTTCTTGATGCGCACGTTGTCGGCATCGGTCAGCACCGACCACTGCTGGCTCCTGCTGTTGCTGTCACCGTACTGGGTGACCGCGGATCCGTCCGAAGTATGGCCTGCCCCGTCCAGGTACAGGCCGGTTGCCCGGTTCTTGATGCGTACGTAGTGCCCATCGTTCTCGACGGTCCACTGCTGCTCGTACCGGTTGCTACTGCCGCTGGCTTCGCCGACGGTGGCCCCACTGGTCGTGCGGCCCTCTCCGTCGACGTACAGGCCGGTCGCGGCGTTGGTGATCCGCACATATGTGCCGCCGCCGTTGCCGATCCCCCAGGCGTACTGCAGACGGGTCAGTCCCGAGGCGTTCACCAGAGACAGCTTGATGCCCGAGCCGGTGCCGCTCTTGCTGGTCATGCTGTACCAGTCGCCGTCGCGCAGCCCCGGCCAGTAGACGCTCCCCATGCCGAAGGTGCGCAGTTCGCTGCTGACGCCCCGGACGTAGTCGGCGAAGAACGAGCCACTGGGAATGCTGTAGTCGATGGTGTTGTAGTGGACGCCGTTCTTGCTGCCCGGGCCCATCGGGCCGCCCCACTCGGTGGCGATCGTGCGGGCGGCGTATCCGCCGATGTATCCGGCGAGGTGGTTCGCCCACTCGGTCTCGTCCTCGTATCCCGCGAAGAACGAGTAGTCGTGCACGGCCAGGAAAGTGCTGTCCAGACGGCTGTCGCGACCGACTGCCGCGACGTCCTGGGCCAGCCCGGCGCCGTCGAGGATCACCCTGGAGCGCGGCACGGAGGGGTACCTGGCCAACCAGCCGCTGTACATGTCGTCCAGGCTGGTCGTGCTGTAACCGTACGGCTCGTTGATGACCTCGAAGTAGGCGTTGGGATTGGAGCCGTACTTCTGTACGACCTTGTCCCACATCTGGTTGAACCCGGCAGTGCTCGCCGGCTTGCCGCCGGTGTACGCCCAGTAGGCGAGGATCACGTTTCCCTTGGTGAGGGCCGTGTCGATCGCCCCGGTGTAGGTGTTCCAGTAGCCAGCGACAGTGGGCTCGTTGATAGGCATGCGCACTGTGTTGGCGTCCGTCGTCGCGTACATCTGGCCAACAATCTGGTCCGCCACGGCGGAAGCCGATGAGTAGGTGTCCGACGCACCGAGACCGGACGGGTACAGTACGCCGTTGACGAAATTGTCTCTCTGGTCGGCCCAGTTCACTCCTCTGAACTGCGATGTGGAAGCATGTGCCGAGTTCGAGCCGGCCGCCAGAATTCCTGCGGCGAGTACGAACACCGCCAGCAGTCTGGTCATCATGGCTGGCGTTCCACGTGTGTTGGCGATCGGGTTTCCCATCGGGTGGTCCCTTCTGTGCCTACAGTCTCTTCGGAGGCTCGCCGTCGGCTCACGGGGCGGACTCGTGTCTCCTGCGGTCCGCCCGAGGGGCCAATCTGGTGGGTCCATTGCAGTCCCAGGTGGGCCAGCAGCGTGCCCTCGGTGGTGCCGCACCTGATACGGCCATGCCCCTTTCCCGCACCGAACGCGCACACCTCACACCCTGCACCGCGGCGGAGTCACGGCACGTGTCTGCGTCGGGCTGATCGCCGCGGCCGCCAAAGAGGCCGGCCTGGCGACGATCGGCCCGTCGGGACCGTCGTGGCGTTGGCCGCCGGGACGTCACTCAGGCGGAACCCGCGAGAGCGCGCGCTGGTTTCGAAGTACGGCCGCGGGTCTCTGCCGGTCGTCGGTCGTGACGCCTCCAGGGAACCTGCCCTGGCCATTCGGTTGCCTGGGTGAAGCGGCGCCGCCTATCGGGCTATCCGAGTGTCCAGTGCTGGTTGGTTCCGCCGTTGCAGGTCCACAGTTCGACCAGGGCGCCGTCCGCGGTGGACCCGCCGGTCACGTCCAGGCACAGCCCGGACTGCGCTCCGGTGATCGTGCCGTTGGCGTTCACGTTCCACTGCTGGTTGGCCCTGCCGTTGCACGGCCAGATCTGCACCTTCGTACCCGGACTGGTGCCCTGCGCGTTGGCGTCCAGGCACATGGTCGAGCTGCCGCTGTACACCGTCAACTGGCCGGAGGACGTACGCGTCCACGACTGGTTGGCCCCGCCGCTGCAGGTGTGGATGTCCATCCCCGTGCCCGCTGTCGTGCTGAGGCCCGGCACGTCCAGGCACTTGCCCGCACCCACCGCGTGGACGGGCCCGCCGCTGGCAGGCGGCGTCGGGCCGTTCGGGGGCGCGTACGGGCACTTCGGCTGGTAGGCCGAGATGCTGGAGGGGTCCGGCAGGGCCGGGCAGAGGAACTGCGTGTAGCGGGTGTCGTCGTCCACGAACAACTTGAGCCACGGGATCAGCAGCTTCATCTCCACGTTGTTCGGACGGGTGTAGTACACGTGGTCCGCTCCGGCGATCTGGCCGAAAGCGCTCTGCGTGGTTTTCGGCAGGGTGGCGTACAAGCCGCTGAGATACGACGGGGTGACGACCGTGTCGTTCTGACCGCCGATGACCAGACTCGGCACCGTGTCGGTGGCCATGCTCAGGCCGTTGCCGGGGAATCCGGGGGCGAGGCCGATCATCGCCTTCAGCGACGGCTGGCGTTCCGCCGCGATGATCGCTCCTGCTCCGCCCGCGGAGTGTCCGAGTACGGACAGCCGATCCGGGTCGATCTCCGCCTTGACAGGGCTGCGCGTGGTCAGCCAGTTCAGCGCCGACAGCAGTTCGGCGGCCCGGGCATCGGCGCCGTCGGTGCGGCTGTTGGTCTCGACGCAGATCACCACGAACCCGAAGGAGGAGAGCCACGGGCCCATCCACGCCTCCTCGTCGGCGCACCGCGCCGTGTAGCCCGGCACGATCGCCAATGCTCCCCATGTGCCCAGGCTGGTGTCCGTCGGGTAGTAGACCACCCCGCCGTTGAAGCCGTTGCCCGGCGCCACACCCATCTGCGCCGTGGCGAACGGACCGCGCGTCGACTCGATACCGGCCACGGTGGGATCAGGGCCACGCTGATACGGGTTGCTCGGGGCGGCGTGCGGCGTGGCCGCGTCCGACGCCGGCGCCGTCACGAACATCGCCGCGACTGCCGCCGCGACGGCTACCAGCGCTGCCACCGCCGCCCGTACCACCCGCCGCCCCGCTCCCGCCCTGCCCGATTTGCTGTCTCCTGGCGCCGACATCGATGTTCGCATGTGAACCTCCCGTAGGAATGGCGAGAGGGCCTGCCTGCCAGCGCTCACGAAGGGATACACAGAAGACCAGGCAGTCCAGTGATGGGATGTATGGCGCGCGTCGCGTTCACTGCTGCATGGAAGGTGCCATAGTGATGTGCTCACTTCAAGTGATAGTTCGTATGTCCCCGTATCGATGAACGCGATCAGGACAGCCGATCTCACACAGAGAGATCCCATGTCATGCCGACGGAGTCTGGGAAGGGGGGCCTCCCCCAAGGCCGGGTAGTTGGCGTTTCCGCAGGTCCTGCAAGCACGTTGAGGGTTCGACGCGAAAGCACAACGGAGCTCGTTGGTACAGGCAGTCGACCAAGACAGCTTGTACGTGAGGAGCTCCGTTGCGGATTCATTCTGCCCTGCCGTCCGCGGTGACGGCCATCACTCGTACGGAGACCGTGGCCGCGGGCCGGTTCGCCCCGGGTCACTTGGGAGAGCTGACCGCCGTGGTGCCGTTCGAGCTCGTGGACGCGGTGCTGACGCAGACGCGGACGGTGCAGCGGCGGCTGCGTGATCTGCCGTCCCGGGTCGGGATGTACTTCCTGCTCGCACAGTCTTTAAGGAGGAGCAGGACCTGCTCTGTGTGGGTACCGGCGGCGCGGATGAGGTAGGTGAAGGTGGTGGCGTCCGGGCGCAGTTGGCCGCTAGGGCGCAGCAGGACGAGGAACTGCCGGAGGATCCACTCGTCGGGGAGGCGCCCGCTGGCGGCGAGCGCCGGGAGGGTGTCGGTCAGCTCGGCCCGCGAGGCGGGCTCGATCGCTGTGGCCGTCGCATCCAGCCGCCAAGCCCACCACGCCTGAAGGCGCGGAAGGTCTTCATCGAGCAGGCCCCGTGCACTGTGGCCGACGGCCGTCGCGAGCTGCTTGAGGACGCCGGAACTGGATCCGCGATAGAACGACGGGACCGGGGAGCCCTCTCTGTCAGCCTTGGGTGAGACGTCCCGCTTCGACGGGTTAGCCTGAGAGGGCACGACAGGAGAATCACCCCCTCATGACCAGCACCACCCCCGCCGAGTCCGATCCGGCTCCCCGGCCGAAGCGCTGTTCCTTCAGTCCCGAGTACAAGCTGCGGATCGTGGCCGAGTACGACGCCGCGCCCAAGAACGAGAAGGGCGCGGTCCTGCGCCGCGAGCGCCTGTACCACTCACACGTCAAGGAATGGCGGGCCGCGCGGGATGCCGGGGCACTCGAGAAGCTGGTCGACGAGCGCACCAGCCCGGCCCGGCCGAAGAAGTCCGCCGCCGAGGCGGAGAACGAGAAGCTGCGCCGCCATGTGGAACGGCTGGTGAAGGAACTGGCCCGGAACAAGGCCGCGTTGGAAGTAATGGGAACAGCTTCTGCGCTCTTGGAAATGATCTCCGAGGGCGCGGACTGAAGGCTGCCGCCGACCCGGTGGTCGACGAGGCGTTCACGGCCATCGAGGGCAGGCTGGGCATCACGGCCGCCTGCCGGCTGACCAGCCGCTCAAGGGTCACCCACTACCGCCGGCTGCGTCCGGCGCCGCCGCGCAGGCCCCGCTCGCCGCAGGTCCAGCCCTCAGCCCTGACGACAGAAGAACGGGCTGCGGTACTGGAGTTGATGAACAGCGTCGAGTACGCCGAACTCCCTCCCGCACCGATCTGGGCCCGCGAGCTGGATGCCGGGCGCTACCACTGCTCCATCTCCACGATGTACCGGATCCTGCGCGAAAAGGGACAGCAACGCCACTACCGCATCCTCACCCACCTCGCGGAGGACGAACCCGGCGGGGTACTGCCCGACATCGCACCCGGCGCCCTCTTCGAAGGCGACGACCTCGGACGATGGCTCCAACAACGCAAGCCAGCCACCTGGAAGCTGCTGTCCACCGAACAGCAGACACGGCTGACCCGGCTCGGCGTCAAGCCCACTGAGGCGCCATCTCCCACCCCTGCGGTCAGGCGCGCGGCAAAGGGCCCCAGCAAGGCACAGCAGGCATTCCAGCGCGGCCTCGCGGCCCTCACCCAGTGGATCGAACGGGAAGGCCGTCGGCCCGTCCCACGCGGCGCGATCGTGGAGATCACCGTCGACGACGAGACCGAGCCCGTGGCCGTGAAGCTGAACGTATGGGTCTCGAACACCAAATCGAGACGCGACAAACTCACCGCGGAGCAGCTGGACGCACTACGGGAACTCGGCATGGAATGGGCATAGCTGCGGAGCCCTCGCCCAGCCCCAGGCTGCCAGCAGCCATGGACGTGGTGCCATCGCGGATGGAGGCACTGCGTTCGGGGGCGAAACGTCTGGTGGTCCACGGCTGGCTGGCCGAGCAGCAGCCGGGCCGGTTCACCCTCACTGCGGGCACGTCCAAGACGCCGCAATACTGCCGCTATTCCGCGGTCACCCGGCCGACTTGCCAGACGAGCGATCCCACGACCTGGGCTTTAGCGTCATAGTGCTCTGCGCTGACAGGACTGCAGGGCTCGGGCGGCCCCCGCACGCAGCGCCCTGGGCAGGGGCCGCCCCGCAAATCCCGCCGGACGGCTGCGAGCGCGGCCTTGCAGATGAATGACCGCAACGCTGGCCGGCTGACGTGCCCCCGTGACGATCATGGCAGCTGGTCAAGATCCACCGGGTCACAGGTCTGTCCCAGCGGGTGCTGGTCTCTGGCAGGCGGGGCAGGGGCGCGGCCGGTGGTGGCGTGTGTTGTGCCACGGCGCGTGTAACAGGCATGTATCCAGCGGGCGATCGGGGGAACGGCTCGCGGTGACTGGCCAGTCCTGTTGTTCAGAAACGCTCGCCGGTACCGACTCCCACCGCTTCGTGCGGAGGCGTCCAGGACGGTACCGAGCGGCCGTCCGCACAACCGACCCGAGGAAGAAGACGATGCGCGTTCACAAGCTCACCCTCGCCGCTCTGGCCGTCACCGCGAGCCTCTCGCTCACCGCCTGTCAGAACGATGGCGGCGGCACGACGGGACAGAGTGGCCCGTCGGCCGCGTCCACCGCTGCTTCCGCGGACAGCGGTGCGGGAGCGAGCAACGGCTCCGGCAAGGGCGGCGGCGCGCAGGCCTCCGACGGCGCCGGCTCCGCCGGGAACGGCTCGGCGG
This sequence comes from Streptomyces sp. NPDC006739, assembly GCF_042869815.1. Classification (NCBI taxonomy): domain Bacteria; kingdom Bacillati; phylum Actinomycetota; class Actinomycetes; order Kitasatosporales; family Streptomycetaceae; genus Streptomyces; species Streptomyces sp. NPDC006739. The sequence continues at coordinate 16,313 of NZ_JBIAGM010000033.1, forward strand.
GCAAGAACTCATCCGCGCAGGGCGCGGCGGACGGGACCGGCCAGGCCGCCATATGCCGTACCGACGCGCTTCAGATCACGGCGGTGGACAGCACCATCGACGGCGATCCCGACCGCAGCGTCACGGTGACGATGAAGAACCATGGTGGCCACAATTGCACGATCTCGGGCTACGCGGGTGTCGACCTGCAGCTCAGGGAGGGTTCGCTGTCCGCGAAGCGCACGGGCCAGAAGGCTACCTCGACGGTCCTCAGGAACGGGCAGTCGATCGCCTTCGGCATCCACTACCCGGCCAACGACACGGGCGGCTCCGGCGTCCGCGTCACGGGGCTGCGGGTGACGCCGCCGAACGAGACCAAGACGGTCACCCTCAAGTGGCCCGGCGCCGCCACGCTGCCCGTCACGGACGAGACCACCTCCCGGGTGACGGTCGGCCCGGTGGGCAGCGCCGGCCAGGGCGGCTGACCGTACACCCGGCCGGACGTCCCAGCGGTGCACGAACGACGCGGGGCGGCAGTGATCTCGAAGAACAGCTCGGTCGAGCCATCGCCTCCCCGCCCACAGGCTTGGTCTGCAACCGGCACACGGGCTCGCCCCGGTCTGCAGGAGAGAACCGCTGGGACCATCCCTGTGAACTGCGGGGTTTCGGCGGCCTGGCCCGCTGTCAGGAGAAGCGCCAGCGGGCGGATCTTGCCCACGCCCGCTAACGCGGCGCCAGCGTCCTGGTGAACGTGAGCAGCCGATCGACTTCGGTGAAGTCGGAAGCCGCGTACGTGCGCAGGGCGGCGACCGGGTCCCGTTCCGGGTCGGCGGGGAGTTCGTCCAGGTAGACGATCGCCTCGCGGGCGCCCAGGCCGGTGAGAACGTCCAGCGCGTTGCCGACCAGGCCAAGACCCAGGCCCTGGCCCTGGCCGCGGGCGTACGGGGCGACGGTGACGCTGCGGATCAAGCCGACCCCGTCGATGGGACGCTCCAGGGCGGCCTGGGCCAGGACGCGGCCGCCGCGACGGACCTCCAGGTGCTTGCCCGGCGGTGCGGCGGTGTCGTTCATCTGGACGCCGGCGAGGTGGGGCAGGCCTGCGACGGGCAGCTCGGCACGCAGGTAGCGGCACCCGCCCCAGCTCGTGAAAACCGCTGCTCGAAGAGCTTCCCGGGTGACCCGACGGTGGCGCTCCGGCAGACCGACCAGGCCCCGGCTCAGAGCACTACGGAGGCGACGAACGTCTTGGTGATGCTGCCGACCCGGAACCGGGCGTCGGGCCGCAGCGGTGCGCCGGTGCCCAGGTCGGCAACCCCAGCGGTGGCCGAGATGACCCGGCGTCCGTCCTGCGTGCGTTCCAGGACCCCGGGAACGCCGGCGGCGACGACGGAGTCGAGCAGCGCACGCAGCGTAGTACCGGACGCGCCGAGGGGTCCGGCGCGGGAGGGGCGCCGGTCGCGGCGGGAGCCGCGCCAAGGATGAGGAGCGAGACGGCGACGGCCGACACGGCGGTCCAGGGGCGGCCGGAGCCCCGCCGTAACTTCACTGCGCACCTGCGCTGATACCGGTGCGGTTGCCGCGCCACACAGGCAGCAACCGCCACAGGCGACCGCAGGCGATTGCTCCGGCGACGAGCAGGACATAGGTGAGCGGCGTGTACGCCCCGCCGACGTGGGTGGCCTGGCCCTGGTGCAGGTCGAACGTCAGCGGGCTCTGGAGCCAGGTGACGCCGGCCCAGGTGTAGCTGCCGTCAGCGTGCGTACCCGCGGTGGTGATGGCCTGCTCGTAGGCGTCGGCCGCCTCGCTCAGGAAGAAGTTGAGGACCAGCGGGGCGGTGAGCGCGAAGAGCGCGGCGGCCCACCACGAGTGCCGCGGGCCCTCACCGAACTCGGCGTCCCGGTACTGCGCGGCCAGCTCCCGGGCGCTGCCAAGGCGGTGCAGCGCCTCAGCGGCACCGACCTCCGCGGCGGCCGTCAGCAGGTTGGCGCGGACTTCGCGCCGGTGGGCGATCCGGGTGCGGCTCGGCAGGTCGTACAGGCGCTGGTCGAGTGACCAGACGACCCACTCGACGCGCAGCCGGTCGTACCAGGAGACGGCGTTCGGCATGTCAGGAGCCCTTCTGCGGAGCGGCGGACAGGGGACGGGACAGGACGGCTTCGACTGCGGCGACGTGCCGGGCCCAGCCGGCGGCACCGGCGGCCAGGGCCTCGTGCCCGGCGCCGGTCAAGCGGTAGTACTTGCGCGCCGGACCGCTGGAGGAGGCGACCAGCCGGGAGGCCAGCCGCCCTTCCCGCTCCAGCCGGGCCAGGGCGGGATACACGGTGCCCTCAAGGACATCGGCGAATCCGGCCCCTTGCAGGCGCTGGACCACCTCGTACCCGTACGACTCCCGCTCCGCCAACAGGTGCAGCAGCAGGAGCGACAGGACACCTTTGAGCAGTTGCGGGTCATGGCTGGAGGTCACGACTACAAGACTGTTCCTGGTACTCGGTAATGTCAAGTAGCCGGCGCCTTGGTCGGCCTGAGAGCCGTCCCGGGCGGGCCACCTTGTGCTGGGGGCAGGCCGGGGAATGCTCTACCAGAGGGTGCCCGCACTCTGGGCCTATCCCATGCACATCCAAGGCGTGGACGCCATGGCCGAGGGAGAGCATCATGGCGCAGGGACGCGGCAACATCAGGGGCGCACGGATCGGGTCCGCGCTCGGGGAGCCGGAGCGCGGTGACCTCGCGCCGCGTGCGACAGTGTCGTTCTGGTGCGGCAACGGCACCACACGCAGCTGAACTTCGCGATCGAGGCGGAGGTCCCGCAGGCGTGGGACTGTCCTCGGTGCGGTCTGCCCGCTGGTCGGGATCGCGACGACGTGCCCGTCGCCGAGGGCCACAGCCCCTTCAAGACGCACATGGGCTACGTCCGGCAGCGCCGCACCCAGCAGGAGGGTGAGATCCGGCTGAACGAGGCGCTCGCGAAGCTGTGCGGGACGATCTGACCCCGCCCTTGGCTGCAGGCCTGCGGGAAGCGGCCGGTCTCTGCAGCTGCCGGTCACAGTGGCGGGTGAAACTTCCGTCGGCGGCATGGGCGTCGCGCCGTGTTACGGCTCCGCCATGGGTGCTGGGTGCCACAATTGCGTCGCCAACTCGGCGCCGTGCCAGGGGGATGTCCGATGACCACACCGACCCTGTCCGACTCCGGCACGGTCAACGCCACCATCGCCTTCGCGAACAACGAACACTCGGTCACCGTCCACGGCTACGCGCCTTCCGCGCCGCCGGCGACCGCGAGCGACGGGTCGGTCGGCTCGGTGAGCTACAGCTCCTCGACCCACCTGTTCAGCGTGACCGGCAACGTCGGCAGCGACCACAACGCCACCATCACACTGAAGTAACCGACCCAGCAGCGACGGCCCGCGGAAATCTCGCCACCACTACCAAGGAGGCGGCCGGGATCCGAAGCCCTCTCTGTCAAAATAGGTCGAGCTGGCCACCGCCGAGTGGGTCGACTGGTACTGCCACCGTCGGCTCCACGGCGAAATAGGGCACATCCCATCTGCCGAATACGAGACCAAGCACTACCGCGAAGCCACGAAATCCCAGGTCACAGTCACGACCTAGAGTCTCGATCAAACCCGGAACGGTTCAGAGACCGGCTGGTCGGGCGCTCACTCGTTACAGCGGTCGACTCCTTCGAGGGGCTGAACCTTGGATTGAGCTGTCACCCACCGTGGCATTGGAACCCTGGTCTTATCGCGTAAGCCTGGCGAGTGGGGAGTGGGCATTTGGGCGAGGGCACAGTTGTCACCGCGGCCCGGCACAGCAGCCGTCCATTGCGGATCATCGTTTCAGCGGTCGACTTCGGCTGGGGAAGCGCTGGCAAGCTCTCAAGTGTGCTGCAGGCTCTCACTTCCCGCGCCGCGCTGGAGGTCATCGGGGTCGGCACCGAGCTGGGCCGCCCTGTCCTAGCCGGGCACGGCATCACCGAGTGGCGGCGCGTCGACCCCCGCCGCGATGTTGCGGGGGTGGCGACACTGGTGGCCGAAACCGCCGTGGACTTGGCCGTTGTCGTGCTCGACCCTGTGCTGGCAACCACCCTGCAGGTAGCGGGCTGCCCTGTGGTCTACATCGACAGCCTGCCGTTCTTGTGGACGGAGCACGATCCGCTGCCGGTCGATGTCGCGCTGTACTGTGCACAGCGGACGCTCCCGCTGCCTCCTGCGGCCGACCGTGCTCTGGCCCGGGTGAAAAATCTGGTGTGGGTTGCGCCCATCGTGCCTGAGGCGGCCCAAGAACCGGTGCCGCGCTCCGCAGCAGACCCGGGCGCGGATGGCGGTTACACCGTGGTGAACCTCGGCGGACTGCATTCGCCCTTTACCCACGCCGGGGATCACTCCTACCAGCGGCTGGTCCTCGAAGCGGCGCTCAATGCCCTGGCCGACCTGGATGCGACCCACGTAGTCATCACCGGAAACGTCGAGCCCACATCGGTACCAGCCCCTCCCGCAAGACTGACCGTGGAGACCCGCAGCTGCCCCCATGCGGAATTCACCCAACTCCTCGCCCGCGCTGCCGGAGTCCTCACCTCTCCGGGACTGACAACCATCCTCGAACTGGCCGCCCTGGGCCGGAACGCGGTACTACTGCCGCCGCAGAACCTAAGTCAGGTGTTCAACGGGGACCTGGTCGCCCTGGGCTGCGACAACCGGCTGCGCATCCCCTGGCCGGAGGCGGTGCTGCGCCGAGAGGAGATCCTCGCATGGCACCGTAGGGGCGAGGATTTCGCGGTGGAGCGCATTCGCAGCCGCATCACGGCCGCGGCTGCGAGCAGCGACACCCTTAGGTCCGCAGTACGGTCACTGACCACTGAGATCAATAACGCTGTCCGCTGGGCATGCGACGGGGCACCTTCGTTCTCCTCTATCGCCCAGGACTTCGGCGGCGCCGACCAGGTCGCGCAGGCAATCCTCTCTTTGGCCAGCCGGTAGCGACACGGCCGCGACGGACGGCAGCGCAAGTACCGGTGCGGCTTCGACTCAACCGCGCGACTTGAAACGAGGCTCTATCGGATTCGGACCATGACCGTGAGACTGCGCCTCCAGACGCTACGTGAGACACGGCGATGGGCCCCCAGCAGTAACTGCTGAGGGCATAGCGGGCGGGCCACGCACCTCGCGATGACGGCGCTCCTGCTCACCATGGCGACGCCGAGGACTCAGTCCTGCTTGGGCGTGTCCGCGCCCGCCTTCGCCGCTGTACGCCCGCCTCTTCGACGACGGCCTCCAGAGGGGCGATCACGGCAGCTCACCTACCCCGTGCCCTGTCGGACGCAGAGGCGCGGTCATCACCGCACACCCACGCCAGGGCCGTGCGCACCCCGCGCAGGAACTCGAGGCTGCCGGGCTGATCCTCAGGGATTTCGAGGAGAGCAGCAGTCGCGTTCAACTCAGATGTCAACTGCGGCAGGTCAAGAGCCCCCCGGCCACCTCGACCGGTTACCGGAGGATCCTCGATACGCCCGAGCGCCCACTCGTATGCCGCAGCCGCCCCGATGGAGAACTGTGGCGAGCACACCCTTCGGTGGACCGCCAGGTCGTCAAGTGCACGTTCGACTTCGGCGTAGGGTCGCGCGCCCACTCGCGCGACACCGCCTCCGTTCATGTCTTCAGGCAATGTCACCTCCTCGACATACCCCTCCTCGCCTGTATCCGGCTCCGCTCTTCGGGTGGGCGGCTCCAGACGCGGCGAGCACAGGCCGGCGAGCGGCTCGTCAGGTGCGAACCGGATGGCCGAACAGCAGTCCATAGCCAGGAGGCAATTGGGCGAGAATCTGCTGAACAAGCTGGCTGTCGACGGAGTCCGCCACGGTGTTGAGGACCGCGCTGGTATCCCAGCGCGCAGTCTCCTCGGTTGCACCGTCGATCAGTAGGGCCACCGCCGCGACGAACTCCGTCGGTGTCATTGGCCTGGTGGCTGGCAGCGGATCGAGCAGAAGTGGCTTGCACCTCGGCGGTAGCTGCGCTGCCAACTCCGTGCGGGCCTCGCCGTCAAGTAGGGCCCCTAGTGCAAGCAGGACCGTACGGACGACCCTTTCCGCTTCCTTGTCGGTGGTGTACGCACCGTTCTCACGCACCCGTCCCAGGAACCGATCCCACGGCTGGTTCATTTGAGCGCTCCTTTCGCTTCATGTCCGCTGGGTGCGTCGCGTACCCCCTCAGCCACCGCGGATGCCCTGGCTCCGCTGGATGGGTGACGGAGCGACCAGGCGGGATGACCGTCACATCCTTGGTCGTCTTCACGCTGGTGCTACTGCTCTAATTCTGCGGAGATGGCGGATTTCGTGCTGGTGCGTCGCCGTGCTCTCGGTGCACGGCGTCGGCTTCACCAGGGTTGCACTGAGAAGTCATCCGCTTATCGATCGGCGGGCCAAGGAGCATGACGTTGGTTGAGGTGAAGGTGTGGTTGGGCGAGATGCCCGTCGGCGGGGATATTTAGGGCAAGCACAACTTCACGGGTGCGACCTGCGTGCCGTGGAGAATGAGGGGGAGGGCGTCTGAATGTCCAGTGTCCCTTCGGCCACAAATACCTATGTCGAACCGCTGCCTGGTGGCTTCCTTCAGTGGCGACATGCATTACCTGACTGGACCGATGTTTCGAACCGAGTTCTTGAACCTCACATCGATTCCGGCGAGCGGTTCATCGTGCTGGACCTCGCCGGTGTCCCATTCTGTGATCCAGCCGGCCTGAACGCGGCTCTGGCGCCCCGTCGGCACGCGCATGAGCCCGGCGCGAGGTTGGCGCTGGCCAGGGCACAGGGGCAGCTACGACAGCTACTGAAGCTCACCGGCGCCGATAGGACTCTTGACGTCTACGACGCCGCGCAAGATGCCGTGACGAACCTTGCAAGCCACTGCGGCGACAATTCTCGGAATGAGAGAAATATCGGTCCCTAAAACAAGGATTGCGTCACCCAGATGACTGATCAATTCTACATATTATTGACCTTACACCCCAGCTCATAGCATTTTCGAACACATAGGCGGGGCTGACGGTCCTTCGGTCGGGTAAGCGCCTACTCACCGGCATCGAGGAAAGGGGAAGCCATGTCCGTAGAACCCGAACGTGCCGAAGCGAGTCCTGCTGCGGAACACGTTGCCGAAGCGGTGATCACGTTGTGGCAGCAGGCTCATGAGGACGTCGCCCCCACGGTTTCCGAGGAACAGATGCGAGTTCTGCTCGCCCTGGGCAGCGAGCCAACCGATCCTGACCAGATTGCCCGGGACCTGTGCGTCAGCGCCTCATGGGCGACCCGGTTGCTTGACCGCTTGGGCCAGCGCACGCTGGTCCGGCGCCTCCCCTCCGGCGAGTTCTCCCTCACTGGCGCCGGAAAGTGCGTGCTCGAAGCGACACGTCAGCGCCGTCGTCAACTTCTGGAACAGACGCTGGTGACGGCCGCACCACCAGACCGCCCTGTATTGCGGGACACGTTCAACCAGCTGTACGGGGTTGTGAGCCCTTTGGCGCGGGTGCCTCGAAGCCGCTCGCCGCTCTAATCGTTGTTCTTAGGGCCGGGGCGCCCGTCCCGAACGGATCTTCCCGATCCGGGGTGCTCTTGGCCTGTAGTGTCCGCGACACCCGCCTTGGCGGCGGCCTTGAGACATCGAGACCACGGGCCGGCTGCTGGCCTCCCACGCCCGCACCGTCGACCAGCTCGAGCACGCCCTTACGACCCGGCACGCCATCGGCGAAGCCACGGGCATCCTCATGGAACGCCACCACCTGAACGACCACGACGTCTTCCACGTGCTGCGCCGCACCGGCCAGCACCACAACGTCAAACTGCGCGAGGCCGCCCAGCGGTTCACGACCGGACCCACCGACCCCGCCTGACAACCGGCCCTTCGCCGCGCCGTGCGCGCTTCCACCCGAGGCAGCCGGGTGCGGCACACAGGTGGGATGGGCGGGGTGCGGGGCGGGCAGGCGACGGGGGGGTACGCCCGCCCGCCCCGCGTGCACAGGCCCGTACGGGGGGAACGGGCCTTGCCGGAGCCAGCATGACCAGCCCGTGAATCACAGCGTCTCACAGACCACAAACGTCACATCGCATGAGGCCACCAAGGGCGCGCGCCGCAACGTGCCCGACCGCAGCCCGGACGGTAATGATCACTCCCCCGCAGCAGCAGAAAGCCCGCCCCCGTCAGGCGGAACAACCGATCGACCGCCGGAGCCACCGGTCCCGACACAGCAGAACGCACGTGCGCGTCCAGAGAATGGCTGCGGGCTGCGAGCAGGACGTTCAGCCTGGCACCGCCACAGAAACCGACCCGGCGGAAATCCGCCTCCACCCACCGGACGCCACCAAGGATTGCGGCCCCCAATGCGTCCCCAAGGCGGGCCGCGGTCAGATAGTCCACCTCGCCCACCGCCGACACCCACCGTCCGGCCTGCGACGCATTGCTCGAGGCCGGCCCCGGCCCTGTACGGGGGTGACGGAAGCCACTCGTCGGCGTGATGCCCGGCGGCACGGGTACACGTCGGGCGAACAAGCCGCACACGAACGTCTGAACCCGGATCCACCGGCTTGATGCCGGTGGATGGTTCACCAAGAAACGAAGAAGTGCCTTGCGATTTGCGATGATGGAGTTTTTCTAGGACCACATCAGGCAGGATCGACAAGGCACTTCCGAGATGCGATCTTCCCACGCCGCGGCGGCGGTCTCATCCGCGTTCGTTGACCCGAACCTGATCGCGTACGGCGGGCTGGAGCCGGTGGTGCGGCTGGCCGAGCGGTGCGGTCTGCCCAAGCTGGCCGGGAAAATGGACCCTAGTACGGCTGAAGGGGTTGGACTATCCGTTGTGTGCTTCGAGCTCGGTCGCCAGCGTCTGTTGGGTGGCCGCCCACGACGCCAAGAGCGCCAAATTGTCAGCGGTCGGTGTGCCCGCGGGTGCGGTGTAGATGTTGAGGTGCAGGCCGGGTTCGGCGGGCAGTTCCAGGGACTCGACGTCCAAGTCGAGCTGGCCCACGGCCGGATGGTGCATACGCTTACGGCCGGACCGGTGCAGCCTCACGTCCTGAGATGCCCACCGCTGCCGAAATAGCTCACTGCACGTTGACAGTTCGCCGACCAGGGCGATCAGCTCCTCGTCGTGCGGATTGCGGCCGGCTTCCATGCGCAGCTTCGCAGCCACGGCACCGGCGACTTGGTCGTAATCGACAAAAAAATCTCTGGCCGCCTCGGGCTTCAGATAGACGAACCGCGCTGTGTTCGCAGGCCGTCGCGAATCGGCCAGCACCGGTGAATACAGCGCGCGAGCGAGTTGATTCATGGCGAGCACGTCATAACGGCCGTTACCGATCCAGGCCGGCGCATCGGAGATGGCGTCGAGCACCTGCTGCAGCGTCGAGCGCACCGCCACGGCAGGCATGCGCCGGCGTGGGCTGCGGGGCGCCCTCGATTGGCGCGCGAGGTGGAACAGGTGGTCGCGCTCGGCCTCGTCGAGTTGCAGGGCAGAGGCCAACGCGTCGAGCACGCCGTCGGAGGCACCGGCGAGGCTGCCGCGCTCCATGCGCACGTAGTAGTCGACCGATACCCCCGCGAGCAGCGCGACCTCCTCGCGGCGCAGACCTTTGACCCGGCGGTTGCCGCCGTAAGCGGGCAGGCCCGCCTGCTCGGGTGCGATGCGGGCGCGACGCGAGCTGAGAAACTCCCGGATCTCGGTGCGTGGATCCATCGTGGCCATCCCCCTACCATAGGCCCGTTCAGCCGTACTAATCAGTGGCCCATGACGGGGGGAGTACCCGTTGCAGTCGTCGCGGTGCCGCCATCTACCGGGATGATGGCGCCCGTGAGGTAGGACCCAGCCCGGCTGGCGAGAAACACAGCGGCACCCGCCATGTCGTCGTCGCGGCCGAGCCGGCGCAGTGGGGCCGCCGCCGCGATCTTGTCGCCGATGGCATCGAGCGTGGCCCCCATCATCTGAGACGGGAAGACTCCCGGTGCTACCGCGTTCACCGTGACGTGCTGTGGACCCAGCTCCCGGGCAAGCACTCTGGTGAGCTGATGGAGAGCCGCTTTGCTGCTGGCGTACGAGTAGGTGGGCGCCTGGGCGACGTGGATGGCGGCGATACTGCCGATGTTGATGATCCGTGCCGGGTCATCGGCGGTTCCCGCCCTGCGAAGTGCGGGAAGCAGTGCCTGCACCAGCCAGAACGGCGACTTGAGGTTGAGGTCGAGCACTGCATCCCAGGCCTCGTCCGGGAACGTCTCCAGCGGCTCGCTACGCATCGCTCCCGCGTTGTTGACGAGGATGTCCAGGCGTTCCGAGTCGGCCATGACGAGATCAGCGAGGCGCTGGCACTCGTCGTGCCTGGACAGGTCGGCGGGAATTGCTTGGACGTCGCCGAATTCGGATAGCAGCTGCTGTGCTTCCGCGCACGTGTCCGCATTACGTGAGCTGATGACGACGCGGGCGCCCGCCTGGAGAAGGCCGCGCGCAATCATCATCCCAATGCCCTTGGTGCCGCCAGTGACAAGTGCGTACTTCCCGCTCAGATCGAAAAGTTCCGTGTGAGTGGTGAATTGGTTGTCCGTCATTGGTGTCCGTTCCTTCTGTCGTGTCAGAACGCGCCGACACGGTCACGCATTCGGGGCGGCAGCTGAATTGAGCTGATGGAGGTAAAGCTGCAGTGCGTGTCCATGGAGTGCTGTCGGCGCTTTCGACTAACGCCAGGTTGACAGGCGTTGTGGACATCTGGGAGACCCTGGTGATACAGGTACTGTCAGAACCCCCCTTCCTGGTGCGCTGAGTCCGGATCACCCCGGCTTGATGCCGGTGGATGGTTCACCAAGAAACGAAGAAGTGCCTTGCGATTTGCGATGATGGGGTTTTTCTAGGACCACATCAGGCAGGATCGACAAGGCACTTCCGAGATGCGATCTTCCCATGCCGCGGCGGCGGTCTCATCCGCGTTCGATGACCCGAACCTGATCGCGTACGGCGGGCTGGAGCCGGTGGTGCGGCTGGCCGAGCGGTGCGGTCTGCCCAAGCTGGCCGGCGAGCACGTCCGGCTGCCCGCCTCGAAGGACGGCACCGGCGCCTTCCCAGCGGCGAAACTGATGTCGTTGGTGGGCGGCATGGCCGCGGGCGCCGACAGCATCGACGACATGGACCGGCTGCGGCACGGTGCGATGGGCCGCCTGTTCTCCGGAGTGCGGGCCCCGTCCACGCTGGGGTCGTTCCTGCGCTCCTTCACCCACGGGCATGTGAAACAACTGCACGCCGTGGCCCGCCGGTTCCTGCACGAACTGGCCCGTCACACCCCGCTGCTGCCCGGCGCGGACCAGGCCGCATACGTGGACATCGACGACACCATCCGCCGCACCCACGGCTACGCCAAACAGGGCGCCGGCTACGGATACAGCAAGGTCAAGGGCCTGAATGCACTGCTCGGCGTCGTCTCCACACCCCTGTCCGCCCCCGTGATCGCCGCCACCAGGCTGCGCAAGGGACCCTCGAACTCCGCGCGCGGGGCGGCAGCGTTCGTCGCTGAGACCATCCGCACCGCACGCGCCTGCGGCGCCAACGGCCTGCTGGTGCTGCGGGCGGACTCCGCGTTCTACGGCGCCGACGTCATCAACGCCTGCCGGGCCCTGGGTGCCCGCTTCTCCATCACCATGCGGATGAACGCCTCCGTCAAAGCCACCATCGCCCGCATCGACGAAGACGCCTGGACACCGATCAAATATCCCCAAGCGGTCTGGGACGAGGAGGGCCAGTGCTGGATCTCCGACGCCGAGATAGCCGAGATCCGCTACACCGCTTTCACTTCCAAGCCGAAGAAGCAGCAGGTCACCGCCCGACTGATCGCGCGCCGCGTCAAGCGCCTGAGCGCCGGTACCGTCCCCGCCGGGCAGGGCACGCTCTTCGATACCTGGCGCTACCACGCCGCGTTCACCGACTCCCCGCTCGCCTTGAGGGATGCCGAGCGTGATCACCGCTGGCACGCTGTCGTCGAGCAGGTGATCGCCGATGTCAAGAACAGCGGCTTCGCCCACGCGCCGTCCGGTCATTTCCAGGCCAACGCCGCGTGGCTCGCCCTGGCGGCCCTGGCACACAACCTGACCCGCGCCGCCGGCGCCCTGGCCTCCGCGTTCCATGCCAGGGCGACCACCGCCACCATCCGTGACCGCCTGATCAACGTGCCCGCCCGCCTGGCCCGCTCCGCCCGCCGCCTCACCCTGCACCTGCCCGAGCGCTGGCCCTGGAGCGAGGACTTCACCCAACTGTTCAGCACGGTGCATGCACCGCCGGCCCTCTGACGCTCCCTGACCGACCTGCCCGAAAGGGCCCGAGACCTGTGGACAGAGTGGAAGAGCTGGGCAGACCAGCGGCCACCCCATGCCCGAATCCGCAACTCAGCCCCAACACGGCCTGCACGACCCCGAAACGATCAACCGGGAATCAAGCCGGTGGATCCGGGCTGAATAACAACGAAAGAGCCCACATGGTCAGCCCGCTTAGGAAGCAGGCGGCAGACGATCAGGGCAGCGGTGAGCCCCCCCCCTGTGCTACAGCGCCGCGTGGACCAACAGCGCCGCCCGCCCCCAAGACGCGCGCCGAGCCCTACGCGCCTTCCTCGTCCACGTCCCGCGCACCGGCCGCGCCCTCCTGCCCCAACACGTCGTCCTGGACGCCGAACTCATCGTCAGCGAACTCATCACCAACCCCGTCCGGCACGCCCCCGGACCCTGCGGACGCACCCTGCGACTGTGCGGCAACGAGCTGGCCATCACTGTGTGGGACACCTCCACCGAAGAACCCGAGTTCAAAAGGCCGGACCCGCACCGCGTCGGCGGCCACGGACTCCCCCTGGTCCGCGCAGCCAGCAACAGAGTCTCCGTCACACGCCGCCCACCGGGAAAGCAGATCACCGCCCACCTGCTCCTCACGGACGACAACGCCGGCACCAGCACGATCCACCGGACCGTCCTACGCGCACCCCTCGCGCAGAAAAAACACCCCACGCGGACTGAACCCGGAAACTGAGGTTCCCCCTGCTGGCCGGACAGCCTGATACTGGGACGGATGGTCCCGGAGGAAGTAGTCACAGGTAGTGAGTAGCAAGAGCAACATGAGTAAGCGGTACACGGCCGAGTTCAAGCGGGACGCGGTCGCCTTGGCGTTGTCCTCGGAGAAGACGGGGGGCGCCCGCGACTACGGTGACGCCGGCACCATGCCCCGCGTCCACTCGGCCGGACGCTGGCTGGCCAACCCGGGCCGTTTCTTCCCCGGCTTCGGAAGAGATGCGAGCGAGGCCGAACTGGTCCACGCAGCCGTGGAGGAGGCCACCGCGTCCTCGGGTTGGTGCAAGGTCATCGGGGACTGGAGGCATGACGAACCCGCACTGCCGCTGGACATCCTCACCGCTGTCGTCCAGGCCGTGCACACGATCGGCGGCCGGGTCGCCGCGCACCAGCGAGGGCAGTCGCAACGCCGTCCTGGCTGGAGTCGACAGCCTGGAGCACGGCATGCACCTGGACCCGAGCCTGATCGATCGGATGGCGGACCAAGGCACCGCGTTCGTCCCCACGCTCAGCGTCTTCGGCTCCGGAGCCGACCAGCCGGCGGGCCACCGAACCGAGCGCCCGCCGGGACTGGTGGCTGGCCGGATGGGAAGCAATGCTGCCCCACGTGAGGGCCGCACACGAGGCCGGTGTCACCATCCTGGCCGGCACCGTCATCTCGGAGATTGAATGGCTGGTCCGTGCGGGCCTGTCGCGCGAAGCGGCGCTGGGCGCGGCCTCCTGGTCGGCCCGCTCCTACCTTGGCCTGCCCGGCCTGGTTGACCAAGCCCCCGCCGATCTCGTCGTCTACGACACCGACCCCACGCTCGACACCTCCGCCCTGGCCCACCCCAGCCGCATCATCCTCCGCGGCCGGGTCATAGCCTGAAGGCCAAGCGTCAATCCACAACTCTTGACAATGACTCGCCGAGGAGAAGCTACGTCACTCCGCAGACGGTGGCTGCTCAGGCGAAGTCTGCTGCGGTGATGCTGTCGGGATGTCCGGATGGCCACTCCACCAACTCGATCCGGTAACCGTCCGGGTCCGTGAGCCACGACGTCTTCGGGCCGTGGGGGCCGCCCGGGTACTGGACAGGTCCCGGCCTCAGGCCGGCTCCGGTCAGCGTCTCCAGGGTGGTGGCGAGCCTCTCCACCTGGATCGCGAGGTGGTCGAAACCGCTGCCCACGTCGACCGGTCCGTCGCCGGGGCGGTGGACCAGTTCGAGCGAGGCCGCCGGTTCGTCGGGGAACTTGAGGATCACGAGGCGAGCCCCATCGTCGTCCTCGACCCTGCCCAGCTCGGCGTAGCCCAAGGCAGTGTAGAAACCGAGCGAGCGGTCCAGGTCGGTGACGCGGTAGGAGACGAAGAGCGTCTTCACGCGGCCTCCTCGGCTCGATGCACCCGGTAGCGCAGATGCGTCACGTCTCGATCCTCGAGCCGTCGGACGAGGTCGAGTTCGATGTGCACACGACCCAGGTGGTCGAACAGCCGGCGCCCGTCCCCGAGGAGGACCGGAACCAGGTGGATCTCCATCTCGTCCACCTGCCCGGCTCGCAGAAGTGCCTGGGCCGCCCCCGCCCCGTGGACCATGACCGGCCGGTCCCCTGCGGCTGCGCGAGCCTGACGGGCGCAGTCCTCGACATCGGTGACGAAACGCGCGTGCCCGGGGGGCACGTCCCCGTCATCCACCTGGTGAGTGAGGACGAAGATCGGCACGCCGTCGTGGTGATCGCCCTGCCAGCGCCCGGCGAGTTCGAAGGTCCGACGGCCGGAGATCACCGCGCCGGTCGCCAGCGCTTCGCGGTAAACCTGGCCGCTCGGACCGTCGGACTCCCGGTCGTCGAGCCAGTTGAAGAGCCGTCCACCGTCGCGTCCGAGCTCCTGCCCTGGCCGATCGTCCGGGCCTGCGATACAGCCGTCTAGCGACATCGACATATACAGCCGAATCGGATTGTTCATCCTGGCCTCCATCTCTTCTCCATCACAACGGGACCGGCGATTCTTGATCCGCCGACGGGGCGGCCTTGTCACAAGGAAGACTTCAGGCAACCGGCAAACTCATCGGCCCGGCGCGCCGGCCTGCCGCCGGGCTGAGGGGGCAGGAGTCATGCCCCTGGATCACATGCGGTCGTTCAGGCCGCGTGGCTCTCGGAGCGTTCGAAGAGATGGCCGCGCTCGAAGCGGGCTCTGGCACGGACCCTGGGCGACGAAGTGGGGTGCGTCCACGGCCCGCCCTACGCTTCGAATCAAAGGCAGCCTTCTGGCGCCAATCGGATTCAGAGTCAGGGTGGCCCGCTTCAAGCACCAGTCGGGGGAGCAACTCCTCCACTGGTAGGGGAAGTACAACACCCAGATCGGGTTTGTGGTCCGCGGCTGGATCAGTGGGTCGATCGTTCGGAAAAGTACGCCCTTCGCGTCCAACCCGAGGCCGATCCCGCAGGGCTTGGGCATTGCTCCGTCTTCTGCTCGGGCGGTGTCAGGGTTACAAAGCCGGTGAGTCGGCTGGGGTAGGTCGTGTGGCGCTGCGGTAGGTGGAGATGCCCAGGGCCAGTATCCAGTAGCTGAAGATCGCGCCCATCAGGGCGGTGGTGCCCCAGCCGTTCGCCGCGTAGAAGTGCGCGGGAGTGTTGCCGAAGAAGAGAGAGGGCACGAAGGCCAGGTTGAGCCATGCCAGGGCGAAAGCAGAGCGGGCGGTCCAGTGCGGCAGCAGGTTCGTACGGGAGATCCCGTAGCCCACGGTGGTCAGGAACAGCGCGAGCATGAGGCGGCTGATCGACCCGTAGAGGATGTAGGTGCCGCTGACCGTAATGGTCGGGTCGATCGGGTGGTCGGCGGCGATGACCGCGCCGGCTTCCAGCCCGCTGGAGACCAGGGTGATCGTCGCGTAGACCAGTCCGGTGGCGAAGGCTAGCGTGCCGATCCATTCGTAGGTGGGGTTCGCCTCTTTGAGGAGTTCGCGGAAGGCCGTCACGAAGACGATCAGGAACGCCAGCGCGAGGATTCCGATGAGCAGCCTGGTGAGGACGTTCGAGTCCGGCGGGGGGCCGGAGTAGATGAAGTACAGGGGTACTTCGACGATGAAGGCGGCCGCAGTGGCGATGGCGGCAAGGCCCGTCAGGCGCCTGGCGGCGGTTTCGTTCATGGCTGTCCTCTCAGGGTCCGTGAGGAGGGTTTTTGCTTGGCTCGGCAATGTGAATTCTTCCGATCCCAGTGCTCCTCGGCGCTGGGTCTGGACACCGGACGGGGGCCCTAGCGACACCTCCTGCGGGGAAGGGATCGCCCAGGTGCTCACAGAGTGAGGGCGGCGGTTTCAGATCGCGTTCGCGGATCGATGCGGGGCGGATCGGTGTGGGCGTGGATGGCGGCGGTTGCGATGCCGGACGTTGTTTTACCCGTCGGGCGACATCGAGCTGGGCCGGCCCTGCAGGTGTGTGCTGTGAGGGTCCGCCGACTGAGCTGACGGGCCTTCACGGTGGTCGTCTCCGTGGTCACCCGAGGGTGTTCCAGAACGCGCAGTGGTGGCGGGGATACGCTGTGCCGGTGGGGGCGATGTGGTCCGGCGCCAGGGACAGCACCGTCCGGCGGGACCAGTGCGGCGACGACGGGTTGTTCGGGTCGCTGGTGCGGGCGAAGCGGGTCCAGTAGTCGATCATGGTGTCGGCCAGCCGGTACTGGGCCGTGGTCAGGTCGCGGGGGCGGCCGCCCAGGTCGAACAGGTAGGGCAGTTCGCTCGCGTGCGGTGCGCCGAGCGGGAACGGCGGCGTGCCCGGGGTGAGCGGCGGGGCGTGCTCGTCGGCGAACTCGTAGCGCCAGACGGGCACATGGGCGGCGAGCAGGCCGTCGGTGTGCGCCGTCGGGCAGGCGAAGTCGGCGTCGCCGATGACCGCGCCGAACACCGGGCCCGCATCGGTGCGGTGCACCGGGTACTCGTGGACGATCGCCTTCGCCTGTCCCGGGGAGGGGAAGAAGGCGGCCACGACGTCGGGCCAGGTGCCGGGAGCGACGCGATGGCCGGCCTGGATGATCCCGGCGGCCCAGCCATTCCCCTCGTCGTGGTTGTTGCCGATGAGCACGGGGACGTGGTGGAAGCGGCCGGCGGCGATTGCCGCCGCGGGGTCGGCTGGCAGCAACGCAGTGGCGTAGGCGGGGTGTTGGTCGCTGTCCTGCGCCGCGAGCAGACGGGATACGTCCACGCGCCGCAGGCAGGCCATCACGTCGCGGGCGGCGCCGCAGCCGACTTTCGCCAGGAGGCCCGCCCCCGCGGCGCGTGCCGTGGGCAGGGGGGCGGAGGACGGGGCGAACGGCCGGTCGGGGCTGCCTGTGCACGGGCCGCTCTCGATGATCGCCTGGTCGAAGAGCCCCGTGGCGGCGGGTGAGGCGAGTTGGGCGCAGACGCTGTAGCCGCCTGCGGACTCGCCGGCCAGCGTCACGTGGTGCGCGTCGCCGCCGAAAGCGCCGATCTCGGTGCGGACCCAGCGCAGCGCCGCCTGCTGGTCGGCCAGGCCGAAGGTGCCGGAGCCGGGCAGTCCGCTGTGCGCGAGGAAACCGAGGGCCCCGAGGCGGTAGTTGAGAGTGACGACCACGACGTCGCCGCGGGTGACCATGCGATGGGCGTCGTACGAACTGCCCGCTCCGGTGGTGAATCCGCCGCCGTGCAGCCACACGATCACCGGCCGGGGGCGTGCCGGTCGGGCGCCTTCGGGCGTCGTGACGTTCAGGTGGAGACAGTTCTCGTCGGTGCTGCCGCCGGGCACCTCGCCGGCCAACTGCGGGCAGGCACTCGCGGGCCGGGTCGCGTCCCGTACCCCGGACCAGGGCGCCGCGCGGTGGGGCGGCGCCCAGCGCAGTCTGCCGACCGGGGGCGCCGCGTAGGGAATGCCCTCGAAGGTGCGGTAGCCGTCGCGGGCGACGCCCCGCACCAGGCCGTCGTGGGTGCGTACCGTCGTGGCAGCGGCTTGCCGGGCGGGCTCTGTCGGTGGCGCCGCAGACCAGGCCGTGGCAAGCACGGCGGTCAGAGCGCAGCCCAGGGCGGTCGAAAGGCGGTGCATGCTCATCATCTCCCCATCCGGTCAGCTGCCGCCCATGCCGCCCTGCGCGGCGATCATGGTCATCGGCAGAGCGCGTACGGTTTTCTCCAGGCCGGGCGCGAGGGCGGCGAGACACTGCGTGCAGGCGTCGATACGGGCCCGGAAGGTCTTCTGGTCCTGCCGGGAGATGACCGAGCGGACGCCGCCCGCCGCGGCCAGCGCCAGCAGCGCGGCGTCGGCTGCGGGGATATCCTCCACGGGACCCTGTCCGTGCAGTGACGCGGACACGCGGGCGCGGAGTACGGCGGGCACGGTGTGGTCCGTCACAGTCAGCCGCCGTGTGCCGAAGGGGGCGCGGGGCGCTGTCACGGTGAGGAGTCCCGCCGCGGCGAGCTGGTCCTCCACCTCCGTCAGGGTCCGCTTGCGGTGGCGGCGCACGAGGCGCTTCCAGCCGTACCCGGCGACGGTGTCGCGCAGAACCCCGTCCAGGACAGGGTGTCCGGTCGGTTCCGTGCCGCACACGGTGACCGTCCCGCCGTCCTCCCGCAGCCGGCCGAGCAACGCGAGGTCGACCAAGGCAGCGGCACGTACCAGCAGCTCCATCCGGGAACGGTCATAAGGGCCTGCGGCCGAGTCGTCGTGGGCGAGCAGATACATGAGACAGGGCAGGTCGTCGATCACACCTCGACGCTACGGCCGGGCGCTCCAGCCAGGGATCGGCCCCGGGAACGGACCGGCACTGGGAACACAGGAGGACCGCGTCTCCGTCTCCTCCTTGAGGAGGAGACGGAGGCCGTCATGAGCGGCGCGGCTGCACGAGGTCGTGATCGTAGGCGGCGACGACGGCCTGGACGCGGTCGCGCAGGCCCAGCTTGCGCAGCACCGCAGTGACGTGGTTCTTGACGGTGGACTCCGACAGGCGCAGCCGTTCGGCGATCTCCGAGTTCGACAGCGCCTGCCCGATCAGGGTGAGCACCTCCACCTCACGGCCGGAGAGGTCCTTGAGGGAGGGCGGCGGCGCCGGATCGGGCGTGATGCGCAGGAACCGGTCGAGGACACGGCTCAGCACAGCCGGCGCCAGCAGCGCGTCGCCGCGCGCGGTGAGGCGGATCGCGTCGACGAGTTCGGCAGGGCGGATGTCCTTCAGAAGGAAGCCGCTGGCCCCGGCCCGCAGGGCGGCGACCACGTACGTGTCCACGTCCCAGGTGGTCAGCACGAGCACCCGGGCCCGGCTGCCGCACTCCGCGATCTGCCGGGTCGCCTCGATGCCGTCCACGACGGGCATGCGTACGTCCATCAGCACCACATCGGGCGCCAGTTCCCGCGTCAGCCGCACCGCTTCCCGGCCGTCGGACGCCTCACCGACCACCTCCAGGTCGTCCCGGGCGTCGATGATCATACGGAATCCGGTACGGACCAGGGCCTGGTCATCGGCCACCACCACACGCACCGTCATGACCCACGCTCCACCGGCAGCCGCGCAGCCACCTCGAACCCGCCTTGGGCCAGCGGACCGGCGCACAGACTGCCGCCCACCAGCCGTGCGCGCTCCTTCATCCCGACCAGACCGCTCCCCGCTCCCACCGCGGCCCAACTGCCCTTCGACGTATGCCCGTTGTCGACCACTATGACCTTCACCCACTCACCTTCGGCAGTCACGCGCACGCTCACCTCGTCGGCGCCGGCCGCGTGGCGCAAGGTGTTGGTGAAGGCCTCCTGGACGATGCGGTACGCCGCCAGGTCGACCGCGGCCGGCAGGCCCTCGGTGGTGCCCTCGCGGCGCACGTGCACGGTCATCCCAGTCGCCCGCACCGTGTCGGCCAGCTCCTCCAGACGCGCAAGCCGGGGCCCCAGACCCAGCTGCTCCCCCGGCCCGTCCTCCTCCGCATCTGGCCGGAACGCACGTAGCAGCAGTCGCAGTTCGCCGAGCGCGGAGCGGGCACCCGTCTCAATGGACTGCAGCGCCTGACGTGCCTGTTCAGGCCGTTCGATGAACACGTCATCGGCAGCGCCCGCCTGAATGACGATCACCGACAGCGTGTGCGCCACGACGTCGTGCACCTCGCGCGCGATCCGCACACGCTCCTCCACCACAGCGCGGCGCAACTCCGCCCCCGTCCGTGCCTGCTGCGTCCTGCGCCACTGCCCCGCGGTCCACGCCAGGACCACCGCCAGCAGGTAGACCGTCACACCAGGACCGCCGCCCACCCCGAACGCCAGCGGCGCCGGCAGACACATCGCCGCGAGCGCCCGCACCGACACCCTCCGCGGCCTGATCGCCGACAGCACGCACAACCCGACCTGCGCCGCGAGCAGCGCCCCCGTCAAGGTCACCGCGGGCAGCAGCGCCCACACCGCGAGCCCCGCCACCGCGTCCGCGGCCAGTACGGCGATCGGGGCGCGCGCCTGCCACCTCAGGACGCAGGCCTGCGCGAGAACCAAGACCACGGCCAGGGACAGCCGCCGGCCGTGCTCCGCGCCGGCGACGAGCACCGAGGTACCGAGGACCGCGAGCACCAGAGCGGCCGACCCCCACCACAGCGCCCGGGCAGCCCGGGAAGACAGCTCACCCTGCACTTCCCCGGCGAACGCTTCGCCCGGCTGCCTAATGCTGCGGTCCACACCCCGACCCTAATCGGCACGGGCCAGCGCCACGTACCTGGCTGTCTACCCAGGTGGAGATGGTTCCCGGGCACGGTGCAGACCTGTGGCCTCGCCCGCCGCCCGGGACCTGTCCCACCCACCCTCCCCTGGAAGCTGGAGAGCAAGCTTGAACCGATCGATGTGGAGCGTTTCCTGGATCACTGGCGTGGTGCCTATGCAGACGTCTTCGAGGTGATCCAGACCAGCGGGGATGTTGCCCTCAAGGCGCTCGCGCGGGAGGCTATGGCGCTTCCGCCGGCGAAGCGCTGCGACAAGGGCGATCACTCAGAGGGGGCGCGGGACGTCGCCATCTGGTTCTCCGTCCTGGAATTTTTGAAGGACAACCCCGACGAGCACATCTACTTCGTCACCAACAACACCTCTGACTTCGGGGACGGGACCGTCTACGAGTACCCGATGAACGAGGACGTCCGCGGCTTCGAACACCGACTGACGCGGTTGCAGGACTTCAAAGAGGTCGTCGCAACCTTCACCACCGAGGTATCCGGGGAGTCAGCCGCAACCGCTGCGGAGGAACTGCTGCGGTCCGAGGCCATGCGTGAACAGGTGGCGCAGACGGCGGTGGAGGCGCTGGACTCTGACGGGGGCTTCCCCGGTCTGGGAGCTTCTGATGCTGAGATCGTCTGGCGTAGTTGGCTGGCCGCCCCGGCTGTCGAGTTGCTCTCCGTCAAGAACGTCACCGGGCACAAGATCGACCAGCATGTCTGGTACACGGCCGATGTCGAGTGGCTGCTGTACGGAAGCGCAGTGAGTACTGACGGCGATAGTGCGCTGAGCGTGGCCTGCGTATGGCGCATGAAGATCCTCTTCTCGACGGACGAGAAGGATGAATCGCCGACGATCCTCTCTGGCGCCCCTGGCATGCCTGATACGGCTGACGACCGGTGCATGAACGGCGTACGGAGTCTCCGTCAGGCTGCTGAGTGAGCCTTCCCCTTGATCGTGGACACCTGGAGACTGGGATCTTGAGGTTCCAGAGGAAGTAGCACCAGGTGGGAAGCAAGTACACGAAGCGGTACACCGAGGAGTTCAAGCGGGACGCGATCGCGCTCGTCGACTCCTCGGGTACGACGGTCACCGCGGTCGCGCGGGAGCTCGGTATCAGCTCGGAGTCCCTGCGCGGCTGGTACCGCCAGGCAAAGGCGGATCGGGGCGAGGGCGCCCCGGGCGAGCTCACCACGGCCGAACGCGAAGAGCTCAAGCGGTTGCGTCGGCAGAACGCCGAGCAGGCCAGGACGATCGAGGTGCTGCGAAAAGCCGCGGTCTTCTTCGCGAAGGAGAGCGATCGGTGAACGAGATGTACGCGTTCATCGAGGCGGAGAAGACCACACCCACGGCGTCGCTTTCCTGTGCCGACTGCTCAAGGTGGCCCGCTCCTCCTTCTACGCCTGGCTCGCCGCGGCCAAGACCCGCTCGGCCCGCCAGGCCGCCGACGAGGCCCTGGCCCACGAGATCACCGTCATCCACGTCGCCTCCCGCCACACCTACGGCGTCCCGCGCAACCATGCCGAGCTGCGGCGCCTGGGGCGACGCGTGAACCGCAAGCGGGTCGCCCGCCTGATGCGCGAGCACGGCATCCAGGGAGCCCACCGCTGCGGGAGGCGTTCGCTGACCCGGCCGGACAAGAAGGCTAAGCCGGCTCCCGACCTGATCGGCCGCGACTTCCACGCCGAGACCCCCGGCACAAAACTGGTCGGCGACATCACCGCCCTGCCCACCGGCGAGGGCTGGCTCTACCTTGCCTGCTGGCTGGATCTGGCCACCCGCGAGGTCGTCGGCTACTCGATGGCCGGCCACCATCGCGCCGAGCCCGTCGTCGACGCGCTGAAGATGGCCACCGGACGCGGCCGTCTCCAGCCCGGCTGCATAGCGCATTCAGACCGCGGCAGCGAATACACCAGCAGCCACTTCCGCCGCCACATACGCGAGTTGGGCCTCCGGCAGAGCTGCGGACGCACCGGACCTTGCTTCGACAATGCCGCCGCGGAGAGTTTCTGGGCCCTGCTCAAAGAAGAGATCGGCACACGCGTCTGGCCCGACCGGACCACCGCCCGCGCCGAGGTCTTCGACTTCATCGAGACGTTCTACAACCGCCGCCGACTGCGCAAGCACAAGGTCTTCGGTTACCTCACCCCGGCCGAGACCCGGCAGCGGCACCAACACAACCTCGCGGCATAAGGATCGAGTGTCCAAGATCACGGGGAAGCTTCACACACGTCTGTCACCAACTACGTCGACTCCCCCGGACCGCGATGCCCTGACCTGCTATTACGCACCCCCCTGGACTGACGTGGACACCCGAAGACGGTCTCTACAACCTGTGCCATGTCGTACCGCAGGACTCACACGTCAACACCACAGATCACGCACCAAGATCCGGACCAACTCCGCCCAGCGGCAGACGATTCCACCCTTTGCCGCAGGTCGTAGGCGACGGTGAGCGTGTACCACCAGCAGACGAAGAATCTTCTGGTGTCGTACTCGCCGAAGAGGCTGGGCTTCTTCTAGACACATGCGAAAAGGCGCCTGACCTGGGTTTTCTCCCCTCAGGTGCCCTCCCGGTTGGCCGTCCTCGTCCAGCGTCCCCAGGACGGGGTACCGGCCCGCCGCCTGATTGCCCGCCGAGCCTGCAGGGCCGCCACGGCCGCAGGCGCCGGACGCCCGCCGGGCAGCCTGGCTCCGGTGCGACGGCCGTGAGCCGGTCCCGGTGCCCGGGTCGGGGCGGTCCGGTCCTGGGACCGGGGCTCTTCTTTCCTCGCGCGCATGCCGAGGCCTCCGTATCGCTCGATATCGCTCGATCAGGACCGCTGGAAGAACTCCACCTCCGCCAGAGCCAGATGGCGGCCCGGTGCCAGGCCGGTGGCCGAGCGCAGGACCAGGCGTACCGTCTTCACGTCGCTGATTCCGGTGGGGAACGGCTGCGAGCCCGGCTTGTCGCTGAGGGTCAGCTGCTTGTCGTACCGCTCGCCGTCCTGCGTCGTCACCTCAAGGTCGATCTGCAGTGCGCGTCCCTCGCGGGCGTACTCCTCCGGAGCCTTGGATGCGCCGTTGGTGACGAGCAGGTCGACCATCCGGAACGGCTTGTCGAAGGTGTACGTCACCGAGGCGCCCGGCGCGGGCGCGCCCCAGTAGCGGTTGGCCAGCCCGTCCGTGGTGTTCTTCGCCGGGTGCCCGGGGACCTCGGCGCTCGCCCTGGTGCGTGCCGGGGTCACGGGCTTGGGGTCGGACAGCTTGTCCCGGGTGTCCTCGAACAGGGCGCGTCCGGCCGGCAGCAGCAGGACGGCGACCGCGCACAGAGCCAGCACCACGGCGAGGATCACCAGGAGCCGCACCCCCCGGCCCGAACTCGCCCGCACCCGGCGGCGGAACGGCCACAGGGTCCGCCACCACGGCAGCGGGTCGGCCTTCGCGGTGGGCTTCAGCGGGGTCGCACAGCGCCGGCAGAACCGGCGATCCGGCTGGTTGGGCGTGCCGCAGGAGGGACAGGGCCTCCCCTCCACTTCCTCCGTCACCGCTGCGGGCCGTACTAGGGGGCGTGGAGCCTGCGGCTTCGCGGGCTGTACCGCCACGATGGGCTCCGGCGCCGGCGCCTCGGGGGCGGCCGGGGGCCGAGGGCCTGTCGCTTCCTGGGTGCTCGGAGGGGGTGCGGTGGGGCGGTGCGGGGGTGCGGCCGGGGGCTGCAGGGGTCGTGGCGGTGCAACGGATACGTCGGGAGCGGGCTCATCTCCCCTACGGAATGCAGAGGTTGAGGACCCGTCGGCCGTTCCTGAGCGGGCGGACACGGGTGCCGTCGTGGGCGCGAGCGTCGTCGGCACGGGTGGCGTGGTGGGGGGAGCTTCTAAGGCTTCGTCGGTGCGGGGGGTCTCGGCGGTCTCGGGGGTCTCCTCGTCGCCGCTCGCCGGACGGTGTTCGGGGATGGAGGGCTCGGTGCGGGCGTCGGCGGGTCCGGCCTGGGGCGGAATGCTCGTCGTGTCGTCCTGGCCGGGCCGGGCATCCGGACGCTCGTCGGCGCCGGAATGTGAGGCAGGGGCCCGCGTCGCGCTCGGCCCGCTGGCCTCGCTACGGGTCCGGCCGGTCAGCCGGCTGCGCAATGACGAGGTGCGGGGAGGTGCGGCGGACGTGGACGCGTCCGCCGTAGGCGACGCGGGGGCCGGGGCGGGATCCGGGACGGCCGGGGGCTGCGAGGGTGTGCTCGGTTGCGGTTCCGACCGCTCCGGTTCCGGCGACGTGGCCGTTGGCGTGCTCGCGGCCGGCGGATCGTCCGACCAGCCCAGGTACGCGCCGCAGTTCCCGCAGAAGTCGTCCCTGGGGCTGTTGGACGCCCCGCAGGCGGGACATGCGCGCATGGCGTCACCTCCCTTCGTCGGAGGGTGGGCCGGGCAGGACCTCCACCCGGCAGACGGTGTGCACCGGGCACATGGCCCGGACGATCTCGCGGACGCGATGCACGTCCACCTGCGCCTCGCGGTCCGGCCGCACCCGGACCAGGGGCTCGCCGGGGGGCTCGGGCGGCAGGTCGGCTCCAGCGGTGTTCGACCACCACGCGCCGCCGTCGTCGGTCACCTCGGCGTGCACGCCGAGCGCGAGGTGCAGGGCTTCGACCAGGCCGCGCCTGGTGCCGCGCCACCGGTGCAGCTCCACCGCGCGGACGACCGCCTCGCGGCGCAGTTCCACGGGCCACTGCGGGTCGTCGTCGGCGCCCACCCAGGACGCCAGCCAGGCCAGGAAGTCCGTCGGGGTGACCCGGGGATCGAGGTAGGCGGGCAGGTTGTCGAGGGTCGCGAACACCGGGGCGAGGACGGTGTCGAGGCCGGCGGTGAAGCGCTGCGCGAAGTCGTCGTCGGCGTACAGGGCGGGCAGTTGCCCGCCGATCGGGTGGCGGCTCGGGAGGTCGGGTACGGCGGCCCGGCTCATCCCCCCGCCTCCTGCTCGACGGCCGTGACGACCACCTGGTGCTGGTAGGAGAAGACCAGCGCGTCCGCGGACGCGTCGATGCGGTCCACCGGAGCGCCGCGCCGCCCGGTGATCGGGTCGGCGGGGAACAGCCGGATCTCCTCGATCAGCGCGTTGCCGGTGGCGCGTTGCAGCACGCCGAACACCTCCCCGTACTGCACCGGCCGCCCGAACGGCCATCCGGTGCCGTCCGGTCCGCCGTGCAGCGGGTTGAGGTGGCGGAACAGTGCGGCGAGCGCCGCGTCGCGCACTCTGGCGGTGTCGCCCGGTGCCGCCGCGAGCCGGGCCACGACGGTGACGCCCTGGTAGACCGGCGGCTCGACGACGAGGCGGGTGCCGATCAGACGTCGCTCGTCGAGGCTCGCGGTGATCGTCTGGAGCACCTGGTCGGAGGGGATCAGCTGCTCGAAGCGGAGCCGGTCGTCGCCCTCGTCGGCGACCGCGTCCGGCACCACCAGGACCCGTACCGCACCCGCGCCGCCCTCCGCGGCGGGCAGACAGCGGACCCGGCGCACCGAGGGCGCCGCCTGGCGGCTGATGACCTCGTAGTCCTCGGCGGTCACCGCGCGCTCCTGCATCCGCAGGGCGTCCGGAGCCCGCAGCTTGGCGTTGGCGAGGGTCTCGCCGGCGACGCCGCCGCGCGCCGCCTCCCGGTTGGTGACCTGGGCGATGTACGGAACGGAGCTGAGCAGCACGGAGATCGCGCCGCGCGCGACGTTGCCCGCCGGGCCACCACCGGTGCGGTAGCGGGCCACCCGGATCTGGGCGCCCTTGGGCGGTACGGCGCCGCACTGCCGCAGCGTGCCGTCGGGCTCGCGCAGCACCGGCGGGAAGCCGAACTCGCCGTTGGTGGCGTCCACGCGGACATGCCGGTCGTCGGGCCCGGAGCGGCCGAAGTGCTCGACGACCTCCCAGCGTTGCCAGCCCTCGGCCGAGGACACCTCCACCGCGGGGGGCTCTCCGTCGAGGAGGACCGGCGGGCGGCCGAGCCGGAACGTCTGCCCGGCGACCCCCTCCGAGATGCCGAGCAGCACGTCGGTCACGGTCTCGGCGTGTTCGACGGACATGGTGCCGCCCACGGTGAACACCGCCGCCTCGCGCACCGTCGGGGACTCCGAGTAGAACGGCTGGCCCGGCTCCGCCTTGGTGACGCGGCAGCGCAGCCAGCCGGCCCGGGTGCCGCCGATCACCGACGCCGTGTGCCCGGCCGGTACGTAGACGACGACCTCGCCGGGCCGGTTCAGGCCGCCGGTGGTGTCCTCGCCGGTCTCGCACACCCGCCAGCCGCCGCCGTCCCACGCCTCCCACACCAGCGGGGGCTGGCGCGGGTCCACGCCGACGCCCTCGACGCGGCTGTCCAGGTGCACCGCGACGACGCAGCGCGGCACCGCCGTCGGCAGGCCGAACAGCAGCGCGTCGCCCGGCTCCGGTGCCGCCTGGAAGCAGGGCACGTCGCTGCCCTCGTTGATCTCCCTGGTCCGGTCGGTCTGCTCGCCGGTCCGGGGCGCGGTCACCAGGCGCGTCAACTCGCTGGGTACGACGTGCAGTTCGTCCGTGGTCGCGAACACCACGGGCTCGTCGCTCTCGCCGCGCACGGTCGTTACCTCGGTGCCCGCGGGCAGCACCACTGTGTCGGGCTGCGGCGCCGACAGCCAGAAGTCGACCTCGGCGCCGGCCGCGGCCGGCGGGAACAGCCGGATGTCCAACAGGTCGAGGAACGCGGTGTAGTTCTTGTCCGGGACCCGGTTCAGCCGATACAGCAGTTGGTCCACGAGATAGGCGAACGTCTCGATCAGGGTGACGCCCGGGTCGGAGACGTTGTGGTCGGTCCACTCCGGGGCGCGCTGCTGCACGTACCGCTTCGCCTCGTCGACGAGTTGCTGGAACCGGCGGTCGTCCAGGTTGGGGGAGGGCAGGGCCATCAGTCGGCGACCAATTCCTCGGCCCCCTCCTCGGAGGGGATCGTGTAGAAGGGAAAGACCAGGTTGCGCCGGTCGTTGGTGGAACGCAGGGTGTAGTGCACGTCGATGTAGAGGGTGCCGTCCTCGATCGCGTCGAAGGCGACCACCACGTCGTCCACCGCGATGCGCGGCTCCCACCGCTCCAGGGCCTCGCGCACCTGCTGCGCGATACGTCCGGCGGTGGCGCCGTCGCCGGGGGCGAAGACGTAGTCGTGGATGCCGCAGCCGAACTCGGGGCGCATCGGGCGTTCGCCGGGTGCCGTGCCGAGCACGAGGCGGATCGCCTCCTCGATCTCCTGTTCCCGCTCGACCATGCCGATGCCGCCGGTCGGCCCGACCCGCAGCGGGAAGCCCCAGCCCCGTCCGATGAACCGCTCGCTCATCACACGCCCCCGATCAGGACGTTCATGGCGCCGGTCACGATCTGCGCGCCGCACGACGTCTGGTCGCGTGCGCGTGCGGCCGGCAGCCCGCCGATGAGGACCATGCCCGCGGTGACAGCGGCTGGGTTGGGCATGATCACGTTGCCCGGTCCCAGGGCCAGGTGCGGGGGCATGGCGCAGGTGTGCACGCTGCCCACGACGGCGGCGGGGCGGCCTCCGATTAGCACGGTCGCCACCTTTAGGGCCGCTCCGGGCGGCGGGGTGGTGATCACACCGCCGTGGTTGGTGGGGTCACCGGTACGGGCTGCGGCTGGCATGAGATGCTCCTTGCGGCAGGTAGGGGACTGAGGTCAGTTGATCCGGATGAGCTTGGCCTTGAGGACGCCGAGCAGACCGCCGTCGACGGTGACGCCCGTGCGGCCCTTGATGTTCACGTTCTGGCTGCCGTCGATGTCCACGGTGCGGCCGCCGATCTTCACTCCGACCCTGCCGTTGATGTCCACGTTCCGGCCCGAGACGCTCACGTCGCCCTGTCGTGCGTCCAGGGTGATGCCGTTCTTGTCGAGCACGACGGAGGAGAGGGGTTTGGTGCCGCCCTTCGCGGCGTACACCGTCAGCTCGATCCGGTCGCGCCGGTTGTCGAGGAACACTTCGAGGCGCTCGTCGGCGGACCTGAGCCGGACGCCCGACCTGCCCGGAGCCCTCGCGTCCAGCAACTCGACCCGGTGTCCCGAACGCGACACCATCGAGCGGCGGTTGACCTTCCCGGTGATCTTGTCGATCAGCGGGATGTCGTGCGGCGACGGCTTGTCCACGCCGTTGTAGAGCCCGCCGATGACGTACGGGCTGTCCAGCAGGCCCTGTTCGAAGCCCACCAGGACCTCGTCGTTGACCTCGGGGCTCACCACTCCCCCGCCGCCCTTGCCGCCCCACTGCACGGTGCGCACCCAGTCGGTGACGTAGGTGTCGTCCAGCCAGGGGAACTTCAGCCGCACCCCGCCGTTCTGAGCGCCGCCCTGCTCGCGTACGTCCGTCACCACGCCGATCGCCAGACCCGGCATGCGCGGGCCGCGGCCCGGCGCGTTGGCACCGGTCACCAGGCCCGTCAGGGAGCGGTCCGGGCTGGCGCTGACCCACACCGTCGTCCGGTATCCGCCGTGCGGCTCCAGGACGTGCTGCACCGCCGTCGCCGTGTACTTGCCGGAGAACGCCTGCCCGACATTGCCGAGCGCCACGGGCTTGCCCGCCCGCAGCCGGGGGTTGCCCTCGGCCAGCACCTCCAACTCGCCGAACCCCGCGCTGACCTGATCGGCCACGGCGTCGGCGACCGCGGTCGTCTCGGCCTGGGTGCGGTACGGGTTGTCCGTGACGGTCAGCTTCGACGACTTGCCGAACCGGGCGGCGAGCGCCGGGCTCAGCCCCGGCACCACCGTGTCACTGTTCACCGACGGCTTGCGGGCCACCAGCGGCTTCTTGGTGGTGACGTCCCAGCCGCGCACCTCCACCTGCGAGGCCCCGTCCGCGGCCGACAGGGAGGCCCGCAGCGCCAGCAGGTTCCGCCCGTACTCCAGCACCATCGGGTTCCGCGTGGCGGGGGTCGAGGGCGCGGGCGCGCCGTACGCCTTCTCGGGCTTGGTGAACTGCAGCACGCCCTTGTCGTCGACGCGCACCTGCGCGCCGCTCTCGCCCGCCAGGAACTGCAGGAAGTCCCAGTCGGACACGTTCGCCTGCGAGAGCTGCTTATAGGTAACCGGCGCGGCCTCCACGGTCCCGCAGGTCAGCCCGGCCCCGGCGGCGACCTTGCGGACGATCGCCGACGCCGTCATGTTCCGGTACGCCACCACCTTCCGGCCCCGCTGCAGGCGGTGCGCCTTGGAGTAGGCGCGCACCACGGTGAACGAGCCGGTGCTGTCCCGGTCGACCTCCATGCCGGTCACCTCGCCGTTGAATAACCGCTCGCGCGCCTGCCCGGACACGGTGACCACCGACACCTTGAGCGGGGTGCCGATGGTGATGCCGGTCGACTGCAGGAACTCGTGGTCGGGGTCGCGGAAGGTGAGCACCGCCGCGTCGGGCAGGCCCACGTTCTCGTCGACCACGCAGCTCACCAGCTGGGCGGCCCAGATCGGCGGAAGTTCGCCGGGCGCCTCCACGACGGGGTCCGCCGCGAACGACCGGCCACCCCGCGCCTCGGGTGTGGTCACCGCTCCTCCTCAGCGCCCGCGTCGCTGAGCCCCGGCACCACCAGTTCGGTGCCGGGTTCGAGCGCCATGGGGTCGTCGATGTCGTTCGCCTCCGCGATGGGCCGCCAGGCCGTCGCGTCGCCGTACTCCCGCCAGGCCAGCAGGGCCAGGCTGTCGCCCGCCACGACGATGTGCGTGCTGCGGGCAGTGCGCGCGCCGGACGTCGGGTTCTGGCCTGGCGGATCGACGCTCGCCTCCTCGATGGACAGCGAGCAGGTGGCCCGCAGCGGCTTTCCGTCCACGTCGAACAGCGTGTACGACACCGACAGGCTGGAGAGCACCCCGTCGAAGGAGGTCGTCCGGGCGGTCCCCCATTCGAACCGCACCCAGGGGCTGGCCGGTTTCTTGCGGCCCAGGCTGGCCTTGGTCGGCACGCACCCCTTCATCAGCTTCTCCACCGCCTTCTCCACGGAGTTGTCGTGGGTGGCGGTGGCGTCCAGGAACACCTCGAGGCTCAGCGTGCGCGGGCCGCTGCCGACGAACTCGGGCAGCGCGGACTCCCCCGCCATCCGGGACGGGGTGCGGCGCCACTCGGTGGTCTTGCTCAACTGCAGCGTGGAGGGGTTGAACTGGAGGTTGAGCTGCGTGATCGTCCCGCCGGGCTTCGCGCCGACGGAGGTCGGTGGCTCCTTCAGGGTCAGCTGGGCCCTGGTCCGACTGGAGCGGAGCGCTGCGCACATGCCGGGACCTTCTTTCCGGGGGCGTGGGGTAAGTCTCAGGGGCGGGTTGAAGCGGTGCGTGACGGCGGGTCAGAACGGGCGCAGCCCGTGGTGGGCGATCTCCAGGGTCTCCACCGCCGCCTCCGAGTTGGCGGGGTCGAAGGAGGGTCCCTGCCAGCGCACCGGAACGATCCCGGACACCTGCCAGCTGATGATCCGGGTCAGGTCCGGTTTCAGCGCCACGATCTCGCCGTCCTTGGGCGTCACCCGCTTCAGCGTCTCGTCGAGCCAGCGGGCGATCTTCGCCGTATCGGCGGTGACCGGCCGGGTCAGCGTGATGTTCGACCAGGTCAGGCGGCCGGGCAGTTGCCAGGTGAAGCCGTTGTTGCCGCCCTCTGCGTAGCTCTCCATCTCGACCTCGGCGCCCATGCCGGAGCAGGTGTGGAAGGCGCCCAGGTCGTTGCCGCCGATGGCGAGCTTGAAGAACACGCTCGTGGCGAAGATGTTGTCGGTCATGCGTCCGTCATCCGTTCCGTGCGCTCACGTTCCACGCCCTCAGCGGCGTCCGTCGTAGGGGCGGCCCGCGCGTTCCCGGCCGCGCCGCAGCTCGGTGCGGAGCAGCCGGGCCATCGGGTCGAGCAGGCGCCGCGCGAGGTCGTCCAGGTCGAGACCGGGGTCCTTCGGTGCCTCGGCGCGCTGCTCCGCGTTCTTGCCGGAGGCGGACGAGGTGGAGGACGAGCGCGAGCGGCCTTGCGCCGGGACTTCCTTCGCCGTGTCGCCCATGAACAGGCCGGCGGCGGACGGCGTGGCGGCCGATCGCGAAC
Organism: Streptomyces sp. NPDC006739; assembly: GCF_042869815.1. Lineage (NCBI taxonomy): Bacteria > Bacillati > Actinomycetota > Actinomycetes > Kitasatosporales > Streptomycetaceae > Streptomyces > Streptomyces sp. NPDC006739. The sequence goes on from NZ_JBIAGM010000033.1 coordinate 48,059, forward strand.
GTTCGCGTGCCCGGTCCCGCTCCGCCTTCGTCGTTGCGCCCATGAGCAGGCCGGCGCCGGTGGTGTCGGTGATGTCGCGCTGAATGGGGGTCGCCGTCCGGCCGCTCCCGCCGGTCACCGGAAGAACCACGGGGGCGGGCTGAGCCGGTGCCGGGGCGTTCGCCGGGCGGTCCGCGAGCGGCGGCGCCTGCGGGGCGGTGACCGGCAGGGATCGGGCCGGGACGGCGGGGGCCGAGCCGACCGGCCCCCGACCCGGCGGTGCGGGCCGGACGACCGGGACACGCTGGACGGGGCTGGGGGAACCTGCCGGACCTGCCGAGTTGGCGCTTCGTACGCCCGAGTTCTCCCGTCCGGCGGGCGGCACAGCCACGGCCCGCTGGACCTGCGGGGTCGCCGGGGCGACCGGGGACGGCCCTGGCGTCGGACGCCCGGGGTCAGCCTGCGGGGCAGCAGCCGGTACGCCCGGCCAGCGCGCCGCCACCACGGGACGGCCGCCGGAGCGGGCGGCGACGGGCGGTGCCGCGCCTTCAGTGGCCCGGGTGCTCAGGGTGAGCGGGCGGGCGGGGAGCAGTTGGAGGGTGCGGGGTTCCGCCGAGCCGGAGGACGCTCCGGGGCGGGTGACGGTGGGCGGGGGCGCACTGTGCGGCTGAGCGCCTCCGGTCGCCCCGGCTACGGCTCGGGTGACGACGACCGGGCTCGGCGAACCGGGGGCCCGGAGCCGCTGCCCGCCGGACGAGGCCTGACCGCCGGACCTCGTACCGGGCAGTCGTACGTCTCCTGCCGGGCTTTCCGAGGTTAGGGCAGCCGCGGGTGCTGCTGCGGACGGCATCACCAACGGCGTTGCGGACCCGCTCCCGTGTTCCGCGACGCCCGGCGCCGCGGCGCCCCCGGCAAAGGAGTCGTCCGCTGGACGGCGCTGGACTACGTCGCCCGCCCCCAGCAGCGGCGCGTCCGCTCCGGCGGTGGAGGGCGCCCGGTCGCCAACTGGCTTAGACAACAACGGAGTTGTGTGGGACTTGCCGTCCTGTTGTGCCGGAGCACGCTGGACGGCGGGAGCGCGGGATGCGGTGGCGCCGGGCACATCAGCGCTGGGCGGCAGCGCGGACAGCGGAGCGCCCAGGCCGCCGCGCACGCGGGCGCCGTTGGGGGCGCGGTGGGCCGTTCCCTGGGCGCCGCCGTATTCGTGCGGGCGCGAGGTGCGGGCCGTGTCGTCCACCTGGCGCTGGACGACCGGCATCGCCGCGCCGGGGACGGTGCTTGAAGGGGGGGCGGTGGAGCCGGGCAGCTCGGCGCTGGGCGGCAGCGCGGACAGCGGAGCGCCCAGGCCGCCGCGCACCCGGGCGCCGTCCGGGGCATTCTGCGCGCCGCTGTCGTGTAGGCGCGGCGTGTCGGCCACGTTGTCCGCCTGGCGCTGGACGACCGGCAGCGTCGGACCGGGCGAGGTGCCTGAACTGGGGGCGGTGGAGCCGGGCAGCTCGGGACTCGGCGACAGCGCGGACAGCGGCGCACCCAGACCACCGCGCACCCGGGCGCCGCCGGAGGCAGCCGGCTCCGTCCCCTGCGCACCGACCACGTCCGAGCCCTCCGCCTGACGCTGGACGACAGGCAACGCCGGGCCAGACGCGGTGTGCTGCTCCGGAGCGTCCTCCGTCAACGGGTCGGCAGGGGAAGGCAGTTCACGCGTCGGGGCGTCGAGGCTCGCGCGGCTTGGCTCGCTCGTGGCGGCGCGCTGCACGGCGGCGGCGGTGGCTTTGCCGGGTGCCGGAGTGGCGGCGGGCCGCAGCGCGGTGACGCGGCGTGCCGGTCCGGACATGCGCCGGGCGACAGTCAGGGAAGGTGCCACCCGGACGGCCCGGACGGCCGGGCCGGAAGGCGTGCGGTCCCTGGAACCGGGCGGCGCTTGCGACACGGGCCGGGTCGCTCCACCGCCTGCGGCTGCGCCCGGGAGCACCGACACACGCCGTACCAGAGGAATCGCCGGAGCGGCCGTCGTCCGATGGTCCGGGTCGGCGGGGGTCACGACCGAATCGGCACCCGGCAGCGCGGCACGCTGGACGGGCGGCGAGGACGGGGAGAGCGCGGCGGGGGATTCGGCGGACGTAAGGCCACGGGTCTGTGGGGAGTCGCCCGAGCTTCCCGTCGCTACAGAGCTGTTGCCCCCAGAGCGCGCCACCGCGGGCTTTCGCCCGGATCCTCCCTCCGCCGCTCCAGTACTGCTACGAGAAGACCGTGCGGCGACGGATGCCGGACTCCCGGCATCCAACACACCGTCCGCCTCACCGCCCGCCCCATCCGGGCGCAGCGCCCGGAGCAGCAGTGGACCCCCGCCGGCCCGGGTGGCCTGCGGGGTGGCAGGACGGGCGACGCCGCGCACCAGACCGGTCGGGGCGGCGGACAGCACCGCGTGGCCGAGACCGGAGTCGAACGACGGGTTCTGCCAGGAGGCGAGGCCCGCACGGAAGACGAGCCCGTCGCTCACCCCGAGCGGGGAGCGGGCCACGGTGAGCTGCGGCGGCGCGGTGCGCCGCCAGCCGCCGTCCCAGTCGCCGGGCACGGAGGAACCCCGGCCGCCGGACTCGCCGCGGTCAGTACCGTCGCCGGATGCGCCCCGGTCCGGGCCGTCGCCAGCCGGACCGTTCTCCGCGGCGCCGGAGCGGTCCGCACCCGGACGGCGTGCGGTGTCCGGCGCGGCGGCCCGGCGGCGCAGCCTGTCCCGCCATGCCATGCGTTCAACCGCCTTCGTTCACACGGGTGTTGATGCGGGCGATCTCAGCGACCCACTGCCGGCGCTCGTCGTGGGTCAGGTCGAGGATCTCCTCGCGCTGCCAGTGGAAGTGGTAGGCGATGTACGCGATCTCCTCCCGGAGCCGGGGAAGGGCGTACGTCACGATTCCCCCAGGCGCCCACCCGAGAGGTCGACCTCGAAGCCGCCCTCGCAGTGCGGGCAGGTCACCGCGGCGCGGGTGTGGCCCTCGCTGTTGACCCGACGGTAGAAGTCCTGGAGGAACGCGACGTCGGTGGCGTACATCCGCTCCACGACCCCGGCGTGCACATCCGTGATCGAGCCGATCCGGGTGATCACCTGGCTCAGCAGCACCACGCTCAGGTACGCCGGGTTCTCCTTGACCCGCAGGTCGATCTGGGGCCGCAGTTCGTCCCGGGCGGTGGCCAGACGCATCGAGCCATGCCGGTGCACCGTGCCGTCGTCGTCCACGTAACCGCGCGGCAGCTCGAACTCGAACTCCGTGCGCAGCCCGTGGTCCTCCCGGCGCGGCGGGGCGGCGGCCGGGGTGGCCGCCACCTGCTGCTCCGACGTCTGAGCGGGCGCCGTCGCCTGGAGGATCTCCTCCAGGTTGCCCGCCGTGACCGTACGGCGCCTCATTCGACGACGATCTCCTCGAACGTGATCGTGACGGACTCGGTGGCCGGGGCGGACTCGCCCGCCTTCAGCGACGGGCCCTCCCACTTGGAGGCCCAGCCCTGCATCAGCTGGATGCGGCGGACCGTGTTGCCCTCGGTGTCCTTGATCTCGATGGTGAGGTTCTGCCGCGCGGTGTTGACGGCCCCGTTGTTCAGGGTCTCCTTGATCCACTTGGTGAACTCGCTGCTCTGGTCGAGTCCCCGGGTGATCGTGATCTCACCGGCCTGCCGCGCTCCGGGCTGCTTGCGGATGATCTGCTTGCCCTCGGCGCTGACCTGCTTGACCTCGACGACCTCCTCCTCGACGGTCAGCCCGCTGATCTCCTGGATCGACTCGACCAGGTAGCCACCGAGCTGCACGCCGAAGACGTGGGTGGAAAGAGCATCGCCCGTTGCCATGACTGTCTGTCACCTTTCCTTGCTGACCCGCAGGTCACTCGTCGATGAGGCTGGTGCTGTCGGAGAACTGGGCCAGCCGGAACACCACGAACTCGGCGGGCTTGACCGGCGAGACGCCGATCTCGCACACGACGCGGCCCTGGTCGATGGATTCCTGCGGGTTGTTGTCGCGGTCGCACTTCACGTAGAACGCCTCTTCGGCGGTACGGCCGAACAGGGCTCCCCGGCGCCACTCCTCGGTGAGGAACGCGGTGACATTGCGCCGGATGCTGGACCACAGCCGGTCGTCGTTCGGCTCGAAGACCACCCACTGGGTGCCCAGGAGGATGGATTCCTCCAGGTAGTTGAACAGGCGGCGCACGTTCAGGTAGCGCCAGGCCGGATCGGAGGAGAGGGTGCGGGCACCCCAGATCCGGATGCCCCGGCCGGGGAAGGCCCGTACGCAGTTCACGCCGATCGGGTTCAGCAAGTCCTGCTCGCCCTTGCTGAGCCGGACCTCCAGGTCCACCGCGCCGCGGATCACCTCGTTGGCGGGCGCCTTGTGCACGCCGCGTTCGGCGTCACTGCGCGCCCAGACACCGGCGATGTGACCGCTCGGCGGGACGGTGGTGTTGTGCCCGGCGGCCGGGTCGAAGACCCGCACCCACGGGTAGTAGAGGCTGGCGTAGCGGGAGTCGTAGCCCGCCTCGTCGTTGCGCCAGGTGCGCACCTGCTGGGCGGAGAGTCCGGGCGGGGTGTCCAGGACGGCCACCCGGTCGCCCATCTGCTCGCAGTGCGAGATGACGGCGAGCTGCACGGTGCGTACGCCCTCGGCGTCGATGTCGCCGCGCTGGTGGGCGCTCATCAGGTCCGGCACGGCGACCATGGTGATCTCGTCGATGGTCTCCAGGCCGGCGAATCCGGTGCGGGCCGCGGCGTCGCCGACGTACTCGGCGGGGTCGAGGCGGACCACCTCGCCGGAGCCGTTCGCGGCGGGCCCGTCCGGGGCGTCGGGGAGGGCCACGGTCTGGGCGGCGGGCTTGCTCTGGGCGGCGCCCCGCTGCTCGGTGACCTCGATCAGCATGGAGGCCCGGGCCTGGTTGACCAGGTATCCCCTGACGTTCTTGCGGGTGGAGGCCTCGTAGGTCTCCGCCACTTGGTCGCCCTGGCGGACCAGGACCTTGAAGCGGTCCTCCGGCGGGTTCTCGCCGTCCGCGTCGGCGATCTCCACCGACACGCCGGAGACGCCCGGCTTGGCCGCGACCAGAAAGCCGCCGAGCTCCACCGACTCCACAGCCTTGGTCCCCTGACGCCGCTGGCCGCCGCCCGCGGCCGGGGCGGAGGCGTCCTCGGCGGACCCGCCGATGCGCACCACGTACGCGGCGCCGCCGCCGTTGGCGAAGTAGCCGTAGACGGCGTGGGCAAGGTAGGTGCCCTCGGTGAAACCACCGAACGTCTGGGAGTACTGGTCCCAGCTGGTGACCAGCGTCGGCGCGTGGAAGTGGCCGCGCTCGGCGAACCCTACGAACGCGGCGACGGCGGTGCCGACCCCTTCGATCGGTCGGGCACCAGACTGCACCTCCTCCACGTACACACCCGGGGTGAGGTACGTCGGCATGCTTACTCCTTCACGTCCTTGCGGGTCACCTGTGTCCAGGCCGAGTCTGCGGGGCGGGTGCGGCGGGCGGCAGGGACTCGGGGACCTGGTTGAGGGCAGGCCCGCTGCCCTTCCGTACCTCCCGCACGGACCGTCCGGACATCACCCGCCTTTGCCCTCGCACTGCCCGTGCGGACCTGGACGCCCGGTCGGCTCGTGCTGTCGACTGGGGGCTGCAGCAGAAGTGCGCCGACGAGGAGGCAGCAGATGCAGAGGTCCGGACGGCGTACCGGGAAGACCGAGGCCGAGCAGCCGGTGCGCGGCGCAGCCGCCGCCCGACGGGAGACGTCCTCGGCCGGCGCCGCCGTCCCGCCCCCGCTCACCGCCGACGTGCTGCGGGCGGCGCAGGGCGGCGCGGGCAACGCCGCGGTGACCGGCATGATCGCCCGCCGCGCCCGACGCGCGCCCGCCCAGGTGCACGAGGACGCTCACTCGGCGCATCAGCACGGCGCGGGACACGACCGGGAAGCCGCAGCGCAGCCAGGCGCCGCCGACGCGGTGAACTCCGTGGTGCGGTCCGCCGGCAGCCGACTGCCCGCCTCGCTGCAGCGGGAGATGGAAACCCGCTTCTCGGGCGAGGACTTCTCCGACGTCGCGGTCCACACCGGCGCCGCTGCCCGGCGTTCCGCCGAGGCGGTCGGCGCCGAGGCGTACACCACCGGCACCCGTCACATCGTGTTGCGCGGCGCGATCGACAAGAAGACCCTCGCGCACGAACTGGAGCACGTCCGCCAGCAGCGTGCAGGAGCCGTGGCCGGTACCGACGACGGCAGCGGCCTGAGCATCAGCGACCCCTCCGACCGGTTCGAAAGGTCGGCCGAACGCAAGGCCGAGCAGGTGATGCGGGGCGGAGCGGACATCCAGCGCTCGGTCAAGGACCACACCGCCGACGCCGCGCCCCGGACGACCGAGGCGTCGGCCGAGGTGCAGCGCATGCCCCCCAAGAAGAAGCAGACGAAAAAACCGGCGGGAGACAACCCACCCGCCGCAGCTGCCACTTCCTCGAAGACCGTGTTCGAGGAAATAATGGAGTACTTCGACGGACGCAGCGAAGAATTCAAGGCAAAGAAGCAGAACGAGAAGGAGTACATCCTCGAACAGATCGGAATCGAACCCGGAGGGGATCTTTTCACGCTCGACGAAGTAAAGAATGACGAGTCGACGCTGGACGCTCTTCTCGCGGAGATCGAGACCGCGAAACACGCGTCCGGGTTCGCGGGTACGGGCGGCGGCAGCAGTGACTGGGCGGCGAGCGCGGTCACTTCGGCACATGCGGAGATGCGGGCGGACCATCCGATCTGGGGCGACAGGACGACCCTCCATCACAAGATCTCCCGTAGCGAGTTGGACGCTGTACTCGCCTCGGCCGAGAGGGACAGGGCGAACGCGAAACCGCTGTTCGAGTTCCTGGACGAGGTACGGACGGTACTTGGCTCGACCGCGGGGAACAAAAAAGCCCTGCACAACATGCCGGCCAACCTGGAAATGGGACCGGCGAGTGACACGAGGACAGGCGACCCGGGGTCCGGAAGCGACTTCAACTACACGCCTGCAGGCGCGATGACGCCACGGTCGAGCGAGTTGAAGGACGCACTGAGCTTGGCGAACGCGCCCGCCGTCGACTGGGGGGCCGTTGCGGACAAGCTGAGGGAGGCGCAGCGCCTTCACGAAAAAGAGTACGGAGGCGCGATACTCTCCCCGCCCGCCCTCGAACGGTGGGAGAAAGTGGGCGCCAAGTGGAAGAAGGCCTCCGACTGAGGTCTTCCGTGTCGAGACCGGGGGGAGACGGTTCCGCCGTCTTCGGGCCCCGCCGCCCGCGTCTCAGGCGTCGAGGGCGTCCGCCAGGTAAGGCCCGAACTCGCCCTCCAGGACCAGCCGTCCCAGTTTGCGGTACTCCTGCGCGACCGCCCTCACCAGCTGCCGCATGCTGAGCGGGCTGCGAGACTCGGCCGCGAGGTAGGCCGCGGTCACCGCACACGCCCGGATGGAGCCGCCGGCCAGTTCGAAGCGGTCCGCGCAGAAGGCGAGGTCCAGGTCCTCGGCCCGGGGCAGCCGGTCGCCCAGGCACCGTTCCCACAGGGCGAGGCGCTGGCCGGCGTCGGGCACCGGGAAGTCCGCCACCACGTCCAGGCGGCGGGTAAAGGCCTCGTCCAGGTTGGCTCGCAGGTTGGTGGTCAGCACCGCGATCCCGTCGAACGACTCCATGCGCTGCAGCAGGTACGCCGACTCGATGTTGGCGTGCCGGTCGTGCGCGCCCTTCACCTCGGAGCGCTTGCCGAAGATCGCGTCGGCCTCGTCGAAGAGCAGCACCGCGTTGACCGCGGACGCCTCGGCGAAGATCCGCTCCAGGTTCTTCTCGGTCTCCCCCACGTACTTGTCGACGACCGTGGACAGGTCCACCACGTACAGGTCCATGCCCAGGTCCGCCGCGACGACCTCGGCGGACATGGTCTTGCCGGTGCCCGACTCGCCGGCGAACAGCGCGATCACGCCGCGCCCCCGGCCGCCGCCGGGCCGCATCCCCCACTGCCCGAGCACCTGCTCGCGATGGCGGGCGCGCAGCGCGAGTTCGCGCAGCCTCCGGTGAGTGGTCGGGGGCAGCACGAGGTCGTCCCAGCCGACTCCAGGCTCCACGCGGCGGGCGAGCCGGTCGAGCCCGGCGCCGTTCTGGGCCCGTACGGCGGTGCGCAGGTCGTCGGGGAGGACCGGGCGGCCCGCGAGGGTGGCCGTGCGCACCGCCACGTCGGCGGCGCGGCGCAACTGCCCGGCATCCAGGCGGTGCGCGGCGACCGCGCGGGCGAGCTCATCGGCGTCGCCGGTCCCGGAGCCGTTGCCGAAGCCATGGCCAGGGCTGTCACCGGCGGCCCGGTCGAGGGCGTGCCGCCAGCGCGCGGCCTGCCGCTCGGGAGTGGGCGCCGGCACGGTCAGGACCACGGGGGTGTCGGCAGCCCACAGCGGATCCCAGCCGAGGGTGCCGTGCGTGAGCAGGGGGATCCCGCGCAGCGCCGAGCACAACGCCCCCAGCGTGCGGGCCCGTTCGGCGGGTTCCCCGGGCAGCGCTTCCAGGGGGCCGAGGACGACCCCGGCACCCGTCAGGCGGGCTTCGAGCGCGGCCACGCGGGCGAGCGCCGGTACGTCGCCGGGGCGCCGGGCGAGTGCCGCTGCGTCCAGGACGAGCGGGCGCAGCCCGGCCGCGTGCAGGGCTGCTACGGCCAGCCCCTCGGCGTCGCCGCCCCGGCTGCGCAGTTGGACGAGGCCGGTGCCGGCCGCGGCCGCGGCCCGGTGGACGTCCGCCGCCTCGGCGGTCGGGTCCTCGCGGGCCTCGCCGAGCACCCCGACGAGCCGAGCGTCGGGCTGCGCGCTCCCCAGGAGGTGTCCGGTGACCCGGTCGGGAACCACCAACACCCGGGACAACGGTGGCCGTTCGGGCTCGGTTACCTCCACCAGACCACTCGCGACCAGCGCCGCTTCGGGGGCCAGCCGGAAACGCGCGGACGCCGCCCCCACGAGCCCGCACAGCTCCAGGGCGAGCCCGACCGTGGGCCGACGACGCGTCAGGTCGTCGTTGAGGTAGCCGTAGAGCCGTTCGAACCGCGCGTCCAGGTCAGGCGCCACCGCAACGAGCAGCAGGTCCAGATCCAGCGAGGACAGGCCGAATCGCGCGGCGAGACCGCCGAGGACGGAGCCGGCCGGGGGATGCGAGGGTTCGTGAGCGGGTACGTCGAGGCCGCCCGGTTCGTCCAGGACGCGGGCGACTGCCTCGGGAGTGAGGTACTGGCCACGGTAGGGGTCGTCGGGATCGGGATCGGCGGCGCGCCGGACGGCCACCGCGTGCCGCACCCGTTCCTCGACCATGCGGAGCCGCACCCACAGGTGCTCCACTTCGGCGACCGCCTCGGCAGTGTGCGTCACGGCTGGCGGCCCCCCCTGCGGCGGCGACGGGCGGGCGCGGGCGGGCGTTCACGCGGGCCGGCGTAGCCGCCGTCCGGACCCGGGTCACTTGTTTCCGTGTAGCGCAGCCTGCGCCCCCGCCCCGCGTCCTCGCTGCGGGAGGTGGCGCGCACGACGAGACCTTCGGTGACCGGCGGTGCGGCGGCCTTGGTGATGCCGGCGAGCGGCGCCCGCACCTGCAGCGAGAGGGAGGCCTTCAGTTCGCCGCCCATGGCCGACCACACGTCGGAGGCGGCCGGTGCGTCGGACCCGGTTCCGGCGGTGTCCAGGCCCACGGTCAGGCCGAGTTCGGCGAGCGTGCCGGTGAGCAGCCGCGCGGGCAGCGTGTCGGTGCTCACCAGCGTCGCGAGCACCTGCGACAGCAGCCGGTGTTCGTCCTGCGGGCGGGTCGCCCACGCCGTGACCAGGTACGTCAGCTCGAACCAGCGCGGCGGGGAGCGCCGCGCCACGAGGTGGCCGTCCTCGTCGTACACCTCTGCGGAGCCACTGCCGCGCCGGACGGCGTCTTCCCGGATGTCGTACAGGAAGACGCAGACCGTCGGGGCGCTGCGGCGCGCGGCCCAGTCCCGGGTGGGGGCGTCGAAGACGACGTCGACGCCCGACGCCTCTAGGCCGGACTCGCCGAGCAGCCGGCGCAGCCCCTCGTCGACCTCGTGGATCACCGGCGGGTCACCTCGTCCGGCGGCTGCACGCTGCCGGTGACCACCAGGAAGCCGGTCGTCACCGGGGAGAACCCGGGGCCCTTGGCGGTGATGATCCGGGGCCCGGTCTCATCCTTGGCGAGGATGAGCAGCTGGCCGATGAAGGTGCCGTTCGGCAGCGGAATGGTGGGCGCCGCCGCCGCGGTGATCCCCGGCTTCCAGGTGAACCGCACCGGCACGCCCGGCGGGAAGTCCTTGCCGCGCACCGAGGTGACGAAGCCGGGCTTGCCGATCGCCGGCACGGCGATGATGCGCGGCTGGAGGATGCGCAGCCGCTCCCGGGCGCTGTTGTCGCCCTTGTCGGCGTCCGTCCCGGTGGTGGTCAGCTTGCCGGTGATGTGGGTGGTCAGTGCCTTCTTGGGGCTGAGGACGACCTGCACGACGGTACTCGCGCCCTGGTCCAGGTCCGGCAGCGCGCACACCCAGTTCTTGTCGCAGCCCTCCGGCTGCCCGTTGTTCGGGATGCTCTTGGGCAGCCCGATGTGCAGCCGCAGTCCGGTCGCCAGCGCGTTGCGGCCGTTGCGCACGGTGTACGTGACCACGACGCGCCCGCCGACGTATCCGGGGTTCGGCTGGGCGGTGAGGCGGAGACCGGGCCCGGCGTCGGGCTCACCCGGAGTCGGGGGCACGGTGGGCGGAGAGGTGGGTGTCGGCGTGGGTGTCGGGGGCGTCGGGGGCGTGGCCTGGACGACCGGCACCACGGTGCGGCCCGTGTTGTCGCTGGGCAGCGGATCGAGGACGGTGCCGGTGACCGACCAGTCGATCGGCGCGTTGCCGGGGGTGACCCCTGTGGCGGTGACGGTCACCAGCACGGTGGTGCCGGGCTGCACGACACCGACGGTGCACTGGAGGGAGGCTGCGTCGCAGGTGCCCCCGGGATAGGTCAGCTTGGTGATCTGCACGCCGGTCGGCGGGGCGATGGTCAGCTTGGTGCCGGGGGAAGCAGCAGGGCCATTGTTGACGACATGGACACGAATGGTGGTGGTCTTGCCGACAGTGACCGCCGGGACGGTGCCGGGCGCGTTCACTGCGAGGTCCACGGACTGCTGGACGCTGGGTTCCTTCTGCCGGCCCCCGAGCTCCGCGGTGAGCGGGGTGAGGTCGCCGGACGCGACGTCCAACAAGCGTAGTTTCTCGGGGCTGTTGGCGGCGACCTCGGCACGAGAGCTGATCACCAGGCCCTTGCCGTCGGCCGTCCAGGCGGCGTCCCGGGGCTGGAACGGACCAGTGGTCGAGGTGTCCGGCAGATCCGTCTGGCAGGCGCCGGGGACGTTGCGCGCGGCGGTGGGCAGCAGAACCTTGCAGTCGTCACCCGACAGGGACGTAAGGAGGATGCCGTCGCGTTCATCGACTGCGCCGCCGCCGCTCTTGCGGTTGAAGGCGATGGTGAGGCCGTCCGGGGAGAACGCCGGACTGTCGTCGATGACCTGGCAGTTGCCCGGGCAGATCTTGGCGCTCAGGTCGCGCTGCTGGTCCAGGTGGTTCACCGGCACGGTCCAGATGTGCTTGTTGCCGCCGCTCCCGCCGATCACCTCGTTGCGGGTGAAGGCCAGGGTGGTGCCGTCGGAGGACCAGGTGGGCTGGGCATCCTCGCCCTGCTGCTGCCCGGCCGGCGGGGTGATCTGGCCGGTGATCGCGCCGGTCGCCGCGTCGGCGATGAGGATGCGGCTGGGGCCCGCGGCGTCCCGGACGCCGCCCGGCGACGTCCGGGTGAAGGCGAGGTACTTGCCGTCCGGGGAGAACGTCGGGTCGGTGTCCCAGTCCGTCGCGCCGCGTCCCGCGAGGGGCATGGCCTGCGCATTGGTGCCGTCGGCGTCCGCGAGCCAGATCCGCTCGATCCGCTGATTGTCGGCGTTGGTCTCGAAGCGGGTGACGACGATCCGGCGGCCGTCGGGCGTGTAGTTCTGCCGTTCGGTCCACGGGTCGGAGCCGGCGGCGGGCTGGAACAGCGGGTCCTTGGTGGGATCAGTATTGGTGTCGGCCGCCGGGTCCTCGTTGAGGATCGTAAGGTTCAGGTCGCGTGGGTCGGACCCGTCGATGCGGGCGTCCTGCAGCGTCACCACGTGCGGATTGGCCGCCGAGTCGCGCTCCACCACCACGCCGCCGCCGTTGACCGGTCCCAGCCAGGTGGGTGAGAGGACCTCCCGGTTCTCGTTGAGCACCAGCCCGGGCTCTGTGTCCGCGTGTGCAGTCGACTTGAACACGTGGTCATAGTCGCCCTCGCACGTGCAGGTGATCTCGGGGCTGAGGAACACCAACTGGTCCCCGTCGGGCAACCACGATGCCCCGTGGGCACGCCACCCCGCGTAATTGCCCGCGAACAGCGCCTCGTCACTGGTCCCGTTGGTGATCCGCAGCCGGGGCACGGACTGCCCGTTCTCGGTGGTGGTGGAGGTGTACGCGATCCAGTCCCGGTTCACGTCGTCGTTCACCGGGTTCCACGCCGGCTCGGAGGCCGTGCCGTTCGCCGGGGAGGTGATCCGGGTGGCGGTGCCGCCGTTCAGGGGCCGTACGTAGATCTGCTCGCCGACCAGCGGATCGCTGTCGCTGCTGTACGCGATGCGCTGCCCGTCGGGGGACACCGTCGGGCACTCCTCGTTGGCGGAGGTGTCGGTGAGCCGCGTCAGGCCGGTGCCGTCGGTGCGTACCAGCCACAGGTCGCGCTGCGTCCCGCCGCCGGTGCCGCCGGGTTCGGCCGAGTCGAACACCACGGACTGCCCGTCCGGCGTCAGCCGGGGGTGCGCCGCGTCCCGGCCGGTGGTCAGACGCCGTACCGAACCGTCCGCGGCCCGCAGGTAGACCTGCGGGTTCTTCTCGTCGCGGCGACTCGCGAAGACCATCTGGTCACCGAGCGCGGACGGCTGCACATCGTTGTGGACGGGGCCGTCGCCGAACAGCGGTGTGCTGGAGGTGGTCGAGGCCACCGTGCCGAGGCTCCGGTGCCGGGTGCCCGCGTACGCGACGCGGGTGTCCGTGACGTCGGCCGCGCGCGGGGCGGAGGCGGCGCTGCCCTGTCCGGAGGCCGCCGTCACCCCGAGCAGCGGGATCAGCAGCAGCAACGACGTTCCGAGTCTCCCCAGGCGGTACCGGCCGCCGGGGTCAGCCGTTCCCATCACGGTCCCCTTCGCAGTCTGGTGCGGCATCCCGATGTACCCATCCGGATCGCCTCCGCCACCCTGTACCGGACGTGCGCGGCGCGGCAGGGCGGCGGGGCCGTACCCGAGGGAAACGCGCGGTGCGCTTTCGGGCAGTGCGGGTTTCCCGTAGGTCTCTCCCGGCTTGTTACCCCTGCGGCGTCAACACCGGTGTCAGATAAGTCCGTTGCGCAGTGCGTAACCCACCGCGTGGGCTCGGTTACGCAGTTGAAGGCGCGTGATTATCTCGTGCAGGACATTCTTGACGGTCCGTTCCGAGTACGAGGTCTTGCGGGCGATCTCCGCGGTGTCCAAGCCCTCCGACACCAAGCGCAGCATGTCCACCTCGCGCGTGGTCAGCGTGGACAGCGACAGGCCCCGCGGGTCGACAGCCGAGCGCTGGAGGCTGCTCACATGGCTGAGCAGCTTGCCGAGCAGGTCGCCGGGGAGCATACCCTCCCCGTTGGCTATCGCCTGGACCAGTTGGAGAAGTTGGTCCTGGTGCGCGTCGGAGCGCCGCAGCACCGCCGCGACGCCGCACTCTATGACGCGTTGCAGCGCGCCGGATCCGAGGGTGCCGACCACGAGGCCGGTGCGGGTGGCGGTGTTGAGCCGCAGCCGGTCCAGCAGGGCCGCCACGTCGTCGTCCACGGTGTCCACGACCACCAGTGACGCCTGGGCCCGCTCCGCGTCGGCGTCGTCGAGCAGGTCGACTTCGGGGCGCTGGCGCAGCTGGTGGACGACGCCGACGCGCAGGACCGGATCGGCGGCGTACACGGCCACCGTCACCCGGCTCCGGCGTCCGGGCAGGCTCTTGTCTTGTGCACAGGACATGGGGGTTTACCTGTTTCATGAATTCGCGGGGGCTGGGCGCTGGGGCGTGGCGAACACCGGAGGGCGGCGCGCGGGCTGTGACGGGAAGCAGCAATGCCGCGTGGATACATAGGAGTTGCCGGTGACTGTCGGGGCATCGCGACTGCCCGCATCTTGCCCTCGCGTTCCTCGCGGCACGCCCGGACGTGTTTCTACGGTGGTAGGCGTGACGCCTTCCGCAGCCTCTTCCGGCCCTGGTGCGCCCGGCCTCGACATCCCGGCCGTGACCGTGGCACCGGGTGACATCGCCACGACCACTCTGACCGTCCGCAACGACAGCGACATCGTCGAGGCGTACAGCCTGGAGGTCGTCGGGGACTGCGCCTCCTGGACCACCGTCGAACCCGCACGGGTCTCGCTCTACCCCGGCACCTCCGAAACGGTGACGCTCCGTCTGGAGCCGCCGCGCTCCCCGGAGATCCGGGCCGGCGAAATGCCGCTGGGTGTGCGGGTTCTGCCGGCCGAGCACCCCGATGCGGTGCAGGTCCTCGAAACCACCGTGCACATCGAGGAGTTCCGCGAGCTGCGCACCGAGCTGGCCCCGCGCCGTCGGCGCGGCTGGCTGCGCGGCCGCTACCGGCTGGCGGTCCAGAACCAGGGCAACACCCCGGCGCAGGTGTGCTTCACCCCCGGCCAGGCGGGCGAGGAGCTGGCGTTCGCCTTCAACCCGGCGAAGCCGAAGCTGGAGCCCGGCGAATCGGCGGAGGTCGGACTGCGCGTCCGCACCGGCAAACCGGTGTGGTTCGGCTCCCCGGTGATGTGGCCGTTCACCGTCGACACCACTGACGACCGGGAGCAGGACGAACAACCCAGCTCGTACGACACCGTTGTCCGAACGCCGCTGGACGCCGAGTTCGTCCAGATCCCGATCTTCCCCAAGTGGCTGCTCGCACTGCTTGCCGCGCTGCTCGCACTGCTGATCGCCTGGTTCGCACTGGTCCGTCCGGCGGTGCGCAGCGCAGCCAAGGACGCGGCCGACGAGGCGGTCCAGGCACGGCCCACTCCTGTCGGACAGCAGACTCCCGGCAGCGGCGCCGGTTCGGCCGGTCCCGGCACCCAGGGGTCGGGCGCGTCGGCCGGAGCGGGCGGCGGCAGCTCGGGCGGCGGTGGCGGCGGCACCTCGACCGGCAACGGCAGCGGCCAGCAGAGCTCGCAGACCATCGACGTGCAGACGGCGAGCGGGGAGACCAAGACCGGCACCTACACGGTGCCCAAGGACAGCATCTTCGGGGTCACGGACATCGTCGTCGCCAACTTTCAGGGCGACGAGGGGGTGTTGACGATCTCCTTCGGCGACCGCAAGATCACCACTATCGCGATGGAGACCTTCCGCAACCAGGACTATCACTGGGTCACCCCCATCAAGATCCCCGAGGGCGACGCCGTGTCCATCGAGGTGACCTGCAACAAGCCGGGCACCCCGGCCACCGGCCTTCGGGCAAAGGGTTGTCACGAGGTCCTGAACGTGAGCGGCCTGCTCAGCAGCACCAAGCAATGACTCGAACCTCTCCACTTGCAACCCATTGTCGATCGGTAAAGACGCGATCTGCCAAGCGATGGGTCTTCTTTCACTTGGATCAGTCCTGAAATCGACAGCCCAGGTCTGAAAACCAACACCCGTCAACCCAGGTCAGCGGCCTGGGGTTGCTCTGTTGCACGGGTCAACTGCCGATCCCGTGCTGCCCTGGCATGGTCGACCGACCGAGGGGCGATGCAGATCCCCACAACCCCGTCCAGGCCCTGATCACCCAACGCACCCGGGAGAGTGGTCGGTGCCGGCACACGGTGCCCACCGACCTGCTGACCGGTGGCTCGGAACCTGTCAAAGCGATCAAGGCAAGTAGATCGTTCTAACGCTGTGCCGGGATCAGTGGGCCGTCTGGTGCCGACTTGTTGATCCAGGCCGCTGCGGGGACCTTCGGGGGCTCCGGTGGCTTGCGGACGAAGCGTTCGGGGTGCTTCGCGTAGACCGCCAGGAGGACGTCGGCACGCATCTCGCGGAGCTGTTCGGCGAGGCCGAAGTGCACGTCGTAGGGCGTGTGCAGGCCGATCCCGGAGTTCCGGTGCTCCTCGTTGCACCAGGTGAAGAACTGGGTGCACCACGCCCGGGCGTCCTCGAGTGATCCGAAACGCTCGGGAAAGTCGTGCCGGTATTTCAGGGTCTTGTACTGGCTCTCGCTGTACGGGTTGTCGTTCGACGTCTTCGGCCGCGAATGGGACTTGGCGACGCCGAGACCGGCCATCACCTGGGCGACGTTCTGCGCGACCATCGGGGACCCTCGGTCCGAGTGGATCGTCAACTGGCCTGGCACGATGGCATACTTGGCGATCGTCTCGGACAGGAACCGCTCGGCGAGGTCCTTGTTCTCCCGGTCGGCGATCATCCAGCCGACCGTGTAGCGGCTGAAGATGTCGATGATCGTGTAGAGGCAGTAGTAGACGCCCTTGACCGGGCCTTTCAGCTTCGTGATATCCCAGCTCCAGACCCGGTTCGGGCCCTCGGCGACCAGCTCGGGAACGGTCCGGGGCGGATGGACGGCCTGGCGGCGGCGTTCACGGACCTCGCCGCGCCGTCGCAGGAGCCGATACCTCGTCGACTCCGAGCACAGGTAGACACCTCGGTCGAGGAGGACCGCGTAGATCTCGGCGGGCGCCATGTCGGCGAACTCCGGGGAGTGGAGCACATCGAGACCCGTATCTCCTCATCCGGGGTGAGCGCGCGGGGCTGTCGGCGCCGTTCCCGTCGCGGCTTGGCCGGGGCGGGGCTTTGGCGGTGGTGGCGGTAGTAGGCGGCCCGGCTCACGCCGAGCGCGGCCCATGCCTGGACGCGTCCGACCAGCCCGGTGAGCTCTTCGAGGGCGTGGTCGCGGGCGGTAGTGAACGCCACGGCCGCGGACCGGGCCCCGGTCACTGATCCCTCTCGCCGTTCTGGTTCGGGGCGCTGTCCGTGGCGAACTGGTCGAGCAGCGCGGAGAGTTTTCCCTGGACCTCGATGACCATGCGGGCTTTGGCGAGGTCGGCTTCCAGGCGGGCCTTCTCCGCCTTCAGCTTCGCGATCTCCCTGTCGCGCGGGTCCGCCTTCGGCCGTCCGGCCGGCGCGGCGAGCGCGTCCAGGGCGCCCTTGTCCCGTTGCTGCCGCCACGTCGTGATCAACGACGAGTACAGCCCCTCCCGCCGCAGCAGGGCACCCTTGCCCTTCTTGTCCAACGACTCGTACTCGGCGAGGATCCTCGTCTTGTACTCCGCCGTATACCGGCGCGGACCGGTCGAACGGGCTTCCACCTGCGGATCAGGGGTCCCGTGGTCATTCGTGCTGGCCACCCGGGCACTACTCCTTCTCCGCCCTCGACTCAATGAATCATGCAGTATGCCTGACTCGACCTATTTTGACATTAGAGGGTGCCCGGTCTTCGTGGTCACTTCCTCACCGAGAAGGATCAAGAAGTCATCGGCGGCCAGATGTCCCCATACATCGGGGACCGCGGCTGAGTTGTGCTCCGTCGTCGCGATGAAGTCGAGCCCGGCAGCGCGCGCCCGAACAGCAACTCTTCGGGGGTGAGCTCCCCGTCCGAGTGAACGGAGTGGACATGGCAGTCCCCGCGGTACCAGGCCGCCCTGCGTCCAACCGCCCGCGTCGACGGGAAGCTCAAACTGGACAAGGCTCTCCCCCCAAAGTCCTGTCGATCCAACGCGCGAGCAGGGCAACCCGTTCCAGCCCCACTACTGAGCGCCATCTCAGCTGAGACGTCAGACCAAGATCTCATTCTGAAACGATCAGTAAGTCAGACCTCCGGCTTCCTGGCGCAGCTTGCGTAACTCGCAAGCGAACGACTGAACCGGGCCTGCCGCCAGGTCCAGTTGGAGTTCACGACGACCCATCCCTGACTCGCCTCCCCCGTCGGTACCACGTAGCGGGCCTCAACCTACGCGTGGCCCTCACACCGCTACAACCATGCTGACCTGCTGTTTTCGGTCAATCACCAGCGGTGCTCGAGCGCCTTGGAGATTTTTTGCACGCCATAGAAGGGGGGTGCGCAACAACAAGCTGACCCAGAAACCTGGTGCGTGGCCACCCGTACACCTCAACCAGGAAGGACCATCACGTGGACTGGAAGAAGCAGGCTGCGCGCATCGGCGTCCCCGGTGCGGCAATCCTGGCCCTCGGTATGACGGCGTTTCCCGCGCACGCTGGAGGAGTGAACATCTCCAGCTGGCAGACGAAGCGTTGCAACACCGTCAACTGGTTCTGCCTGTACTACTACACGGGCGCTCAGGGGGCCGGCTGGGGTTACCCGCACGCTGATGCAAACGTCCATGACCTCGGCAACTATCGCTTCCCGAGCAACGACGGCGATGGGAGCGGTGAAGTCATCCGCAACAACGCCGAATCCGCCGAGGATGCCTCTGACTGCAATGTCGGGATCTGGGAGTATCCCAACTTCAACAACTACCAGTTCACCAGCGGAAACTACGACGTGCTGAGCCACTGGAGGGGCGGCAATCTGGGCCAGCTGAGCAACGACGAGGCCTCGATCGCGGTCTGGGACTCGACCTACTGCCCCGGCAGGGGCGAGGGCTGATTTCGACCGGTGGGGTGCCTCGCTGACGCGGCACCCCACCGCCACCGCTTCTACCTCCACCTCAGGGAGTTGCTGTGACATGTGCCCCTGGCCTCAGCTGGAAGACAGCGACGGCCGCACTGGTCGCCCTGGGAACCCTCAGCGCCTGCTCGGCGTCCCAGGAACACCGTTACGAGCCCCCCGCGGCTACCGCGACACCCGTGGTCTTCGACACCGCCAGGCTTCACCTGCCCATCGAAACCTACATGCTGACCCCATACGAGACCGTCGAGTACGACCACCTGAGCCACTTGCTGCTCGGCGACTGCATGCAGCGTTTCGGCTTCGACTATCCCGTGGCCTCGCTGCCTGGGCGCAACAGCACAGCCGTGCTGGGCTATACGATCCTCTATCGCAGGTACGGCCTCACGGACGATGCCGAGGCTCGCACATGGGGTTACCACCGACCACGTCAGACTCCCAGCACCCGCTCCCGCGGAGCGACCGCAACCGGCAAGAAGCTCATGGACTACCCACCGGCCGCCAGGCTTGTCCTGCTGGGTGCCGCGTCCACAGCACACAAGGCCGTACAGACACCCTCCGGTGAGCGCACCGTGCCGCCGGGGGGCTGTGCGGGCGAGGCGTACCGTCGGCTGGAAAGTTCCTCCGCCAGCCCGCAGGGCCCAGGATCCGAGCCGGGCGGGCTGGTATCGCGGATCAAGCGGAAGAGTTTCGCGGACTCGATGCATGACTCCCGGGTGACCACCGTATTCCACGCCTGGGCTTCTTGCATGAAGTCACATGGTTATGAGGTGCGGTCCCCTCTTCAGGTCACCGTCGGCCTGGCCTCGATCCGCTCCCCCGCGCCGAGTGCTGAAGAGATCTCCCGTGCCGTCGCCGACACTGCATGCAAGAAAGACACCAATCTTGCCGACGTCTGGTACGCCGTCGAATCCGACTACCAAAAGGCGGCCATCACAGAGAACCGCTCAGCCCTTGCCGCCATCAAGAAAAAGGTCGGAGACCAGGCAGCCGTCATCCGCCGACTGGCCAGCAGCCGACGCCTCTGACAGGACGCACCAGGAGATGAGCGACAGTTTTCGTGGACCCTTCTTGCCGAGCGGAAAGCTCGCAAACCATAGACCACTTCAGGGCCCGGTCGCGCAGCGCGGGAGTACGCCAGCAGGCGGACAGTGTCCCGAAGGCGCAGGCTGAGGGGGTGGAGTGGCCCGTGGACGTCGCCTTCGCGCGGCCCGTGACGCAGCTGCCGACAGGCCCGTCGTGGGCTTACGAAATCAAGGTCGACGGTTCTCCAGACGCTTCGTATGTGTCTCAGAAACCTGCGAGGCAGGTCGAGGCGTACGTGTAGCTCCGGGACCGTTGTTAGAACGGTGGTATGACGTCTGGCCCAGTCGCTACGTCTGATCGGTGACTCGTCACTCCGAGCCGTAGTACAGCCGGAGGAACTCCTCCATCGCCGCGTCGACGCCGGCGCGGTCACCGGTGGCGAGCAGGTCCAGCAGCAGGCCGCGGACGGTGGCGAGTCCCAGCCTGGCCCGGTTCCGGGCCAGGGCAGGGTCCGCCCCCGCCCTGACCTCGGCGACCGCGAGCGGCTCCAGCCAGTCCGTAACGAGCCCTTCGAGGACCGGTGCGGCCTCGGGGCGGCCGCGAAGCGCGTGCCCGCAGATCTCGAAGAAGAGCCGCTCCTGACCGACCAGCCGAGGGTCCGTGAGCTGCCGCCACAGCAGTCGCGAGACATCGGCGGGCGAGAGGCCGGGCTCCATTCGGAGCCGGGACAGCACATCGCGCTGGCGCCGCTCCGACGTCCGGACGATCTCAACGAGCAGCTGTTCCTTGGAGCCGAAGTAGTGGATCAGCATGCGGTGACTGACACCGATCGCGGCGCCCAGCCTGCGCAGGCTCAGGTCTGCGATGCCGTGTGCCGCGACGTGGTCGACAGCCGCGTCCACCAGTTGTGCGCGCCGAGCCCTGTGCACGCCTTGCCTGGCCTCGCCCTCGGGATGCGAGCCATCCATGGTCACCACGTCACGATTGTACCAATCGGTACATGGCGCATGTACCGTGTGGTACATGAAGCCTGTCACCGTGTCGATCGACGTACCTCAGACTCCCGAGCAGGTCTACGGCTTCCTCGACGTCATGGCGAACCACGAGCGGTTCACCGACCACTACCTGACCAACTGGCGCTACACGGGCCCCGCCAGGGGCATCGGATCGTGCGCCACGGTCACCGCCGCGCTGGGCGGCACGAAGACCGACGTCACCATCGATGTCGTCGAGGCCGAGGCCCCTCGGCGCATCGTCGAACGCAACGTCAGCGGGGCCGGCCGACGGCAGGGCCGCGGCACCTACGCCATCGAACCGCTGCCCACCGGCGGGGCCCGCGTCTCGTTCACATACACGTGGGTACGGGCCCCGCTCGCCGACCGGATGCTGGCCCCCGTCGTACGGGCCACGATGCGGCACGCCAACCGCACGGTCATGCGACGCCTGGCCGCCGAGTTGGCTTGCCACGTGTCCGCCGCCGAATCCTGACGGCGTATGGGAAGCCCCTTCTCCCCGGTGCAGGCCTGCATCATCCGGTTCACGGCGAACGTTGTCCCAGACCCCGAGCACGCGGACACCGCCGACACCCTGGAAGCGATGCGCAACGAGCGCCTGGTGCTGGCGCACGCGGTGCACTCCGCACCCGGCGCGCACCGCTGACCGCACCGGTGCGCACCGGGTGGGAGCGCACCGGTGCGGTGAGCCTCCGCCAACTTGAAGTCGCAGGTCAAGGTGCTGGTGTGCTCGTCTGTCGGCGTGCTCGCGCTGGCCGTGAGCGGCAGTCTGAGCTGTAGATCACCTGGCGAAGCTGTCTCAAGCGCGGATCGAGTGCCGGACAATAGGCGATGGACGTAGCGATCAGGCAAGGTGGACGGATGCCTGAGTCGCCCTTGCCCGGAGGTTTCGTCAATGCGGTCGTTCGCGTCGGAGACACGGTGCGCCGTCCTGCTTCGGCTCGCACGAAGTTCGTGAGTGATCTGCTGAAGTTGCTTGAATCCAGTGGCTGGAGTGGTGCTCCGCGTTATCTCGGTATGGACGACGAGGGCCGTGAAGTCCTCAGTTACCTCGATGGCCATGTGGCATGGGAGCCGTGTCAACCCGCCACCGTGTCATCCGACGAGGGTCTGATGACGGTCGCCCGCTCGTGCGTGAGTTCCACGACCTGACGGCCGGCACCCGGCTGGCGGGAGACCAAGAGGTCGTGTGTCACAACGACCTGTCGCCCAAGAACACCGTCTATCGGCTACGCAGCGGCGAGCTTCGGCCGGCGGCGTTCATCGACTGGGACCTTGCTGCGCCGGGCGCGCGGATCCACGACATCGCTCATGTCTGCTGGCAGTACCTCGATCTGGGGCCCTCGGCCACCGACGTCGAGGAGGCGGCCCGGCGCATGAGGCTGATCGTCGACGGCTACGAGTTGTCGGACCGGCAACGTCTCGTGTCCACGATCTTGTGGTGGCAGGACCGGTGCTGGCGGGGCATCGAGGCCCAGGCCGATGCGGGTGACGTCGCCATGGCCCGGCTCCGTGACGCAGGGGCGGTGAGGCAGGTTCAGACGGCCTATCAGTGGGTTTCCGATCACCGGGACACATTGGAAAGCTCAGTGCGGTGAGCGCATGGGTTACGGTCGCGGTCGGTTCGCTGGTTCCTTCCCATGGCGGTCGGAGGGCCTTCTACGATCCGACGCATGCTGGATCCCGAACTACTGGAACGGATCACCGCGCGCCGTGCGGAACTCGACGAACTCGAAGAGCAGCTGGCCCAACAGCTGGCGGAGGTGCGGGGCCGAGCGTGACGAACTCGCCGTCGCCGAACGGGTCCTTGACCGCGTGAGCGAGCAGATCGCCGACGAACGCGCCTCGACCGCGACAGCACCCGGGCAGGTGGGCGGCCGGCCGGTGATGCTGATTCCGCACCGTACGCCGGAGGTGGAGGACACCATGCTCGCGCCGGACTACCAGCGCATCCTCGCGCCCGTGCGGCAGGCCGCCGGACCGGTCATGGCCCGGCAGGTCGGCGAGATACTGGGAGTCGACGTCACCGTACGGGCCAAGCTGGAACCGCTGCGGGGGAGGCTCGTCAGACTCGTTGATCGCGGCTGGCTGCGCAAACTCCCCGACGGCCGCTTCACCACTCGCCTGTGACCAGCGACGCCATCGCCCGAGGCAGTGCGCCAGAGGCGTAACCACGACGCCCCCGGCGACCGTTGGGATTTGTGTGACGAAAACCGAAGAACGCGCCGAGGACACCTGCCCACTTGTCTACCAGTGCCGCCTGTCGCTGTCCACGCGGACCGTCAACCACCTCTCCGACCTACTGCGCCGCCGTCTGAAGGCGATCCGGTCCAGGTGGCCAATCCTGACGCCCGGGAAGATCGCGGTGATCGTCCTGGCCGTGCTGCGCCACGACCAGCGCCTGGCCGACATGGCCGGCGGCAACAACGTCTCCGAGTCCACCGTCCGCCGATGGCGCGACGAACTGATCACCCTGCTCGCCGCGCAGGCCCCGCGCCTGGACCGCGCCCTGAAGAAGATCGTCGAGCAAGGCGGGGAGGTGGTCCTGATCGACGGCACCCTCATCCCCGCTCAGCGCCGCACCGGAAAGGCCGGCCGGCGGAACTACTCCGGTAAACGCCACCGGCACGGCCTGCACTTCCTCGCCCTCACCGACGAGAATGGCCGCCTGATCTGGATATCCGCCGCCCGGCCCGGCCGCACCCATGACAACACCGCCGCCCGCCACGACCACATCCTGGCCCACCTGCGCGCCGCCGGCCTCGGGGCCCTGGCGGACCTCGGATTCCCGCGGCCTAGACAACGACGTACTCGACCCCGTGATCGTCACCGGCTTCCACGCCAGCCGCACCCACAAGCTCACACCCGGCCAGAAGACCGCCAACCGGGTCCTCGCCGTCGGACGCGCACCGGTCGAACACGGCTTCGCCCACCTCAAGAACTGGCGGAGCCTGGCCAAGCTCCGTACCGATCCCGCCCGCGCCACCCACCTCCTGCGCGCCCTGCTCGTCCTGACGAACCTCGAAGTCAACCGCTGACGGATGCGAAGCCACGACGTCTGGACGCTGACCTTCGTTCACTCAACAAGGCTGAGTGAACGAAGGTCAGCGTCCAGCATGCGGATCAACTCACCGACCCGTCCGCCCCCACTCGGCGCCACCGGGAAGCGTTTGAGCACGTCAACGACGACCTGTGTCGCACGATGCACCGCCTGCTCCATGTTCTCGGCACCAACGCTCCGATCGTCGCCGGCGACGAGTTCGGCCGTTCTGGCCGCATAAGCGCCAGCTCCGAGAATGTGCTTGACCTGGGTGGCCTTGGCCAGCGGATGCAGGTAGGCGGCGCCTGCCGCAGACATCGCTGCCCACGCTGCCTCGCGCGCGGCCGCAGTGTCCGCGCTCTTGGCCGCCATGAGGGCTGCCGACGCTGTGTCGCGCGGAGATTTCCCGCGTTCGCCGCCCCGAGCGAACTCCCAGGCGGCGCTGATAGCGTCTCGAGGACGCGAGTCGTCCGGCCGATCGGCCTCGAATATCTCGAGCACCTCCTCCGCACACGCCGCGGCGAACGCGGCGACCTCACGAAGATCCTGCTTGCTCAGAACGATCTCGCTTACGTCCCCCGTCATGACTCCATCTTCCACGATTACGCTGGACAGCCAGTCGTTAGGGGCGGCTCCGGACCGCCGGACCCTCAGCGAGGAGAAACCAGCAAACCACCGCTGACAGACGATCTACTCCTCAGACAGCCGCCCACGACCAGCGCGAGTACCCGGAGAACCAGTCACACCAGCCCTTTGAGCTTCGACTTCAAGTTGGCGGAGGCTCACTGCTGAACTTGTCCACGGTCAGGCCATGGCCTAGGGAGCGTATCGAGTCGTGATCAATCTGCGGGATGCGCCTTCGTGGCACGGTCTGGTCCGGTAGACCGTCGTACGTGACGCGAGTGCAACTGACCGACGCGGAGCGGGATTTCATCGAGCCGTACCTGCCGATCGGCGAGTACGGCCCGTACCCCGAGCGGCTGCGGCAGCAGTTCGAGGGCGTGATCTGGCGGTTCAAGACGGGCGGCCAGTGGCGGGAGATGCCGACAGAGTTCGGTGCATGGTCGACCGTCCACAACCGCTTCCGGCAGTGGCGTGATGCCGGGGTCTTCGAGGCCCTGCTGGAGGGCTTGATCGCGGAAGCTGCGAAGCGCAGTGAGGTGGACCTGTCCCTGGTCAGCATCGACTCCACCACCGCCCGTGCCCACCACGACGCAGCCGGGATGCACCTCGACGAGGACGTCGTCACCGCCCTGGAGAAAGCCGCCGCCGAGGAGGAGAAGGCCAGGTCAAAGGGGGCGGCCTCGAAGAACAAAGAGGGCAGGAGACCGAAAGCGATCCCGCGCGGGAAGAACGACGACGCGTCCGGCGTCGGCGGAAACTCCGGCTGAAGGCCGCCCTCCTCGGACGCTCCAGGGGCGGGCAGACCAGCAAGGTCCACCTCGCCGCCGACCGCAAGTGCCGCCCGCTGGCGTTCATCCTGA
>NZ_JBIAGM010000034.1:0-67127 GCF_042869815.1 Streptomyces sp. NPDC006739
CGTCGCAATCCACACCGAACCGGAAGGCCCTCACCTGTTCAAGATCCCTCAGCCGAGACCTGGCTCACCTGTCCACAACCTCCCCGGACAGAACAACTAGGTCGCGTATGGAGTCGTGATCAATCTGCTGGATTCGCCCTCGTAGAGGTCGTTCTCTTTCCGAACCTCGTGTGACGTTTTCGCTGGTCAGGCGTGAACTAGCTACTGCTGCGGGAGCCTCGGCTCGTCGGTCGATCAGGGGCCGTCCCCGGCTGGTGGCCAGGGCGAGGAACACGCCGACCTGGGCGTTTTCGATGCGCCCCGCGGTGCCGGTGTGTTGTCTCTGCACTCCCGCCGAGGTGTTCGGCGGCGTAGGCACGCAGGTCGTCGCGGACAGCATCGGCATCCCAGCGGGCGTAGCGCAGCAGACGTTGCATCGGCTCGGGGCTCAACTCGCCGGAACCGGCCCGCGATCCGGGCCATGACCTGGTCGAACATCGGCAGCCAGCGGGCAGGGTCCACGCTGTGGCCCGCGGCCACCGCACGATCTTCAGGAGTCCACACACCCCTTGATGATCACGGTGGCCGTTGCCGCTCTTACCCTGCTCCGGCGCCGCGCAAAGGGGAAGGCACTCAGCCGTATGCCGTGGACCTGGCTTTGCTGGCTGAAGCCTCGGGGACCGGAAGGACTTCAGGCATCCGTGTGCCGTAGTGCGGTGACGGCCTGCGCGGTGGCGGCGCCGATGGCACGGCTGATCGCGGCGTCGTCCGAGCCAGGCAGGGATCGAGTGAAAACAGCGGCGGCATATCGCCGGCCGTCGGGATAGGAAATCACGCCGATCTCGTTGCGGATCACGCCGACCAGGCTGCCGCTCTTGGCCGCGACGCGCACTGGCAACCGGAACCCGCTTGCGATCCGGTGCCGGGTCAACTGCCTGGCCATCGCGGCGCGCACACGTTCACACGCGGCTGCTGGGGCCGCCTGGTCCGTCCAGATCAGCCGCAGTAGGTCGACCATGTCGCGAGGGGTCGTGCGGGTCCCCTGCAACGGGTCCAAGGCGCGGGAGGCAAGGAGCTTCTCGTCGGCCTGCGCCATCTCGTTCGCCGATGCGCCGGCTGCCCAGGCCAGCAAGTCCTGCCAGTTGGCACGGCCGAGGTCCTGGCCGATGGAGTCGAGCATGGTCTGCAGGTCGGACTCGATCGCCGTGCCGGTCAGACCGAGCCGCGTTGCCGTTGCGTTGAGTGCGTCAACGCCAATTTGCCGCAGCAGTGCGTCGGTGGTGTGATTATCACTGATAGTGAGCATCAGGACGACCATGTCCCGCCATGAGAGCACGGCGTCGTCGTCGAAGAGCGAGATCCCGACCGGGCCGGGAGTCCGATCGGTGGCACTCAGCGTCACCCGCTCGCGCGGGTCCAATCGGCCTTCAACGAACAAGGTCTCCGCCTCGAGGGCGACCTGCACCTTGACCACCGACGCCGGGACCACGGGCTTGTCAGCATGCAGACCGAACTCGGCGTCGCCTTCCAGCGGCTGGACGCACAAGGCATCCTCGCAGCCAGCCTGTTCGAAGATTGCTCGGATGTCGTCTGTCATGGGCGTGGATTCTGCCAGCGTCGAGGCATGAGATCACGAAATCGCACTGGGGTGGGCTCCGTTAGGTTCTGGTTCTGCTTGTCGGTAGGGGCGGCCGCAGGTGGTGCAGGTGCCGGTCCAGTACCTCAGCAGGTCCTGGGGGGTATCGAGGACCTGGTAGAGGCATCTGAGCCTTCGGGTCGAGACGCCGGAGGGTGTGAGGAAGGCCTGGGCGGCGGTGACGATGGTGACGTGGTGGTGCCGGCCTCGCCAGGTGCGGCCTTCGAAGTGGTCCAGGCCACTGCGCCCGCGGCCGATTACCGGAGTGGGCCGGCTCAGCAGCTGGGCACCGAGCCTGGGTTCGTCTCCAGTGCCACCAGGGAGTTCACCGCGCTCTTCAGCGTGGTGACCGGGACCAGGCGGAGACCGTTCGGCAGTTCAGCCTTCGCGTCGGCGCACTCCGCCTTCGGCACCAGAAACACCGTGGCCCCGTCCCGGCTGGCCGCTTGCGTCTTCTGGGCCACTCCGCCGACCGCGCCGACCCCGCCGTCGGCGTCGATCGTCCCTGTACCGGCGATGGTGCGACCGCCCGTGAGGTCACCCCCGCTGCCGTCGCCGTCCAGCTTGTCGATGATGCCCAGGGTGAACAGCAGCCCCGCGCTGGGGCCGCCCACTCCGGCGAGTTTCAGTGCGATCCTGACCTTGCCGGTGCCAAGCCCGAGGTACTTGAGCGCCGCCTGGGTCGCCGCATCCTGCGACTCCCGCATCTGCGCCATGTTGTGACGCTCGATCTCCTCATCCGTGTTCCCGGTGTAGACGGCGTTGTGCGGCATCACGGCTCGGTCGGTGCGGAACCAGTTGCCGACGACTGCGCCGAGCGAGACCTTGGCATCCGGGCCGGTCACCACGATCGTGGCCGTCCGCAACTGCCCGATGGTCCTGCGGACCGGGGCGCCGGAGATGGTGATCACCTCCGTGCCCTTACTCCAACCGAGCACGTTCGCCGTCGGACCGGGCTGGGCTACAGAGAAGGGCAGCGGCGCGAACGCAGCCGTGGCGATCAGGGCCACGACGGGCAGAGCGCAAAGGGTCACGGCCTGGAAACGTGTGAGACGTAAGAGCATGCCAGTCCATCTAGGGGTTGTCTCATACATGAGCTATGGACTGCTGGTTGACCAGTCCGTTTCTTCGCTACCTGGCCAGGACGAGGTGCCGCCGTCTGCTGGATCTCGCGGCTTGGCGCGACTCGGGGAGCGCAAGCGGGAGACACCCCCGTGTTCCCCCGGCTCGGCTCCGCCAAGGGATCAGTGGGGCGTGGGCAGGCCGCGTTCGGCGGAGTTCATGAAGTCCAGCATGAGCCGGTTGGCCCGCTCCGCATGGTCGATCTGAGGTCCGTGGCCGGTGCTGGATATGATCTCGGCCCTGGCGCCGGGAATGAGCCGGGGGACGCGTTCGGCCTGCCGGTCAGGGTGCAGCAGGAGGCTGCGTCGGCCGAGCACCAGATACAACGGGACCCGGATGGAGCCCAGTTCAGCGTCGGTGAGGGGCTTAGGCGCGGGCCGGCGGATGCGGTAGGCGCGAACCCCGGCGTGGACCATGGCGCGGAGTTCGGGCACGACGAGGACCGGCTGTTCCAACCATGAGGCGAGGCGTGGTCGCAGCGGCTTCGGGGCGAAGGTGGCGAAGAGGCTGACGAAGATCCATACGAAGAAGCGCAGTCCCACCTTCTCCAGACCGCCGGGGTCGAGCAGGGTGACCGAGGCCAGCCGGTGCGGCGCCCGGTACGCCTGGTTGAGCGCCAGCCAGCCGCCGTACGAGGAACCGACGAGGTGCACCTGGTCAAGCCCGAGCCCGGCGAGGGTCTCGTCCAGCCACCGGGCGCCGTCCTCGGGCTCGTGCAGGGGCGCGCGCTGCACACTGCGGCCGGGGTCGCCCGGGGTGTCGAGGGCGTAGACGGGGCGCTCGGCGCTGAGGGCGGCCGTGTTCGGGTACCACATGGCGGAGCAGGAACCCGCGCCGTGGACCAGGACGACGGGGGTGCGGGCGCGGGCGGCCGGGTCCTCCGGGTCGTAGCGGTAAACGTGCGTGGTCCCGTACGACGTCGTGACGTCCTGCTCCCAGGACGCCGGCGCGCCCAGCGCGAAGAGCGCGTCGCAGGTCGCGAGGTAGCGGTCGCGCCAGGCGTCGCTGACATAACGGCCGACGTCGGGTCGGGATCGGGCTGCTGCGGGCTCGGGCACGGCCACCTCCGGGGCAGTCGATTCTTTGTGATACGAACGTACCATGAAATTGGTACGGCCGTATCATCAAGGTGGTTCGGAAACGATCACAAAGGCCGAGGACACCAACCCAGGACGGGAGCCGGACGATGCCCAAGCTCGTGGATCACGCGGAGCGGCGGACAGAGATCGCGCAGGCGCTCGTCCGGGCCGCTGGACGACGCGGGCTACACGCGGTGGGGATGCGGGACGTGGCGGCCGAGGCGGGTGTCTCACTCCGGCTGGTGCAGTACTACTTCGAGTCCAAGGAGAAGTTGCTGCTCTTCGGGCTGCGCCATCTGGCCGACAAGTTCGGGGAACGGGTGGCCGCCCGGGTCCGCGCCGCTGGTGCCGGCCCGGGGCCGCGCGCGGTGATCGAGGCCCTACTGACGGCGGCACTGCCGGTGGACGAGGAGAGCCGGCTCTTCCACCACCTGTACACCTCGTACGCCGTGCTGTCCGTGACCGACGAGGCCCTCGCCGCGCAGCCGTTCATCAAGGATCCAGACGCGGCCGAGGAGACCCTGAGCAGGGTGCTGCACCAGGCGGCAGACGCCGCACTGCTGCGGCCCGGGGTGGACACCCGCGCGGCGGCCATCGGGCTACTGGCCATGTCCGCGGGGCTCGGCACCAGCGTCCTGGTGGGCCAGCGCGACGCGGAGTCCGCCACCACCGTGCTCAACTACCACCTGGACCAGATCTTCCGGCAGTAGTCCAGTGACGTCCCTTCGGCCACGGTGCGCGTTATCCGCCGGCCGGACAAGTCCTAGCCAGTACTGTGCGGGAAAATTCACCGGGTTGTGGCAGACGGTGCAGCGTTCACGGGAATCCGTTGGGGATCGTTCGGTGTCTGCAGGCAGTCCTGCCGGATCCGTGGCTGGCCCTGGGGACAGACGCGCTGGTTGAGGCGATGCCCGCGTCCATGCAGGCACCGGATGCCGGGATCCAGTTCGATGGACGGACAGGTGATCGTCGGGCCGGAGTTCCGGAAGCTGGAAGAGGCGTGGATCGAGGGGGGCGCCGCGATGGCCCGTGCTGATGCCCGGGGCATCGGTATGGCGGCGTCCCAGGCCGATGTGGTCCACCGGGGCATGGTCCATGACCTGGAGGCGGACACCACGCGTGCCGAGTCGATGGAGTGCGCACGGACCATCGCCGCGCATGTCAGCTGATCGGCGGCCCGGCTGTCTGCCGCTATGACCGTAACGCGGGGACCGGTCAGGCCGCTGTGGCCAGGGGTCATCCTCCCCAACGTATGCCCTTCTCGCTGCGGATCCGGGCGCGTTCACGGTATTGGGCTGCCAGCATGTCGGGGTGACGGGCGTTGGTGCCGATTGCGCCGGGTTCAGGTGGCGGTGGCGCCCTGGCCCCGCCGGATACGCCCGAGGAGGTCCCGGTGGTAGGCCGCGAGGCTTCCCTCGGGGATGGGGGCGGTGCTGCCGGTGAGGGTGTACCACTCACCGGCACCCGTTTACTGGACGGCGACGCGCGTGCTGCGCTGGTCGTCGGTGAGTGTGGTGCGGACGGTGAGGTCACCGGTGATGACGCCGACGTGGTCGGTCATCGCCCCGCCGGGGCCGGTGGTGACGGTGCTGGTGTAGGAGTCGGTGTCCGGGCTGGTGTTCATGCGGGGCAGGTGTCCAGCATCTCGTTCAGCTTGTTCTTCTCCGGCTCGGTGATGTTCAACTCGTACACGTACTTCACGTGGGTCCAGGCCCGTGCGTACGTGCACCAGTAGGAGCGCAGCGGCGGTGCCCACTGGTCGGGGGACTGGTCGCCCTTTAGCCGGTTCGAGCTGGCAGGCACGGCGATCAACTGCGGGTTGGTGAGGTCGTTGGCCGACTTGCGGCGCTTGGCGGTGGTCCACTCATCGGCTCCGGAGCGCCAGCCGTTGGCGAGGGGGACGACGTGGTCGATGTCGACCTCGGTGGACGGCCGTGTGGAGATCTTTCCGTCGTAGGCGCTCATCCAGGTGCCGGAGACGGCGCGGCACTGCTCGTCCTGGACGACGTCCTGGCCGTCGCGGGCGGGGACGAATTCGCGGGTGACGCGGGTGCCGTACTGGGTGATCCAGTGGGGGTACTTCGAGCGTGAGTAGCCGGTCATCGGGTGCGGGGCGGCGACGGTGAGTTCACCGAGTTCCTTGCGGACGACGTCGGCCGGCGGCGGCTCGGGAAGATCCCGGCGCATGCTCGGCGCAGCAACCACGTGGGTGACGGGCGCTGCGGCCGCAGCTGGGGGAGCGGAGCTGACGGGGGCGAGCAGCGCGGCGACCGCCGCGGTGACCAGGGCGGGCTTCGCGTGGAACGGATGTATGTGCTCATCCCTCTCGAGCGGCAATGAAGGTGATCAAGACAGGTAGCGGCCCTGACGCGCTGGTGCGGGCGTACCGTCAGGGGCATCACCCGGATGGCGGGGGGAGTTCACCGGAGAAACGAACCACCAACGGTCCGCCACTGCTTGAGGCGTCTGCTCGCCCGCGGGAAGCGGTGGCGTCACTCATTTCCGATCCTCGTTGCCGGTTGCGTGCTGTTCGGCCTGAGTCCGGCCTCGTCGATGGTGGCCGTGCGGCTGGGTTCCTTCGGCTGCCGGTCCCGGGTGTCGGTTGCACGCGCGCCCCGCAGTCCCGGCAAATTGAAGGCCACGGCATCGCTTTGAGTCATACGCGCTGCGTGTCTGTGGTGCGTGAGGTGCGAGGCAGGGGGAACCGTTCACGGCGTGCGGCGCGCATATGCCCCTGATCCCTTGGAAGTAACTCATATTTTGTATGCTTGTAGGGCTGAAGTAAGGGAATCCGTTGGTCAGGAGGTTGATAACGATGGTTCCCCTGCTTCTGGTTCTTCTGCTGGCTCTGATCCTCTTCGGTGCCGGCTTCGCGCTGAAGGCACTGTGGTGGATCGCGGTGATCGTGCTCATCGTGTGGCTGCTCGGCTTCGTCGTCCGGACCGCGGACGGTGCAGGCCGCAAGGGTCGCTGGTACCGCTGGTAGGCACACTTTCTCAGCGTGAGGAGCGCTGGCTGTAGCGGAGATTGACGTGGGGTCCGGCCGGGCAGGCTGGGCCCCACGTCGTGCAAGAGGGGGTCTCTCGCTCCAGTTGAGGGGATGGATCGGGCGTACCGGGCGCGTGAGGGGGTACGTGTGGTGTGCACCGGCCCCGCAGAAGTAGCAGTGGAAACCTGCGCCTCCTGATCTCTGCGGGGCTGCTGCACGCTCCCGCCTTCTGAGCAACCGGCGCATGACGAGCGCAGGCCCGTTCACGCCCCTCCGGCGCATGCGGTGCCCACCGGGCAGGACCGAGGCAGCCGACCGCCCGCTCAGCTGATCCCGTACCGCGCCCCGATGCCCGCGACCACCAGCGCCAGCCCCTCCTCGAACTGCTCGTCGTAGCCGGCGAAGAGCAGCCGGCCGGCCTCGGCGGCGAGCGGGTACCCGGCCATCCGCCGGGCGCGTTCCTCGACGTCGTACCCCTCCCGGCGCTCGTTCGGGAGGGGGTTGACGCCCTGCTCCTCGGTGACGAAGCCGATGGTGTACGCGTTCGCCGTACGATCCGCATGGACCGCCTGGGCGAGGGTGAAGCCGGCGTCCGTCAGCAGCCCCAGGGTCGTCTGCAGCTCACCGGCGTGGTCCGTGCCCGTGAAGCGTGAGCCGCTGAACACCTTGGCCCCGTCGCGGTAGCCGAGCAGTGCGGCCCGCAGTCCACGGTTGGTCATCAGCAGCCGCTCCCGCCAGGTGTCGGCGCCGTCGAGCGCGGTACCGGCGACCATCCGCCGGTACATCTCCGTCGCCATCTCGTCCAGCAGTGCCTGTTTGTCCTTGAAGTGCCAGTACAGCGCGGGCGCCTTGACGTCCAGCTCCTTGGCGATGGCGCGCAGGGTCAGGCCGTCCAGGCCGACCTCGTTCAACAGCCGCAGCGCGGCGTCGGCGACGCGTCGGCGATCCAGCGGGGCGCGTTTCTCGGGGCTCACACTTGACAGCTTAACAGCGTTAAAGGCACGCTCATGGGCAACGGAACTTAACAACGTTAAGGGGAATGGTGATGGATGTTCTGATCGTGGGTGCGGGTCCGACGGGTCTGACCCTCGCCATCGACCTCGCACGGCGCGGGGTGGAGGCGCTGGTGGTGGAGCGGGACGCAGGCCTGTTCCCCGGCTCGCGCGGCAAGGGCCTCCAGCCGCGCACCCAGGAGGTCTTCGACGACCTGGGCGTACTGGAGGCGATCCGGGCGGCGGGCGGCCCCTACCCGGCCCGGATGATCTGGAGGGACGGCGAGCGGCTCGGCGAGGAGCGGATGTTCGACGCGATCGAGGCGGACGCGGGCACGCCGTACACCGAGCCGCTGATGGTCGCCCAGTGGCGGACCCAGGAGGTGCTGTACGCGCGGCTGGCCGAGCTGGGCGGGAATGTCGCCTTCGGGCGTGCGGCGACCGGCCTCGAGCAGGACGCGGACGGCGTGACCGTCCGGTTCGCCGACGGCACGACCGCCCGCGCCCGGTACGTCGTCGCGGCCGACGGGGGCCGGTCGGCCGTCCGGCGCGCGCTGGGCGTCGGCATGACCGGGGAGAGCGTCGACCCTGCGCCGTGCCTGGTGGCGGACGTACGGCTGACAGGCCTGGAGCGCACCCACTGGCACACGTTCACCAGGTCCGACGGCACCGTCGTCGCCCTGTGCCCGCTCGCCGGCACGGACGACTTCCAGCTGCAGGCGCGCCTGGCGGAGGGCAGGGCACCCGACCTGTCACTGGAGGGCGTCCGCGAGCTGGTGGCGGCGCACACGTACCTGGACGCCGAGGACGTCACGGAGCTGCGCTGGGCCTCCGACTTCCGGCCGCGCACCGGCCTCGCGGACCGGTTCCGGATGGGCCGGGTCCTCCTCGCGGGTGACGCGGCACACCTCCACTCCCCGGCCGGCGGCCAGGGCCTGAACACCAGCGTCCAGGACGCCTACAACCTGGGCTGGAAGCTGGGCGCGGTGCTTCGCGGCGAGGCCCCGAAGACCCTGCTGGGCACGTACGAGGAGGAGCGCCGCGCGAACGCGGCGGCCATGCTGGACCTGTCGACGGCCGTGCACCGCGGCGAGGTACGGCGCGGAAAGGCGACGGTGCAGCTGGGGCTGGGCTACCGGAAGTCGTCCCTGAGCGTGGAGACCCGCACGAACCCGACCGGGATCCGGGCGGGCGACCGCGCCCCGGACGGCACGGTGACTGGCGTCCGCCTCTTCGACGCGTTCCGCGGCCCGCACTGGACGCTGCTCGGGGCGACGACCTCAGCCGTCGGCGTGCGAGCGCTGCCCGCGGCGCCCGAGTCCTACGGCCCGGGCGTCTTCCTGATCCGCCCGGACGGATACGTGGGCTGGGCGGGCGACTCCTTCGACGGCGTCGAGGCTTACCTGGCCGAGGTCGGCGTCTGACACCGCCCGGGCACCGGCCACTGCGCGCTCGCCAGCGTCAGCTTCACCGCGAACCCAGGAACAGCGCCCCGGCCGCCGAAGTGGCCCTCGCCGACAGCCTCTTGCGCCGGCGGAACGCGGCGGCGAGCCGTGTCCGCTGAATATCAGCGTGCTGAGATGGAGGAAGCTGGCCAGCTGCGCGAAGGCGCCGACGACGACGAAGGCCTGGGCCGGGACGCCTACGAGACGCACGCCCCGCTTGAGGTCTTCGGCTTGATCGACGTCACCCCCGACGTCGGCCGTCACTCCGACGGCAAGTACGCCGGCTACGGCACCGAGGCTCGGCCGCCCGTCCTGCCACCGTGTCACCTTGACCGACGGGATCACCCGCAACGCCGTCGACGCGATCAAACCGGTGCTGAAAGACTACGCGGCTACCGGTACCTGGACGCGGACGCGGCCGCTGAACGCCCGGTAAGGCACACGAACGGTCCAAGGCTGGGTGGACCCGGTGGCCGGGACCGACGCAGGTACCGTACTCGCCCGGTACCGCGCCTGCCGGGAAAACGGTTGATGCGTCATGAGGTGCCCGGCCCGTTGCTGTCCCCGTGGCAACGGGCCGGGCCTTCGTTGTGCCTCCTGCCGGAGTGGAGCGCGGGACCGCCAGCCGGATCACAAGAAGTCCGTGCGGTCACCACCGTACGCAGAGCAACTTCGATCCGAGCATCGCCCGGCTCACCGGCACGGTCGATCGCGAACCGCGGGGACATGTCAGGGCTACGCAGCTCGCTGTTCCGCTACTGCCGGGCGGCGGTCTGTTCGTCAGCGACGGTCACGGTGGCGGCTTTGCCGTCCTGCAGTTGCTGAAGGCGCTTGAGTGTCGCGGCGAGCATGGCCTGTGTGCCCGAAGGGTCGCCTGCGGTGCCGCCTTCGATCCGTACCCGGATGTTGACCCTGCCCGAGCGGACGTACCCGTAGACGGAGTCGTCGCTGAGTCCGGGGTTGACGACCAGTGTGCTTTCGTCGCCCACCGGTTTTTCGGGTTCTGCTGCTTGCTGGTCTCGGTGCCCTTCAACGTCGTGTACTGGCGGTGGGCGGTGGGCGGTGGGCGGCGTCGGCGTCCTTTGTGCCGTTGCAGTACTGCCCTTCCGTCACCGACTTGTCGCCGTGGAAGGGCCAGCCGGGAAGGTTCTCGCCGTCGCCGAAGGGCTGTCCCGTAACCCGATGGCAGACGCGACGACGCGATCGTTGATCATGGTGGGATGCAGGTCATGACGGCATCATGCCCGGAGTGGATCGCATCGTTCACCGGCCTACGGCCCGGCCGGTTCCGCAAGCTCGTGCGCGTCGTGGCCCAGCGCGGCGGGGACGAGATCGCCGACGGACGCCCTGGCCGGCAAGGGCGACTGGACCTAGCCGACCGCGTGCTACTGGTCGCCGCCTACTGGCGCACCAACCTCACGATGCGCCAGACCGGACCGCTGTTCGGCGTCTCGCACTCCGCCGCCCATCGCGTGATCGACACCCTCGGCCCGCTACTGGCACTGGCCCCGGTCCGGCGCTCCAATTCCGACATGGGTGCTGCGCTCACCGTTCGGCCGTCGGTCGCCTGCGCGACCGAGCCGTCCACCGCGTGCACCGGAGCCTGGTAGAGCAGATGCGGGCCGGCGCCGCTGCAACGCCCGCCGAACGCCGTGCCCCAGCAGAAGCGCCGCCGTTATCGTTGACCGGTGATCGGCAACCTTGAGACGTTCCAGGACGAGCTGGCCGCCAGCGGGTTTCCGCCGCTGGTCAACAAGCTGGCCGGGGCCAGCTTCCGGGGCCGGATCGCCACCTGCGACCTCGGGCCGCTGCGGCTGGTCTCCCTCGACACGCCCGAGAGCGCCTGCATCGGGCGGGAGCGCGACGCCTCCGACGGCGAGAACCTGGCGGTCAAGGTGATGACCTGGGGCCGGACGCGGATCGAGCAAGGGCGCGGCGGCGCCGAACTCGGGCCGACCGACCTGGTGCTGCTCGATCCCACGCGTTCGCTCCGGTTCGAGAGCACCGCCGCGTCCCACGTCACCATCCTGGTTCCGCGCCGGGAGCTGCGGATCCGGCCCGCGCAGATCGACCGGCTCATCGGCGTACGCATCGACGGCAGCCACGGCCCGGGCGCTCTCGTCTCCGTGCTGGCCCGGGAGTCGGCGCGGTCGGCGACCGAGTTCCGCGAGGCGGAGGCGCTGCGGTCGGCGGCGGCCGTCGTCGAGCTGATCGCGGTCGCACTGGAGGCCCGGCTCGGCGACGAACAACCGGCGCCGGACGAGTGGCTGCGGGACCGGGTCACCGGCTACATCGAGGCTCGGCTGGCCGATCCCGATCTGTCGCCGCCCGGCATCGCCGCCGCCCACCACATATCCGTGCGCCGGCTGCACAAGCTGTTCGAGGACCAGCCGCTCACCGTCGCGGCCCTGATCCGCCGTCGCCGCCTGGAGCGCTGCCGAGCCGAGCTGACCGGAAGCGGACGTACGGTCACCGCCGTGGCCGCCCGGTGGGGATTCTCCGATCCCACCCACTTCAGCAAGCTCTTCAAGGCGACGTACGGCTACAACGCCCGCGCACTGATAACCAGCAACCGTGCACAGACGACCAAGACGCGCACAGCCGGCCCGGAGAAGGATGGTGGTGACCAAGGCAGGCAATAGCAATAGGAGAAGTCGTGGCGAAGGTAAACATCGTCCGCCCCGGTGAGGGCGAGATCCTCGGCAGCGGGGCACAGCAGATCCGCATCCTGGAGAACGGTGAGCACACCGACCACCGGCTGGGGTTCGCCGAGGTCACCATTCCGCCGGGCACCCCGAGCCCGTTGCAGCATCGCCACGCCCAGCATGACGAGGGCTTCTACGTGCTGGCGGGAACTTTCCGGTTCACCGTCGGCGAGGACCAATACGACGTGGGGCCGGGCACCTGGGTCATCGTGCCGACCGGGGCGCCGCACACGTTCGCCAACGTCGGCGACGAGAACGCGGTCATGCTGAACACCTTCACGCCGGACCTGTATGTGCAGTACTTCCGCGACTTCAAGGCCATGATCGATTCCGGGCAGCCGGTCAACGCCGAGACCATGCAACCGCTCTGGAAGAACTACGCCACCGAGATCTCGAACGAATACGCCTCGTGAAGCGCCTTCGATACGACCGCTACGGCGGCCCGGAGGTGATGCGGCTCGCTGAGTTGGAGCCACCACGCCCGGGTCCGGATGAGGTTCTCGTCCGCGTCCGAGCGGCCGGGCACTGACACGCCGCCTTGCTGGCAGTGGTTCGTCGCTGAACAGCACCGAGGCCACCGCTGTTCGGGGCGGCCTCGGCTGTTCGGCTGGCGAGGACCTCGATGCCGCCGCCGGAGCCGAGGCCCAGGACACGCTCGCCCTCGCGGAGTTCGGCGACGGCGGTGGGGTTGCCGCAGCCGAGGGAAGCGGCGACGGCCTCCGCCGGCAGGGCATCGCGGTCGTCGGCGGCGTAGAGGGTGGAGCCGAAGTTCTCGTCGACCTCGACGGGCTCGGGCCCACAACAGGCGGCGTTGCCCTCGGTGACCTTCACGGCCGCCGCGGCGTGGCGCTCGCGGACGGTTTCGGTCTGGGGCAGGTGCCACAGGGCGTTGTCGGTGCCGCGGAAGAACACGTCCAGGCGTCCGTCGGCGTTCTCGGCGACGACCGGTCGCCGCCGATGTTCTGCACGATCCTCACGGGGCTGTCCCAGGTGTTGCTGTTGGCGTCCCGCTGGCGGGTGACCCACAGACCATCGTCGGTGCCGCGGAAGAACACCTGAAGGCGGCCGCGGGCGTCTGTCGCCACTGCCGGGTCGCCGGACGGGGAGCCGCCCAGGCTGCCCGTGTCGGTCCAACCGCCGTAGCCGGACTTGGCGGTCTCCCACACATGCCACAGGGCGTCGTCAGTACCCGGGAAGAAGGCGGTTTCAGAGCCCGATCGACTACGAAAACGACTACTGGGCCAGCCTCGGTGAGGGGCTGGCTGCATAGGAAGGTCTCCACGATTCGAGGGGATTGGCAGGTCTCCGTGGGACTGGTGGAGTAGGAATCGCGTGGTCACGCGCTCAGGGGGTAACGGATCCACCAGGAGATCCCGGAAGGGCCGCCGGCTGGAAGGGCTGCCACGTGGAACGCGCCGACTGGCTGCTCACCCCCGCTCAGCGGGGGAATCCCGCGTCGCGGGTGGACCGCCGTCATGCCGATGGTGCGGCGTGGTCCACGGGCAACGACGTCCGCCCCCTGGTACACGGGGCGGTGTACTTCGCCGAGCTGCTCGCGGCCGTGCGGGCGCAGCGGGCCGGCGACATATTGATGTTCACGGACTGGCGGGGAGACCCTGACGAGCTGCTGGATGGTCCGAAGAGCGCTATCGGCGACGTGTTGTGCGACGCCGCACGCCGGGGTGTCGTCGTGAAGGGGCTGGTGTGGCGCTCGCACCTGGACCGGTTCCAGTTCAGCGAACAGGAGAACTATCACCTGGGGGAGGAGATCGAGGAGGCGGGAGGGGAGTGCCTGCTCGACATGCGGGTGCGGCCGGGTGGCTCGCACCATCAAAAGTTCGTGGTGCTGCGCCACCCGGGTCGGCCCGAGCGGGACGTCGCCTTCGTCGGCGGGATCGATCTGTGCCACAGCCGTCGGGACGACGCCGCCCATCAAGGTGATCCGCAGGCGCAACGCATCGCCGATGCCTACGGTTCCCGTCCGCCCTGGCATGACGTCCAGCTGGCGGTGCGCGGGCCCGCCGTGGGCGATGTCGAGGCCACGTTCCGTGAGCGGTGGACGGACCCGGCTCCGCTCAGTCGCAGCCCGCGCAGCCGGCTGCGGGCGGCACTCCGGGGCGAGGACACCCAGGCGGATCCGCTCCCGGTACAGCAACCCGACCCGGGCCCCCGCGGTTCCCACACGGTCCAGATCCTGCGCACCTACCCGAACCGCCTCAGGGGCTATCCGTTCGCTCCCGACGGTGAACGCAGCATCGCCCGCGCCTACATGAAGTCCCTGCGGCGGGCACGCCGGCTGATCTACCTAGAGGACCAGTACTTGTGGTCAGAGAGTGCCGCTCAGCCGTTCGCTCAGTCTCTCGCAGATCATCAGGGCCTGCGGATGATCGCCGTCCTGCCGCCACTGCCGGACCAAGAAGGGCGGATCAGCACACCGATGAATCTGCTGGGCCGGATCCGCGCCCTGGAAGTCCTGCGACGGGCCGGCGGTGACCGTGTGGCCGTCTACAGCCTGGAGAATCACGCCGGGACGCCCGTGTACGTCCATGCCAAGGTCTGTGTCATCGACGATGTCTGGGCCTCGGTCGGTTCCGACAACGTCAACCGGCGTTCCTGGACCCACGATTCGGAACTCAGCTGCGCTGTCCTCGACGAGACCCGTGACCCCCGTGAACCTGTGGACCCCGGCGGCCTGGGTGACGGCGCCCGCGTCTTCGCGCGCGAGCTGCGGTTGTCGTTGAATCTCGAACACCTTGACCGCGACGGGGACGGGGAAGCGGCTGCGCTCTGCGACCCGGGCCGCGCCTTTGCGGCCTACGCCGACTCGGCCGCCGCTCTGGACGCGTGGCACGACGGCGGCCGTCACGGTCCACGACCGTCGGGACGGCTGCGCACCTATCACCCGCCGCATCTGTCCCGCATCACACGGGCCCTGACCGACCCGCTCTACCGGGCCGTCGCCGATCCCGACGGCCGACCGCGCTCCCTGCGTCGGCAGGGTGCCTACTGACAGTGTCCCGGAGGCGGACCAGGCAGGACAGCCGGCCATACCCCAGTCCAGAACCCCTGGCGAGGGAAGGGCGACTGTCCAACTGGCAGCCGAGGCAGATGATGGTCCTCCGCAGCGAGAGCTGAAGCCGCATCCCAGGATCCTCCGCCGACTGGATGGTGCAGCGGCCCGCTGGCATCCCGCCGGCTCGGCGTTCCGGCTGCGCAGGCCTTCGAGGGCGTCTTCGGGCGGGGTTCTCCTTGTCGCCGCCTGCCTGACCCTGCTGCCAGCTCGCCCCGCTGTTGGGTATCTCTATCAGCTGCCGACCGGATCATCGATCACATCGGGCCCTTGCTGGCGCTGAAGGAACGGCAGCGCTTCTCCGCAGGCACCGTGCTCATCGTCGACGGCACGCTGGCGCCCACCCGCGACCTTTGCAGGGCTGATACAGGCAATGACCTCGGTGAATGGTCGACCGGCGATCCGGTCGATGGGCAGCAAGGTGCCGTCGAGAAACACGAAGGCCTTGTGCGCGACGATGCGTACGGCTGTGGCGAGGTCCGGTGCGATTGCGGC
Organism: Streptomyces sp. NPDC006739; assembly: GCF_042869815.1. NCBI lineage: Bacteria > Bacillati > Actinomycetota > Actinomycetes > Kitasatosporales > Streptomycetaceae > Streptomyces > Streptomyces sp. NPDC006739. The sequence goes on from NZ_JBIAGM010000034.1 coordinate 15,513, forward strand.
CAGGATCTCGACCGCTTCGGTGATGTAGCGGTAGCCGGTGGCGATTCGCCCCCGAACCCGGCTGCGAGCTGGGCGTATGTGTGACCGTACCGCAGGTGGGCCAGGACCGGCAGGGCCTGCCGATCTACGGGGAGCCGACGCCACCGCGTGTCCCGCTCCCGGCGTCGGGTGGCCAGCAAGCGGGAGAGGTAGCGCAGGGTCGAACTGGACAGATCGATCCCCGCTGGGCAAACGAGCACGTGAAGCTCCAGACAGACGGGTTGGAGGGTGTGTCCGGGAAGAGGGGAAGGTCCTGCATGGATCGCCCCGAGGTGACCGTGTATGGCTACGCCGGCGCCGGCATCGGTAGCCGACTTGCCGCCGCCAGCGGCAGAGGGGGCAGTGGCGAGAGCGCAGGACACCAGGGCTCACCGCGGGAGAAGATCACCTCGTTCCCGATGACTGGGGCTGGGCACCCAGTGCCTATGGCGTCGAGTCCGGTTCCGGTGCGAACCATCCTCGCCACCATCGGTCTGGTGCTCGCCACCTACGTCGCACTCGAGCTGGTAGTGCATGCTCGTCGGGTCTTGATCTGGGTGGTCATCGCGTTGTTGTTGGCCGTCTCCCTTCATCCGGCGGTCGAGGCGCTGCAGCGACGGATGCCGCGATGCCGACGGTCGGTGGCGACCTTGCCCGTCTTCCTGGCTGCGGCCGTGGCCGTCGCCGCGGTGGTCGCCCTGTTCGTCATCCCCCTGGCTCAGGAAGGAAGCCGGCTCCCCGGTCGTCTACCCGCCATGATCAGGGACGCACAGGCCGGTCGCGGGCCAGTCGGTAACTTACTGGAGCGGACGCACGCTCTGCAGTACGTCCAGCGGCATCAGGTACAGATCCGCGCGTTCGCCACCGGACTGACTACGGCCGCCGTGAAGTTCGTCCGCGGTGCCGCGACCACGGCGACAGGCGCTCTCACTATTTTCGTCTGGCCGATCTGATGGTCCTGGAGGGCCCCAAGAGGCCCCAAGGCCGTAGATCGGTCCCTGGCCCTCGTGGACACGGCGCCCGCGTCCCGCATACGCCGCGTCGGAGCCGCATGCGCCCGTACCGTCAACGGCTACCTGACCGGAAACTTGCTGATCAGCTTCATCTGCGGGCTCCTGGCCTACGTCGTGCCGGGCGCAGGCCGGCTTCGGCCGAAGCGGCACCGGCCAGCTGCCGAGCCCCTTGGCCGGAAGACCGGGATGCGGTGACAGAGGAGGCCGAGCCCGTGCCGTGGGCCCGCCTCCCCCTACGCGACACGTGGTCCGTCGTGGTGGATCCTCGTCTTGGAATCAGTCAGGGGGACGCCCGTCCCTCCGCGCCGGGTGGCGACGATCTCCGCCGCGATGGACAGCGCGGTCTCCTCGGGTGTACGGGCGCCGAGGTCCAGGCCGATCGGCGACCTCAGCCGGGCCAGTTCGTGATCGGTCAGGCCGGCTTCACGCAGCCGCCGGGTGCGGTCCTCATGGGTGCGCCGTGAGCCCATCGCCCCGACGAACGCGACCGGCATCCGCAGGGCCGACTCCAGCAGGGGGACGTCGAACTTGGCGTCGTGGGTGAGCACGCACAGCGCCGTCCGTCCGTCCGTCGACGTGCGCCGCAGGTAGCGGTCCGGCCAGTCGACGACGATGTCGTCGGCCTCGGGGAAGCGGGCCCGGGTGGCGAAGACGGGGCGGGCGTCGCACACGGTCACGTGGTAGCCGAGGAACTTGCCCGCGCGCACGAGCGCCGCGGCGAAGTCGATCGCGCCGAAGACGATCATGCGGGGCGGCGGTACGGTCGCCTCGACGAGCAGCGTGAGACCGCCGGGGCAGTGCGAACCGTCCTCGGAGAGACCGATCGTGCCGGTGCGCCCGGTGTCCAGCATGGCCCGGGCCTCGGCCGCCGCGGTCCGGTCCAGCTCCGGGTGACCACCGAGCCCGCCTTCGTGCGTTCCGTCCGGGCGTACGAGCAGAGCCGCACCGAGGAGGTCGGCCGAGCCCCGGGCGACCCGGGCGACGGCGACCGGCTCGCCCCGGACGACGGCCGACAGCGCCTGCCGGAACACCGCCGCGGCGGGCCCGTCCGCGCGGACCGGTGTGATCATGACGTCGATGACCCCGCCGCAGGTCAGCCCGACGGCGAAGGCGTCCTCGTCGCTGTAGCCGAACCGCTCGAGGACGGTTTCGCCGTCCTCGAGCGCCTGGACGCACAGGTCGTACACCGCTCCTTCCACGCAGCCGCCGGAGACCGAGCCGATGACCGTGCCGGCGCTGTCGACCGCCAGGGCGGCCCCGGGACCCCGGGGAGCGCTGCCGCCGACGGCCACGACGGTGGCGACGGCGAAGTCCCGTCCCTCCTCCATCCAGCCGTTCAGCTCGGAGGCGATGTCAAGCATCCCGGGCAGCCATGAGGACGCGGTCGGGCCGGATGGGGAGGTTCCGGTGGCGGGTCCCCGTCGCGTGCCAGACCGCGTTGGCGATCGCCGCCGCGGCACCCACAGTGCCGACCTCGCCGATGCCCTTGATCCCGACCGGGTCGTCGGGGTCCGGGTCGTCGATCCAGTCCGCCTCGATGTGCGGCACGTCGGCGTTGACGGCGACGTGGTAGCCCGCGAGGTCGGCGGCGTAGTGGCCACCCGAGGCCCGGTCGCGGACCGCCTCCTCGTGCAGGGCCATGGAGATGCCCCAGACCATTCCTCCGCGGAACTGGTTACGGGCCGTCAGCGGGTTGACGATCCGGCCCGCCGCGAAAATTCCGAGCATGCGGCGCACGCGCACCTCGCCGGTGGCGGGGTCCACAGCGACCTCGGCGAACTGCGCTCCGAAGGAGTGCCGTTCCTTCTGCGTGAGGGCCGCGAGGGCCTCGGTGGTGTCCGACCGTACGGTGATGCCCTCCGCGGGGATGCAGGCGCCCGGCACGAGCCGCTCGCGCAGTTCCCCGGCGGCGGCCGTGACGGCCCAGGACCAGGAACGGGTGCCCATCGAACCGCCGGCGATCCCAGCCGGCCCGAAATCGCTGTCCCCGATGCATACGTGGACGCGGTCCGGTTCCGTCCCCAGCGCGTCGGCGGCGACCAGGGTGAGCGCGGTCCTGGCGCCCGTTCCGATGTCCGCCGCGTTGATCCGTACGGTGAAGGTTCCGTCGGCCTCGGCCGTCACGGCCGCCGTGGACGGCAAGGCCCCGGCGGGGAAGGACGCCGCCGCCGTGCCGGTCCCGAGCAGCCAGCGTCCGTCGCGGCGCAGGCCGGGGCGCGGGTCCCGGTCCGCCCAGCCGAACCTGCGGGCGCCCTCCCGGAAACAGGCGAGCAGATTGCGGCTGCTGAACGGCAGCCCGGAGACGGGACCCCGCTCGGGCTCGTTGCGCATCCGCAGCGTGATGGGGTCGATCCCGCACTTCTCGGCGAGTTCGTCGAGCGCCGACTCCACGGCGAACGACCCCGGTGCCTCACCCGGCGCACGCATGAACGTCGGCGTCGGCAGGTCGAGCCGCACGACCCGGTTGGCCGTGTGGTGGGCGTCGGCGTCGTACATCACCCTGGCCACGCCGGCACACGGCTCGACGAACTGGTGCACGGTCGACGTGAGGCTCAAGGAACGGTGCTCCAGCGCGCGCAGCCGCCCGTCGGCGTCGGCGCCGAGCCTGATCCGCTGCGTCGTGGGGCTCCGGTAGCCGGTGAGGGAGAACATCTGCCGGCGTGTCATGACGACCCGGACCGGACGCTGGAGGACGGTCGCGGCCATCACGGCGGCCACCTGGTGTGCGCGGACGCCCTTGCTGCCGAAACCGCCGCCGACGTGTTCCGACCGTACTCGCACCGACGCCGGGTCGAGCGAGAACAGGTTCGCCAATTCGGACGCGACCCAGGTGGTGCCCTGGTTGGAGTCGACGACCTCGAGTCGGCCGCCGTCCCAGCGGGCCGTCGCCGCGTGCGGCTCCATCATGCCGTGGTGCTCTTCGGGCGTGGTGTATTCCTCGTCCACGACGACGGCGGACGCGGCGAGTTCGGCGTCCAGGTCACCCTTTTCCGCGACCCCCGGCATATGGCCGTCCACCGCGTAGGCGTCCGGGCGGTCCGCGGAGAACGCGATGTCGTGCGGCTCCTGCTCGTAGTGCACCGCGAGCGCCTCGGCGGCCTCCCTCGCCTGCTCGGAAGTCTCGGCGACGACCAGACCGACCGGCCAGCCGAGGTACGGTACCCGGTCGTGCTGGAAGACGGCCACGGTTGGGTCCGGAGCTCCAAGCAGGCCGACGTAGTCGGTGTCGAGGCGTGGGGCGTTGTGATGGTGCAGCACGGTGAGAACGCCCGGCATCGCGAGAACGGACTCCGTCTCGATCGACCGGATGCGGCCGCGAGCGACGGTGGACAGCACGAGCCAGCCGTGGGCGAGGCCCGAGAAGGGGATCTCTCCGGCGTAGCGGGCCGCGCCGGTGACCTTCTCGCGACCCTCCACGCGGGTGTGCGCGGTGCCGACGGAGCCCTTCGCCGCCGTGGTGCGGGATGTCGCGGTGGTCATCGGGCGGTCTCCTCGGCGAGTTCGGACAGGACGGCCACGACGAGGTTGCGCATCAGGGTGACCTTGTATCCGTTGTGAGGCAGCGGCTTCGCCGCCGCCAGTTCGGCGTCCGCGGCGGCGGCGAACGTCTCGGGACCGGCCGGTGCCCCGGCCAGTACCCGCTCGGCCGTCCGGGCCCGCCAGGGCCGCGACGCGACGGCTCCGAAGGCGAGGCGCACGTCGTGCACGGCGCCGTCCCGCACGTCCAGCGCGGCGGCGATCGATCCGATCGCAAAGGCGTACGAAGCGCGTTCGCGTACCTTCCGGTAACGCGAGCCCGCGGCGACCGGGGAGGGCGGCAGGGTGACGCCGGTGATCAGCGCGCCCGGGGGCAGGGCCGTCTCCAGGTGCGGGGTGCCGCCGACAGGCAGGTAGAACTCGGCGAGTGGCAACTCTCCCCCATAGGGGGTACCCCCAGGCCCGTCGGCCGTTTCGTACGTCACGACGGCGTCGAATGCGGTCAGGGCCACGGCCATGTCCGAGGGGTGTACCGCCACGCAGTGGTCGGAGGCGCCCAGGATCGCGTGGTTGTGGTGCTCACCTTCGATGGCGGGGCAACCGCTGCCGGGTACACGCTTGTTGCAGGGTTTGGTGACGTCGGTGAAGTAGCCGCAGCGCGTGCGCTGCAGCAGGTTCCCGCCGACCGTGGCCATGTTGCGCAGCTGCCCTGACGCGCCCGCCAGTACCGCCTGTGCGAGCGCCGGGTAGCGGCGCCGGATCTCGGGGTGGGCGGCCAGGTCCCCATTGGTGACGGTCGCGCCGACACGCAGACCGCCCTCGGGCGTCGTCACGATCTCATCGAGCGGGAGTTCATGGATGTCGATGAGCCGGGCGGGTCGCTCGACGCCGGTCTTCATGAGGTCGACGAGGTTGGTGCCGCCACCGAGGAAGCGTGCGTCCGGATCGGCGCCGAGCAGAGCGACGGCGCCGGCGACGTCGGATGCCCGCTGATAGCCGAACTCCCTCATGCCACGGCCTCCTTCTCACCCGCTGCGGGGTTCACGCGTCCCTCGCCCGTCCGGGATTCCGCCGCGCGGGCCACCGCCTCGACGATCGAGACGTACGCGCCGCAGCGGCACAGGTTGCCGCTCATCCGCTCCCGGATCTCGTCGGCGGTCAGGGCTGGTGGCCCCGCTTCGGGACGGACGTCTTCGGTGACGGCACTGGGCCAGCCCGCCGCGTGTTCCTCGATCACCCCGATCGCCGAACAGATCTGTCCGGGAGTGCAGTAGCCGCACTGGAAACCGTCCAGGTCCAAGAACGCCTGCTGAACGGGGTGCAACCGCTCACCGTCGGCCACACCTTCGATGGTGGTGATCTCGCGGCCCTCGGCCGCGACGGCCAGTTGCAGGCAGGCGACGGCCCGCCGCCCGTCGAGCAGCACGGTGCAGGCGCCGCATTGCCCCTGGTCACAGCCCTTCTTGGTGCCGGTGAGATCGAGACGCTCGCGCAGTGCGTCGAGCAGGGTGGTGCGATGGTCGACGGGCAGTGCGTACTTCTCGCCGTTGATCTTCAAGGTGATGACACTGGACGTCGATAAGGCCATGGGGTGCTTCTTTCGCGTTTTCCAGGACAGGTGGGAGAGGCGCGGCACCCGGAGTGCCGGGCGCGCGGAAACTGCATCGTGCGGGCGTGCACCATGACCTCGAAGCAAGCGTGCGGCTTCTCGGACCGAACGGTGGCAGTTGGCGACTGCCGCAGTGTCGCGTCCACAGCTATGGTGAACGTAAGCGGACAGGTGTCCATTACGGGAAATCTAGCGGACAGCTGTCCGCTTAGCAAGGGTCAGGTTCGGTCGCGAACCATCGAGGAGGACGAGTGCCGCAGCAGAAGGACTCACCCCGGCGCTCGGACGCACAGCGCAACCGCGAGCGCATCCTGCAAGTCGCTCTCGCCGAACTGTCGCACTGCGCGGACACCCCGCTGAGCGCGATCGCCAAGAAGGCCGGCGTCGGACAGGGCACGTTCTATCGCAACTTCCCCAATCGCGGATCACTCGTCCTCGAAATCTACCGCCACGAAATGCAGCAGGTCGCGGACTGCGCGGACCACCTTCTCGTGACCCGGGCACCCGACGAGGCCTTGCGCGCCTGGATGGACCGGCTCTCCGAGTTCGCCATGGCCAAAGCCGGATTGGCCGATGCGCTCCGGCAGGTGACGGGCGCACCGGGCGGCCCGGCGAAGCCGTCCCCCACGCCGGTGGCCTCCGCGGCGGAACGCCTGCTCCGTGCCAACGAGGCAGCCGGCACCATCCGGCCCGGAGTCACCGCGGACGACTTCCTCCTCGCCATCACAGGTCTGTGGCAGCTCGACCCGCACGACGACTGGCATTCACGCGCCACCCGGCTCTTCGACCTGGTCATGGACGGCCTGCGGACAGGAGCGCCCAGCACGTGAGTGTCGCGCCGCCGACGGCGGACGAATCACCCTCCCTCTCGGCATGCCCATACCCACGTGATCGGATCTATGGCTGAACAGCCAGCCGTTGTCCTGGTCGGCAAGCTTCAACAGTGGGAGATGTAGAGGTCACGCTGCGCATCGGAAGACTTCCTCGGTAACGGGTTCGACAGTACGACCGCCGGACGCCGCAGGACTCATCGCGGCTCGCGGATCCCCGGGCCGAGTGACACGCCCAAAAACGTCACGCGCCTGGCAGCCGCTACACGTGCAGGCCCGATGTCCTGGCACGGACGGATCATCGCGGTAGTCTTCGACACCGGACGCAGCCACACCATCCCATGAGCGCGGAAACCTGAAGCCGCGCCTCTGCTTACGGCGATCGCCGATCCGGACCGGGAGTTCGACGCCGTCGTCATCGGCCCAGTGAACGCGCCTACGACAACCAGTTCGCGGCCATGGTTCCGCTTTTCGACACGGCATCCTCCTGGGCACCGTGACCCGCACACCCGCCCCGACACCACCGCCGTGCTGCCGCCCGGATCCACCCTCCTGCTCTACACCGACGGTCTCATCGAAGCAGCCGGGCACTCCCTGGACGAGGGGCTCGGACGGCTGCGTCAGTTCGCGGCGGTCCTCGCCCACCGCCCCCTCGCCTCCTTCGCCGACCAGCTCCTGCGCCGGGCCCGCCCCGCCGACAACGACGACGTCGCCCTCCTTGCTTTGCCCACCCCCAGCGGAAACTCGCGAGATACAGTAAGCCGGGCGTCTCCCTGCATACGCCGAGGGCACTCTTCGCCATGCCGACACCGAGTGGGGCACGCCCGCGGCGCACGGGACTACTTTCGGGCCTTCACCGATGCCGTGGAGAAGACCTTCCCGGCCTTGGAGTACGTCTTCGCCGCCCCCGACCTCGCGGTCGGTGGACCGCCAGGGCGGCGCCCGACGGCGCCGATCAGGTGCTCGGACAGCAGCTGTCGGATCACGGTGGTACACCCCCGCTGCACGGAAATCTTTCCAGGGCCACTCAGCGGAGTACCTGGACAACCGCTCGTAAACCGTCTGCCGTGGCCCGTAGCGTTCCGTCAGGTCACGCCAGGGAGCACCTGTTCGCAACCGCCATAACACGCCGTTGATTACCTGCCGGTGGTCGCGCCACGGACGGCCTGGTCCATCGGTAGCCGGCAGCAGGGGCTTTCAGCGCCTCCCACGCTGCGTCCGTAAGCTCGCCGTGTCCTGTCACGTGATCGGTCACGAACTGGCCCTCATGCAGCCGTGGGCGTCTGCGTCTTGGCCTGGCGCACCGCGCGCAGGGCGCCGGACCAGGCGATCACCTGGTCGAGCATGCCGCCCACGGCGGCGTCGAGGCCCTCCTGGGGGACGAAGGTGCCGGTGTGGAACGAGGGGTGTGTCGAGATGGTGGGCTGGGCGCGGACCGTGGCCACTTGGAGTTCGGCGAGGACGAGCCGCAGCGCTTCGGCGGCCCGGGCTCCGGCGACCCAGCCGCCGTAGCTGATGATCCCGGCGGCCTTGTCGTTCCACTCCCGGTAGACGTAGTCCAGGGCGTTCTTCAGGGCTCCGGGGAAGGAGTGGTTGTACTCGGGGACGAGGAAGACGTAGCCGTCGAAGCTGTCGATGAGTGCGCCCCAGGCGCGTGTGTGGCCGTGCTGGTACTGCTGGTAGTTCGGGTTGCCGGGCTCGTCGAGGTTGCCGAGGTCGTGGTCGGCGAGGTCGATGAGTTGGTAGTCGGCGCCGCCGTGGGCACGGGCGGCTTCCAATGCCCAGGCGGCGATCTGGTCGCCGCGGCGTCCGGGGCGGGTGCTTCCGAGGATGACTGCGATGCGAAGTGGCATGGTCTTCCTTCCAGGGAGAGTTGTCACGTCAACTCTAGATCGGAGAGAGTTGACGTGACAACTCTGCTGGTCGCGGTATCCTCGGCGACATGACGGAGACTCGATCGCTGGTACCCGAGGAATGGGAGTTCTGGAATACCTGGATGCGCGCGCAGCGCCTGCTCACCAGGGAGCTGGAGCGTGGTCTGCAGCATGATTGCGACATCTCGAAGGCCGAGTTCAGCGTGCTGGTGACGCTGTGGCAGGCCGCTGGCCGTGAGATGCGTGTCGGCGAGCTCTCCGAGTCGCTCGACTGGGACAAGAGCCGCGTCTCACATCAGCTGACGCGCATGGAAAAACGCGGCTTCATCAAGCGCATCCAGTACGGGGCAGATGGTCGCCGCGCGGGGGTCGGGCTGACTGCCGAGGGGCGCCGCGTCGCTCAGAGTGCCATCCTCGTGCACGGCGGCAACATCCGCCGCCACTTCCTCGAATCGCTGACCTCCGAGCAGGCATCAGCCATCCGGGCATGGAGCGAGCAAGCAGTCGATCGCCTCGAGCCGCACCGCAGCGAGGCTGCCGGCGGCGGCGCGTCTTAGGGGCCTTTCCCCGTGAAGGTGGGCACGCGGTTATTGATCACGCGGCGAGCGTGAGTTTAGCGGTGTGGTGTCGGTGTTCGTATTCGTTGGGGCTGAGGTGACCGTTGGCGGAGTGCCGGCGGCGGGTGTTGTAGCGGGTCAGCCAGGCGAAGACCGTCCTTCTGCAGGTGGCGGCGTCGCCGTAGTCGTGGGCGCCCTGCAGGGTCTCGCGTTTCAGGGACCGTGGAAGCTCTCGCAGGCCGCGTTGTCCGCACTCGTGCCGACCAGAGCGGGGGCAATCAGTACGAGCTGGAGCAGCCCGTGAAGAAGGCGGTCCGGCACGCCGAGGAGGATCCAGCGGAGTAACCGGCCGTGCCGACCCTCCGGTCACTGTGGCTCCGGCCAGGTCATCAGCGTCTGATCGGTTTCCTCGTCGGTGAGGGTGATGCGCGCGCCGGGCAGGGTGCGTTGCTCATTGATCCAGGTGGAGAACTGCCGGCGCGCGGTCTCCTCACTGCCCCACCACCCCTGCACCATTGGGGGACGGCGTCCGTCGCCAGCGCCCGCGTGGCGAGAGTCTTGCCGGAGCGTGCCGCCCCGGCAGGACTCTCCCCTACGCGAAGAGAGCGCGGAGCGTCTGGCGCCGGAGGCCCTGCCGGCGCCCCGCTGAGCGACGAGGGTGGCAGCCCGGCGCCCGAGGACACCCGACTGCCACCGCGGGTACGTGCTCGGCGGCGCTTTTGGCTCGGCGTCGCTGCCGCCCAGCGCCACGTGCCGCCCAGCCACCTTCGCCGCCCTGTCTCACATACTGCTCAACGGAACCGAGAACAGCACGCGTTGCGGGACCGCCGGTGTGCCGTGCGCGTCCCCGTCGGCGCCGGCCGCCCACTCAGTCTGGGACCAGACCTTCTGCGTGCTCCACCACAGCGAGATGCCCTCGCTGTGCTGCGCCCAGCAGGCGTTGTCCATGTCCGAGCTGCTGCACGTGTCCGAGGTGGTGCCGCTGGTCCTCATCCGCCACATGACGCCGGACTGTCCGACGCCGCCGCGGGCGTCCGCACCGTAGTAGGTGTCGTTGTGCGCGAGGACCGACTGGAGTCCCACGGCGTTGGACTTCAGCAGCTGGCTGGCGTGCACGGTCCCCGTACCGCCGTCTTCGAGCGGCATGTTCCCGCCGGGCGCGGCGAGTTTGTAGCGGAAGATCCGGGCGGCCGGCCCGCCGCCGGACGAGAACCACTCGTTCGCCACGATGCTGAACGGGTTGGTGGTGCGGTCGAGGGAGATGGACGCGAAGCAGGGAATGTCGGTGTCGTTCGCCATCGTGCAGGCGCCCGGCTGGCTGTAGGAGCCGACGGCAGGCATAACGTACTGGTAGCCGTCGGCGGAGAAGCCTCCGCTCACCTTGCCGACCACGGTGCTGTTCACCTGTGTCTGCAGGATGTGCTTCATCGAGAAGACGTACAGCGCGTTGTTGCTGCCGTCGCCCCCACGTCCCGTGACGATGAGCTTGTCGCCGAACCAGACCATGCCGCCCACATGCGAGCCGAATCTGGCGAAGTTGTTGCCGCTGTCGGTGGGGATGACCAGAAGCACCCAGCGGTACTTGAGGTGGGCCGGGTCGTTGGCGTCGATGAACGCCACCCGTGCGGAGGTGCTGTCCTCGGTCCAGCCCGAGAGGATCACCTTGTTCGTGCCCCACATGCCGTCGTCGTCGGCGTCACCCGACGACGTCAGTCCCTGCGGCACCCAGTCCTGGGTGACCGAGTCGCCGGTGTCCCAGCAGTAGGCCGCGTCGGCGGTCGGCTTGACGGGCAGGGCCGCCAGTTCGGAGCCCTGGCAATCGGCCTGGTTGCGCATTGAGTGGTTGGCGCTCTTGAGGACTGTGTCCACGCCGACGTTGGGCATCTGCCCGTCGAGGGTGCTGATCGTGCCGGGGGACACCTGGTGTTCCGTGAGTCCCAGCTTCGCCATCTCGGTCGAGGAGGATGTCCGGTCGACCAAAAGCCCCGGGTTGGCCACCGAGCTGGCATAGGCGGGCGTGCCCGCCGACAGCGCACCCAGTAAGGCGGCCACCGGTATCAGGCCGAGCAGTACACGGGTTCTGGACATTTTCATGCGGCCTCCCTGGCACGAACGCACCCAGCTCCAGCAGGAGTTGTACCTGATCTGCGCGGGGGCGCCGCACCAGAAAATCACGGCACTCGCCTGCTCCGCAACGGCCGACGATCATGCAAGGCACCGACAATGGCCAGGACGCCGAGAACACGACAAACCGGTCCGCCCGGCGCAATCACCGACAACCCGGCCGAACCAGCTCCCGCAGGCGGCCTGAGCTACTCGTCACCGCCTCGGGTCGTCCGACACCAGCCCCGGTGAGCCGCACAGCTCTGGCAGGCCCAGGCCCAGCAAGCCGTCGCCAGCTGACCGGTGTCCCCGAGTTCACGGCCATGACGTCCCGGGCCGCCCTCACCAGCGGTTCGCCAGGCGAGAACCCGCCCGGCACTTTAGGCTTGCCACTCCGGCGCCAGCACCGACCAGACCTCGGCGTCGTGGCGGACGCCGCGGTAGAGGTAGGTCTCGCGCAGGACGCCCTCACAGGTCATGCCGAGTCGCTTGGCCACGTTGATGCTAGGCGTGTTGGTCGGCGACACAAACCACTGCACGCGGTGGATACCGCGTTCGTTGAACGCCCAGTCGATGATCAGCCGTGCTGCACGTCCGACCAGGCCCCGCCCTGTGGCAGCAGGCTCCAGCCAACAGCCGGCCTCGCAGATACCGGCGGCGGCGTCGAATTTCGGGAAGGAGACGCCACCTACGAGGGTGCCGTCGAGCCAGACGCCATACAGTCGGCCGGTGTCGGATCTGGGACCGACAGCAGATGATCAACCGGGCGCCGGCGCGGTTGAGGAGCGGGGCCGTAGGTCATTCGCGGCGCAGCCTCGCGACGAGGTCTTCGTCTCCGGCGTGGATCACGTGCAGGTAGGCCAGGTTCAATGGGGCCAGGGCGGCGAGCAGAGCCGGGTATACCTGGTGCATTTCGTGCTCGGTGATGTCGTTGTACGAGTTGCCCGGCGAGACCCGCAGCCCCGTACGGTCGGCGCCGATCTCGTCGGCCACCGCCAAGGCGACCTCGACGGCGAAGCGGATGCGGTTGGTGACTGCGCCGCCGTACTGGTCGGTGCGCTCGTTGGCGTTGTCGGAGAGGAACTGACCTCGCGGGCGACCGCATCGAGGTCCGCTCCGCCGGCTCCGCCCCCGCAGACACCGTCAACCCGGCCGTCGTCGAGGCAATGAGTGGGTTGGCATCGACATCTCCGCCGAGACCCCGAAGGTCCTCACCGTGGAGACCGTCCAGGCGTCCGACGTCGTGATCACCATGGGATGCGGCGACACCTGCCCCGTCTTCCCCGGCAAGCGGTACCTCGACTGGCAGCTCGACGACCCGGCCGGCCAGGGCGTCGAGGCCGTACGTCCCATCCGCGACGCGATTGAAGCACGCGTTCAGAAGTCGATCTCGGAGGTCGCGCCCGGCTGACGGCCAGGCACGCGCCAGGCAAGGCAGCTCAGGGTCCGACGTGCGCCGCCCCCGTTGTGGATGAGCGGTCAGAATCAGCGGTGTGGCGTGCCCAGTCGCAGGCGCGGGCGGTGTCATCACGGCCAACGCCACCCATCGACGCCACTTCCGATCCTCGTCGGCGAGACGCGGTGACATTTATCCCGCCCAGTGACAACTATCCAGCTCAACCACACGCAGGATCGCGCGGAGACGCGCAGGGGTCAGGCGGCAGTTCGGTTATGTGGGATCTCGGTGTGGACCGCGGTCAGCGGGGCGGCCGTCGCGGCCGACCCGATCGCCGGTGGCGCTTTGGCCGAGGCGTCCGGATGGCGGGCCGTGTTCTTGGTCAACGTGCCCCTGGGGCTGGTCGTACTGGCCCTGGCCTGGGGACGAGCGGTGCGCTGCCCGCGTGGCGCCAACCGTGTCGACTGGCCGGCGCACCGCGGCCGTCGCGGTGCTGGCACTGCTCACGGACGTCCTGATCGCCGCCGGCGCGGGCGCACGGGTGCACACCGCGTGGTCGGCGGGCTCGGGATCGCGTGACGGTATTCGCCGTGCTCGAACGACGCAGCAAGGACCCGGTCGTGAACCGGACGCTGCTGCGCTCGGCACCGGTACGGGCCGGGCCCGCTGCTCGCACTTGCTCACTACCTGGGACTGCTTCCTCCGGGACCGACGGTCCCGGTATCAGGCTGTCCAGCCCCAAGGGGAAACTTCGGCGTTGGCGTTGTCCCGGGCATGGACCGGACGCAACCGCGATGCCGTCCCGACCGTCAGCCAGCTGGACGAAGTGGAATCGGTGGCCTATCAGGCCTCCGGCCACGTCCTGGTCGACGTCATGGACGGGGGACACGGCGTCAGGCAACGTGAGGAGGGGTCCGGGACGAGGTCCGGCACTACGAGTGAGCAGGTTTCCCCGGGCGCGATGGTCACCGCCCGATCTGCCAGCATCACACGAATCGGCGACTCCTCCGAGTCCGGCACGCTGATCTCCAGCTGCTCGCCCCGGCGGCGTATTCCTACGCCGCGTCGGCCACCGCGACCACCCACACGCCAGGACGATCCAGGCCCGATGATGTCCTCGCGCCGACGCAGCAGGTTGCTCCGCCGGCGCCACAGCCGCTCGGTGCCGCTCATGACGGAACACCTCCGCGCAGTGCCGACTCCTGCGACGCGCAGTGCCGACTCCTGCGACGGTGACTCCGACGGAGCCGCACGCACAGGGGCCGAGAGGTCCTGTGGGCGGGCCACCCGAGTCGGCCGACGGCCGGCTCGGCACCGTCCGGCCGGTGAACAAGGGCCGGACGGCCCAAGCGTGGACTGCCGCCCGCCGCCCAGCCTGGTTTTGCGGGGCCTGCCCGGGATCGTGCCGGAGCCCGGCCGCCGCGGTCGGCTCCCGACCGGACAACCGGTCACCTTCACCTTCCCGCTGGACCACATGGAGGCGTACGAGCTCTTCCGCAAGGCCGCCGGAACCGGCTCGCGAGGCGGTGCTCGGCGGACAGCGGCACGCGGAAGTGACCGCTCCCGCGGCCTGACCGACAAGGAGCGTGACCGCCATGACCGAAGGGCCGACCGCGCATGCGGTAAGTGAGGCGCCGCTGGGTGATCTGGGCCATCGTCTGGCCACCCGGCGGGTCCGACTCGGCCTGACGCGGAGGCAGACCGCCGCACGGGCCGGCATGGCCACCAGCTACCTCCGGTATCTCGAAGAACATCCTGGCGCGGGCCCCGGCCCCGGCGTACTGAACCGGCTCGCGGAAGTGCTGGAGTGCACCGTGACCGAGCTGACCGGTGGCACCACCGATGCTCCATCGGGATTTGGCCGTGCTCTGCCCGCACCCGGCTTCTCCGAGTTGAGCGCCGGCGCGTGCCAGACACTGCTGGGATCGCACGGGGTGGGCCGGCTGGCGGTGCCCACGTCCACCGGACCGGTGACCGTGCCGGTCGACTACAGCGTCGTCAACGGTGCGATCGTCTTCTGCACCGCAGCCGGCACCACACCGGCCCTGGCCGACGGCCGCCGGGTGACCTTCGAGGTCGACCGCGTGGACGACGCGTTCAGCCAGGGCTGGAGCGTCCTGGTGCGCGGCGTCGCGTGGAGGGTGCGGAATCCGCTGGAGCGGCGCTGGTACGCGGAGCAGGCACACAGCAAGCCCTTGGCGGGCGGTGATCGTGATCTGTGGGTTCGGATCGATCCCGGCATCGTCACGGGGCGCCGGATCAGCGGCTGAGTGATCGCTGCGGCATCACAGTGGAGGCGGCATGTCGTCCGCCTCCGCCAGGAGGACACCGAAGACCAGCTCCGGACGGATGCGCACCGCCTGGTCCATGCCCTCGGCCGGCATCCAGGGCTGCAACAGGCCCCGGACGCGGTCCAATTCAGCTGGGTCGGTCACCAGACGGGCGTAACCCGTGACGACCACACTCCAGCCCAGGTGGCTGGCAGGTTCGATGTCGTCGGCCTCGTAGGCGACCACCACGCCGGTGCCGAGGGCTTCCTCGGCGTGAGACGTCAGGGCCGCCCCCTCGTGGGTGCGGAAAACGATGTCCCCGTGGTCCAGGACGTGATGGACCGGGCGGATGGCGGGCAGGGCCTGCCGGGTGAAGACGATCCTTCCCAGCGACACGCTGCCCAGCAACCGCAGCGCCACGGCGGAGTCGAGGTCGATGCGCTGGTGCGCGGTGGCGTGATCGCGGGTCATGGACTGCTTCTTCGCGGTGCGTAGGGGCCCCACCGGCTGGGGCCGGTCGGGTGCCGGGTTCCTGCGGGCGGAGCGACACCGCGGGGGACCGGTGCCGCTCCTGTTCTCACTGTCCTGCATGGCGAAACTGCTCTCCAGTGCCGGTCGGACCCGACCGGGGACCGGACGTCCCGCGCACCTCCTGTCACCCGATGCCCGTGTCGGCCGGCGCCGCCCGGCCGGCCTCAGAACGGGCCACCGGGATCGCGGAACGGCGAGCAGGCCTGACGCCACTCTCGGCCAGGCCGCGCGTCTCATGGCGCGCAGCAGGGTCAGGCGGCTGCCGGTCGTCGGCCCCGGCGGGGCGCTAGAAGGCATCGTCAGCCGCTCCGACCTCCTGAAGGTCTTCCTGCGCGATGACGACGACATCGCCGCGGAGGTACGGCGGGAGGTCGTCGTTCGCCTCTTCGGCACGGGCATGGCACCCGTGGGCGTGGACGTCCACGATGGAGTCGTCCGGCTCACCGGTCGTGTCGACGACCCGGCCTTCGTACCGCTCGCCATGCTGCTGGCACGGTCTGTGCCTGGGGTCGTCGACGTCCACTGCGCGCTGGCCGGACGGCGTCGTCGCCCACATCCCGGCCCCGACCCGCCGGATCCACCTCACACGTTCTGCGCATGACAGCGAAACGGGATCCGCCCCGCGATGGGCCCGAGGTGCACGCACGTCGTATCCGCCGTCCCCGGCGATCAAGCGGCGGAGTCCCACCCGTCGCCTCTGGGTACGACGACGGCGAAGGTGTTACCCGGCGCCCCGCCCGGAACCCGGCTGAGCATGCGGACGGACGGCGTCGGCCGTGTGGTGCGCCGCGTCGGGGATCGCGCCGGGTGCTCCGGGACGCCCGGCGCGAGCCTCCCGCAACCGGCGGCGTCACCTGCCAAGGGTGAGGTCGTAGCGGGGGTAGTGGTGCAGGATCGCACGGAAGGGACCGGCACTGCCTTCAAGGAAGGTGGGGAGAGCAGCCGATGCGCTATGAGATTCGCGTCGACGGGGAGATGACGGAGATTCTGGCCAAGGCGTTCCCCGAGCTGGAGCACGTGGTGATCTCGGGTCAGACGATTCTGTACGGTCCGGTTGTCGACGAGGCGCACCTGTACGGACTGCTCGCTCGTTGTCAGTCGTTGGGCTTGCAGGTATGTGAGATGCGCCAGATGCCTGAGTTATGCGGCAGGAGACGCCGTCCGGCGGCTCCTGCTCCCGTCGTGGCAGACCGGCTGGCCGACCGTGGGGTGTGGGGGCCCACCCGGCGGCGGTCACGGCACCGGCCGCCCGCGCCGTGCGGTCGGCGGTGGAGCGGGGGGCTGCCGATGAGCCGCACCCGTCGGTTCCATGACCGGCGTTCACCCGCTGCGGGTGAGGCCACCGTGCTCCCGCCCGCGCATGCTGAGGAAAGCGAGTAGAACCGTCGGGTGCAGACCCGGGACGGAGGAAACGGCATGAGCGCACAGACCTACCTCGCGTACGACTATCCGGCGCTGAGCGTCTTCTGGTCCATGCTGGTGTTCTTCGTGTGGATCATGTGGTTCGTCCTGCTGTTCCGAGTGGTCGTCGACATCTTCCGGGACGATGCCCTCGGCGGCTGGGGCAAGGCTGCCTGGACGGTGTTCGTCGTCGTCCTGCCCTTCCTCGGCGTCTTCGTCTACCTGATCGCCCGCGGCAAGGACATGGGCCGCCGCGAGGTCCAGCAAACCCGTGCGCAACAGCAGGCCGTCGACGACTACATCCGCCGGACCGCCGGAGTGGGTACACCCCTCACCCGTGCCGAAGAACTCTCGAAGCTCGCCGCCATGCGGTCCCACGGAGACATCACCGACGACGAGTTCCGGCGGGCGAAGGAACTGGTTCTCACCGGCAGCGGCGCGTCCGAACGCCCGTGAGCCGCTCCCTCCGCCACCGCCCTGCCGGGCCACTGATCCGAACCAGTGAAAGTGTGGTGTGCGCCCTCGTCATCGGGGACGCACACCATATGTCTGAGCAAGCATCCCGTGCAGCGGATCCGGGGCAGCGACGAAGGTCGCGGCAGATCGACTCCACCCTGCGGGCCAGGGCGACCGCGGCAGCAGGGGGAACGCTCGTCGTCTGGTGGCCTGCTTTCACGCTGGGTGCGTACAACGCGATCTTCTTCGACGACCTGCTGGCCCTGTGGGCGATGGCGACCGCAGTACTGCTCTCGGGCGCGATGCTGTGGAGGAGGCGTGCGCTGCCCTGGGGTGGCTGGATCGCGTTGGCGCTGCCCTCGGCCTGGATCCTCCTGGCCATGGTGGCGCCGAGGAGTCACGGATTCCCCTATCTCCACTACTTCGAAACGGCCATCACCTTGGTGGGCGCCCCGGTACTGACATGGCTCCTCTCAAGGATCCTTCTCACCGATTACGCGGCACTCCCTGTGCATGAGCGTCTGGGAGCCGTTGCTGTCACAATCATTGTCGGAGTCCTGGCTTTTCTGCTCGGCAAGTTCAACTTCCTGTTTCTCACCTGCGCCGACTACGTCGTGAGCGGCAACAATTCCCCTGCCCACTGTGCTCAGGGGCCGCCTCTGAACCACCTCTGAGGCGCCCCTTACCCGTGGTTTCGTCCCTAACCGCGCCCGCCTTGGCCAGGTCGGACAGCCGGCGCAGCTGCGTGGCCCGGTCCGGATCGCTGTCCCGGAACTCCTCCTTGGGCAGCAGATCGGCCTCGGACACCACGCCGACCACCCGGCCGTCGCCCTCCAGCACGGGCAGAGCGCTGACCTGCCACTGGTCCATGCGCTCGACGATGTCCTTGAACCGGGCCTTGCGGCCCACCGCCACGACGGCGCGCGTCATCACGTCGCTCACACGATGCGGACCGCCGGGCGTGCTCTCCCGCTCGGAACGCCGGTCAGGCCCGGAGACGGCGGTCATGTCAGGCCACCGCTGCCGTAGGGCCCGTAGAGGTCGAGCAGCCGGATCCGGGAGGCGCGCAGTCGTTGGGCGACCACCTGTCCGACCCAGAGGGCGATCGCCCGGCCGAACTCCGCGTCGGTGGCGCACGTGGCCCTGACCGACTCGGCGTCGAACTCCCAGGCCCGCACCGGACTCATGGCCTCGGCGCCCAGATGCCAGATGTACGGCGGGAAATGCCAGGACCAGCCGACCAGTTCGCCGTGACCGAGCGATTCGATGACCGCGGGACGGCGGCCGGGCACGTGCAGGTCGAGGGCGACGGTGCCGGTTCGGACGATCCAGAAACGGTCGGCGCGCCGCCCCTCCTCGAACAGGCGGGTCCCGGCCTCGAAGGAGACCTCGCGGGCGAGGCCCATCAGCCGTTCGCGGTACTCGGCGGGCAGCGCCGCGTTCATGGTGGTGGCGGAGGTCATCGCACCGGCTCCCTTCACGGTTCCTGACCCCAGCTTGCGCCCGCCACCGGCGATTCACCACGGGCCGCCCGGGCCCGCCCGGGGACCTTCGGCCCACGGGCGCCGTATCCACCGCCCGGCAGGCCGGGGCACCCGCAGTGGAGGGGCGCGGGACCCACACCATGCGCGCCTCTGCGTGAACGCGATCATCATGGGCGGCCCGGTCCTCGTCGTCACACCGGCAGCCGTTCGATGCCGTGGTGCGTCGTCAGCCGGGCCGCATCCGGCGGGGCCGTCTCTGCCTGCCGCCCCGCCGCGATCGCGTCCACGGACCGCGCAGGGGGAGATCGCCGCGGTCCCTCGGCTCGTCCGCGGCGGCCGCGGTGCCCGCCGGCCTCCTGTGCCGCCGGGAGATCACCTCCACGACCCTGCCACGAGGTGCGAGTGTTCGCGAAAGCCTCACATGGCGCACAGCCGGATGCGCGCTCGACACATCAACTCCCCTTTGTCTTAAGGGGTTTGCGATTGAAACAGTTCATGACCCGGTGATTGCATAGCTCCCGTTCTCTGCAAGAAGCACATGAGCCCCAGAGGGGAGTTGGACACTTTGACAACGGGGGAGTCCAGATCAAGGGTGCTTTCCTTGATCGCGATACTGGCGCTTCTCGTCGGCATGAACTTCGTCCAGTCCGGCAGCCCGGCCATGGCGGCACCGGCCGAGGCGACAGCGGCGGCCGGTGACCAGAACGCGGCCACCATCTCGGACGGCGAGTGGCACCATTGCCTCGACAGTGATTATGACGGCCGCGCCTTCCTGAGCCCGTGCGGCGGCGACCGCACCTACTACCAGCAGTGGCAGGCGGTCGGATCCACGCTCGTCGACGTGCAGACCGGTCTGTGCCTCGACGGCAACGACCGCGGTGACATCTACACCCGGCCGTGCGATGCCGGACAGCAGAACCCGTACCAGCACTGGCACGGCTCGAAGGGCCACCAGGACATCTTCAACGAGAAGACCGAGCGCTTCCTGACCGCTGACGACACCAACGTGATCGGCGGGGCGTACATCGGTCTCGACCGGCAGCAGTGGACGACGCACCCGGTGTCAGGCGCATGTGCCATCGAGCCGCTGACCATGAAGATCGACCACGTGGCGGACGAGTTCGTCTACGTGATGCAGCCGGTCCTCAGCCAGTCCACCGGGCCGCGCCACCTGCACTTTTCGGTCACCCACACCACCACCAACGCGGTCACGGCCGAGACGACCAACCGCTTCGGTGTGGAATTCTCCGTCGAAGGCCTCAAGGCGACCGGAGACACACAGGTGACCGACGGGGCGTCGTCGTCCGAAACGGTCAGTGTGAGCCAGGACTTCGACGCCAACGTTCCACAGGACGTAGCCAGGATGGAGGCCGGCTGGGCGGTGTACCGGCACGTGGTCACGTACCACTGGCACCGGGGAGCGAAGGACTGCTCCGAGCTGAACAGTCCGGAGGAAGTCCTCAAGGTTCCCTACGCGCAGGGGTACGGCTGGGACTGCGAACCGAAGCCGGGATGCAAGCAGTCGGCTCTGGCCGCCAACCCGGGCACCCTGAACAACGTCCCACCGGCCCCCGCCGGTTCGGAGAGCAAGGCCGGCGACGGCTCCGGCTTCCGGTCCTCCGCGCGGCAACAGGCCGCAGCCGCCACCCTGTACAAGTTCGACCCGGGGCTGATATCCCGTTCCGGGCCGACACCGCCCCCGCCTCCGCCGGCCCGCAAACCCACCACCGTGAGCTACACGGGCGCCCGGTCGGCGGACTATCACGCAACTTTCCTCGCCTCAGCCAGGGTGAACAGCGGAAGCGCTCCGGTCGGCCTGGGCACCGTCACATTCTCCCTCGGCCACACCTCCTGCACCGCCCCGCAGGGGCCCGCGGGCGACGCGGCCTGCCGGCTCACCCCGAAAGATGCGCCGGGCCGGTTGCCGCTACGGATCCGCTACTCCGGCACCCCCGACTACCTGCCCGGTTCCACCGAGGTGCTCTTCACGATCCGCAAGGCAGTCTCGAACCTGCGGTACACGGGCACGAAACGGGTCGCCAACGCACAGCCTGCGCAGCTGTCCGGGATCCTCACCGAGGGCGAGACCGGCAACACGCCCATTGCCGGGCGCGAGGTCCAACTGGGCCTGGGGGAAGGCGGGAACAAGCAGACCTGCACGGCGACCACCGACACCCACGGCGCCGCGAGCTGCACGATCCCGGCGGTCAAACAGCCGCTGAACGCCGACGCGACCGTCCCGGTGACGGCCGACTTCGGCGGCGACACCTACTACCTGCCCTCGACCGACCGGGCCGTGGCCCGGCTTGAGTACTACACGGGCCGGGCGACCGGCCTGTCCGCCTCCGTCAACCTCCCGCTCGCCTCCCTGTCGGTCGGCCCTTCGCCGGACACCGGCTTCGTCCGCACGGCGTCGGCCACCCGGACCGACACCCCCTGCACCGCCTCGGCCGGCGCCCTGCTGGTCAACGCTGACGCGCTGTGCCCGCAGGTCTCCGCCCGCCTGGCGCCGGGCACCGCGGAAGCGACGACCCGGGTGGCACACGTGCGCGTCGGACTGCCCGGCGTTCCGGTGATCGACATCTCCGGGCTCACCGCCACCTCCACCAGCACCTGCACGACGACGAGCGGCTCGGCCACCCTGACCCTCGCCGTCGCCGGCCGACGGGTGGCCGTGCCCACCGCGCCGAACAGCACCATCCCGCTGCCCGGCGGCGGCCACATCGTCATCGACGAGCAGTCGCCGGTGAACGGCGCCGACAGCGGACTCCTCGTCCGGGCCGCGCACATCGTGGTCCCGGGCGCGTCCGGCCACCTCGTCGACGTGGCCATCGGCACCGCGCAGAGCGCCGCACACAACTGCCGCTGACCTCAACACCGGTGACTCACGGGCAATCCGGCCGTTGTTGATGATGTGCCAAACCCCGGCGCCCGCGGATGAGGTGCCGGGTGCAGCAGCGGAACCGGCTGCTGCACCCGGCTGGTGCCACTGATACAGGATCCGGGTCTGCGTTCAGGGCGAGGCGTTGGCGTGCGTGCGAAGTCCCTTGCCCACGGCGCGGCGGAGCATTCGTCGCGCCAGCTCGGTCGCGTGCGAACCCTCACCGGGCGGGGCGTCGTAGTCGATCTCGAACAGGACGTTCCGGCAGATGAGAACGGCACGAGCGGTGGCCGACCCGGATCCCGGCTGGATGTATTCGTGACGCCAGTCGCAGGGGTCGGCCGAGGCGTCGACGTGGGGCTGGGTGCCCAGCCCGGTCGTCAGATCGGCGAACACGTTCTTCGCGGTCTCGGTGCCGCTCTTGTCGTTCGTCGCTGCGGGGCCATGGCGCATAGAGGCCGCCCATGCGTTGCGCCGCGCGGTCGCGCACCGCGGCGCCGTGCAGGGCCGAGGTGACCGTGTACCTGTCCGGAAGAGAGCAGGCAGGTGGAGGAGCGGCATAGGGACCGGCCGGTCGGCTGATCCGGCTGATGGACTGCGTGAGCTGGGCGCTGCCGAGGAACAGCACCATTCCGGTCAGGAGGAGAGCGGGCCACCGACCCAGCGGCCAGGCGGCCCGCGGCCACAGGCGGAGTCGGACTCCGCCGTCCCGGGGCGGTGGCGCCTCGCCGATCAGGTGCTCCTGCAACCGTGCGTGACGGAACTGGAACACCCCGCCCGTCTGGCGCAGAACACCGCGCGCGTGGGCGTCCTCCAGGAAGGCCATCGTCCGCCAGGGCGGCCGGCCCGTGGCCGCCAGGACGAGCGTGCCATGGCCTGGCGGCGTCGGGCGTCTCGGAAACACCAGTGGCCGAACTTACCGCACATCATCGCGACGGCCCCTGTCGGCCACGCCCACCGCTCGCGATGCGGCTGCTGTGGCGGATCCAAGTCGCTTGTACTTTCAGCGTCCGCCTCGGAAGGGCCGCTCGCAACTGGGGGTCCCCACCGCCCCGGCCTGCCCGTCAACGACTCCTGGACCAGCCCGGCGACGTCTTCCGACCCGTCGCCGGCGTGCGCAGCACCGCTTGACGCTGGGCAAGACCTGCCGTGACGGCGCAGCTCGCTCGATCGGAGAATCCGTCGAACTCGACGGCTGTCGGCGGGTGCGCCCGCTCCAGCACGCTGCCGTGCTCGTCGTCGTGTGGGCAGAGTCATGATGTCGTCGGCAAGCTGTGGACGGCGGTGAAGGTGCCGGTCGACTTCGCGGGGGCCTTCGAGCGGGGAGCACACCGTGCGCTTCGTCCCGGGTGGGTTCAAGCTGGAAACAGATCTCCAGATGGCGAGGGAGAGCGATCATGCGGGTGGGAGTGCTGACCGGCGGTGGCGACTGCCCAGGTCTCAATGCGGTGATCCGCAGTGTCGTACGCAAAGGCGCGCAGGAGTACGCCTGGAAGTTCGTCGGGATCGTCGACGGGTGGGCCGGTCTGGTCAAGGACGTGACCATGCCCTTGGACATCCCGGCCGTGCGTGGAATCCTTCCGCTCGGCGGCACGGTTCTCGGCTCCTCTCGCACCAACCCCCTCCGGCTCGAGGACGGCATCGACCGCATCAAGAACACCCTCGGCGTGCACAAGATCGACGCACTCGTCGTCATCGGCGGCGAGGACACGCTCAGCGTCGCGACCACACTGTCCGATGCGGGGATCAACCTGGTCGGAGTGCCCAAGACCATCGACAACGACGTGGGCGGCACCGACTACACCTTCGGCTTCGACACCGCTGTCGGCATCGCGACCGAGGCCATCGACCGCCTGCACACCACCGCCGAGTCCCACAAGCGCACACTCGTCGTCGAAGTGATGGGACGCCACTCCGGGTGGATCGCCCTGCACGCCGGAGTCGCCGGTGGCGCGAACGCCATCCTCATCCCGGAAGTGGAGTTCGATCTCGACCAGGTGTGCGCCTGGGTGGAGAAGCGTTTTGAGATCAACTACGCGCCGATCGTCGTCGTGGCGGAGGGAGCCGTTCCCAAGGCCGGGCAGATGGTGGTCAAGGACGAGTCGCGCGACGAGTTCGGGCACGTGCGCCTGTCCGGCATGGCCGACTGGCTCGCCCGGGAGCTCGAGGACCGTACCGAGAAGGAGGCCCGCACGACGGTTCTCGGTCACGTCCAGCGCGGTGGCACGCCGAGCGCCTACGACCGGTGGCTCGCCACACGCTTCGGCCTGCACGCCGTGGACGCGGTCAAGGACGGCGACTACGGCACGATGGTGGCTCTGCGCGGCACGGACATCACCCGTATCCCGCTCGCCGACGCGACGAAGGCGACCAAGCGGGTCCCCCACGAGCTGTACACCGAGTTCGACGTGTTCTTCGGTACCTGACGCCGCCACGCGGCAGCGTCACCCGTGCGGTACGACGACGACGGGGCAGCGAGAGTGGTGCAGGACGGCGTGGGCCACGGGACCCAGACGCCGCTCAGCCGCTCGCTGGCTGGAGCGCCGGCCCAGGACGAGCAGGTCGGCTCGTTGTGAGGCGTGTACCAGGGCGTAGGCCGGGTGGAGGAGCACCGCGTCCGGCAGCACCGCGACTCCGGGATACTTGTCCTGCCGGGCTTGGAGCACCTCGGACAGCTGTTGGACTTCCTCGTCCTCCCACGCCGCCCGGTCCTCTTCGGGCACTCCGACCGCCGTCCACGAAGCATGGCCGGACAGAGCCCATGCGTGCACGGCACGCAGTCGAGCGCCGTGCAGCCGAGCGGCACCGAACGCGAAGTCCAGAGGCGACTCGGCCGCGTGGGGCACGTCGACGCCCACGGCCACCTCGGCATCATGTGCTGCGACGGCCGGGTTCCTGGGCACGACGGCGACGGGGCAGGAGGCGGTGCTTGCCGCCGCCAAAGCCGAGGAGCCCACGGCGAGGCCGTTGAAGCCGCCTTCCCCTCGTGCCCCGACGACGAGCAGTTCAGCCGTCTCGGAAGCCGAGAGCAAGGCGGCAGGGGCCGAGTCGGCAACCTGCACGCCGCGCATCGACACGCGCGGATACCGACTGGCCAGGTCGGCCCTCGCCCGCTGGAGCAGTTCCTCGCCGGTCTGCTGCCATGAAAAGGCGACCGGCCCGTCGGCGGAGTCACGGACGGGGGCGGGCGCGGCGTGCACGAGGCGCAACGGGAGGCCGCGCAGAGACGCCTCCCTGGCGGCCCAGTCGCCCGCAACGCGACTTTCCCGGGATCCGTCGATCCCGACTACGACAGAGCGGGTCATCCCGCACTCCTTCCCGGCACCGCCTCGTGTGCAGCCGGACAGGTACTCTCTCGCCCGTGACGGGGGTTCTCCGTCCATCGGCGGCAGTCACCTTCTGGTGACCATTGTGAGTGTGGAAGCGCGGTGACACCCGCCGAGCCGCCGAGGGGGGCGGGAGGGGCGGCCCAGCGGATCCAGGACACTGAGAAGCCCCGCGTGAACCGGTCCGTGCCGGAGCGACCGGGGCCCCGCCGAGCGCCCTGTTCGGTCCCGTACCAGGGGCCGAACGGCCCTGTCGGACATATCGCCACACATGTGACTCTTGTGGCATGCAGAGGCAATCAGGTAAAGGCATCGATGGCGCCGGCCTCGGCCCGGGGAAGAAGACCCGCCTCCACCGGATCCTTCACCAGCACGGCCTGGGCAACGGTACTGCGATCTTCCTGCCCTACGACCACGGGCTGGAACACGGCCCACGGGACTTCTTCGACAACCCCGTCGTGAGCGACCCCGCGTACATCATCCGGCTCGCGTTGGAAGGAGGTTTCAACGGGATCGCCGTGCAGATCGGGCTGGCCGAGAAGTTCTACTGGGACTACGCCGGCGAGATTCCCCTGATCCTGAAGCTGAACGGGAAAACCGACATCCCCTCCGACGCCGCGGCTCTGTCCCCGCTGCACGCGTGCGTGGCCGACGCGGTCCGTCTCGGAGCCGACGCGGTGGGCTACACGCTGTATGTCGGCAGCCCCGCCGAGGAGACCGACTTCCGGCAGCTTCGCCAGGTCCGGGAGGACGCGCAGCGGTTCGGGATGCCGCTGATCGTGTGGGCCTATCCGCGCGGCGCGGCGATCGAGGCCAAGGGCGGCCGGGATTCCTTCTACGCCGTCGACTACGCCGCACGAACGGCCAGCGAACTCGGCGCGGACATGGTCAAGGTGAACTTCCCCCACCCCGAGAAGGTGTCCGGAGTCAAGGACGCCTACCGACGTGAATTCTCCCCCCAGCAGGCCATCGACGCCGTCGTGCGCTCCGCGAACCGCACCCTTGTTCTGGTGTCCGGCGGGGAGAAGGCGGGCGACGAGGCCATGCTGGAGAAGGCACGCCAGTCGATGGAGGCAGGCGCCACCGGGCTGATCTTCGGTCGGAACGTCTGGCAGCGTGAGCACGACGAATCGCTCCGATTCGTGGTCCGGCTCCAGGAAATACTTTCCAAATACCCCCAAGCAGGTGCACCCGGCGCCTGAGTCGCTCGCAGGGGTAGGTGCTGCCGGAATGACCTGTCGCGGGCAGGGGCGGCCCTGCGGACGATGCACCACCGGCCTTCGTGGAGGTCGAGTCGGCGGGTGGCGACCGGGATGGAGACGTTCTCGATCCGCGGACGCTGCTCGACCAGGCCGACGCTCTTCGTGCGTTCGGCTTCGGTGTCAGGGCAGTGGCGACGCGGCGGTCGGGTCGAGTTCCGGTTCCTCGACATCGAGGATGTCGCTGGTGTCGAAGCCGTGCATGTCTGCTGCGAACTCGGGGCTGGCCATGTAGGCGGTGGTGACCTCACCGGGGTCGGCGCCGTCGTGGTAGGAGATCAGTGCGACCAGGCGATACGCGCCGGCGTTGTGGTCCGTCCAGATCCCGTGCGTGGTGACGCCGAAGGCGCGCAGGCTGGGGACGTGCCGCGGCCAGTGCACGGTCGCGTAGTCGTGGAGTGCTTCGGCCGTTCGCAGGGTGTAGATCCTGAGCTGGTACACGATCGTCAGGGTCCTTTCGGATCGGACGGTGGACAGCGGCAGGCGGCGGGGTGCTGGGTCAGTGGAGGAGGCTTGCGCCCAGGGAGAGTACGGCCAGCCCCTGCAGGACGGCCCTGGGGACGATGACGCGGTCCCAGTCCCGTTGCAGGGTGCGGGCGTCGGCGGGAGTCTCGCGGGTGTCGGCGGCCGCGGCGTCATCGACTCGCGCGAGTCCGGATCGTTGGACGAGCGCGCAGAACACATCGGGTGCCGTAGACGATTCCCGTGCTCGTGATCGCCACCAGCGCGGCGAGTTGCGAGGTCAGTGTCATGCCTTCGCCTCCGGACCGTCGAGTGGCGGCAGGACGCCGATCTGCTTGAACATCTGCGTCAGGTTCAGCTCGTCCCAGTGCTCGACGAGCATGCCGTTGTGGACGCGCCAGATGTCGATGCTGCGGATCTCGACGGGTTTGCCGCTGGCGGGGATGCCCAACAGGTCCCCGGTGTGGGTACCGCGGTAGACGAAGCGGCCCACGACGCGGTCACCGGAGACGACCAGGTCTTCCGTCGTGACCTTCACGTCGGGCAGCCCGATGAAGAACGCGGACCAGAACTGGCGGTTGGCCTCGCGTCCGTCCGCGACGAAGTCGTTGTGGTTGATGTAGTCCTCGGCGACGAACCGGTCCACCAGGTCCGGGTTGTGGGTGTCGGTCATCTCGACGAAGACGTCGAGGAGCCGGCGTTCGGGGGTGGTCATGCGGTCTCCTCATGGGATTGGCACCGCTGGCGGATGCCAGGGCGAGGGTGGGCAGTCGGTGGTTCAGCCGCGGTGGTCGCGGCCGGTGGGACGGTGGCAGGTGAGGCCTCGATGGGCGGTGCGCCAGAGCGGAGACGGCCCGGGAGGTCGGGGTGGGCCGGTGCCGTCGGGCCCACCGTGATGACGTCGGCCAGACGGGCGTCGAGGTCGCTGACGCGCGCGTCGATGCCGGCGCCCGCGCGGTTGAGTGCGTTCTTTCCTCGCAGCGGATGCCCCGGGCGTCGTGGCTCAGATCGACCCGTGGAGACGGACTCGGCCGGCGATGGCGCGTCGGGCGACGTCGGAATCGAAAGCGATGGAGTCGAACTCGTGGGGGCGCCGGGGTGCAGGTGGAATTCGGCCGGCACGCCTGCGCGGCTGAGTTTGGCGGCGTAGGCGGTGCCCTCGTCGCGGAAGACGTCGAGCCGGCCGACCTCGATGCAGGCCGGCGGCAGGCCCGCCGCGTCCTCGAGCCGGGCAGGAGTCGCCGTCTCCGGGGCGTCGGGGCCGCCGGCGGCCTCACCGAGCAGGGCCGGCCAGGCGGTGAGGTGTCGTCGTAGGACCACAGGAGGCAGGGCGCGATGTGCGGGCCCGGCGTGGCGGTGCGGTCGTCGAGCATGAGCAGGGCCTGGCGGGCGATCTTCGGCCACCGCGTTCGCGGGCGAGGATCGTCAGCGCCGCGGCCATGCCTCCCCCGGCGTTGTCACCCGTCACGCAGATCCGCTCGGAGTGGGCTCCGGCTTCGGAGGCGTGGCGTCCGCCATGGCGCCGGCCATCGGGGTCAGGGCCGCGGCGATTTCGGGGTCCAGGCCGAGCGCCATGGCCCTTTCCTTTCGGTGGGGGATCGGGGTCAGTCGGCGGACGGGACGACGATGACCTTGCCGTGCACCGTGCCTTGGGCGGCTCGTGCGTGCAGGGCCGACAGCTCGGCCAGCGGCACCCGCTCGGCGACGTCGACGTGCAGGTCGCCGCGGTCGACCAGCGTTACCAGCCGCGCCAGCTGGTCGGCGTCGCTGCGGACGAACACGTCTATGCCGCGGACGCCGCGCTCCTCGTCGGAGGGTGCGGGCATCCAGACCGTGGTGTTGACCACGACGCCGCCCGGGCGGGCCAGCGTGACGAGCGCGGCCAGTTCGGCCGGGTCGACCGGTGCGAGGTTGAGCACGACGTCGACCGGTTCGGTCACCGCCGCGGCCACACTGGTGGTGGTGTGGTCGACGACTTCGTCGGCGCCGGCGGACTTGACCGTCTCGCCGCTGCGCGGGCTGGCTGTGGCGATGACGTGGGCACCGGCGTTCTTGGCCAGTTGCACGGCGTAGCCGCCGACCGCGCCGCCGGCTCCGTTGATCAGCACGCGTTGCCCGGCTGTCAGCTTGCCATGGTCGAACAGTGCCTGGTACGCGGTGAGGCCCACGAGCGGCAGTGCGGCGGCGTCGGGCAGCGGGACGTTCGTGGGGGCCGGCGTCAGGACCTCGGCCGGCGCGACGACGTACTCCGCGGCGGCGCCGTTCCCGTCCATCGGCAGGAAGCCGATGACGTGGTCGCCGGCCCGGAGACCGTTCACGCCCTCGCCCAGCGCGTCGACCGTACCGGCGACGTCGATACCGGGTGTGTGTGGCAGCACCACCGGGATGGGGCCGCGCATGAAACCGCCGCGGATGTTGCCGTCCACGGAGTTGAACGAGGTCGCGGCGACGCGGATCCGGACCTCACCGGCCCCGGGGACGGGCTGCTCCACGTCCTCGTAGTGCAGGACGCCGGGGTCGCCGTACTCGTGGAAACGCACTGCCTTCATTTCGGTTCTCACCTTCGCTGCGATACCAGTTGCTTCGAATTCGAAGCAAGCGTTGATGACGATACATCTGCTTCGAATTCGAAGCAAGTGTTGGCGGTCACCGCCGGCGCGAGCGCATCGCCGCGGCGAGTTCGCCGGCGGCTTCGTCGATGCAGGCGTGCAGCCGCCCCGCGTCGCGTCGAGTCGTGGCCTGCCAGTCGGCGGGGCTCGCGACGACGACCGTGGGAACCGGGTCGGCGCGCACGCCGGTCAGCCGCCCGCGCATGACCCGCGTGAGGTCGGGTGGCTGCCAGCGGGAACCGTTGTCGAGGGCGAGGAGCACCGGCATGCCGGAGAGGACCCCGTCCCCGAGGACGGCGAAGAACGAGTCGAACACCTCGCTCGGGGATGCGGCGAGCACCGGGGTCGCCACCACCAGCCCGTCGGCCGCCACGACCGCCGCGACCGCCTCCCGCAGGTCGAGGCTGGCGCGGCCGTGCGCGGAGTGCTGGGCGAGGTCGGCCGCCAGCCGGTGCAGCTCCACCACCTCCACTTCGGCGCGCGCACCGCCGGCCGCAAGCGACCGGCACACGGCCTCCGCGACCCAGTCCGCGAGCCGGCGAGTCGGACGCGGATGGCCGATATGGGCGCTCACGACGGCCAATGACACCGAATTCCACGCGGCGGTGCTCATCCCGGGGCCGTGTTCGTGGCTTCTTCCCGGCGGCCGGGTTGTGGCGTCGTCACCGGGGAGGCCCGAGGACGACGTTGCCCGACAGCTCCGCGGCTTCGGCGAGCAGCTGCTCGGGGATCTCGAAGCCCTCCGGCCGTGGTTCGCGAAGGTCGCGGCCCGCGTGGCGGAACATCTTCTCGAGTCCTCCGGGGGTCGAGATGAGCAGGAGGTCTGCCTTCTCGGAGGTGATGCGGTAGCCGTGCGGGATGCGCCGGGGGAGGAAGACGACGCCGCCCTCTCGCAACTCGTGCTCCTCGTCGTCGGCCCACACCAGCGCCGAACCGGACAGCAGCAGGAAGACCTCGTCCTCGTTGTTGTGCACGTGGAACGGCGGCGCCTCGCCCTTGCTGACGGCGAAGCGGCCGACGGTCAGCTGCCCACCGGTCGCCTCGGCGTCGAGCAGGACGCTGAAGACGCTCCCGCCGATCCACTCGAGCTGCTGGTGGTCCTCGCGTTGCGAGAGGTAGGGGATGCTCATGGCCGGTCCTCGGGATTTGTGGGCGGCGGCGCCGTCCTCCTTTCCCCAACCCTGCGCCGTACCACTGCCCGATCTCCACGTTCCGCGGTGCTCAACAGAGTCCAACGCTGCCCACACCGTGCGCTCAGGAGGCACGACATCGGGCCCGTGCATCCTCGCGTCCGCCCGCTCCGCCCGCCCGGGACGGCACCGGAACTCGCGGAGGTTCAGTTCCGGCGTCGCCCGTAGTGGCTGGAACAGTGGCACGCCACACTCTTCGAATTCGAAACAGTAGACTCGGGTCATGCCTGATTCGCCGCCGTCGCTCGACCCCGTGCAGCTCGGCGCCTACTTCGACCTCATCGAGGTGACCAGCCTGCTCCGGCACGCGGTCGAGCAGCAACTGCGCGAGAGCGGCGATCTCAGTTACGTGCAGTTCCAGTTGCTGGCCCGCCTCGGCGACTCGCCGACGGGCAGTCACCGCATGACCGACCTGGCCGACGGCGTCGTCTACAGCCGCAGCGGCCTGACCTACCAGGTAGGTCAGCTCGAAAAGGAGCGGCTGGTCCTCCGCGCTCCCTCGCTGGACGACGAGCGGAGCACCACCGTCACCATCACCGACGCCGGACGTGAGCTGCTCGCGAAGGTGCTGCCGGGGCACGTCGAGGTGGTCAGCAGCCTCTTGTTCGAGCCGCTTTCGCGCGCCGACGTCAGGGCTCTGGCCGCCCTGCTGGCGCCGGTGCGCGACCACATGCGCTCGACGCCACCCCGCTCGGCCACGCCCCGCCGCCGCAAAGGTGGAACGTGAGGCCGAGTTGTCAGGCCGACCGGCGGGCGAATTGTGCCGGTGTTACTCGGTATTGCTTCTTGAAGGCGCGGATGAAGTGGCTGCTGTCGGTGAAATGCCAGCGCGCGGCAGCTTCGGAGACGCCGAGTGGTGATCGGGGGGCGGTGAGGGCAGCGGCCGCCTCCTCCAGGCGTCGGCGGCGGATGTAGCCGCTGAACGACTCGTCCAGGCCCGTGAAGGCCCGCTGCAGGGTGCGGACCGAGACGTGCAGGTGCGCGGCGATGGCGGCCGGCGACAGGCCGGGGTCGGTGAGGCGGGCGTCGGCCAGGTCTTTGGCCGCTTGTGCCAGCGCCGGGGTGAAGGTGGGCTCGCGGTCGTCGAAGTGGTCGAGGACCAGTCCCTTGGCCAGTTCGAGCAGGGCGTTGCGGGACGCGTGAGCGGCCGCCGGGCTGAGGTCGCTCACGGTCTTCTGCACCATGCTGGTGTGCGCCATGAGGATCTGCGCCGCGGGCGAGGTGGCCTGGCCGGCGCGTGGTCTCCTGACGACCAGGGACCGCAGGGCGTCGCCGGGGAAGTTGTACGTGCGGGTGCCGATCTCCGGCGTGGTGTGGAAGTGGTTCTCCCTCACGACGTGGTGCATGAAGTACGCGCCGGCCGAGACGTACGCGTCGCCGCCCTGGTCGTGCGGATCCTGGAGGGCCACCGCGCCGCGCAGCCCGACGTACAGCCTGACTTGGTCGTGCTCATGTCGGCCGACTGCGCGGGTGCTCAAGGGTGAAGTGCCCCAGAGCTCGCTGACGGCCGTGTCCTGGAGGGTCACCGAGCGCATCGTCCCCTGGAAGCCGTCGACCGTGGAAGCGCTGAATTCCGGCAGGGGGTACAGGTCTCCCATGCGGTCGTTCCAGGTG
This sequence comes from Streptomyces sp. NPDC006739, assembly GCF_042869815.1. Classification (NCBI taxonomy): domain Bacteria; kingdom Bacillati; phylum Actinomycetota; class Actinomycetes; order Kitasatosporales; family Streptomycetaceae; genus Streptomyces; species Streptomyces sp. NPDC006739. The sequence continues at coordinate 47,873 of NZ_JBIAGM010000034.1, forward strand.
TCGATGAACGGCTCCCACGTTCCCCGGCCGGTGCCGGTGGAGTCGGCGTCTACGGCGAACGTGCCCACCTTGCCGCCCGGACCAAGGAAACCCGACCTGCTTCTCACGTGTCCTCCGCGTCGCCGAAGATGTCGCCGGAATCCCATCCGATGTCGCAAACGTACACGCTTTCTACGCACGGCCGTTCCTACTCTTGGCTGCACTTCAGCCGTCGACGATCCACCGCCTGCGGCTCCCGCCGGCTCAGCTGTCCGACCGACCTCCGAGGAGACGACCGCGATGATCCCCGACGACGATCCGACCCGGTCGCTGACCTTGGCGAACCCCGACGACCCCGGCACGACGTACGTCTCGCTGGTGGGCAACACGTACGCCATGCTGGTCACCGGCGAGCAGACCAACGGCCGCTACTGCCTGATCGACATGCGGGTGCCCGACGGCGGCGGCCCGCCGCCGCACCGGCACGACTTCGAGGAGATGTTCACGATCCTCGAAGGCGAGATCGAGTTCACCTTCCGCGGTGAGAAGCACACCGTGGGGGCCGGGTCGACGGTCAACGTCCCCGCCAACGCGCCGCACAACTTCCGCAACGTCTCGGGTGCGCCGGCCCGCATGCTGTGCATGTGCACCCCTGCCGGCCAGGACGAGTACTTCCTGCGCATCGGCGATGTCGTCGCGGGCGAGGACGCTCCGCCGCCGCAACTGTCCGAGGAGGAGCTCTCGGAGCGCCGTCGTCGCGCTGCCGAACTGGCCTCCGCCTACCGAAGCGAGTTCCTGTAGCCCGCGAGGCCGCGAGCACGGCTGTAGCCCGCGAGGCCGCGAGCCCGGCCGTCGGCCGAAGATCCAGGACTCGGCGGGGCCCGGTTCCGCTCCGGTCACGGACGCGGCCGGGCTGAGCGGTGCGACCACGTTGAGCATCCCGGCGCCGCAACTGCGGACAGGCCGTCAGCAAGGAGCGCGGATTGGGAACGACGGGACTGGCGAGCCGGCTGGCCGCGGCACGAGCCGGTGCGCTGGTCGGCAGGGAGCCGGAACGAGCAGTGTTCGACCGGATGCTGTCGGGAGCGGTGGACGCTCCGCTCGTGACCTACCTGCACGGTCCTGGTGGCATCGGCAAGTCCTCGCTGGTGCGCTACGCGGCCCAGCGGGCCTCGCTCAGCGGCCGCCGCGTGGTGCACGTGGACGGACGGTTCCTCGACGCCGATCCGCGCCGGCTGGAGGAGGCCGCGGCCCCGGCGTGCGCGGAGCCCGGCGCGGTGCTGCTCATCGACACCTTCGAGCAGTGTCAGCCCCTCGAGGCGTGGCTGCGCGAGACTTTCCTGTTGCGGCTCGCCGACCGCGCGATCGTGGTTGTGGCCAGCAGGGTCGCCCCCGAGGCCGATTGGACGCTGGACCCCGGGTGGGCGCGGCTGTTCACCGCGCTGGCCGTGCGGCCGCTGGACGCCGCCCAGTCCCACGCCCTGCTCGCCGCCCGGGGTGTTCCCGCCGAACAGCGTGGCGCCTTCGTCGCTTTCGCCGGGGGCAGCCCGCTCGCCCTGTCACTCGCCGCCTCCGTGCCGCCGGCCGCGCCGGGCGCGCCCTGGGAGCCGACCGGCGATGTCCTGACGACCCTGGTCGAGCGGCTCGTCGGCGACCTGCCCAGCGCCGTCCACCGGCGCGCCCTCGAGGTGGTCGTACAGGCCTACGTCACCCGCGAGCCCCTGCTGCGCGCGGTGCTGGGCGACGCCGACACCGACACGGTGTTCTCCTGGCTGCGTCAACTGCCCTACATCGAGGCCACGCCCGAAGGGCTGCACCCGCATGACGCGGTGCGGGCCACGCTTGAGGCAGACCTGCGCTGGCGGGACCCCGAGCGTTACGACGCCCTCCGCGTCCGCATCTCGCTCGCGGGTCTGCGGGCCGTACGCGGCGCCGTCGAGGACGACGCGCTGCTGCGGGTCGCGGAGTGGATGTTCCTCTTCCGCAACCAGGGCGATCCGGACAGTCTGTATAACTATCGGACGCACCCGCACATCGAAGACACTCCACTTCGACCCGAAGACGTGCCCGGCGTGCTGCGCATGGCCGAGGAGGCGGAGGGCCCGGCGTCGGCTGCCGCGGTCGCGCACTGGGTGCGGCGCCAGCCGGAGGCTTTCCGTGTCCACCGCTACGCGGGCTCCTGCGCGCCCGTGTCGTTCATGGCCATCCTGCGACTGGACGCACCACTGGCCGAGGACCGCGCCGCGGACCCGGTGATCGCGGCGGTCTGGGACCTCGTGGAGACCGTCGCGCCCCTGGGGCCGGGCGAGCACCTCGGCATCCGCCGCTTCGCGGTGCAGTCCGGCGGCCACCAGCGGCCCTCGCCCCTGATGGAGCTCATCAGCCGGCGCGCCATCGGCGAGGAGATGAGGACCCGCGGACGCGCGGTGACCTTCACCGTCTTCGAGGACGCCGACCGGTGGGGACGCTACCTCGCCGAGGCGGGGATGCCGGAGCTCGCGGCAGTGGAGGTCGGCGGCAGGCGACAGCACGTCTTCGGCCGGGACTGGCGACGGCAGACGATGGAACAGTGGGTGCGGCACCGTGCTCGCGCGGCGGGCACGGCCGTGACGACCTGGCCTGCGACGTCGACCACGAGTGGTCCGGGCGACCAGTTGCCGCGCACGGCATTCGCGGAAGGCGTACTCGAGGCGCTGCGCACGTGGCACAGCCCCCGCGAATTCGCCACCAGCGTCCTGGTGCACTCCCATCTCGTGCCGTACGGCTCAGCCGACCCGTCCGCGGACCTGCGCGGCGCCATCATCACCGCCCTAAACGCGATACAGACCGACCCCGCGGGCGTCAAAGCCCACGAGGTTCTCACCGCCACGTACATCACGGCCTCCCGCACCCACAAGGGCGCCGCCCGGCGACTCGGGGTGCCCTACGGCACCTACCGGCGCCATCTCGCCCTGGCAAAGGAACGCCTCATCGGACAACTGCTGCGACAGCCGGCCACGACACCCACACCGCCCCGGCTGCACTCGCTCCCGGAGGAGTGAGAAGCCGGAGCCTCACCGACCGTGTGGAGTGGGGGTTCGACTCGGTGGACCCGTCGCGTGATCTTTCGGGCGCCGGCGTACATGGACGTCCCCGGCGTCAGTTCACCTCGGGTCCGAACCGGCGCCTGTACGCCGACGGAGTGATGCCCGTCTCGCGACGCATCAGCGTGCGCAGGTTGGTGGCGGTTCCCAGCCCGCTTCGTCGCGCGACTGCCTCGAAGCGTGACTCGCCTCGCTCGATCAACCGGCAGGCCAGGGCGAGCCGTTCCCCGGTGAGCCACATCAGCGGAGTCGTTCCCAGCTGTGCCCGGAAGCGACGGTGCAGCGTCGCCGGGCTGACCGCTGCGCGCGCCGCCAGGTCTGCGACCGTGAGGGGTGAGTCGAGCCGTTCCTGCGCCCAGGACAGGACGGGCGCCAGGGAATCGCCGGGGAGGTCGGGCATCGGACGCTCGATGAACTGCCGTTGCCCGCCGTCGCGGTGGGCCGCGAAGACCAGTCGCCGGCTGACGGAGTTGGCGACCTCGGCGCCGTGGTCGCGGCGGACCACGTGCAGTCCGAGGTCGAGTGCGGCCGCGCTTCCCGCCGCGGTGAGGATGTCACCGTCGTCCACGAACAGCACGTCCGATTCCAGGTGGACGGCGGGGAAGCGCGAGCGGAACGAGTCCGCCCACTGCCAGTGGGCTGTGGCCCGGCGGCCATCGAGGACGCCGGCCTCGGCCAGGGTGAAGGCGCCGCTGCAGAAGCCGATCAAGCGTGCGCCGCGGGCGTGCGCCCGTCGAACGGTGTCCAGGACCGCGGGCCGTCGGGGCACCTCGACGTCGGGGCGGTTGGGGACGATCAAGGTGTCCGCCGTATGGGCCGCCTCCAGGCCGGCGACGCCGGTGAGGGTGAAGAATCCGTCGCGCATCCGAAGAGCGGGCTCGGGGGAGCAGAGCCGGAAGTCGTAGAGATCGCGGCCGATCTCGGGCCTGCGCAGGCCGAAGATCTCGGTCGCACAGCCGAGCTCGAACGGGTTCGAGTTCTCGTCCACGATCACGACCACCCGGTGTACGCCTGCGGTGCGGGCCAGGTGCGAGGATTCTTTCGCCATGTGCAATTCCTAGCACTCACGCCGCCCGGGCGAGGCGGCCGAGGATGGGGCCATGAGCAACCAGCCGATCTCCCTCCGCCACGCCCTGGCCTCCTTCGACTCGCTGTGGAGTCCGCGCATCGTGACGCGTGTCAACGACTACGACGTCCGGGTCGCCAAAGTCGAGGGCGAACACATCTGGCACGTCCACGACAACACCGACGAGTTCTTCCTGGTGCTCGACGGGGAACTGCACATCTCGTTGCGCGAGCCCGAGGGGGAGCGCACGGTCCGGCTGCCGCAGGGGGCGGTCTTCACCGTTCCCGCGGGCACTGAGCACAGGCCGTACGCTCCGTCCGGAGCCGCCATCCTCATGTTCGAGCCGACCGGGACGCCGACCGTGGGCGACCGTCACGACGTGATCCCCGCCCACGTGGACGCGACCACCGGACACATCCTCAACCCTTGAGCCGGCGGGGCGAGGCGGAACCACCAGTGGGTGATCTTGCCGCAATCCAGGCATGATGCCCGTGGGTCCACGACACGCACAGGTTTCTGTCCGCAAGGCCAGGCGACGGCGACGGCACCCGCTTTGCCGAGGCACGGATGGAGCACCGGCGTCCAAGCCCCACCAGATTCCCGTGGGCAGCGCTGAGCAGGGTTGAGCAAGCCAGGACGTAGCGCCCGGGCAGTGGGACGGCGCAGGGTGTCCAGGCGGGCGAGACGGCGCCGCTGTCCGCGGACCCTGAGGAGCGGATATGAGCATCCCCTTCCTCACACCAGCTCACGGCCCGGTTCGCGAGCGGGAGAGTCGGACGCGGACAGCCGATACCGGTGCGCACGACGGGCAAGGGGGCCATGTGCCGGTCACCGGCAGACGAGAAGCGAAAGTGAGAACTCCCATGAAGGCAGTGCGTGTCCACGAGTACGGCGACCCCGACGTCCTGCGCCACGAGGCCAGGGCTGCATGACGAAAAAAGCTGCACCCCGGAGCACGCCCGTGGTGGGGTTCGTCGGGCTGTGGGATCAGGGTCTGCCGATGGCCCGAGCGATCGCCGAGGCCGGTTTCCCCTGCGCGTGTGGGCCAGGCGTCCCGCATCCCTCCAGCCCCTGGCCGACGTCGCGAACCAGGTAGCCGACTCGGTCGAGGAACTGGCCGGCAGCTGCGACATCGTCGCCTGTGCGTGGGCACCGACGTCGAGCGCCCGGTGGCACAAATGCTGCCCCACCTGCGTGCGCACAAGGCGGTCGTCGACCACGGCACCGGAGTTCCGGGCGCCAGCCGGCTGGCCGAGCAGTGCGCCGCACACCGTGTCGCGATGGTGGATGCCCCGGTCAGCGGGGGGCGGCCGGCGGCCGAGGAGAGGTGTTTGACCACCATGGTCGGCGGCCCCGAGGACGCGGCGGAGCGGTGCCGGCCCGTGTCCGAGGCGTTCTCCGCGCACATCTTCCACCTGGGCGGGAGTGGGGCGGGCAGACCGCGAAGCTGTTCAACCACGCGCTGCTCATGCTCAACCAGCGCTCCATCGAGGGTGTCGTTGGCCTGCCGACCGGATGGGAATGCACCTGGGCCGTCTGGTGGCGGTTCTCAAACTCGGCAGCGCCTCCAGTGCCGCGCTGAGCCTGCTGAACACCATGATCCGTCCCGAAAACGTCGAGCTGTCGAAGGTCGAGGCCCTCGACATGGAGCTGTTCGACCGGGCGTTGCGGGACGCGGGCATCGAAGGCGGTGAGGTCGTCGAGCGCGGCCCGTCCGGAGCGCGCGGCCTGCCCGGCCTGCTCAGGCGTCTGAACGGCTGACACCGCATGGACGCGATCGCATCCGAGGTCACCCGACCCGCAAGCCGAACGCAGGATGCGCGACCGTCGGTACGGCGACCGGACTCTGGCCGGGTTACCGCTGATCATCGAGTGGCGCCTGGACATGAACGGCACCGAGGCCGACCTGGCCTGCTCCTGCCGCTCCCGGTAGCAAGCCCGCCGTGACGCGGACAGAGCGTGGCGCATCGTCGCCATCTCGCCAATCCGCAGGAAGGACTCCTCGCCGCCGTCCTTCCAGGCACCGGTCTGCGTCTCGACCACGCGGAGCCGGCCTACCCCCGGTGCTCCTACCGGTTCCTGTCCTGGTTCCTGGCCCGCCGGAGCACCGTCGGCACCGACGACCTGGGCGACCACCAGCCCGAACGCGTTGCCGTCCGGCAACGCAGCGAGTTCACCCGGCTGTACCGCACCGCCGCCCGGGCCGTATGAGCCGTACACCATGAAAGGAACATCTCCCATGAGCAAGCTCGCTCTCGGCACCGGTGCGACCTCCGGCATCGGTGAGGCGTTCACGCACGCCTCGCCGCGGACGGCTACGACCTGATCATCGTCGGCCGCCGCGAGGAACGTCTGCGGGAGTTCACCGCCGCCCACCCCGAGGCCGACGTCCGTATCGTCGCCGCCGACCTGGCCACCCAGGACGGCATCGACACCGTCGCCCGGATCTGCGCGGACGAGCCGTTGGACCTGTTGATCAACAACGCCGGCGTCTCCCACTACATGCCCTGGCCCACCTGCCGGCCGACAAGGCGCGCGAACTGGTCAATGTCAAAGTCCTCACTCCCACCCAGCTCATGCGCGCTGCTGTGGGTCCGATGCAGCGCCGCGGCACCGGTACCATCCTCAACGTCTCCGGGATGATCGCGTTCTCCGGCCCGGCCGACAAATCCGTCATGCCCCGGCGTGCCGTCTACGCCGGCACTCTGGCCTACCCCGTCGCCATGACCCAGACCCTGGCCGCCGAGGTCGAGGACTCCGGTGTCAGGGTCGGCGTGGTCTGCCCCGGTGTGGTGGCCACCGAGTTCCACTCGTCTCAGGGCCTGCACATGAGCGCTGTCCCCCGGATGAGCGCCGACGACGTCGTCACCGGCGCCCTGCGTGGCCTGCGACTCGGCGAGACCGTCGTCGCCCCCGGTGTGGAGGACTACCGGCTCCTCCAGGAGGTCTTCACCGCCGACCTCGCCGCCTTCGGTGGCCAGGCCCCGGAACTCGCCACCCGCTACACCGAGTGACACCCCCAAGTGCACGGCGAACGGCGACCGGATGACTTCGGCTCACGCGACGACGGTGTCCGCCATGGAGTCCTGGTTCCGGGGCCGGTGGGTGATCGGGCCTCGGGGCGGGCCTTTCTGTCCATCGTCCGGGTCAGCCGGGATGCCCCCTGCGCCACGAGACGCTTCGCTTGTCCTTGCAGCGTTACGGCGAGGACGGATAGGCGGATCATGACAACGACGGAACTCCTGCTGTCGGCCGGGCGGGCGCTTGCCGCGCCTGTCGACCTGAACGGGAACGGACACTACCTGCACTGGGGCGTGATCCAGTTGTCCGTCGCGAACCTCGTGGTCGTCGGTCTGATGGTGGTTGTCTTCGTGGCAGCCCTGCTACTGCCCTTCCCGCGGGGCCGCAGATGAGCGGCCCGGGCGAGGGCGCGGCCGCCGGGCCGTACACCAATGTGCCCACCGGGGGAGGCTGGACGGGCGCGGTGCGTCGGCGGGCGGTGGCGGCCCTGCCCCCGGACAAGCTGCTGCCCGATTCCCAGCCGGCGTACATGGCCTCATGGATCTACGTATTCGGTGTGCTCACCGTGGCCTCGCTGATCGTGGTACTCGCCACCGGCGGTGTGCTCGCGCTGAAGGGACCCGCGTGGTGGCACGTCTCGGGGACCGGGAGGTACGTCAACAGCCTGCACCTGTGGAGCGTCGAGCTGCTCATGTTCTTCATGGTGGTCCACCTGTGGGGCAAGTTCTTCATGGCCGCCTGGCGCGGTCGGCGGGCGCTGACCTGGGCCACCGGCGCGGTGTGCTTCCTGACCTCGATCGGCACCGCCTTCACCGGCTACCTGGTTCAGCAGAACTTCGACTCGCAGTGGATCGCCGGGCAGGCCAAGGACGGGCTCAACTCGGTCGGGATCGGCGCCTTCTTCAACGTGCTGGACTTCGGGCAGATGCTGATGTGGCACATCGTGCTGCTTCCGTTCGTCCTCGGTCTGCTGACCGCCTGGCACGTCCTGCTGGTCCGGTGGCGCGGAATCGTCCCGCCCATCGGCGCGACCGGTCCCGCGGACGCCGGCGCTGCCCCGCCGGCGCCCTCCCCGCAGGGGACCTCGTGATGGCCCGGGGCCGCCGGAGGCCCGGTGTGCCGGACCCGGCCGCCTTCCCCACCCGGCCTTACGACCTGCTCAAGGAGTTCACGATCGCCCTGGTGGCGGTAGCGCTCCTCACCCTCGCTCTGGCCGCCGTGTTCTCCTCACCCGATGTCAAGCCGGTGACCCTGGCCTCATGGGCGCGGGCGGACGGCGCGGACTTCACAGCGACCGCCGCGGCCGAACTCGCCGGTACCAGTGGCACGGCCGAGTACGGCCCGCCGTACAACCGGACTCCCGATGCCGCACAGAAGATCGGCCCGGTCGGGCTGCAAGGTGCCGCCGGCGTCCGCATACCGGTGGACTCCGCCGACGACTTCGTCCTCCGTCCGCTGGCCAGTGCCCCCCAACCGCCCGTCGTCAAGGCGGCGCTCGCCGCCTGGGCCACCGCCCCGGCCTCCCGGCAGCAGGCATGGGCCAAGGCCTATTCCGACGCACTGACCAAATCGCCCGGCGGGGACCCCGCCAAGGTCGCCGCCGGCGACTACGGCCCGGTCCCCGTCCTCACCGCACGCCTTCTCGATCTGGCCAGGTCCGGTGCCCTCGACGGGGAACTGCAGGCGGAGGGAAGGTTCTACCAGACCGACTACACCCGTCCTCTGCTCTTCCTCTCCGACGGCTCCTACCTGGAGACCTTGGCCCGCGCCCAACACCTGCGCGGCGACCAATGGGGAATGATGAACGAGATCGGAAACTACCCGGGCCAGGCCTGGCTGATGCTTTACACGTTCTGGTACCAGATCGAACCCTTCAAGTCGTCGGGCAACGCCGATGCCCTGATCTGGAGCCTGATGGTGGTGATCAGCGCGGGTCTGGTGCTGGTCCCCTTCATCCCCGGCGTACGGTCCATCCCGCGCTGGACGCGGGTGCACCGGTTGATCTGGCGCCCCTACTACCGTGATCAGGAGACTGCGGCGAGGGCCCGGCAGCCGGAGGGCTGAGGGGCGGCCCTGGTCGAGGAGGGCCGGTGGCGCAGGGCTTACCGAACCGGTCTCGGAAGAGGTGGTGTGGCGGTGGCCGGCCGGGTCCGTCAGTGGTTCGAGTGATGGGTCTGACGACGGGAGACCTGCGCCCGTGCGGTGTGCCACCGTGATTGAGTCTGCTCGACCACGTCGTCCCGTTGCTCGCGGACCTCGCGGACCTCGCGGTCGGAAGGGCGGTGGCCCTCGCGGATCCGACTTAGTTCGTGTCCTACCTCTCGTCCCGGCGCCGCCGACGAAACCAGCGCGAGCATGGCCGCGAAGAGGGTGGAGATCCTCGCGAAGAGTTCACCGATCACCCCGTAGCGCGCGACGGAGACCCGCAGTCCACACCCTCGGGTCCTCGCCGTCCAGCCTTCGCGGGCGTGTCGCCGACGACGACCATCCGGAGTCCGTTGGAGCCTGAGGTCATGACCGACCCGATGCAGGATCCCCGCTTCCTCCAGGACCCCTACCCTGCCTACGCGGCCATGCGCTCCACATGCCCGGTGCAGCACATACCTGGCGGCTCCGGCGGACGTCCCAGCTACCTGATCACCGGCTACACGGAAGCCAGGGACGCCCTCGGCGACCCTCGCCTCTCGAAGGACACGGCCGCCTTCTTCGCGGGCAAGGAGCCACGGCGCCGCCTGCACCCCGCGATCGCCCACACCATGCTGGCCAGCGACCCGCCCCGGCACACGAGGCTGCGCAGGCTGGTGACGGCGGCGTTCACGACCGGTGCCGTCGCCAAGCTGCGCCCCTTCATCGCCCGGGTCGCCGGTGACTTGCTGGACCAGTGGTCCGCCGGTGAACGGTTCGACTTCGTGGCCGGGCTGGCGGTGCCGCTGCCGGTCATCGTGATCTGCGAGCTGCTCGGAGTCCCGCGGGCCGACCGGCCCGATGTCCAGCGTTGGTCCGCAGAGCTGTTCGCGGCAGGAGAGCCCGACGTCATCGACGCGGCCTCGCACGCGATGGCCGACTACATGACGGGCCTCATCGCCGCCAAGCGCCTGAACCCCGGCGGCTCCCTGCTCGACCGGCTCATCTCGGCTCGCGACGGAGACGACCACCTGGGCGAGGAGGAGCTGGTCTCCCTTGCCGTGCTGCTGCTGGTGGCCGGACACGAGACCACCACCAACGCCCTCGGCAACGCCCTCCTTGCGCTGCTGCGGCATCCGGCCGCGCTGGATCGCCTTCGGAGCAATCCGGACGGGGTCCCTGCCGCGCTGGACGAACTGCTCCGTTTCGATTCCCCCGTGAGTACGGCCACCTTCAGGTTCACCAGGCAAGCCGTCACGCTCGGCGGTTCCGACGTCCCGGCGGGCGTCCCGGTCCTGGTCGCGGTCGGGGCAGCCAACCGGGACCCAGCGCGGTTCCCGGCGCCGGACCAGCTCGACCTGGACCGGAACGCGGCTGCCCACCTCGCCTTCGGCCACGGCATCCACCGCTGTGCCGGCGCGCCGCTGGCCAGGGCCGAGCTGGAGATCGCCCTGCGAGCCGTGCTGATCCGAATGCCCGGGATCCGCCTCGCCGTACCGCCCGACCACCTGTGCTGGCGGCGCACCCGCCTCGTCCGCGGGCTTGCATCGCTGCCGGTCCTGGCGTAGTCGATCGGTTCATGGCCACGTCTACGCCGGTCGGCCGCCCTGCCTCACCGACGTAGCGCTCCACCTGCTCCGAGGCCTCGAGGCCTCGGAGCAGGTGGCGCCGGCCTCACCCCGCAGTGGGGTTGCGCAGTTCTACGGACGCTCCAAGCCGCGACTACGGGTAGATGCGAGTGCTGGAACGGAATCTGCGACAGGTGCGGGTGGAGCAAAGCGCCTGGGTTCCACCGGTGGTTGCGAACGCCCCGGAAGGAGGGCGTTCGGACCCCGAAGTACGTTCCCGACGAGATGCCGACCACGGTGAAAATGCGGTACTTCGAGCTGCCAGGGCGGAGACGCAGGGGCGCGCCAGCCGCTCGGGGTCTCCGCCGGCTTCGGCTCGAACTGGTTCGTCAACGCGGGCGCCTCCTGCGGGAGCGCGGTCTCCCAGGTGACCGAACGGGAGTGGGAAGGGCTGGCGGCGGTCGACGTCACCGCTCCGTTCTCGGTGATCCGGCGGCCGTTGTCTCTGCTGGACGACGGCGGGTGCGCCGTCGACATGGGTTCCACGGTGGCCGTTTCTCCGTCCCACGCAGATCGGAGGGCGGCGCGGGATCACCGTGAACGGTGGCGCCGGGCGCGGTGCGGACCGACCTGACCGCCGGGTACACCTCGGTTCCCGATGCGGTCGCCGGGTTGTAGGCGATCACCTCCTGTTGCACCCCGGCGAGCCCGAGGATGTGGCGGACGTCGCCGGATTCCTGGTGAGCCGGTTCGACCTCTCGGCGCCGGGGACCTCCTGGAGGCCGAACCGGCCTTTCGCACCGCGGTCGCGGAATTCCGCGCGCAGGGCGACCGGTGAGGCGGCACCCTGCCCCTGGACCCGCTCGCGGGCACCGTTTGTGCACATCTTCTACCTCGCCGACGAGGAACCGGTCCGCGTCCGTCAACTGCGCATCACCGCAGGCCCTCTGCAGACCGACGCAGTGATGTAGCTCCTCGCTGCGCCCGGACCGCCGGACCGGGGGCCCCGGGTGACAGCCTCGTACGGCACTTCGCCGCCCGTGCCGGAAGGTGAGCCCGTCGACCTGCTCGGCGCAGGTTGCCTGTCGACAGGCACTTGCACAGCAACGGAACCGCCGCACCTGTAACTCGATCAGCACCCGACGGCCGCCGACCGCACTGTCGGCGAGCCGGCGTACGTACCGGCGGTGAATCCGGGACGACAGAGTCCCGCAAGCCGGACACGCTGCTTGCTCCCCACCTGTCCGGGCCCGGACGGTCACCAACTCGCCTTCGGACACGGCGTTTCCTACCTCGACACCCTCGACCTGGTGGAACCACAGGTCCTGGAGGAGCACATCACCCACAGCCGTTCATGATCGCGGTTTCGGTGACCCTCCGTGGCCCTGGCACCGAAAGTGATCCAGAACCACTTTTTTCAGCCGTCGCCGACAAGTTACGAGATCGCGTGTCGCTCGGTCGAGAGCGCCCGGTGGTGCTTGCTTCGGGACTCTGCTCGTGGTGCGCGCGACGAGGAGGTCGAGGCGGTGCTCGGCGGCACGACGAGAAGCCGCTGATCGGCGGCAGCGTGGTCGCTCCCTGGGATGACCACCCTGCCGCCGAATCCCCGGGATGACCCGGATGCAAATCTGGGGCGTGGTCATCCGCTGGGCTGATTCGACGGCCCGGGCCACGAACCTAGCGTCAGCGCCATGCACCGATCCCGCCGTATCGCGGCTGTCGCCGCGCTCGTCCTCGCCCTTCCCCTCCCGATGGCCAGGGCCGCGATCGCGTCGCCGTACGCCGCTGCGCCTGCCGCTGTCGCCGTTGCCCCGCCCCCTGCCGCCTTCCACCTCGAGCTGCCCCGCCCGACCGGGCCGTACCCGGCCGGCGAGGAGGTGCTGCACCTTACCGACCAGGACCGCACCGATCCCTGGGTGCCCTCGGCCGGACCGCGGCAGCTGGCGGTATCGATGTTCTACCCGGCCCGGCCCGGCACCGGGGTGCCCGCCCCGTACATGACCCTCGGCGAGGCGCAGGGCTTTCTGGCCACGCGGGTCCCGGCGGGGACCGGGGCCCAGCCGCAGGATCTCGTAGACAGCAGGACCTACGCCTACACCGGGGCGAAGGCCGTCGGCGGGAAGTTCCCGTTGGTGGTCCTCTCGCCCGGCTTCGAGAACCCCCGCGCCACGCTGACAGGCCTGGCGACCGACCTGGCCAGCCATGGCTACGTCGTCGCCCTGGTCGGCCACACCTACGAGGACTCCGGCGAGACGTTCGCCGACGGCAGCACCCCGGGATGCGCGCTGTGCGCGAGAGGGGCACCGGACACGCTCCCCGACAGCCGGGCGAAGGACGTGTCCTTCGTCCTGGACCAGCTGACCGGGCACCACCCGGCCTGGCACCTGGCCCACCTGATCGACCGCGACCACATCGGCATGGCTGGGCACTCGATCGGCGGCGCGTCAACGCTGAACGCGATGGCCGAGGACCAGCGGATCCTCGCCGGAGTGAACATGGACGGACAGTTCTCTCCGCCGATTCCGACCGACAAGCTCGAGGGACGATCGTTCCTCCTGCTCGGGAAGGAAAGCGACCACTCTGCTGGCGGCGGGGACACGTCATGGGGGCAGACCTGGTCGGGCTGGGACGGCTACAGACCCTGGCTGGCCGTCACGGGCACAAACCACGCCAGCTTCACGGACGTCGAGATCCTGGCCAACGAGATCGGCCTTCCGCTCCCCCCGGGGACGACCACCCCACCGGATCGCGGGATGCAGCTGACCCGGGAGTACGTCGGAGCCTTCTTCGACCAGACCCTGAAGGGAATCCACCAGCTCCTGCTCGACGGCCCGTCGACAGCGAACCCGGAGGTGCTCTTCCAGCACCTGTGACCGGTTGGCGACCGGCCCCGATCAACTGCTGAACGCCCCCGTCCTGGCGACCTTGATGTCGATCAATGCGTCCGGCCGGGGCGTTCGCGAGTCTGAAAGCGCAATGGCTCTGGAAGGCTTCGAGAAGTTCCGGCGTTATGCCGCCGATGCTCACGACGCCAGAGACCCCGACACACCGCAACCGCTTCGAGTGCTCTCGCTTATCGGGGACATTCGACCAATGACCAACCGCCAACCGCTGCCAACACTCGCCGTCAAGCGGTCCTGCTTCTCATCCACGCAGCCAGCCGGAGTCGCCCGACTGTCGAGGATGCCGGCCAGGCCGGCCGGTCAAGGGCGCCTTCTGCGTCGCTACGCGATGCGCCCACCCGGGACAATTCGCCCCGTCCCGAAGTGCGCCTGGCTAATCGGGCGGCTCCAAAGGTCTGCCGTCCGTCTGCAGGTCAACAGCTGCGGGGTGGGGAACGTCGGTGAAAAGGTCTGTCCCAATGGTGAGCGCCAGGTGGGGCGGATTGCCCATCAAAAGCGGTCATTCGGCCATGATTTGCCGCTGGCGGTGACTGTCATGGGGTAACGGGAGGACCGGGTCTGGCGGGTGACGCGGTGCAATTGTTCCGTAATCCAGTGATCACGTTGAGTGGGATGCGCCCGGCGCACCATGCTGTCGTGCAACTCCTCCGCGGGCGCGTCAGCACCACCCGCGGGGAGCCTTCCAGACTCTTCTTTCCTTCCGTGGAAGGTCACATGAACAGCAAGAGGGTGAGGACCGTGGCCTTGCTGGCGACGGTCCTCATGTGGAGCACGGTGACGACCGTGCTCGGGCAGCTCGCGGCCGTCGCCGCGCTGCTGCCCTCGCTGGGACTCCTCATCCAGCAGATCGTGGCCGCGCTCAACGGCACCAACACGCAAGGCCCTGCCGCAACGGCCGCCTCCGCGCCGGCCGCGGGGCCGGCGGGCAGTGAGGAGCCGTCACGGTGAAACTGCCCCCTGTACCCGATCAGTCTGCAGGGGAGCCTGCACATCGGCGCGGGCGGCCGCCGGAGCCCATCTGCGAGACGGCCGGCGCCGCCCACCGCACCTGGCTCGAGCCGGTCCGCTACCGGCTCACCGCCAGCGGCCTCACTCTCGACGACCTCGTCAGCCTCTCCGGCTACTCCAAAACCCGCCTGTCCCACCACCACCCAGGGACCGGCGCACCTCCTGGTCGAAGTCACCGCCGCCGACCACGAACCCGCCTCCGCGCACGTGTTCTTCAAAAACGCGGCCGCCGTGTGCTGGAAGACCGTCACCGCCGCCGACGACACGCAAGCCCACGGCAACCGCATGGCCTACCACCTCAGCCGCTTCCGCACCCGAGCCGCCCAAGCCTTCTCACCCGCCCCCTCCGGATTCGGGCGGTTCCGGGCCCCCTCCCTGTCCGGTGCGGTTGCCGGGCCTTTCCACCGGCTATAGTGATCTTCAGCTGGTCGCCCCAAGCACGGGCGTTTGGCGTTGCGTTGGTGGTCCAAGGAAAGACGTCCCGCTTCCTGCGGGAAGATGCAGGTGCAAGGCCTGCCCGGCGCTCGGACACAGGGCCCCACACCCATCTACGGAGGTGGGGCCCTGATGCTTGTGGCTCGGGGCGCTCTGCCGCTGGTGTGGGTGCGCCTTGGCGCCGTACCTCGGACGGTAGGCGGTCGGGCGGATGGGGCGCCATTCGCTCAGCTGCCGCCTGTCTTTGAGGGGTCCTGATGCGTTCTGCCCGTCTCGCCGCTTCGTTGATGATGCTGTCCTGTCTGGTGCTGGCGGGCTGTTCGCCTGCTTCGACCGGCGGTTCAGGGACGGGTTCGGGGAGCCGGCGGCCGGAGTGTCGGGGTCGTCGAGGGCAGGCGGATCTTCGCGGGTGATCGCGGTGGGTGCGGGTCCGCAGAGGTCGTACACGGTGCAGCAGCAGCCGGCTGCGGGCAGCTGTCACTACCGCTACGAGCACGGGGAGCCGCTGGAGGATCCGAAGTGCACGCCGGGCGCGGTTTCCCCTGCGGTGACGCAGGCGAATCTGAAGTCGACGATCTGCCGTAAGGGCGGCTACACCAAGGACATCCGCCCTCCCGCCTCCGTGACGGGCAAGGAGAAGCGGCTGAACGCGGCCTCCTACGGCTACACCGGCAGCATGGGGGACGCCGAGTACGACCACCTGATCAGCCTTCAGCTTGGGGAGACCCCAATGAGCCGCGGAATTTGTGGGTGGAGCCGGCCGACCCGGGCCATAAGAAGGGTGGCGGGATCAACAACATGAAGGACCCGGTGGAGACGAAGCTGCACACCGCGGTCTGCTTGGGGAAGGTCACCCTCGCCGCGGCCCAGCGGGCCATCGTCACGGACTGGACCACGGCGCTCAGCAGCTTCGGCCTCAGCTGGCGGCAGGCGCCTCACCCAGCAAACGGGGGCCGTCGCTGTCGCCCGCAACAGCCGTCCTGCTTTCGCATCCTGCGCCAGAGGGGTGTGCAAGGACATGTCCGTGGTGGGCAGGACTCGGCGCCTGGACACCGGGGTGGGGGGTGACGCCCCCGGCCGTGGGATGGCTCAACCCATATGTGCCACCGTGTAGTCCGTGTCTGAGGCCGCCGCGCCGTCGGGCGTCGCTTCGGGCCGGGTGGCCGTACTTCGCCAGAGCCGGCGGCAGGACGAGACCGTTGCCACCAGAAGCAGCCCGTCGCGGATCAGCAGTACGACTATGCCCGGCAGATTGCTCCGCACGACCGGGCCGAAGCCGATGGGGAATTCGAGCACCGTGAAGAAGCACGCGACCAGGATGAGCAGCACGGGCCGGCGCTGGACCGTGGAGCGGCTGGTCAGACAGAGCGCGCCGAGGCCGAGCAGCCAGATCAGGTACTGCGGACTGATCACCCGGCTGGTGGTGACGAAGACCAGCACCGCCGCGAACGCAGCGTCGTAGAGCACAACGTCGCTGAAAGTGCGGGCGCGTACCCGCCACCAGACCAACCAGCAGAAGGCCAGCACCGCGCCGGCCAGCGCGATCCGGGCCACGGTGGGCACATACGGGCCAAGGAACTCGAACGACCCGTAGTGCAGCCGGGAGGTGCCGTGCCACAGACCGAGCCAGCGCAGGACATGAAACGGCAGCGCGCCCAGCGACTCGATCTCGACACCGCGCTGACGCTGCTCGGTGAGGAACGCAAACGGCCCCTGGGTGAAAGCCAGAAACGCGGCGCTGACGCCCACGCTGGTGACCAGCGCCGCTCCCCAGGAGCGGCGGGTCGTGGGGCCCGGCCGCACACCGGCGAGCACGAGTATGGGCCAGACCTTGACCAGCGCGCCGATCCCGGCCAGCGCGCCCGCCACCCGGGGATGCCGTGCGGCGGCCAGCAGGGCGGCGACCGCGAGGGCGGTGACCGTCACGTCGTAGCGGGCCAGGGCCAGTGGGCCGAGCGCGGCGATCCCGGCGACCCACAGCCAGGCGCCGGCCAGGTCCCGGCCGTGGGCCCGCCCGGCCCGCAGCAGCATCGCCAGGACCGTCGCGTCGGCGGCGCAGGCGAGCAGGTAGAAGGCGTGGGAGTAAGTCAGGAACGGCAGCAGTGCCGGGGCGAGGAAGGCCGCCGCCGCGGCGGGCGGGTACTGCCAGGTGACGTCGCCGACCGGAAAGCTGCCGGTCAGCAGCCGTTCGTACCAGCCGTGGTAGATGATGACCACGTCGGGGCGGACATCGTCACCGGGGAAGCGCAGGGTGCCGAAGAGCGTCAGAAGCAGTGCGGTTCGCGTCACCGCCCATGCCAGCACCGGCACCCATGTCCTTAAGCGACCCGCGGTCACCGTTCCACGCCAGCACACCGTCACGTTTCAGGGCCTCTCCGTCAACCGCCTTACACGGGTCACACTGCCGGTGAAGGCCCGCATGAAGATGACAACATGATGAACATAGCGCGCCATCTTGTTGCGCCACCCTGTGAATGAGGCAGACGACTGACCATGCTGCCACCCGTCACAGTGCGGCCCGTTGCCGGTGTCGACTGGAACCGTGGCGCATGCGGCCCATACGGTGGCCGGCGCGACCTGTCATGCGGTGAGCGCGTATCCGGTGAAGACATCGGATCCAGACCGGCCGCAGGCGACCCCGAACTCCTCCGACACGCTGGTAGCAGAGGCGGTGTTCATTGCTCGTCCGGGCCAGTGCTCGGACTGCCACATGCAGGCGAAAAGCGTACACAGTACGTATCAACGCACTCTCGGCGAACGGTCGTTAACGTAGGCCCTCGCCGGGTGATAGTCCGGCTCCGTGTTCGGCGGTTCTTCTGCGACCACAAGCGTCGCTACGCAGGCTGGTACCGGCACTTGCTGATGCCGGGCGGCTACGCGTTGCCGTCCGAGGTCACCATGCGGTAGGTGCGCGGTCGGTCGCTCATCAGGTCGTGCGGGAGCGCGACGGCGCCGTCCTCCTTGAAGGCGCGACTCCGGCCCGGTGGCTTGCCGCACCGCGGCGAGAATGTGCTGGTGGTCCGGCGGGAGCACGGTCTCCTCCACGTCAGGTGCACGGTGCGGGATCACGATCACTGCCCGGCCGCCCACCTGCCCCGGGCCGACGCGACCCGGGCGCGCTCGTCGGTGAGCTGCTCGCTCACCCGCTCAAGGACCCGCTCGGCGACAGCGAGCTCGTCCCGCTCGGCCCGCACCTCCGCCAGATGCTCGGCCAGCTGTCCTTCGAGTTTGTCCAGTTCTGCTCGCCGCGTGGTGATCCGCTGCAGCCGCTCGGGATCCATGCACCAGATCGCAGAAGGACGTCCGACCTCAACGAGCAGGAGCCCGCGGCCGTCCGGCTCCATCAGGCGATCTACTTTCACACCTGTCTCAGTTTTACCTAGCTACCAAGATCATGGTCACGTCAACTGCGCAGCCGATGAAATGAGGTCTTGTGAAGGACACCGTCTTAGTACTCCAGTAGCACTTTGACGTCTTCCCTGTTCAGGGGCGGTTTGGGTGAGTGTAGTGGGCTGGTTGCCGGCCTGTGTTCTCTTTCCCGGGCCGCCCCTCGATCGTGTGCAGCCGCCGCTGATAGCCACAACAGTGCGGGCAGCCTCCTGGCGTGATCGACGAGCGTGCAGTTGAGATCTGGAACGACGAGCCCGAGGAACTCTTCCTGCGCACCGGCCACCGCTTCAGGCGCGTCGAGCCGCGTCGCAGGATGCGCGACTACATCCGCGGACTGCTGGGCCCGGTCGGCCGCAAGAACGGCTGGCAGCTGGCCGAATACGCCGGACATCGCACACCCGACCGCCTCCAGCGGCTCCTCAACGGCGCCCGCTGGGACGCCGATGAACTCCGCGACGACCTCCAGCACTGTGTAGCCGAACGGCTCGGCGAGCCCGACGGGATCCTCATCCTGGACGACACCGGCTTCCTGAAGCAGGGCACCACCTCGGCCGGCGTGCAGCGCCAGTACTCCGGCACCGCCGGGGCTTGTATTTCAATTAGTGCTTGCTCAGGCGGAGTTGGTGGGACGGTGGACCATGACCGTGCGTCCGCCCGTCTCCGCCTTACGGGCCAAGT
>NZ_JBIAGM010000035.1:0-66396 GCF_042869815.1 Streptomyces sp. NPDC006739
CCCGCGGAGCGGGTCCCATCGCGCTGCGCGCGATGCCAGCGAACCCGGGCGCTACGCGCCCGGGTTGCGCTCACGCTCCGCGTGAGCGCTGGCGGTTCGCTGCGCTCACCGCCCAGTTCGCTTGCTTCGCAAGCGAACTGACACTCCCTCCGCTGCGATTCGGGAGTGAGTCGGACTGCGTTGCAGTCCGATGCCAGCCTCCATCCGGCCCGAGGCTTCCGCTACGCTCCAGCCTCCACCGCGCTGCGCGCGGCAAACGGGCCTCCGGCCCGTGCAGCAGCAAGGGGGTGGGGTTGTGCGGCTGGGGGAAGGGGGGAAGGAACGTGACGATGAGTCGGAGGGCGGCTTCGGAGAGAAGAAGCCCGGGGGCTGCTCCCGTCCCGGTACTGTGGAGGCCTGGGTTGAGTGCTCAGATCTGTGCTTCAAAATAGAATCCAGATCGAATCTGGATCATGTCTTCCCTGCCGACCCCGCCTCACACGGCTCCCGCCGACCACTGAAACTGCGCAGCATCTGCGGCACACTCAAACTCACCCCTCGATGAGTGGAGTGAGACCTAAAGGTCTAGACACCTCATGGTCTGACGCGCTAAGCGGAATCTGAACACACGGATCTGACCGCCAGGTTGGGGAGCCGTGCTGGACCGCGCTCGAACCGGCCCGGCCCCTCCGGCGCTGCCGACCTGACCGCCCGCCACGGACGTCGGGGCGGCACCCGATGGGTGCTGCCCCGCTCCGGCGTGTCCCGACCCGTCAGCGCCAGCTCTGAGGCACGTACATGGCGTGGGGTCATAGCCGGAGGCGAGCAGCTCGGCCGCCTCCTGAAGCAGTCCCCCGGCCGTGGTCCGGCTGACACCGAGATCGGTCTCGATGTCAGTCAGCGCGACGACGTCGACGTTGCCGGCGTGGCCGTCGGCCGCCACGATCAGACGGGCCACCTGGCGAGCGCGACGCTGACGCGGGCTCAGCCCCGCCATGTACCTGGACGGCTGGGTGAACAGGCCGGCCCGCTAGCCGCGTTGATTCCCACGCGCGGTCCGCTGATCGACGCAATGAGCCTGATGGGAGACACGGCATCCCTCGACGAGGCGGCGGACAACCTGATGGCGGCTCCCCTCGCCCTGATGCACTCGAACTGGAGAACCTCGACTTCCACCCCGTACACCGCTCCTGGGCCCGCAACCTGATAGATGGCGACCGGGAAGCTCGCCTCCAGGTGGCCACGGCACTCAAGGCCTGCCACAGCGTTATCCTCGCCCCCTGCTGGAGCAGAGCGCGCTGCCGTCTGAGCGAGGTCCGAGCCGCGTACGCGTGCACGACGGCCGAGGGCGGGGTCGAGCAGCTGCTCAACACACTCGGCACTCCGTTGGTCCGCTGGCGGCCGCTTTGGCGTAAGTCGGTTACCGAACCGAGTGATCAAGTTCGAGGCACCATTCGACGCCAGCCATTAAAGATCAAGCTAGGGCCCGTCTTCAACGGATCTTGCCCAGAGCAAGAGTGACGCGAGACTGACCGATGCCTCGCAGGAGGAGGATCCGGTGTTCGTACGGGCCGGTTCCCGGCCGGAACTTGCGCAGTCTCAGTCGCATACGGCGATTCCTCTCAACACCGTGCGGGCCATCCGTCGGGCGAAGTCGTCCACGGGGGGCGGCTGCCCGTCGCTCGTGGCGTCGTAGGCGAAGGCGCGCTGGGCGCAGGCGCCCAGGAGGAGGGAGGCGGCCGCGAAGGTGTCCGCGTCGGGGTGGACGCGGCCGGCCGCCTGTTCGCCGCGGAGGTACGCGTCGAGGCCCTCGATGGGTTTGTGCGCGCCGGATCCCATTTGCCGCATCGCGTCGTCGTGACGCTTCTTGAGCTGGGTCTCGGCGTAGAGGGAGGCCGCGATCGGGAAGCTCTGCTCGTAGAACAGGGCCGCCTGCCGGGCGATCTCTGTGAGGTTCTCCTCGAGGGTGTGCCTGCCCGGCTCGGCGGTGAGGGCGCGCAGCAGCGGGCCCAGTCCTGGGAGCCGCTCGCGCAGGACCTCGATGAACAGCTCCTCCTTGCTGGTGAAGTGCTTGTAGAGGGCGGCCTCGGAGCAGTCCGCCGCCCTGGCGATCTCCTTGGTGGTGGCGCGGGCTAGACCGACGGTGAGCATGAGCTCGTGGGCGGCGTCGAGGATGCGGGCGCGGGCCGGTTTCTGCTCCATGGCGCCCAAGGATCGCATGACGTGTCCAACAGGTCTTGACGAGTGGGTGAGTACTTACTCACACTAGACGCACACTGTGAGTGAATACTCACCCACTGGTGGAGAATTGGAGTGGGCCAATGAACCTCACCGTTTTCGGCGCCACCGGAGGAATCGGGCAGGAGGTCGTTCGGCAGGCGCTCACCGCGGGCCACCGGGTCACTGCCGTGGTGCGGGACCCAGCCCGGTTCGAGTTGACCGGGGCCGGCCTGGAGGTCTTCCGTGCCGACCTCACCGACCCGGAGGCGGTACGACCCGCGGTCGTCGGCCGGGACGCAGTCCTCTCAGGTCTGGGGGCCCGCAGCCGCAAGAGCGCCGGGGTCGCGGCCCGGCTGACCCGTACGGTTTTGCGGGCCATGGAGGCCGAGGGCGTGCGCCGGGTGCTCGTGGTCAGCGCGGCTCCGGTGGGTCCCGAGCCGGAGGGTGACGGCTTCCTCGACCGCGGCGTTCGCGGGATCGTCTCGGCACTGCTCAAGGACGTCTACGCCGACCTGCGGGAGATGGAGGACGAGCTGGCTCGCAGCGGCACGGACTGGACGTCCGTACGGCCACCGCGGCTGCAGGACAAGCCCCTCACCGGCTCGTACCGGGTCGTCGTCGGTGGCTTCCCGCGCCGGGGCCGGTTCATCGCACGGGCGGACGTCGCTCACGCGATGCTGGGGATGATCGATGATCCCGGGACAATGAAGGAGGGGGTAGGGGTGGCGTATTAGCTTGACTCTGTCGCAGATCTTGGTGTCGGCGAAGTCAACAGCCAGGGTCCGCCAGGACTTCGGGCGAGGGATCTCGCGCTGGTCGAGGCAGTTCTGGAAGGCAGTCGGCTGGCGGGGTGTGGGGGCTTCCTCAGCCGGTGACGGTTTGCCGAGGCGCTCGATGGTGACGGCGATGGCCGTTCAATACGTGCTGGACGTGGACCTTTCCCTGTCCTCGGTAGCGGCAGCGCCGTATGCCGTGTCCGTGGGCGAACTCGTTGACCGTGCTTTCCACTCCGGAGCGGACCGCGTATCGGGCCTTCCATTCGGGCGTCTGTGGTGATCGCGGCTCGGGCGGCGGCCACCGACCAGCCGGCCGGATAGCCGGTCACCTCGTAGCGCCAGCGCGGCAGTGTCGGTGCCTGGTGGTGGTGATCCGGTACTGGCTCAGCTCAGACGTGTGGTGGCTGGGTCGCGTTGCTACGATCAACTCATGAGTTCTGACGGGGCAGTTCTGTCGGTGACGGTCAAACCGTCCTTGTCAGCCGCGTGGTTCCATCATCTGCTGACCCGGCCTGTTGTCGAGGTGGACGGGCGTGAGTTCCCTGCTCGCTGGGGGAGTGTGGAGATGCCGATCGGCAGCGGCGAGCACCGTGTGGCTGTGTTCTTCCGCTACCGGTGGCAGCAGGATGCACGGCTTGCCGAGTCGAGTGTCGAGTTCAGCGCAGATGCGCAAGCGCGTCGTGTGACTCTCACCGCCCGGCTCGGCGCGCGCAATGGCAGCCGGTTTCGTATCGGTGCACCGCTGGTCGCTGGGTGAACGACGGCAGCGGACAACGCCCTTCCGGACGGGCGTTGTCCGCTGGCAGCCCTCGGATGTCACGGCTCAGGCCGTCGTCACCAGCGGCGCCGTCATGACCGGTGCGGTGAGTGGTTGGGGTGGTTTGCGCTGCGGGGTCGCGCAGACGATCGCGGAGCCGATCATCACCGTGGCGAAGCTCCACAGCCCCATGGTGAGGATGATCGAGCCGTGTAGCACGATGTCCATCACCAGTGCGGCTTTGCGCCACCGGTCCGATGCGAGGACACACACACCGATGGCGAGTTCGATGACGAGCGCCCCCCAGGTGAGCGCCACCACCACGAGGGAGTTCTTCGACATCGAGAGGAACAGCGAGTCCCAGGGCCGGGCCACGCCGAACATGTTGTCGCGCAGGAAGTAGTACTCCGCGGTGCCGTTGGCCCAGTCGGCCACTCCGAACTTGCTGACGGCACTGTCGAGGTAGAGGTAAGCGATCTGCACCCGGATAGCGAGGAATGCGGCGAAGGTGACTGTTTGCCAGGATCGTCCCGTTTCGGTGGTGGGTGCCTGCCAGTGCCAGGTGCGGTCGTCCGCCAGAGCGATGGGAGTCATCAGCAGCGCCATGATCATTCCGATTGACTCGCCGCCGTCGGGTACGGCGATGCTCACGGCGACCGAATAGGTGGCCCAGGCGTGCGGAATGGCCGTCCAGCGTGGCCGGTATCCGCTGGCCACGACCGCGAAAATGACGACGAGCAGCCATCGGCGGGGCTCGGCACCCACCGAGTCGTTCCCGATGCACAGTGCCGAGGCGGCCCGGACCCCGTCGCAGCGGGGGTATTCCCCCATTGCGACGACCGGGATGAGCAGGGCCTTGATGGGCGTCAGCAGCAGGACGCTGAGCTGGGCCCCGGCCATGACCGTGCGGCCGGCCCCGAACCACCGGCTCCGCAGATCGTGCCGGGCGGTGCGGGCTTCCAGCCAACCGGCACACGACTGCAACGCATCGCTCACCCGCATCGGACGTCCAGATGAGCGACCTTGAGCACGCGCCTGACGTAGGGAACCTGATTGCGGAAACTCCACGGGACTGTTTCTTCCTGGGTGAGATATGCATCGCCGCACACGGTCGGCACCGGATTGGTGTTCTTCACCTGGACCGCCGGTTTTGAGGAGGCCTCTTTGACGCAGTCGTCCAGATAACCGGTGCAGTCAGTCCATTTTCCCGCCGCGTTGGCGTTCAAATAGCCCAGCTCTGGTCCTTGGGCGCGTTGCCTGCGTGAAAGCCCGAAAAAATTCGACGGATCGGCCTGTGGCGTTCTGAGAAGATTCCGTATCGAACCGTCGGCACGCTGAGCGTAGACACCGGTCTGCGTGGTCTGTGGGTTACGGGTGAAGAACGCCCAGTTCTCCGGGACTATAGTATTGAAAACCGAGCGTGTACCCCTTGAGTGTCGGCTGCTCAGCGCGTTGCTCGGCAGGGTGTAGAAGAGACCGGCGGCGAGATAGCCGAATATCACGAGGCAGGCGATGCAGAACAGGGTGAGCTGCCGTAGCGATCCGGCTCCCGGACTGGCCGGTTCGGACGGGACATCGGTGGCGTTGCTTGCCATCGGGGCGCGATCCTCTGCGGTGGTGAACGGTCTGACGGACGCCGGGGTTCCGCCGCGCCGGGGCGAGGTGCCCCGGCGCGGCGGGAGCGGCTACAGGGCCGTCGCCACCGAGGACACCAGGTTGTCGGCGTCCAGGCTGTTGGGCTGGCGCAGGTCGAAGCCGTAGCTCACGGCGGACGGGACCACTACGAGGGTGACCACGGCCTCGGTGGCGCCGGCCACGTTGGCGTAGACGACGCCGTTGATGGCGCCGACAGCGTTGATCTCGATCACGACATTGGCGTCGTGCCAGAGCCATCCGTTGGCCCGGTCCGGGCTGTTGACGCCGGCCTGCTTTATCTTGGCGAGGACCGTCTTGATGTCGTCACCGAGCCGCTGCATGCCGGCCTTGGCGGCGAACGGGTCGTTGATCTGGACCGCCACCGTCACCTTGGCGTGGAAATCTCTGTCCACGCCCTTGAGCGCCTTGGTGAACTCGGCGATCTGTACGAGCGTCACCTTGTCGTTCTCGGCAGACCGGTGGGAGCGGATCTGCCGGGCGAGGTCGGGGTGGTCGTCCGCCGCCTTGCCCTTGCCGAAGACGAGCAGGCCGACGATGTCGTCGTCAGAGTACTTCACGTGGTGCTGCGCCGGCTTGACCGCCGTGTGGGCAGCCGCCGGCTCACTGGACGCGGACGCCGAGCCGTAGGCGGCGCCGACGCTCAGCACAGCCGCCGCAGCGACGACCGCACCGGTCTTCTTCAGGTTCATGTGAGGTAACCTCAAATCGTCGTCGTGTACGTGCTCCACCGCCTCGGGGCAGGACCGGCCAGCGCTCCGCCACGTGACCTTGCGACGGCGAACGAGGGCGAACCGCTGGTTCATGCCAGCTCATGCGGTGGGTCCCGTCGGTACCGGACGGTGCCGGACCAACGGCGTCAGAGCCGGTGGTGGAGGGCCGCTTACTTGCGGACTCCGCCACCGGAGCCTGGAAAAGGGTGGGGTCAGGAGCGGCGCGCGGCCGTGTTCGCCGCCGAAACGGAGCGGCCCGCGATCACGAGGTCGATGACGCCGCTCACCCCGACGATCACCGCAAAGCCCCAGAAAGGGCCCTGCGCAAATGCGTTGACCAGCACCGCGATCGCGCCTGCGACCAATGCCGGAACCAACAGAACATAGGGGCGCCGGGTTTCGTGATGCGCTGCGCGCCAAGCGGCGTCGTCAGAGAGCGTCGCGGACGTCCGCACGCCTACCAGTATATTCCGGCGCAGGGTGCCGTTGCGGCTCGCGCGGACGGTGGTCAAGACGCCCACGGCTACCGACAGATACAGCACGGCCAGAACAATCCCCACCACGAGATGGGTATTCATCAGTTCGACTCATCTCCCCCAGCAGAGTCCTGTGATGCCGTGATGACATCATTGCACAACCGTTCGGTTCGCTCAAATAGAAAACGGGCCCAACTCGTGGCTCAGCAAATGGAGTTGGCAATACCGCTTTTTGGCAGCCGTGACGACCGGAGGAGCCCCACCTGGCTTCCGCAGGACGCCCGAACGTCGGTAAGCAATCCGGCTTGATCAACCTGCCCGTTTCATCGGCCGCTGCGAACACAAGCCGGTACTGGTGCACCTGGACATCAAGACACGGCAGCCGTAGTTCGTGATCTGTAGCGCGTCTTTCTGATCAGTGCGGTGGGTGGCCGCGGGCATGGGATGGTCAGCCACGATCACGACCGTAAGTCACGACGAATCAGGAAGCGGCAGCCAGCCTGCGCCGCACGCCGGCTGCCGTCCGCCGCTGCGCGGCCTCACCCACCGCCGCCTGGTCGGAGGGCAGTGTGCTGTGGGCCCGCAGGCCCTTGGGCAGCCGGGATGCGCCGAGACCGTCACGCCTGGCGATGGGGGCTGACCTCGGCCATGACGGCGTCCAGGCGTCCCGCATCCCAGGCGGCCACCCCGGGTCCAGATGATCGCCTTCACCGTCAGCATGCCCTGCTTGGCCCCGGCGGGGTGGATCGCTTGGCCGGCGGTCGGCCCAACCCCCCGGGCCTGATCACTCTCCTCGCCCGGTGTCGACGGGGGCGAGCAGGGTGCGATGCCCAACGAGGGCGCAATCCTGCGGGCCCTGGGCATGGGGCATCGCCCTGCCGACCAGGTGGGTGTCGTCGTCATCGGTTACAACGACGCGACCCACGTGGGGCCAGCGCTGGAGACGCTGGACCGTCTCTGCCCCGCAGGGGCGGCCCAGCACCCGATCGCCCGCCCGGCCCCGCACCCCAGGCATCACGGAGGTCGGCGGGTCCCGCAGACGCCAAGCACCCTGCGGGCATCATGACCCCGTCCCGTCGAAGGACCGGAAACCTCCCGCGGGACGGGGGTAGGACCGAAGAGGCCCCAGCCGGGATGTACCCACCAGCTGGGGCCTTGCTTGCGTGTGGCGTTACAGGGGGCGGATGTTCTCCGCCTGCGGGCCCTTCTGGCCCTGCGTGACGTCGAACTCGACCTTCTGGCCCTCCTGCAGCTCGCGGAAGCCCTGCGCGACGATGTTCGAGTAGTGGGCGAAGACATCAGGGCCGCCGCCTTCCTGCTCGATGAAACCGAAGCCCTTTTCCGCGTTGAACCACTTCACAGTGCCCTTGGCCATGTGCCTGTCTCCTTCGAAGGGACTCGTATCGGATCCCGCACCGTGCAAGATCCGGAGGTGATCGCCCTGGTCCGGAGAGGCGTGAACAGCAAAAACGCCCGCGATGCGATCACGGGCGAACGGGACTGCTGTGGGGCGTGGACTCGGGGGCGTAGAGGGGATGTCGGGCTCCCCGACCACACCTAAGAGGCGTGGTGAGCTGCGGCTACGTCGGCAGGCGTCCGATGGGCGCGGAGCGTTGTCGGCCGGGTTGTCGGCGGGGATGTGGGAGGGGTTGCGGGCGGGGTCGGGGGCGGGGTTATCGCATCGTGACGCTGGTCGGGCCTTCGTGGTCGGTGGTCTGGTCGGAGGCGGCTGCTGGCCTGGACGTATGCGCGGTGCCGGAGAAGGCCGGCGCCGCACCGTACGCGAAGGGCAGCAGAGTGATGCTGAATGTGGACGCCGGCGGCGGGGACCGGCTGGCACTCGCGGTACTGGCGCAGTACCGGATGGCGACGACCGAGCAGATGCACCTGGTGATCGCGCCCGGGGTGCGGATCGAGCAGACGCGGCGGCGTCTGGCCAAGCTGCGCGGCGAGGGGCTCATCGACCGCGTCACTCTGCCTCAGGCCGGCCGCACCCGGGTGTGGTTCGCCACGCAATACGGCGTGGACGTCGCCTCCGAATGGCCCGAACCCACGATGCCGCTGTCGAGGTCGATCGGCCCGCGGCAGGGATCGCTCTGGCTCTCGTCGTCGCGCGTCCACTACAGGCGCTGTCGTTCCTCGTGAGGGTGGCGGGCGCTCGGTTGGAAGATCTCTTGGAGGATGTTCACCGGAAGGCTCCGCTTAGCCCAGCGGCCGCCAACGCGGCGCGGGCCGACCTAGAACCGGTAGGCCGGCCGCCTGCTCGGGTCAGCCGGACTGCGCGTGATGATCATTCGGACTTGTGCGGCGTCGGCTCGTGCCGTGTTGGCCGTGATGCTCAGACGTGCCATGCGCTCACGGTGGCGGAGTACGTCCCGCCACACATCGCGCCGGTGCCCAGACTCCTGCGGCAGCAGCGCCGACAGGACACCAGGCAGAGCACCCGCCAGGGTTACGAGCCCGATGGTCCACCCGGGGCGCCGAGGTAGGACTTGGCGACCAGAGCCAGGCCGGCGGCGAGGGGAGGGGCGGTCCAGACGACGATGCGGCGCGCGGTCGGGCGGGTGGTCATGTCGGTTGTCCTTCGGGCTCGGAGCCCCGCACACGCCTGGTGCGCGTGCGGGGCGGAGCGTGCAGCAGTCCCAGCCCTGACGTCGCAGGCAGCGGATCTGACAGTGCCGAAGAGTGGGGGAGCACAGGGTTAGCAGCGCAAGCCTCGGCGGCGGACCTCGCGTTGCTGACGAGGGAACCCGCATTCAAGGCCGTGACCTGCTGGTTTCCTGCCTCTGTCGGCTTGAATCGCGGCCTCTACACCGCTAGGGGGCTAGTGGCGCAACCCTCTTCGCCATCAGCGGTTAGGGACTCGTTGGGCTGAGCCGCCGCTGTGCGAGGCGGCGTTGCTGTTCGGCGGCGATCCGCTTGGTTTTGCGTCGCACGTGCTCGCCGAAGGCTTGCGGGTCGGTGGCGCCGGTGGCGGCCGCGGCCTCTGGCCAGGTGGTTCCCTCGCCCTCGGCGTACGCGAAGACCACCCGCCGCCGCGGGGCCGTCGGCGCCGGTCTCCTGCGTGCCGTACAGGCGGTGGATCTCGGCGCCCACCCGGCCGTCCGTGATCAGCGGCTGGAAGTCGAGGTCCTGGAGGGCCATGCGGCCCGCTCCGGACGCCGCGAAGAGAGCGGGGAGGTGTTCGGTCAGGGATGAAGGCATGGCTGGTCCTTGGTGTGGTCGGTGGGTGGGAGCGGGCTGTGCCTGGTGGTGCGGGGCCGGCCACTGCGGACGGGGCGCAGCGGCCGGTCGGGGGCGCGGTGGTCGGGTCAGCCGGCGAAGTGGCGTCGCGGCAGCGCGAGCAGCACTGCGACGAGACC
Organism: Streptomyces sp. NPDC006739; assembly: GCF_042869815.1. Lineage (NCBI taxonomy): Bacteria > Bacillati > Actinomycetota > Actinomycetes > Kitasatosporales > Streptomycetaceae > Streptomyces > Streptomyces sp. NPDC006739. The sequence continues at coordinate 9,937 of NZ_JBIAGM010000035.1, forward strand.
GCCGATGGCGGCGGCGAAGAAGGCCTGCTGGAAGCCCTGGTGCAGGGCGGCGGTGTGACCGATCCCCGAGTGTCCGCCGAGCAGGCGGCTGGTGTGGGCGGCCGCGATGGCGGTGAATGCCGCCGGCAGGGCGGAGCTTCCGGTCTGCTGGGCGGTGTACTGCAGGGCTGAGACCACGCCGCGCTCGGAGGGCTTGGCGCCGCTGGTCGCGGAGAGCATGTTGGCGAGGTTGGCGACGGTGGCGCCGCAGCCGATGAGGATGTCCGGGCCGAGCCGGCTGCCGACGAAGCTGGTCGAGGGGGTGGTGGCGAACCACAGCAGGCCCGCCGCCATGACGGCGGGAGCGGCGATCGCCATGTGGCGGACACCGAATCGTGCGACCAGCTTCGGGCCGATCCGGCCCATGGGGAGGATCATCACGGCGGCCGGCAGCAGGCTCAGGCCGGCGCGGGTCGGTGACTGGCCGAGGGCCTGTTCGTTGTCGAGCGCGACGAGGACCAGAGCGCACAGGAACGCGCCGGAGACCAGGGCGGCTCGCAGGTTCGCGGTGTGGACGACGGGGTTGCGCGGGATGCGCAGTGGCAGCAGCGGGTCAGGGCTGCGGTGCTCGTTCCAGCCGAAGGCGACGAACAGCGCAAGGGAGGCCGCGATGCCGCCGAGCGTGGGGGTGCTCAGCCAGCCGCGGTGCGCCGTCTCGGAGAGGGTGTAGATCAGCAGGGCCAGGGCCAGGGTCACCGTCATGGCGCCTGCCATGTCGAAGCGCCGGGATCCGGCGGTCTGCTCCCGGGTGGGGCGCGGCAGGAAGCGGGGGGTCAGGGCCAGGATGAGGGCGCCCACGGGGACGTTGACGAGGAACAGCCACCGCCAGCCGAGGGCGTCGGTGAGCAGGCCGCCGAGGATGAGGCCGAATCCGGCGCCCGACCCGATGACCGCCTGGAAGGTGCCCATGGCGCGCTGGCGCTTGGGGCCTTCGGGGAAGAGATCGAGGATGAGCGCGAGGGTGCACGGCGTGGTGATCGCGGCGCCGACGCCCTGTGCGGCACGCGCGGCGATGAGCACGGCGGCGTTGGGTGCCAGTGCCGCGGCGAGCGAGGCGAGGGTGAACAAGGAGATGCCGAGTACGAAGGAGTTGCGCCGCCCGAACAGGTCGACCACGCGTCCGCCGAGCATCATCGCTCCGGCGTAGGTGAGGGTGAAGGCCGTGGTGATCCAGGACAAGGAGGCGGCGGACAGGTGCAGGCCGCGGCTGATCGGTGTCATGGCGACACTGACGATGGTCATGTCGACCGCGATCATGAAGTAGCCGATGACGGCCAGGGTGAAGGCGATCCCGGGGTGGGCGACCGCGCCAGGTGTGTCGGGGGCGGCCACAGGGGTCTCGGCGTTGACGGCTTCTGCTTGTTTGCTGGTCATAAGGTGGTCCCGGGGTGGCAGGGATGGTGGCGGGTCCCGCAGTGCGACGCCTGCGGGCGGGAAGTCGCCGGGCGGACGGGGGCACGCCGGGCGCCGGGGTTGTGACGCACGTTCACAGGTCCGCTCCGGCGCCGCTGCCCCACCGGCTTCGCGGAACTCGGCCCGGGCCACGCCCCACACGTCGTCGAGGGTCAGCCCGCCCGATGCGGCGGCCACGGCCATGAGCCGTTGTGGGGTGAGGTGGCGCAAGTCGAGCGGGTGCGGGCGCTGCCGTACCGCGGGCAGGATCCCGGCGCGGGACACCACTCTGACGGGGCCGCGGGCCGCGATCGCGCTGCGCCGCAGGGGCCGGCGTGTGAGGGTCCTCAGCGAAGCCGTCACCGCAGGAGTCCAGGCACGCCAGCAGGGGCAGCCGACGGCCCTCGCGGCCACTTGCGGCACGCAGCGCGTGCTTGAGGACCTGCCTCGACAGGGGGTCGTAATCGGCCAGCACCAGGTTCGTCACGGACCGGTGCGTCTCCACGAAGACCAGCGGCATGGGCATTACGCACTCGGGACTCATCGTCATGGTGCCCTCAAGACCCTTCGATCGTGAACTCCGACCGCGCGGCAGCTGTGCCGTTGTCGGGAGCCAGGCGGCGATGCGCGCCCTCGATCACCGCTCCCCCGCCATCGAGCAATTTATGAACTTGAGAATAATCATAGACTGGAGTTCAAGCACAGTGGCAAGTTTACCTAAGTCGTGATCCACGTCACGGAATCTTGTGTGCAAAACGTTTTTTAGCGGGGTGAACTCGCGCGGGGACAGGGCCTGGAGATCGGCGAGGCGTTCGCGGGCGTGGAGCGACTGTGGTGGCGGGACGGGAAGCAGTGGCGCGCATGCGCCGACCGCAGGCTCACCCGCACGCGGCCTGGGAAAGCTGCCTGCAGTCGATCCTCGCCGCCTGGGCCTCGTCCCGTTCGCCGGGCAGGCGTATGTCCCGACCGGCTTCGACGACGTCCGGCTCGCGAAAGACCTGCCCGAGCACTTCTGGAGCGTGGCCGCCCTCAGGGACGCGGCAGGGACACAGCAGGCGGTCGCCGATGTGCCCGCCCGGGCATCGACGGCCGGGTGATCGCCGAGTTCGGGCCCGCCCTGCTTCCTGCGGAGCCGGCGATGCCGTCACCGGCCCCGCAGCCCCCTGCACAACAGGCCACCGCTCAACAGGCCACCGCTCAACAGGCAGCTGCGCCAAGGGAGTTCACCACCGACGAGCTGTTGCAGCAGGCCGCGGACATCCTCGGCATGGCACCGGGCGGGCTCGACCCGCGTCGGGCGCTGCGTGACTTCGGCCTCGACTCGCTGAGGGCCACGGTGCCGCAACGGCGGCTGCGCACCGACTGCAACATCGAGGTCCCGCTGGGGCAGTTGCTGGGCACGGAGAGCCCGGCGAGCATCTCCAAGAGCCTCACCAGACATCGCGTGGTACCCGCCTAGAGGTCGGGTGGAGTGACGTCGGGGCCGCCGTGCCGCCACCTGGCCGGCAGCCCCGATGTCACTGTCCCCCCTACCAATGGTGACCACAAGCCATAGATATACCCTAGTATAAATTCTATGGGTGTCGGTTGCCGTGCGCGGCGTCCGAACGATCGGAGAAGAATGAGGGCTCGCTCATGCCAGAGACCACACAGCCGATCGGCCGTCGCGAACGCAACAAGCAGAGGGTCAAGGACCGCCTGTACGCCTCGGCACTCGACCTGTTCACCAAGCAGGGATACGACCACACGTCGATCGACGAGATCGCCGAGCAGGCCGACGTCGCACGCGGAACCTTCTTCAACTACTTCCAGCGCAAGGACGACCTCATCAGCGCCTGGGGCGAGCAGCGTCGGCTGAAACTGCTGGCCACCCTCGGGGAGGAGGGGCCCGCTCACGGTGCCGACGCGGTGTCCCGACTCTACGAGTGTATGGCCGTCCTCGGACGTATCAACGAAGAGGAACGCGACCTCACCGCCGCCATGCTGTCCGCCTGGGTCAAGGCGGGCCGCCCGCTCACCGAGGAGCCCTACATCGGCCGCATATTCGCCGAGGTCGTGGAGGCGGGCCGCAGCAAGGGGGAACTCGCTGCCGACGTGGCATCGGAGCAGGTGGGAAACGTCCTGCACGATGTCTACTTCGGAATTCTCTACCGCTGGTCACAGTCCAGGACAGCCGAACAAGGCGCTCTCGAGAGCGAACTCCAGGCGGCCGTGAAGCTGCTGCTGGACGGCATCGCCGTACCGGGCTGACATCACCTCGACCCCGGCTCGTCCTTTCGACGAGTCGATGATCCGGCGGCCGAAACCCTCCTCCAGCGGAGGTGGCCCGAAACCCCACAGTTCCACTGGCGCGCGATACCCGGCCCCACCCAGCCACGCCCATGAGGTGCCGGTGGCGTACAACCCCGAAATCACACCTGGCCCGCGGCATTGGTCAAGAGCTTGCCCAGTGCCGTGAGCTCGTGCCGGACCGCACGGCCGTTGCGCCCCGTGTCGATCAGTCCGGCTCCGCGGAGGGCAGCCGCGTGGGTGGAGGCCGCGCTCGGGCTGACGGCCAGGTGGGCGGCCAGCTCGCTGGTGCTCAGTGGATCACTCAGCAGGCGCAGTGTGTGCGCTCGGGTGCTGCCCAGTACGGGAGCGAGCGCGTCCTCACGTAGAGCGGCGGGCAGGACCGGTGTGCCCGGACCGGCCGGATAGATCACCAGCAGTGGCTGGCCCTCGTTGCCGCCGACCAGAGTGGCACCGGTCCAATGGAACGTGGGCAGGAGAACCAGGCCACGGCCGGCTGCCGTCACGTGCCGCGAATAGGGCGCGTCGACCTCCCAGCAGCCGTCGACCAGCCGGGAGCCCGGGCACAGTGCGGCCAGCGCGCCGGCGACCCCGCGCTCGGCCACGTCGAGAGCGTAGCGAGCGAACTCGGCCTTGTGGCCGGCCGTCACTTGGGGCCAGGTCACGCCGAACGCAGCGTCGAAGGCGTCGTGCAGGCCCAGGCACAACCGCTCTCGGGAGAGGACGTCACCGTGGACCAGATCCCTCAGCCAGGGGGGCACGGGCCCCCTCCGCCCGGCCCAAGCTTGTTCGACACCCGCCCGCACCAGGGTGACGGGGGCGGCCCGGACCGCGTCCAGGCCGGTCGCCAGGTCCGTGCTCAGCGGGTCGAGGAACGCCGGGCCGATGTTCGCGGAGATCAGGTCCCACAGCGGGCGGGTGGTGCCGGGCAGGCGCTGCCGTAATGCGCGCCGCCACCGCCCGAACACCCGCTCCGAATCCGGGCGCTGCAGCATCATCAGTGTGAGCTTGAGCTCGACGAGCGGCGCCGGCTGCGGTGCGAACCGGATCCGAGCCAGGTCTTGTGTCGACAAGTCAATGCGCAACACACCCAATTCCCCCGTTTGCAAGCCTTTTAGTGAGAACAGAAGACATGGCCGACGATCTGCGGACGAGCCAGGCTGAGTGCGCGCCGTCATAGCGCACCACTGACAGCACACCGTGAGGAGCACCCGTATGAGGATCAGATTCGGACGCCGCACCGCGACTCTCGCGGCGGCCGCGGCCGTGAGCGCCTGCGCGCTCATCACGTCAGCGGGCAGCGCCTCCGCCGACGACGTCGTCCCGATCAATGTCGGCCACTGGGTCGGCCTCTACAACGACCCCAACACCACCGACGGCAAGATCGGGTGGTCGGATGTACCTCCGGGCGGCTCGGTCTACGCCCAGTGCTGGACCGTCGGCCAGAGCATCGGCAACTACGGCAACACCTGGTACCGGGTGAACGAGGTCAACTACAACGACGGCAACGGGTGGTGGTGGACCGGCAACGCCTACGTCTTCGCCGGATACGCCGACGGCAATGCCCGCTCCGTGAACCGGGACCCCAACATTCCTCACTGCTGATCCGTCACTCCGGGCACCGGCCGGCAAACAGCCAACAGTGGCGGGCGTCGAGTCGGTGCCGTCGGAGGACCGAGGCCGACGGGAGTGAGGCCGGGTCGGAGGCGAACGCCGCGGCAGCGTAGACGCCGGCCGTGATCGGCAGGGCCGCGTCGGTACCGCCGGACATGACGCGGGTGGGCAGGGGGGACGCCGCGGCAGCGGCCTTGGCTCTGTTACTGATCACCATGTCGGTTCTCCTACCGGCGCAGGGGCGCGTCGCATCACGGCCGGGGCCCGTCAACACACCGTGCAGAGTGGTTGGTTGCACGGCGAGGTGGGGGTCCCGGGATGGTCCCTGTTCTCGCCCCTGCGTTGCACCACATCCTCGGTGCCCCGGGACGGTGCCTCCATGACGGGAGGTTGACGTTCGCCTGCCGTTCGGACCCGGAGGAGCCGGCGGCCGCCGATCCTCGGGCCGGGCCGGTGCTGAAGTCGGCATCGGCCCGGCCTGGACTCCGCGTCCGGCTGCTGCGCGCCGGACGCCGCCCACGCCGCGCCCTCTCAGGATGCTCTCTCCGATCGTCCGCGCGACCGCGCAATCAGGGGTTCGATCGCTTTGGCGTGCTGGTGGACCACTGCGGCGGCCGGGCCTGGGCTGCCGGAGCGGGATCGGTCCGCAGGGCGGAGAGCCAGTCAGCGGTGTCTGCGGCGGAGGGCGAGCCGAGCCGGCGGTAGATGGCGACGGCGTCCTCCAGGTAGGCCAGGGCGCCGGCGCGGTCGTCGAGAGCGAGGGCGCAGCGGGCGGCGCCTTCCAGGGCGTGTGCCTCGTGCAGCGGTCTGTGGGTGTCGCGGGCGAGTATTAGGGCCTGCTGGTGGAGCGTCATCGCCGAGCGTGGGCCCGCCGTCCGTTCGGTGAGGGCTGCGAGGTCGAGCAGGGCGCTGGTCTCACCGAGACGGCTGCCGACGTCCTGGTAGAGCGCCAGCGCCTGCTGGTAGAGCGCGACGGCGTCGCGGTCCTCACCCAGCGCGTCGCGGGCCCGGCCCAGGCCGAGCAGCGAGTCGGCCTCTCCGTGGCGGCTGCCCGCCTCCCGGCAGGCGTCCAGGGAGCGCTGGTGCAGCTCGGCCGCGGCGCGGTGGTCGCCGACGGCGTGTCGGCTGCGGCCGAGCCCGCGCAGGGTGTTCGCCACTCCCTGCACGCTGTTGAGGTCTTCGTAGATCGTCAGCGCCTCCTGGTAGTACTCTCCGGCGCTGTTGGGTTCGCCCGTCTCGTCCAGGATGTAGGCGAGGTCGTGCAGGGCGGCGGCCTCGCCGCGGCGGTCTGCCATGGTCCGGTAGAGGGCGAGCACCTGTGAGGTCAGCTCGATCGCGGCGGGGGAGTCGCCCAAGGAGTGCCGGGCCCGGCCCAGGTCGCACAGCGCACGGGCCTCGCCGAGCCGGTCGCCGAGGGCCCGGAAGGCTGCCAGGGCCCGTTCGTGCAGCCGGGCGGCCTCGCGGATCTCCCCGGTCAGCAGCAGGATGCGGCCGAGCTCGTGGAGGTCGTTGGCCTCGCCGTGCCGGTCGCCCAGCTCCCGGTGGATCGCGAGAGCCCTCTCGTACAGCTCTGCGGCGGCCCGGTAGTCGCCGGTCGCGTGCCGGGCTCGGCCCAGGTCGCACAGGGCGTCCGCCTCGCCGCGGCGGTCGCCGGCGGTTGCCGCCGCGGTCACTGCGGACTGGTGCAGTGCGGCGGCTTGGCTCCAGCGCCCTTCCAGCAGGAGGAAGGCAGCCAGGTCGGCGGAGATCGACACGGTGAACGAGGGGAGGGCCGCGAGGGCGGGGTGCCCTAGGAGTGCGAGCAGGTTCCGGTGCTCGCTGCGCATCCAGGCCAGGGCCTCGGCCCGGTCCGTCAGCGCGGGGAGGGCAGCCGGTGCCGCCGACTCGAGGTGCCGGCCGGGGCGGGTATGGCGTGCCAGGTGTTCGTTGGCCCGCGCGGCGGCGTGCTGGTAGTACCCGGCCAGCCTGGCCAGCGGGGCGTTGCGGTCCGTCTCCCCGGTACGGTCTTCGGCCATCGACCGGGCGTAGAGGCCGACGAGGTCGTGGAAGAGGTAGCGCCCCGGGGTGCGCTGGATGAGCAGATTGTGGTGGAGCAGGGATTCCAGCAGGCGTTCCGCTGTGCGGTGATCGGTGCCGGCCAGGGCGGCGACGGCACAGGTGTCGACGTCGTAGCCGGGGAAGCGGCCCAGCAGCCGCAGCAGGTCCTGTTCGTCGGGGGCGATGGAGGCGAAGGAGGTTGCGAAGACAGCGGTCAGGCTGCGGTCCTCGTCCGCCAGATGGGCCAGGCGCTGGTGCTCGTCGCGGAGCATGTCCACCAGATCCTGAAGGCCCAGGCCGCGGTGGTGGCGCAGCCGCGCGGCGGCGATACGGATCGCCAGCGGCAGGTGACCGCAGAGCCGGACGAGCTCGTCGGCCGCCGGATGGCCGGCGGGGACGCGACCGGGGCCCGCGCCCTCTCGCAGCAGCGCCACCGCGTCAGTGTCCGGGAGAAGGTCGACGGCCAGGCTGTGCGCGTCGTCGAGGCCGGTCAGCCGCTTGCGGCTGGTGATCAGGACCAGGCAGCCGGAAGTGCCTGGCAGGAGCGGACGCACCTGTGCGCTGCTGGCAGCGTTGTCGAGGACGATCAGGGTGCGTGTGTCGGCGAGCCGTTCCCGGTACAGGGCGGCGCGGGTGCTCAGGTCCTCGGGTATCTGCTGCGGCGCCACGCCCAGTGAACGCAGCAGCCAGTCCAGGGCGTCGGCGGGGGTGACCGGGGCGATCCCGGCCGTGTGGCCGTGGAGGTCCACGAAGAGCTGCCCGTCCGGGAACTGCGCACGCACGCGGTGCCCGGCGCGAATGGCCAGCGCGGACTTGCCCACACCGCCCATGCCGTCGATCGCCGAGATCACCACCATGCCGGAGGCGCTGCCCGCCGGCGCCGACCTGGCCAGCGCCAGCAGTTGATCGAGCTCCCGGGCCCGGCCGGTGAACAGCCGGGTGTCGTAGGGGAGCTGGCAGGGCGCCCCCGGGCGCGGCCGTCCCGTTTCGGCAGCGACGGCCGAGCGGGCCGGGGCGGACACGGTGCGCGCCGCCACGAGCAACTGTTCGCGGCGGCGCGGATCGAGTGCGAGGGCCTCGGCAAGCCGGCTCACCGAGGAGAGTCTCGGCTGTCGCCGCCCCGCCTCCAACACACTGATCGAGTGGGCCGACACCCCTGACCGGTCGGCCAATTCGTCCTGCGTCCACCCGGCCGAGAGTCGACAGTCACGCAGAAGCTCCCCAAAGGCACTACCGCCCACTTCCCCCCCTGGAAACGGTCAGCCGCCGAAACGGCACAGGCCAGTCGGACCATTCTCGGTCAGCGAGCTGGACGCGTTCAACTGCCGTTCCGGGCCGCGGGGAAGGCAAGTCGGCCCGCGCGTCTGCGTCCGGCGCCATGAAAGCACTGGCTGCTCCCCCGGCCCGAGCCGAGCCAGGCACGTCCGGAAGGGCGGGAAAATGGAGTCGCCTCCTGCCCCAGGGCACCCTCTTCTCCGCTGTACGCGTCCCCGCCCGGCTCGTGCACTGCACCGCCGGAACCGAAGAACCCGACGACGACGCCGCCTCCCTGGAGGACGCCCTCGACGGCGTGGTGGTCCAAGCTCGACGTGGAACTCCTCGGACACGACGGGCCGAAATTAAGCGTTTTTCCGAAGGCTGAAATAGCGCCAACGCCATGCTGCGCTCGGATGTGTTTTCAAGGGGAGTGTTTCCTAGGTTGCGGAATCGTGTTTCTTTGGTGACATCAGGTTGACCGGTGCGGCACGGGCTGACTAACTTGCAGAGAATTGGCGGAGAAAGTGCAGAAGGGGCCCGCCGAAATTACCTGAGGCAGTGATTCGATGTCCGTCACCGAGCAGCGCACCGACATCGTGACCGGAGTGACCCGAGGCATCGGGCCGGCCACCGCCGGGCGCCTCGCCGCCGACGGACACGCGGTCGCCGTACTCGACCTGGACGCGACGGCGCACTTCTCGCGGCCTCGCCCCGCCTCAGGCCGTTGTCCCGGTCGCCCGTTCACACGCGCGCACGTACTCCCGCACCGGCGGGCGACGGTCGTCGGCGCGCCAGGCCAGGGCGAAGCGGCTGGGCGAGATGCCCCTCACCGCACGGGTGACGACTCCGCCGAGGGTGATCAGCGGAGCGTTCCCGCCCGCGAGCAGCACCACGCCGAGACCCGCGACGAGCGCCTCGTACGTCTCTTCGGTGCTTGCCACCTCCGCTTCGGAATTCTCTATCGCTGGTCACAGTCCAGGACAGCCGAACAAGGCGCTCTCGAGAGCGAACTCCAGACGGCCGTGAAGCTGCTGCTGGACGGCATCGCCGTACCGGGCTGACATCACCTCGACCCCGGCTCGTCCTTTCGACGAGTCGGTGATCCGGCGGCCGAACCCTCCTCCAACGGAGGTGGCCCGAAACCCCACAGTTCCACTGGTGCGCGCCCCGCACATCCTGGTCTGCGGCGGCACCGACGGCGGCAGCACGACCATCCTGCGCACCCTCACCGCCCAGTTCCTCCACCAGGGCGCCCACGCCTGGCCATCGACCACACCCGCATCTCCCACCTGTGGGCGAAGGACCTGCCGACGGTCACCCACCGCGGCAACGCCGCCGGCATCCACGACGCCCTGGTCGGCCTCGGCTCCGAGCTGAAGCGCCGCACCGACCTCGACGGCGACCTCGACGGTGTGCTGCGGCTGATGGTCGTGATCGACCGTGCCGACGACACCCTGCGGCCCCTCGCCCGCTAATGGGAGACGTTCCGGTAGAAGGACGACCCGCAGCGCTCCCCGGCCATCGCCGCCCTCGAGGTCGTTCTGTACGAAGGGCGCGCGGCCCTCATCCTGTGATCTTCGCGTCGCGCTGAGGGCGTCCTACCTTCGATGTGCTGCGCGAGGTCTCCCAGCACACCGGCATCAACCTGCACGCGGTCGCGCAAGCCTGATCGCCTGGCCGATGTCGTGCGGCGCCCCCTGGGGTCCAGCAGGGCTACCCAGTCCACGGCCCGGATGTCGACGCCCTGTTGAAACGATCGGTCAAGTACCAAGCTGCGCCGTCGGCGCCCTTCGTTTGAGTGAAGGGCGCCGACGGGTGGGGGCGTCAGTTGTGGTTGTCCGCCAGTTCCAGGGTGAGGGGGTGGGTGGCCAGGGGGGTTACCTGGATGTCCGCGTAGGGCCGGATGGGCAGGGAGGACAGCACCTTCTCCAGCGCGTCCGCGTCGGCGGCCTTCCAGATGCCGACGTTGCCGCGCTGACCGGGCATCCGCCAGATGTGCTTGAGAACGCCTGTGGCCATGAGTTCGTGTGCGTGTGCGTGCTCGCGCTTGATGACCTCGTCGCGTTCTTCGGCCGGCAGTTCGTAGACGCGGGAACCGTCGAGCTGGATCATGAAGTCCACGGAAGTTCTCCTTGAATGAGTTGTTCGATGTGGTCGTACGGCCGGACGGGCCGGGCGTCACTGTGGCTGTGGTCCGTTCGTCTGAGCGGGGACCGCGGTGGCCTCAGTGGTTGCCGGGTCCGGGGAGTCCACGTGGTGGTGGCCGGGGGGCAGGAAGCGGGCCACGGCCAGCATCGTGGCCACGAGGACCGCGGCCCCGATGATCAGGCTGATGCGCATGCCCGTCATGAAGTGGGCCTGGTCGGCGATCAGTGCGCCCAGCAGGGCCACGCCGATGGCGCCGCCGAACTGGCGGGCCGCGCTGAGGACTCCGGAGGCCAGGCCCGCCCGCTCGTGCGGGACCGACTCCAGCATCGCCGTCGTCAGGGGCGGGATCGCCAGGCCTCCGCCGATGCCCAGCGGGACGAGGAGCACCAGGAGCAGGGGGGTCGGGGTGTCCTGGGAGACGAAGAGCAGCCCCAGGATGCCCAGGGTCTGGATGGTCTGGCCGAGGAGCAGTGGGAAGCGCGGTCCGTGGCGGTTGGTGAGTTTGCCGGCCAGGAGGTTGACCAGGGTGGTGAAGGCCGTCATCGGGATGAACATCAGGCCTGCCACCAGGGCCGAGGCGCCGCGGTGTTCCTGGAAGAAGATGGTGAAGACGAAGACCAGGCCGTAGTAGCCCAGGTTGAGGGCCAGGCCCGCGCTGGTGCACACGGCCACCGCGCGGTTGCGGAACAGGGTCAGCGGCACCGCCGGGTTGCTCTGGCGGGACTCGGTCACCAGGAAGACGGCCGCGGCGAGGATGGCGACCGCGAAGCCGACGACGGTGGCCGGGTTCGTCCAGCCGTTGGAGCCTCCGTTGATCACCGCGAAGACCAGAGCGGCCAGGGCGAGGACGGCGGTCACCTGTCCTGCCGGGTCCATCGGGGCCGGTCGGCGCGGGGACCGGGGGGCGCGGAGCATGCCGATGAGGGCGAGGATGCCGACGGGGACGTTGATGAAGAAGATCCAGCGCCAGCCGAGTCCGGTGGTCAGTGCTCCGCCGACGACCGGGCCCGCGGCGACCGCCGCGCCGCCGCCCGCCGTCCACCACGCGATCCCGCGGGCGCGCAGGTGGGGTTCGTCGTAGGCCTGGCGAACCAGGGCGAGCGAGGCCGGCATCATCACCGCTGCCCCCGCCCCCTGGATCGCGCGCGCGACGATGAGTACGTCGAGGCTGGGCGCGAGTCCGCACAGCGCGGACATGAGGGTGAAGACGGACAGGCCGATGGTGAAGGCGCGGCTCGCGCCGATCCGGTCCGAGATCGCGCCGGCCGACAGCAGCAGTGCGGCGAAGAGCAGGGTGTACGCGGTCACCACCCACTGCAGCGCGGAGACTTGGCCGTCCCACTGTGCGCCGATGCTCGGGAGTGCGACGTTGACCACCGTCGTGTCCAGTGTGATCACGAAGAAGGCGAGGCAGGCCACGAGGACGGTGGCATTGGGGCTCAGCCTCGGCCGGGCATCAGCCGCCACTGCCCCGGAGGGAGAAACAGCGGCGGGTCGCCCGCTCACAGTGTCCTTCCGAAGTGGGCCCCGACCGAGTCCAGGGCAGCCGTCACCGTCGGTTCCTGGTCGTAGAAGTCGAACTGGTTGCCGGTCGTCCACTGCAGTTCCTTGGGTGCGGTCAGCGAGTCGTGGAAGCGCCGGGCGCCGTCGGGGATGGCGGCGTCGGGACTGTGCAGCATGAAGGTGGGTGCCGTGAGCCGGGGGGCGACCGCGATGGGGTCGAAGGTGAGCCACTGGGGCCAGCTCATGACGGCGAACTGGTTGCGCCACTGTGGGACGGCGCCCCTGTCGGCGTTCAGGTAGTAGTCGAACGGTCCGTACATCGCGGCCTGTGCGTCGGTGCCGCTGGCCGCGGGGATGTAGTCGACCTCGCCCGTCGTCTCGTACTTGTCCCGGGCTGCCTCTCCCTGGGCGATGCGCTCGCGGACGCCTTCCGGGCCGCCGTAGATGTCCGGGACCAGGGTGCGGTCGTGCAGCCACGGGGCCACCATGGCGACGGAGCGGATCCGGGGGGTTCGCGAGGCGGCGACGGCGACGTAGCCGGAGCCGGCACAGATGCCGAGCGCGCCGATGCGGGAGGCGTCCACGTCCGGCCGTGATGCGAGGTATGCGACGGCGCTGACTATGTCGGCGATCTTGCGCTCGGGTGATTCGAAGTTCTGGGGGTCGCCCTTGGAGGCCCCGTATCCGCGGAAGTCGAAGGCGAGCGCGGTGAGGCCTCGCCGGGCGAGTCCGGCGGCGTAGCGGCCCGCCATCTGTTCCTTGACAGTGGTCCACGAGCCGACCACGACCACTGCGGGAGAGGCATCCGTCGTCGGCTGCGTCGCAGGTCGGTAAAGGTCGCCGACCAGTTCGACTCCTTCACTGGGGAGTGCCACCCCCTCGACACGTACATCACCGTTGGGGTACATGGGTCTCCCTTCCAGGTCCTGCAAGCGCTCGCTGCGCTCCGCGATGCATGATAACCAACAATTTTGACTCACTGTCAAGTGATGAGTCATTTTGTCTTGATCGAAAATGACAACATAGTTGACAGTGAATCCATCCGGGAGTCACTCTCGATCAATCGTCGAACGAGGAGTTGACTATGACGCAGGATCAGCTCGCCCCGCCCCGCGATGCCCAGTCAGTGGGGCGCTACTTCCTGGACCAGATCGGCGGTGGGCAGCTGGAAGCCGCGTTCGCCTGCCTCGCCGACGACGTGGTGATGGAGATGCCGTTCGCCCCGCCGGGCAGCCCCACCCGGCTCGAAGGCGCCGAGGCGCTGCGCAGCCTGTACTCGGGGGTCGTGAACGCGGCCCTGTCGATCGAGCTGCCGGTGAGCACCACCTGGCCGTTCGCCGACCCCGAGTGGGCGCTGGTCGAGTACACGGGCCGGATCGTGCAGCCCGGCGGTCAGGAGTACACCAACACGTACCACGGTCTGTTCCGGGTCGTGGACGGGAAGATCAAGCAGTTCCGGGAGCTGTACGACACCTACCGGTTCGCCGAGCAGGTGCCCCTGGAGGCACGCCGGGCGATGTTCCCGACCACCGGCGAGGGGTGAGCGGGATGCCTGGAACCACAGCCACCCGTGCCCTCGGTGTGGGAGCCCCGCTCTCCGGAGCCTGGGCGACGCCCGACACCCAGGTACGGATCGCCCGGCAGGCCGAGGCGCTCGGCTACCAGTCCCTGTGGACCTTCACCCGGCTGCTCTTCCCGATGCAGAGCAACGACGCCGAATGGTCGTCCGACTTCCAGCCGGCCTTCCACTACGGTGTGGCGGAACCGCTCATCACCCTCGGATACCTGGCCGGCTGCACCGAACGGATCCGGCTGGGTGTGTCCGTCGTCAACGCGCCGTTCTTCGCCCCCGCGGTCCTGGCCAAGCAGCTCATCCAGCTCGACCGGGTGTCGAACGGGCGGCTCGACGCCGGGGTGGCCCAGGGCTGGTCCGAGGAGGAGTTCCGGGCCGTCGGCCTGCCCATGGAGCGGCGGGTGGCCCGCACCCTGGAGTACGTGGAGGTGCTGCGCCGGATGTGGGAGCAGGATCAGGCGGAGTTCCAGGGGGAGTTCACCGAGCTGCCGCGCACCCTGGTCCGCCCGCGCCCGGTCCAGCCGGTGTTCCCCCTGCTGCTCGGTGGCTCCACCGAGAAGGCGTGGGCGCGGGCGGGGCGGCTGGCCCAGGGCTGGGTCAGTCCGGGTTTTGTCACCGTGGCCGAGGTCGCCGAGGCGGCGTCCGGGGTCCGCGCGGCCGCCGAACGTGCCGGGCGTTCCCCCGGAGACCCGCGCGTCGTCGTGCGTGCCACGGTCTTCCTCGGGCCCGAGGAGGGTTCCGGACGCGATGCCTTCCACGGTTCGATCGCTCAGATCCGGTCCGACATCGAGCAGATGCATGATGCCGGAGCCACTGAGGTGTTCCTCGACTTCAACTTCGATCCGCAGATCGTCGGCCCTCAGGCGGACCCCGTCGGCTCGCTCGCCCGGGTCGAGGAAGCGCTGGGTGAACTGGCTCCCGTCGCGCTTGCCGCTGCACGGTGACGCCTTCCCCGCGCGAGCGCACACCTGGAGACTTGGAGACATCATGATCCATGCGATTTCACGTCTTGTCGCGGGTTGCCGGTCCGACGGCACCTCGGTGGTCGAGGCGAACGGGCCGGTCGCCCCGGTGACCGTGGGCGCGCTGCCCGGCGTCGAGTTCTATCAGGTCTGGGGGCGCAACGAGGCTCCGGCGATAGGCGACGGCGGCGCCGAGGCGGCCTTCGTCCCCTACTTCCCCGAGGTCGACGGCACTCGCTTCGTGATACTGCGCTGGCCCCCGGAGACCGGGCGCGGCCCGCAGGGCGATCCCGGTCTGCTCTCCGCCGAGGTCGAGGAGGTCTTTCCCGGACTGCTCAAGGCTCTGGCGCCGGACGAGAAGGGTTACCACGCGACGGACACCGTGGACATGTCGATCATCCTCGAAGGCGAACTCTGGCTGCGGCTGGAGGACGGCTCGGAGACCCGGCTGACGCCCGGCGACTGCGTCGTCCTGCGCGGCAACCGGCACGCCTGGTCCAATCGCAGCGCCGAACCGGCCGTCATGGCCTGTGTCTTCGTCGGTGCCCGCGACGCCCTTCAGCAGGCCGGCTGACCCGCGGTGAACGAACCGGGCCGGCCCTGCCCGGCCCGGTCAGCGCGCGCTGGGGACGCCGGTCTGTTCGGTGGAGGTGATCAGGGCGGGCAGCCCTGCGTCGTCGAGGGCCTGCCGGTAGGCGGCGGTCGATTCGGCGATGTACCCGTACCGCTGCCAGACGTCCGCGATCCGGCGCCAGGCGGCGGCCGACGAGCGGGCCGGGGGCAGTTGGCGAAGCTGCGTCTGCGCCGCACGGAGAGTCTCCTGCGCCCGCCCGCTCTCGCCCGCGCTGAACTGGGCGTGCGCCAGCACGGTGCGGGCCTCGACCGACTCCCGGCACGGCTGGTCGCGCAGCAGTCCCAGCGCCCTGGACGCGTGGTGTTGCGCTTCGACCGCCTGGTCCAGCCGCAGGCACGCCACCGCGAGGCTGCTCTCCGCTGCCGCCTGTTCGACCGCCGTACCGACTTCCACCAGCTGGGCATGCGACTGTTCGAGCAGCTGACGGGCCCGCTCGGGGTCGCCGGGGTCGGAGGAGAGCAGCAGCATCCCGTAGACGCCGGAGAGCAGTGCGTGGTGGCGCAGACTGTCGCCCTCGGTCAGCAGCGCGCGTGCGCGTTCGGCAAGCGCCAGGGCCTCGTCGAGCCGGCCCTGTGACTGCGCTACGAGAGCGGCGTTCCAGTACGTTTCGCGCTGCGCGGTCCGGCCCGCGCCGTCGTCGGCGATCCTGATCAGCCGTTCGGCCACGAGGCGGGCCTTGGCCAGGTCGCCGCGGGTGCGGTAGCAGCCGACGAGCACCGCTCCGAGCTGGATGTGGTCGTCGGTCGCCTCAAGGCCGAGCTGGTCCAGCCGGCGCAGTGCCCGCTCCGCGATCTCGACGCTGAGGGTCTGGTCGCCGAGGGCCTGGTGACAGCGGCACAGCGCGGTCGCCAGTTGGCTCCATTCGGCCGAGCCGGCGACACAGCCGGGATCCTCGTACAACAGGGTGAAGGCCTGGACCGCGGCTTCCAGCCGGCCGAGCTGCTCCAGGGCGAGACCTTGTCCCAGCCGTGCTCGGCGCACGGTTGCCTCGGACAGGACGGGCGCGGAGGCGAGGACCTCGCTGAAGGCCTGCAGCGCCTCCGCGTTCGCACCGTTGTGCAAGGAGAGGTCGGCGAACGCCGCCTTGAGTTCCAGCTCGCGGGTGCGGGTGTCGTCCTGACCGGTGAGCAGATAGCTGGTGGTGCATCCGAGGCGCTCGGCGAGGAGGGTCACGACAGCTGCCGAGGGGGTTCGCTTGCCCGACTCGATCAGCGAGATGTAGCTCACCGACACGTCGTCGCTGGCGAGGTCCTGTTGCTTGAGACCACGGGCACGGCGGAGTTCCCTGAGCCGTCGGCCGGTGCCTTCACCGTCTTCGGCGGTGCTGTCCACAGTGTCTCCTCGGGGCCTGCTGGTGCGCTGTCGGCGGGGTGAGGTGAAATTTACAGTATGCTTGACAATTGTCGCTATCTCCGGTGAAGGAAGTCACAACTTCTGTTGGCGCCTCTCGCCAGCCGGACCTGTCCAGCGCCCCCGAGGTCGTGGCGCAGGGCGACTTCAGGATGTACAAAGTCCAATTTCGCGGTCGTCCCCGGGGCTTGGCTAAGGTCACGCGGAGTGACGGAAGTGCTGACCGCATGAGGGATTCGGGCTGGTTGCCGGCGCATGCGGGTTCGAGACAGGAGTGGGGCATGTTCCGACCGATGCGGCGTGCGGCCTTCTTCGACCTCACCCATCCGCAGCGCCCTCCGAACGAGGACGCGGCGCTTCTTGACGCGCTCGACGGCCACCGGGCCAAGGGAGACCTCGTCGTCCTGGTCGTGGATGCCCACCGGCGGTTGCCGGAGCGGACGTCCGCCGAGGGGACCCTCCTGCGGCTTCCCCCGTCCGCCACCTGCGACATGGACAAGTGCACGACGGTCGTCGAAGCCATGACCCGTCTGTGCATCGACCCGGTCAGTTGCTTCGGCTACGGGGATCTGTGCGCCGGGACGGGTCTGCTCAGTGTCGTCGGCAACCCGCGTGTCATCGCCTGTAGCGCGGACAGCAGCAGGCTCGCTCAGGAGCGGGGCTGGCCCGTGATCATGCCGCCCTCCTCGGTCCATTAGAGCCGCCCTCCTGCGTCCACCGGACGCGCAGCCGTTGCCGGAAGCCGCCAACGTCCACGGACCCCAGGGAAGTCGCCATGCATGTGCAGCAGCCCGCTCGTTCGTCCCGGGTACGCGTCGATCTGCTCACCAAGGAGTTCCCTCCCCAGGTGTACGGAGGGGCCGGCGTCCACGTCGCCGAACTCGCCGGGGAACTGCGCGCGCTGGTCGATCTGCGGGTGCGCTGTTTCGGTTCGCCGCGTGACGCGCCGAACGTGACCGCCTACGCGGAGCCCGAGTTGCCGGGAGACGGGAACCCCGCCCTTCGCACGCTCGGGGTGAACGTCGAGATGGCCGCGGCATGCGCGGGAGCGGACCTGGTGCACAGCCACACCTGGTACGCCAACGCGGCGGGCCGGCTCGCGCAGGTGCTGTACGGCATCCCCCATGTCGCCACCACCCACAGCCTGGAGCCGTTGCGCCCGTGGAAAGCGGAACAGCTGGGCGGCGGTTACGCATTGTCGTCCTTGGTGGAGCGTTCGGCCCTTACGAACGCCGACGCGCTGATCGCCGTGTCGCACGGCATGCGTCAGGACATCCTGCGCGTCTATCCCGAGGTGGATCCCGAGCGGGTGCACGTGGTCCACAACGGCATCGACACCCGGGTCTACCGTCCGGACGACGGCACCGCGGCGCTGGAGCGGCATGGGGTGGACCCCGACCGGCCCGTCGTCCTGTTCGTCGGCCGCCTCACCCGGCAGAAAGGCCTGCCCCAACTACTGCGTGCGGCATTCGAGTTGGACCCTCGCGCCCAGCTCGTGCTGTGCTGCGGTCAACCCGACACGCCAGAGATCGCAGCCGAGACGGCGGCGCTCGTCGACGAACTGCGCCGGGTGCGGGGCGGGGTCGTCCGTATCGACGGGATGCTCGACCGGACCTCCCTGCTGCAGTTCCTCACCCATGCGTCCGTGTTCGTCTGCCCGTCTCTCTACGAACCGATGGGCATCGTGAACCTGGAGGCCATGGCCTGCGGCACAGCGGTCGTGGCGACAGCCACTGGCGGCATCCCGGAGGTCGTGACGGACGGCGAGAGCGGTCTCCTGGTGCCCGTCGAGCAGGAGCAGGACGGCAGCGGCACACCGCTGGACCCCTCGCGCTTCGCCTCCGACCTCGCGGCCGCGGTGAACCGGCTCCTCGCCGACCCGGCGCACGCTGCCCGGCTCGGCGCGGCCGGCCTCGCACGGGCGCGGAAGGAATTCGGCTGGGACGTGGCGGCACAGCGGGCGCGCGCCGTCTACAGCTCGGTCCTGGACCGCTGACCGCCGGGCCCGGTGTACCCCGACCTCATGATGTGTGGTCGGTTTCGTTGACCGGACCACCTCTGCCGACGCTACCTTCGCAGACATGTCTCAAACGACTTCCGCGCACGATGTAGAAGGCGTCCCCGAGCATTCGATATCCATGCACGACCCCCTTTCCAGGGGAAGGGCGGAGGAATCCACGGGGCCCGCTGCCTCGTCCGTGGTTCCCTCCCCGAAAAGCGGGGCCCGGGTGACAACCCTGGAGTTGTTCTTCGACCTCGCGTTCGTCTTCAATTTCACGCAGCTCGCCCGTGTGCTCAGCCGGGACATGACGCCCCGCGGAGTCGGCCAAGTACTTCTGATCTTCTGGCTCCTGTGGTGGATGTACGGCGGATACGCGTGGCTCACCAACCACCTTCCGCCGCATCGCAGACACCACCGGATCCTGCTGCTGCTCGGCATGGCCTCGTTCCTGGTCATCGGTCTGGCCACGCCCAACGCCTTCCACGGCGACGGCGTCGCGTTCGGCATCGGCTATCTGCTGATCGTCACCGTGCACGCCGCGCTCTTCGCGTTCGGCGGCCCAGGGGCGGCCCGCAACATGCTGCGCATCGCGCCTTTCCACACGGTGGGCGCCCTCCTCATCATCTGCGCCGGCTTCCTCGACGGATGGCCCGTGTACGCGCTGTGGACCACGGCCGTCGGACTGGAGGTCATCGCGCCGGTGCTGACCGGTGTGTCGGGCTTCGAGCTGAAACCGGGCCACTTCGTGGAGCGGCACGGACTGCTCATGATCATCGCGCTCGGGGACTCGTTCCTGGCGCTCGGCATCGGCACCGACGGCGGCCAGGCCGGACCGTCGGTCGTCACCACGGCCATCCTCATCTTCGTCATCCCGGCCGGCCTGTGGTGGGTGTACTTCGACGAGTCCGAGAAGGCCTGGCGGGCCGAACTCGCCCTGGAGCGGCAGGACGCGGTGAACCGCTCACGGCTGGCGCTCGCCGCGTTCTTCTACGCCCACGTACCGATGCTGCTCGGACTGATCCTCATCGCGGCGGCCGTCAAGAAGACGATCGTGCACCCCTACGAACCACTGGCCGCCGCCCCGTCCGTCGCGCTGGCGTGCGGTGTGGCGCTGTATCTCGGTGGCATCGCCTGGTTCCACGGGATCTTGAAGATCGGTCCGCAGCGCTTCCACTTCACCGCTTCGCTGTTCGCCGTACTGACCATTCCGGTAGGGCATTTCGGAACGGCGGTGGCCGAAGTCGTCGTACTCGGTGTCCTCATCGGCGCCGCCCTGCTCAGCGACCATCGCTGGACCAAGAAAATGGCACACCTCTATCACTGAAGGAAGAAAACTCCATGAGTTCTGTGGCCGACCGGCTGGACATCATCGAGACGTGCACCCGCATGGCCTGGTACATCGACCAGCGTGAGTGGGAGTCGCTGGACGATGTCTTCAGCGACGAGATCATGCTCGACTACACCAGCCTCAACGGCGGCGAGCCCAGCGCCGTGTCCCGCAAGGACCTGGTCGGCGCGTGGTCCGGCCTGCTCGGCAGCTTTGCCGCCACCCAGCACCTGATCGGCAACTTCCTGGTCGACGTGCAGGGCGACACCGCCGTCACGACCGCGATGTTCCAGGCGACCCACCGCATGCCCAACGACCACGGCGGCCCGCTGTGGACGCTCGGCGGCACCTACCGCATCGACCTGGAGCGCACGGCGGACGGCTGGCGGATCAACGGCATCGTGATGACGGCCACCTGGGCGGACGGCAACCAGCACCTGCTCGCCCGCGCCGCAGAGGCTCAGTCCGCCGATTCCTGAGCAAACGGCGGCAGCACGATCTCAGAAAGTCGCCCACCCTTTTCTTGCTGATTCCTGAGTTTCTCGCTCAAGATTTCTCTGGGATTCCTTCCATTTCGAGGAGAGTTCATGAGCAACGCCACGGAAGAAACCAGGAAAGTCGTTCAGCGGTGGTTCGACGCACTGACGTCGGGCGACTTCGAGACCGCACTCGACACACTCGCCGAGGACGTCGAGTGGATCAACTACACGCCGGTGCCCGGCTACAACGACGACATGAAGTGGATCGGCAGCTACCGCGGCCGTGACGCCGTCCTGGAGACCCTGAAGATCTTCACCGGTGCCGTGGACGTCCGCTTCGAGAAGTTGGTGAACCTGGTCGTCGACGGCGACCAGGCGGCGGGCGTCATCCATGAGATGTCCACCGTGCGGGGCACCGGCGTGGAGTTCGAGATCGAGTTCATCCAATGGCTGACGGTCCGGGGCGGAAGGATCACGCGCTGGAAGTCCTACACGGACCCCTCGCAGATCATCCGGGCCCTGCGGGGCGACACCACCGGCGCCGGGCAGGAGGCCGCCTGATGAGTGCCGAGCTGATCGCCGCCGTACGGGACCGGGACACCGCACGGGTCGCCGGTCTGCTCGCGGCCGGCGCCGACGCACGCCACCGCGAGCCCGCCACCGGACTGACCACCTTGATGATCGCGGCGGGGCAGGCCGATGCCCCCACGGTCCGCGCCCTGATCGACGGCGGTGCCGACGTCCTGACAGCCGACACCCGGGCCGGTGCGACCGCGCTGCACAAGGCCTGCCAGGGCGGCAGCCTGGACGTGGTGAAGGCCCTCGTCGAGGCCGGTGCCTTCGTGGACGCGGTGGCACCCACCACCGGGCACACCGCCCTGATGGACGCCCTGTGGTACAAGTACCCGGACATCGCCGAGTACCTGCTGGCCCAGGGCACCGCGCTGCAGGTCTACACGCACTACGGCTTCTCGCTGGAGCAGCACTTCGCGTACGAGCTGAACGTCAACACGTTCGGCAAGGACAAGCTGCTCAAGGCCGAGGAGCACCTCAACGCCCGCCGGGCCGACGACGAACGCGCGGTGGCCGACCAGGAACTGATGGCCGCGACCGCACAGGGCGATACCGAGCGCGTGCGCAAGCTGCTCGCCGCCGGTGTGCCGGTCGACGAGCGCTCCCCCAACCTGAGCGGCTTCAACGACAGTCACACCCCGCTGCTCGTGGCCTGCCGCGACGGACACGACGAGATCGTGCGTCTGCTGCTCGCGGCGGGCGCGGACGTGAACGCCGTCGAGCCCACCTTCGGCGCCGTACCGCTGCACAAGGCCGTCTACAACGGTCACGCCGGAATCACCGCCGATCTGGTCCGGCAGGACGGCATCGACCTCGACTACCAGGGCGCGACCAACGGCTACAGCCCGCTGCACGACGCCCTGTGGCACGGCTACGAGGACTGCGCCCGCACGCTCGTCGAGGCCGGCGCCCGGCTCGACCTCCTCGGCCACGACGGCAAGACACCGCTCGACCTCGCCGTCGAGGTCTTCGGCGCCGACCACGCGCTCACCGAGCTGATCCGGTCCCGCGGCGCCCGCTGACGCCCGATGCCCGACGGCGTTCACAGACACGGAGTTGACGCATGCTGTTCTACGTCCAGATGAAGTGGAAGCACGAGGGACGCCTCACCCTCGACGAGCTGTGGGAGCTTGAGCAGGACGAAGCCGTCCACGCCCAGGAGACGGTGGACTCCGGCTTCTGCGTCGGTATTTGGAAGGTCGCCGCGCAAAAGCGCGTTATCGCCATCATCGACTCGCCCGATGCCGAGGAACTCGACCGCACCGCTCTGGGCCGGCTCCCCATGCGGGAGTACCTGGAGTTCGAGACCGTATGGCCGCTGCGTGACTACCTCGGGTTCGCCGAGGACGTCAAGCAGCGCTACAAGGTCTGACCGCGGCGAGGAGTCCGAGAACGTGAACCGGCAACGCAACCGCACCGCCCTCGTCACGGGCGCCAACCGCGGCATCGGTCTGGAGACCGTCCGCCGGCTGGATCTGGCCGGCCTCGACGTCGTCCTCGGCGCGCGGGATCCGGAGCGCGGCCTGGCGGCCGCGCGCACCCTGAGCAGCCCGCGCGTGCGGGTGGAGGAGCTGGACGTCAGCGACGCCAAGAGCGTCACCGCGTGTGCGGAACGGCTGGCCGAGGACAGCGTCGAGGTCGACGTCCTGGTCAACAACGCCGGAATCTATCCGACGGTCTCGTTCTTCTCGCTCGACGAGGACATCATGCGCCGGGCCCTGGACGTGCACCTCATGGGAGCGTTCCGCACCTGCCAGGCGTTCTGCCCCGGCATGGCGCGGCGCGGCTACGGCCGGGTGGTGAACGTCTCCTCCGGGCTCGGCGCCCTCACCGAGAACGTGCCGTCCCCGGCGGCCTACGGCATCTCCAAGGCCGCGCTGAACGCGCTGACCCTGGTGGTGTCCGCCGCGATGCCGCAGACCGTCAAGGTCAACGCGGTCTGTCCGGGCTGGGTCCGCACCGACATGGGGGGCCGCGGGGCGCCGACCGGTGTCGAGCAGGGCGCCGACACCGTGGTCTGGCTGGCGCGCCTGCCGGACTCCGGGCCCACCGGGGGGTTCTTCCGCAACCGCAGGAGGATCGACTGGTGAGCGCGGCCCGCGCCGCCGCCGTGGTGCCCCCGCACCTGCTTCTGTCCCCTTCCAAAGGAGTGGCTTCTCCATGAGCACCGCCACCGCACCGGGGCCCGGCGAGACCCGCAACAAGCTCGCTCTGGGCGCCCTCGGCCTGGGCGCTTTCGTCATCGGCACGGCCGAACTGGTCATCGTCGGCGTTCTCAATCTCATCGCCGGCGATCTGGACGTCTCACTGAGCACAGCGGGCCTGCTGGTCACCGCCTACGCGCTCGGCATCTCCCTGGGCGGCCCGATCGTGACGGCGGCGACCATCAAGGTGCCGCGCCACACTCTGCTGTGCGCGGCGCTGGTCGTCTTCGTGCTCGGCAACCTGGCCGCGGTCTTCGCCGGGGTGTTCGGTCTCCTGGTCGTCGCGCGGGTGCTGTGTGGCGCCCTGCACGGCCTGTTCCTCGGTGCTGCCTCCGCGGTCGCCACCGGCCTGGTCGCCCCGGAGCACCGGGGTCAGGCCGTCGGGCTGGTCTTCGGCGGCATCTCCGTGTCGACGGTGCTCGGGGTGCCGCTCGGTACGCTGCTGGGCCAGAGCCTCGGCTGGCAGGCCACGTTCGCCGGTGTGGCCGTCCTCGGCGTCATCGCCCTCGTCGTGATCATGGTCTGGGTGCCGTCCGTGCCGAGCCGCGGCTCGGGCGGACTCGGCTCCCAGGCCCAGCACGCCTTCCATCCCCGAGTGCTGGCCATGCTGGGGGCCGAAGTGCTGCTCATGGGCTCGCAGTTCGTCGCGTTCACGTATCTGGCGGCGTTCCTGGAGGACGTCACCGGCATCAGGGGCGCCATGGTGAGCGTCTTCCTGATGATCTTCGGTGTGTTCAGCGCGGTCGGCACCTTCGCCGGCGGGCGCTTCGCCGACATCAACGCCTCGCGGACCCTGCTGGTGGGCAACGGTGTCCTCATCGCGGGCCTGCTCGGCCTGTACCTCTTCCGGGACAGCCCGCCGCTGGTCGGTGTCGCCCTGGCCGCCTGGGGCATCGTCGGTTTCGGTGTCACCCCCTCGCTCCAGCTGCGCGTCATCTCGCTGGCCGGGGAGGGCGCCGACCTGGCCGCCACGCTGGGTGCGTCCGCCGCGAACGTGGGTGTCGCCTCGGGCGCCGCGGTCGGCGGCTGGGCGCTGGCCTCCTTCGGCATCGACGACGTCCCGCTGACCGCGCTGGTCTTCGCCGTCGTCGCCCTGCCCGCGGTATGGGCCACCCGGTTCCTGAAGGTGCCCGTCGCCCAGGCCCCGGTGACCGGCTCCGTGCCGGCCGGCGCGGGTGACAACTCGCCTGTATCCACCGGTAGTTGAGCCGAGCGGGAGCAGGCGGAGCCCGTTTGCCCGGCGTCTTCGGACGCCGGGCAAACGGGCTTCGTCGTGGGCACCGAGTCCGGCCGCGGCCTCATTCGGAGGCCGCGGCCGTGGGCTCCGGCTCGGCCGGCCGGGACGCCAGAGACCGCCGTACGGGACCCGGCGCGGGGTACTCCTTGCCACGCCACCGGGCGATCCGCCGCGCGGCCGGCTCCGTGAAGCGGGCCGCCACCGGGCCCATGACGACCAGCAGCAGCACGTACGCGGTGGCCATCGGGCCGAGGGAAGGGTCGACCGCGCCGGCGGAGACGGCGAGTCCGGCGATGACGATGGAGAACTCACCCCGCGCGACCAGCGCGCCGCCGGCCCGCCACCTGCCACGTTCGGCGATGCCGGCGCGCCGGGCGGCCCAGTACCCGGTGCCGATCTTCGTCCCGACGGTGAGCACCGCCAGCGCGAGCGCGGGCGGCAGCACCGACGGGATGGTGCTGGGGTCGGTGCTCAGACCGAAGAACACGAAGAACACCGCGGCGAACAGGTCCCGCAGCGGCATCAGCAGATGGTGGATGTTCTCGGCCACCTCACCGGACAGGGCGATACCCACGAGGAACGCACCCACCGCCGCCGAAACCTGCAGCTGCTGGGCGACACCGGCGACGAGCAGCGTCGTACCGAGGACGACGAGCAACAGCTTCTCTGGGTCGTCGCTGGACACGAAACGCGAGATGACCCGGCCGTAGCGCACCGCGACGAGCAGGACGGTACCGACCGCGGCAAGCGCGATACCCAGGGTCAGACCGCCCGCCAGCCAGCCCGAACCGGCGAGCAGCGCCGTCAGGATCGGCAGGTAGAGCGCCATGGCGAGGTCTTCGAGGACGAGGATGCTGAGGATGACCGGGGTCTCCCGGTTGCCGAGCCGGCCCAGGTCGCCGAGCACCTTCGCGATGACGCCGGACGACGAGACCCAGGTGACGCCCGCGAGCACCACGGCGGCCACCGGTCCCCAGCCGAGCAGCAGCGCGGCGGCCGCGCCGGGGACCGCGTTGAGCAGGAAGTCGACGCCGCCCGCCCGGGCGTGGGTCTTGAGGTGACCGACGAGATCGGCCGCCGTGTACTCCAGGCCGAGCATCAGGAGCAGCAGTACGACGCCGATCTCGGCGCCGACCTCGATGAACTGTTCGCTGCCGCCGAGCGGGACGACACCGCCCGCGCCGAACAGCAGTCCGGCCAGCAGATAGAGCGGGACCGGGGAGAACTTGAGGCGTACGGCGAAGCGGCCGAGCAGGCCGAGCGCCAGTACGACGGCACCGAACTCGATGAGAAAGACCGCGGAGTGCACGTGATCAGCCCCGTTCGAGGATCTCGTGGGCGCCGTCCACGCCTTCCCGGGTGCCGATGACGATCACGATGTCGCCCCCGTGCAGGCGGAAGTCGGGTCCTGGCGAGGGGATCGCGTGGGACCTGCGCATGACGGCGACGATGGAGGCTCCGGTGGCGGTGCGCATCCTGGTCTCCCCGAGGGCGCGCCCGTTCCAGTAGGAGGTGCCGGTGACGGTCACCTGCTCGGCCAGCAGCCCGAAGTCGCTGGTGTGCAGCAGGTTGGGATTGTTGTGGCCGGGCAGCAGGGCGTCGGCGAGTGACAGGGCCTCCGCGCCGGTCAGCACCAGGGAGAGGCCCGCCGAGTCCGGATCGTCGTCGTGGTGCACGTTCAGGGTGCGTTTGGTGTCCCGGTGGGCGATCACCGACAGGGTGTCGTGCCGGCGTGTGGTCAGCTCGTACTGCACCCCGATGCCGGGCAACGGGGTGGTCCTCAGGCGGGGAGCTGGCATGGTGTCTCCTTAGGCTGCGTCATTGCTTGCGGAACCACACGCCGCCCAGCGGCGGCAGGACCACGCTCGCGCCGGCCGGCAGGCCGTGCCGGGGGTCGGGGACGGCGTGGACGCGCCCGGGATTGGTGACCCCGGAGCCTCCGTACCGTGCCGCGTCCGTGTTGAGCACCTCGCTCCAGTGGCCCGTCTCGGGCAGCGCCAGGTGGAAGTCGCGCCGGACGGTGGGCTGGAAGTGGAAGACGCACACCAGCGACTCGCCTGCCTCGCCGTAGCGCACGAAGGAGTACACGTTGTCCTCGGCCGCGTCCGCGTCGATCCAGCGAAAGCCCTCGGACCGGGTGTCGAGGCTCCACAGCGCGGGTTCCTCGAGGTAGTGGCGGTTGAGATCGCGCACCAGGTCGCGCACGGCGCTGTGCGCGCCGCGCCCGAGGACGGACCAGTCCGGGCCGCGTTCGTGGGACCACTCGGTGTCCTGGGCGAACTCCTGCCCCATGAACAGGAGTTGCTTACCGGGAAAGGCCCACATGAAGGAGAGGAAGGCACGCAGGTTGGCCAGCTGCTGCCAGCGGTCTCCGGGCATCTTGGTCAGCAGCGAGCCCTTGCCGTGCACCACCTCGTCATGGCTGATCGGCAGGGTGTAGTTCTCCGCGTACGCGTACGTCGTCGGGAACGTCATGCGGTGGTGGTGGTACTGGCGGTGCACCGGGTCTTCGGCCATGTACGACAGCGAGTCGTGCATCCAGCCCATGTTCCACTTCAGGGCGAAGCCGAGCCCTCCGTGGTCGGTGCGCCGGGTGACGCCGTCCCACGCCGTGGACTCCTCCGCGATGGTCAGCGCTCCGGGGCAGCGTCGGGGCACGGTGGCGTTCATCTCCTGGAGGAACTCCACCGCCTCCAGGTTCTCACGGCCGCCGTACACGTTCGGCAGCCATGCGCCGTCGGGGCGCGAGTAGTCGAGGTAGAGCATGGAGGCGACGGCGTCGACCCGCAGGCCGTCGACGTGGAACTCCTCGCACCAGTAGACCGCGTTCGCGACGAGGAAGTTGCGCACCTCGTTGCGGCCGTAGTCGAAGACGAGAGTCCCCCAGTCGGGGTGCTCACCGCGGCGCGGGTCCGGGTGCTCGTAGAGCGCGGTCCCGTCGAAGCGGGCCAGGGCCCACTCGTCCTTGGGGAAATGGGCGGGGACCCAGTCCAGGATGACGCCGACGCCCGCCCGGTGCAGCGCGTCGACCAGGGCCCGGAAGTCGTCGGGACTTCCGAGGCCTGCCGCCGGTGCATAGTACGAGGACACCTGGTAGCCCCAGGAGCCCCCGAACGGATGCTCGGCCACCGGCATGAACTCCACGTGGGTGAAGCCCAGCGCCTTGACGTAGGCGGGCAGCTCGACCGCCAGCTCGCGGTAGCCGAGGCCGGGGCGCCAGGAGCCCAGATGCACTTCGTAGACGCTCATCGCGGCCCGGTCCGCGCTCCGTTCGCCGCGCCGGGCCATCCAGGCCTCGTCGCCCCAGTCATGACGGGAGCCGAAGACGACGGAGGCCGTGCCCGGTGCCGGCTCCGCCGAGGCGGCGAGGGGGTCCGCCTTCTGGATCCAGCGGCCGTCCCGGGTGAGGATCTCGTACTTGTACCGGCAGCCCTCGCCGATGCCGGGGACGAACAGCTCCCACACCCCACTGGCACCGAGCGAGCGCATCGGGTGGGTTCTGCCGTCCCAGTGGTTGAGGTCGCCGATCAGCCGCACGGCGCGGGCGTTGGGGGCCCACACGGCGAACGCCGTACCGGCGGCCGTGCCCCGGCCCGACTCGTGCTCGCAGAGGCGGCCCCCGAGCACCTTCCACAGCTGTTCGTGCCGGCCCTCGCGGATCAGGTGCAGGTCGAGTTCGCCGAGGGTGGGCACGAAGCGGTAGGGGTCGTCGTAGGCGAACACGTCGGTGCCGTAGTGGACACGCACCCGGTAGTCGGGGACGGCCGGGCCCGCCAGGCTGCCCACGAACACGCCCTCGCCCTGGTGTTCCAGTTCCGCCAGCGGCTCGCCCGACGGCGCGGTCAGCCACACCTGGTCGGCGAGCGGCCGCAGCACCCGCACGGTCACGCCCCCGGCGCCCGGGTGCGGGCCGAGCAGCGCGTGCGGGTCGCTGAGGTCTCCCGTGGCGAGCCGCTTGAGGTGGGTGGCGGGCAGGGCAGTGGGGCGCTGTGCGGTGGTCACGACTGCTCGGTCCCGTCCGTGAGTATGTGGGCCACTCGGTGCTGTGGATCGAGGCGTACGTAGTTGTCGCGGCCCCAGCGGTAGCTCTCGCCGGACAGGGCGTCGTGCACCTGGAAGGTCTCCGAGCGCTCCAGTCCCAGCGCGGGCAGGTCGAGGGTGACGGTCGCCTCGCGTGTTTCGTGCGGGTCAAGGTTGAGCACGACGAGGACCCAGTCGCCGTCGGCGGACCGCTTGGAGAAGCACGTCACCGCGTCGTTGTCGGTGCGGTGGAAGCGGAGGTTGCGCAGCTGGTGCAGGGCCGGGTGAGCACGCCGGATGTCGTTGAGCGCACGGATCAGGGGGGCCAGGGAGTCGCCCGCCGTCTCCGCGGCCACCCAGTCGCGAGGACGCAGTTGGTACTTCTCGGAGTCCAGGTACTCCTCGCTCCCGGGCCCCATGGGCACGTTCTCATACAGCTCGTACCCGGCGTACACGCCCCACGTCGGACCGGCCGTGGCGGCGAGCACCGCACGTGCCGCGAAGGCCGCCCTGCCGCCGTACTGGAGGTAGGCGTTGAGGATGTCGGGTGTGTTCACGAACAGATTGGGCCGCAGGTAGGCCGAGCTGCTCTCGCCGCCGAGGCCGGCGAGTTCGGCGAGGTAGGCCTCCACCTCGTCCTTGGAGTTGCGCCAGGTGAAGTACGTGTACGACTGGTGGAAGCCCACGCGCGCCAGGGCGTGCAGCATGGCCGGGCGGGTGAACGCCTCCGCGAGGAAGAGCACGTCGGGATCGGCGGCGCGCACCTCGTCGATGAGCCGTTCCCAGAAGGCGACGGGCTTGGTGTGCGGATTGTCGACGCGGAAGATCCGTACTCCGTGGGCCATCCAGTGCCTCAGCACGCGCAGGCACTCGGTGTGCAGTCCTTCCGGGTCGGTGTCGAAGTCGATCGGGTAGATGTCCTGGTACTTCTTCGGGGGGTTCTCGGCGAACGCGATCGAACCGTCGGCGCGGTGCCGGAACCACTCGGGGTGCTCGGTGACCCACGGATGGTCGGGGGAGCACTGGAGGGCGAAGTCCAGGGCCACTTCGAGCCCGAGTTCACCGGCGCGCGCCACGAAGTGGTCGAAGTCGTCGAGGGTTCCCAGGTCCGGGTGGACGGCGTCGTGTCCGCCCGCGGCCGATCCGATCGCCCAGGGTGAGCCGGGGTCGTGCGGACCTGCCTGCAGCGTGTTGCCCGCGCCCTTGCGGTGAATGGTGCCGATCGGGTGGACCGGCGGCAGATAGACGACGTCGAAACCCATGTCCGCCACGGCCTCCAGCCGCTTGGCCGCGGTCCGCAGCGTGCCCGAGCGCACCGGCTCCGCAGCCTGGTCGCCCGTCGCGGCGACGACGGCCCCCTCGGAGCGGGGGAAGAACTCGTACCAGGCGCCGTACAGGGCGCGTTTCCGGTCCACCCGCAGCGGCAGTTCCGGCGAGCGGGTGAGCAGTCTGCGCAGCGGGTGGGCGGCGAGCAGGGCGGCCACGGGGGAGCCGGTGACGGCGGTGAGCCGTTCCTGCGCGTCCAGGCGCCCGTCCCGCAGCAGCCCGGCCGCCCCGGTCAGCTGCCGGGCGGCGTCGGCGGGGACGGTGCCGGCCGCCTCTTCCAGGAGCAGCGCGCCCTCCTCCAGGACCAGCGCGGTCTCAATCCCGGCCGCCACCTTGATCTCGGCGGCCTGGCGCCATGTCGCCCAGGGGTCCGTCCACGCGTCCACCCGGTAGGTCCAGTCTCCCTCCCGTCCGGCGGTGATCCACGCGGTGTAGCGGTCCGTGCCGGGGGCCACGAGGTGCATCGGGATCCAGTCGCCCGCGGTGCCGTGGGGGTCGGTGAGGACGACGCCGGCGCCGATCGCGTCATGCCCTTCCCGGAAGACGGTGGCGCAGACCTCGAACTCCTCGCCGGGGACGGCGCGGGCGGGGGTGCGGCCGCCGTCCACCTGGGGCGACACGTCCACGACGGGGATACGGCCCATACCCGGCCCGGATCCCGGTCGGCCCGTGGACCCACCGGCCGGCGGTGCGGCTCCGGTGGGCGGGCGCGTCACGTCGCGCTGCATGGGCTTGCCCTCCATAGTGCTCGTGCCTCCTCGCACCGGGGTGCGGTCGCTGGACAGGGGGTGCTCGGTGGTGCGAGCGGTTCTCGTGGGCCGGCGGACGCGGTCAGCGCCGGATCGCGGTGGTCCCGTTGCTGACCTCCGCGATGATCCGGCGGTATCCCGACACCAGCGGGTGCAGCGGGTATGCCGTGGAGAACACCCGTTCCCCCGCGAGCAGGGCCATCTCGGGCGCGTACGGCAGCACCGTGGTGATGCGGGTGTTGTAGGCGCTCTCCACGGCGACGCGCAGCCGGTCGCCCACCCCGCCGTCGGGGGCCATGTTCACGGCGACGCTCATGGCGGCGAAGCCGAGCCGGCTCGCCAGGGCCGTCGTCTCCTTGGCGCCGGCGAGGTCCAGGCGGTCGGCCCGGGTCACGACGACGAGCGCGTCCGAACTCGCCATCGCGGTCACGGTCTCGTTGTTGAAGCCCGCGTGGGTGTCGAGCAGCAGCACGTCGAGGGCCAGGGTGTCGATGAGCCGGTCGAAGCCCTCGCGCAGCAGGCCCACGTCGTAACCGCGGCCCATGATCTCGTTGACCCCGGTGGTCTGGCTCCTGGCCGGAACCAGGAAGAACCCGTCGTGTCCGGCGCTCTCGTCGACGGCGTAGGCCGCCTCCTCGATCTCGCAGCGGCCGATGAGGTAGTCGGTGAGCGAGCGGCGCGCGGGGACCGCCGTGTCGCCGAAGATCACGTCCAGGGCGGGGGTCTGGATGTCGGTGTCCACCAGGGCGACCCGAAGGCCCGAGGAGGCCAGTAGCAGCCCGAGGTTGGCGGCCGTGCTGGATTTGCCGGTGCCCCCTCGGTAGGAGTGCACCGTGATGATCTGCGACATGGTCTCCACCTGACGGTTCTGGGAGTCGGCACGCTGGCCGGTGAGCGGTTCTGGTCAGTCGGCGGCCCCGGCCGGCGCCTGCCAGTGCACGGCCAGCATCGTGATGTCGTCGGACTGCTCGGCCTGGCCGACGAAGTCGCTGAGCGCGCCGTCCATGTGGTCGAGCAGCTGCTCACCGCGCACGGCGGCCTCGGTCAGCTGCTGGACGAGGAGGTCCTCGCCGAAGAAGCGCCCGGTCTGCGAGCGGGCCTCGGTGACCCCGTCCGTGTAGATGAAGAGCGTGTCCCCCGGGCCGATCTGCGCGTACCCCAGCGAGAAGGTGCAGTCCGGCATGACACCCACGACCGGCCCGGTGGGCTGGAGCAGCACGGGTTCGCCGCCGCTTCCGCTCACCAGGACGGGCGGGTTGTGTCCGCCGTTGATGTAGACGAGGTTGCCGGTGACCGGGTCCAGGACGCCGAAGAACATGGTGGCGAAGTAGCCCTGTTTGATGTGGTTGCGGGTCAGGTAGCTGTTGGTGCCCACGACCGCGTTCAGCAGCGGGGTGGCGCCCACGACCGGAATGGCCCGCGCGTGCTCGGCCCCGCCGGGCTCCTCCCCCATGAGGTCCGCCGCGATGAGGTTCTGCAGGCCGCTCTGTTCGGCGGTGTGCCGCAGCAGGGAGCGGATCAGTGCCATGAACAGGGCGGCGCCGACGCCCTTGTCGCACACGTCGGCCACGACGAGCGCCAGCCGCCGCCGGTTGACCAGTTCGAAGACGTCGTAGAAGTCCCCGGCCACGGTGCGCGCGGGCCTGAAGCGCACCCGGATGTCCCAGCCGTCGGGGCTGGGCAGCGAGTCCGGCAGGAATCCCAGCTGGATCTCCCGGCCTATCTCCAGCTCCCGTTCGTAGCTGAGCAGTTCGGCGTGTGCGGCGACCTCCTCCATGTTCCGGTTCAGCTCGGCGTGCTGGTGGCAGTCACGCAGCCGCGCCTCCACCAGGACGGGATGGAAGGGCGGGAGCAGATAGTCCGAGCCCGCGCGCACATGGCCGTCGAGGAGGTGCAGGTCGCGTTCCGCGTACGCCACCACGGTGGGCTGCTGTCCCTCGTCCGCGAGCCTTCGGGCCACCGACCTGACGGTGTGGGGGGAAAGCGTCGCGTTCGCTAGCAGGGCCGTCACCCCCGGCATCCGGCCGCGCGACGCCGCCAGCACCTCGCCCGGCGTACAGGTGTGCGCCTCGGCGCCGACGGCGTCCAGCGCCTTGGACAGGGCTTTCGGCACGGCCCGCCGCTCATCCAGTATCAGCACTCTCGTCTGCGCCATCTCCGCCTCGTCTACTCGGCTGCCGGCCGGCGCATCACGAGGGTGCTCACATTGCGCCCAGCGACCAGCTCGTACTCGAAGGTGTCCACCGCTGTGAACGCCAGGAAGACGCCGAGGCCGCCGATCTGCCGCTGTTCGAGCGGCACGTCCAGCTCGGGCTCCCGCATGCCCTGCCTCGGGTCGAACGCCGGGGCGTCGTCCTGGAAGCGGACCCATACGTCGCCCGGGTCGATGCCGCCGTCCACGGTGATCTCGCCCGGCTCGCCGCGGTATCCGTGCACCACGATGTTCGTGGCGAGTTCGTCGGCGGCCAGGCGCAGCCGGTACAGCGAACTCTCGGGAAGCCGGGCCTGTTTGCCCAGGCCGAGAACGAAGTCGGATACCGGTTCGAGGGAATCGATGGTCGCGGGGACACGGAGTGCGTTCGCCCCGCCGCACCCGGGCGCCTGCGCGAGGCCCGCCGCCCTTGCGGCCCTGCCGGCCGTTGCGGCCTCGAAGTCGAACGTCATCTCGGTTCGTCCCTTCAGGCGTCCACGAGATGGATGCTGTGGTCGAATCCGGCGAGCCGGATGGTCCGTGCCACCGGCTCGGACGCGCCCACGACGGCGATGCGCACCCCGTCGCCCATCTTCTGGCGGGCGAAGATCAGGGAGCGCAGGCCCGCGCTGGACAGGTAGCCGAGCTGCTCGGCGCGGATGACCAGTTCGACGGCGCCGGACCCGGCCGCCCGGCCGACGGTGTCGTGGAACTCGCCGGCCGTCGAGGCGTCCAGCTCCCCCTCCAGTTCGATGGTGGCGATGTTGTCGTTGATCCTGAGCCTCGCGTCGAAAGCCACGATGGTTCTCCTTCTGGGTCAGACGGTCGTCCGGTGAGCCGCGCGTCCCACGAGGACGACCGCGGAGTGGGGTCCCAGGTGGAAGCGCCCGGGGTGCTTGAGTTCCGGCTCGGCACCGACGGGATGAACGGCGGTGCCCGTGTCGGCGAAGAGGTGCCAGCGCTGTCCGTCGGGCAGGGCGGGCAGCTCCAGGTCGTGTGCCTCCCAGTGCGCGTTCACGGCGACGTACACGTGGTCGTCGGCCACGCTGCCGCCCTTGGCGTGCCGACCGCACCGCATCATCGCGAGGACCCGGCCGTGGTCGGCCCAGTCCGGGGCCCAGGCGCGCACGCCGTGCCAGCTGACGTCGGGATAGCCGCTGCCGACCCGGTCCGTGCCGGTCGGGTGGTCGGTGGAGCGCAGTACCGGATGTGCGTGCCGGAAGGCGATCAGCGCCCGGGTGAACCGGAGGAGTTCGGCGTTGACCTCGAGGAGCCCCCAGTCGAACCAGGAGAGGTCGTTGTCCTGGCAGTAGGTGTTGTTGTTGCCGAGCTGGGTGCGGGCGACCTCGTCGCCGGCCAGGATCATCGGGATGCCCTGGCTCGTCAGGAGGATGGTCAGCAGGTTCTTCATCTGCCGCAGCCGCAGATCACGGACGTGCGGGGAGGCGCTGGGCCCCTCTTCCCCGCAGTTCCAGCTGTTGTTGTCGTTGGCTCCGTCGTTGTTGTTCTCGCCGTTGGCCTCGTTGTGCTTGTCGTTGTACGAGACCAGGTCGGCCAGGGTGAATCCGTCGTGGGCGGTGATGAAGTTGACGGAAGCGGACGAGGTCCGGCCCTGGTACAGGTCGGGCGAGCCGGCCATCCGGGTCGCCAGTTCACCGACCAGCCCCGGCTCGCCCTTGACGAAGCGCCGGACCGTGTCGCGGTACTTGCCGTTCCACTCCGACCAGCGGCCGTAGTTGGGGAAGTTGCCCACCTGGTACAGCCCGGCCGCGTCCCATGCCTCGGCGATCAGCTTGGTGTGCCGCAGGATCGGGTCGTGCGCCAGTTGTTCGAGCAGCGGCGGGTTGGGCAGCGGGGTGCCGTCCGGGGCCCGGTCGAGGATGGCCGCGAGGTCGAAGCGGAACCCGTCGATGTGGTATTCGGCGACCCAGTGGCGCAGGCAGGAGAGCACGAAGTCCCGTACCACGGGATGGTTGCAGTTGACGGTGTTGCCGGTGCCGCTGAAGTTGTAGTACTCGCCGCGCGGGGTGAGCATGTAGTAGGTGGCGTTGTCGAGTCCGCGGAACGAGATGGTGGGGCCCTGCTCGTTCCCTTCGGCCGTGTGGTTGAAGACGACGTCGAGCACCACTTCGATCCCGGCCTTGTGCAGCTCCTTGACCAGCGACTTGAACTCGTCGGCCTGCATGCCGAAGGGGCCGGTGGCGGCGTAGCCCGCCTTGGGGGCGAAGAACGAGACGGTGTTGTAGCCCCAGTAGTTGTACAGCCGCTCGCCGGTCACCGGATCGGAGCGTGGATTGTCCAGCTCGTCGAACTCGAACACCGGCAGTAGTTCCAGGCAGTTGACACCCAGCTCCAGCAGGTAGGGGATCTTCTCCCGCATCCCGGCGTACGTGCCCGGCGCCGAAACCTGCGAGGAGGGGTGCCGGGTGAAGCCGCGGACGTGCGTCTCGTAGATCACGAGGTCCTCGGCGGGAATGCGCAGCGGCCGGTCGCCGCCCCAGTCGAAGTCGTCGTTCAGCACCTGCGCGCGGTAGTGGTAGACGTTGTCCCAGTCGGGTTCGCGCCCCCACACCTCGCGTCCGGAGACCAGCCGTGCGTAGGGGTCGCTGAGCACCTTGCCGGCGTCGAAGCGGTCGCCGTGCTCCGGGTCGAAGGAGCCGGCGGCGCGGAACCCGTACTCCAGGTTCTCCACGTCGAGCCCGAATACCGTCATGGCGTACACGCTGCCGATGCGGAACTCGGGCGGGAACTCCAGTTCGGCGCTGGGCCGGGTGGCGCCCTTGTCGAAGAGCACCAGGCTCATCGCGGTGGCGCCGTCGGAGTAGACCGAGAAGTTGACACCGCCGGGCACCGGGGTCGCTCCGTAGGGGAAGGGCCGCCCGGCCCGGACCCGGTACGGGCCGATCCGGTGCGTCGGAAAGGCGTCGATGCGCTCCCGGACGTCCGGGGTGCTCATCGGCCCGCGCGTTCCAGCTCGGCGTCCAGGTCCTCGGCGATCCGGAAGAAGTCCAGGAACCCCGTGGCGGACATGACGAACGAGACCTCCTCGGAGAGACCGACCAGGGTGATCTCGGCGTCCAGCTGTTGGGCGTGGCGGTGCACGATGAGCAGGGTGCGCAGGCCGGCGCTGGAAATGTACGAGATCCCGGTGAGGTCGATCAGGACGACGGAGCCCTGCCCGATGAACGGCAGCAGCTGGGACTGCAGTCCGCCGGAGGTGGTCGAGTTGATCTCGCCTTCCAGGGCGACGACGGTGGCACCGGCGAGCACCTGCGAGCTGACCTTGACAGTCATCCCATCACCTTCGTACGGAAGTTGGCTTCGAGGCGGACCTTGACCTTGACCCGGCCCGAGGTCTCGGGCAGCCGGACGGTCAGGGCCTGGGCGTTGAAATCGGTGTGCTCCTCACCGTCGACCTGCACGGCCGCGATGCGCACCGCTCCGGCCGGCAACAGGTCGGGGGCGACCCGCAGGACGCGGTCCTCGACCAGGGCGGGGTCGGGCTTGAACCAGAAGTCCATCGCCTTGCCGTTGACGAGCAGGTTGTTGTAGACGGCCGCGAGGTAGCACAGCTCGGCCGAGTGGTACATCGACATGGAGTGGCTGCCCTTGAGGCGCTCCACGCCGAGGAGGTAGGGCAGACCACTGGCCATGGTGTTGAAGTAGACGGCGCCCTCGTCGTGGTCGAGGAAGAAGGCGTTGTAGAACGACTGGGCGTCGCGCGCCTCGGAGCGGAAGTCCACCCGGCCGGTGACGCCGTGCAGGATCAGGTAGGCGAGGATCGCCTGCTCCTGCTGCCACCAGGCCTTGCGATCGTGCCAGGCGAAGCGGAACCTTTCCTCACCGTCGACCCGGACACGTTCCACGACGTCGTACCAGCCGCCCCGCTGTCGGTCGCTGCCGACCTCGGGCATGGTCTCGCCGAGGGAGACCGCCGTCTGCAGGTAGGCGTCCTTGGGACGCAGCGCGTTCATGCGCATCAGGTTCCAGGCGATCTTCAGGTTGTGCCCGATGACCGCGCGGTTCTGCTGCCACCCGTGGGTGGTGTCGTGCGACCAGTCCTTGTGGAATCGTTCCTGCACGAACGGGCTGTTCTTGAGGTCGGGGAAGTGCTCGACGATGGTGTCGAAGGTGTACTCCAGCATGTCGGCGTACTTCTGCTCGCCGGTCGCCAGGTACAGGTTGATCAGGTACGCGGGCGCGTGGTCACCGACGGAGTTCCAGTTCTTGCGCGCCTGATTGGGGCCGAGCGAGGAGTGCAGGGGGCTGAGCAGGATCGGGTCGATGTGCGAGAAGTAACCGCCGTCCTCCGGGTCCAGGAAGAAACGGTCGAAG
Source organism: Streptomyces sp. NPDC006739 (assembly GCF_042869815.1). Lineage (NCBI taxonomy): Bacteria > Bacillati > Actinomycetota > Actinomycetes > Kitasatosporales > Streptomycetaceae > Streptomyces > Streptomyces sp. NPDC006739. The sequence goes on from NZ_JBIAGM010000035.1 coordinate 47,178, forward strand.
AGCCGGATGGTGGCGTCCGCGTCCGCCTTGATGCGCGGGTCACCGGTGACCCGGTAGGTCTGCACGGGCCCGGCCAGCGCGTAGATCTGCTCGTAGGCGGGCAGCGCGTCGTAGTCGTCGGAGAACTCGGACGTGAACAGCTTCGTCTCCACGTCGCCGTCGACCTTGAGACCGTGGTACCAGTACACGACGTTCTCGTCCGTGTCCACGAACCGCATGTGCTCCCGCAGGTACTCGGTGCCGCGCTCGGCGACCTCCAGGTACTCGTCGTCACCGGTGAGCAGGAAGGCGGAGGCCATGCCGTAGACGAGCCGCGAGATGGTGTCCGTCTCCTGGACGTGGCTCGCGGTCTTGTCGCCGCCGAGCCGGATCTCGGTGCGGTAATTCCTGAAGTCGACGGGACCGTCGCCGAACTGGGCCTTGCGGTAGAAGCCGGCTATCTCCTCGATCTGCCGGATCCACCAGCCCGCCTCTTCGAAGCGGAAGTCCTCGGGGTCGCGTCCCACGAAGATCAGCCGCTTGGCTTCGAAGCGCAGCGTCTCGCTGTGGGGGTAGAAGATGCCGTACGCGAGGACGAAGGCGCCTTCGGTGAGCAGCTCGTCGACATGGCTCGTGGCGTCCTGGTACGGCTCGCCCAGGTTGTGCAGCAGCTCCGCGCTGGGGCCACCGTCGAGGCTGACGTCGAAGGACCGGCCGTCGGCGGTGACTAGGGAGAGCACGCGGGCCTCGCTGTCGAAGCCGGACACCCGTCCCGCGATGGTGTCCGAGAAGGTGAAGTCGACGTTCCTGGCACTTCCTGACATGGCTGTCACACCCCTCGCAGTACGAGTTCGTCGATGATGGTCCGCGCGAACAGATGGCAGTGGTCGCCCGTGCGGGCGGTCACCAGGTCCCCGTCGACGACGACGTCCTGGTCGACGTAGTTGGCGCCCATGTTGCGTACGTCGCCGAGCAGGTTGTTGTGGCAGACCACCTTGCGGCCGCGGACGGCGTACGGGATCGACGAGGCCAGCCACATGCCGTGGCAGATGATCCCCTTGAGCACCCCCGACCGGGCGAAGGCCCGGCGCAGCAGGTCCGTGGCCGGCGCGAGTTCTTCGACGTCCTCGGTGTAGCGCAGCCGGTCGGCGACCATGCCGGAGGGCACGATCAGTGCGCTGTACTCGCGCAGCCGCCGGTCGTCCAGGTCCTCCAGGCTTCGGGTCACCGTCAGCGGAGCCCGGTGCTCATGCCCGGTGAAGGTGATCGACTTGTTGCCCCACATCCTGGTGACGAAGTCGACCCGAGCGCCTTCCTCGGCGAAACGGCGCTGGTAGTAGGCTATTTCGGGCTCGTAGAAGTCGCTCTCCGCCAAGATCGCGATCTTCCGCCCGCTGAGCACCCCGTCACGGGACGGTACGTCAGCCACGGTCTCCCCCTTCGGTGGTCCGCAGATCGATGAGAAACGGCTTGTCGTCCGCGAGCATCCGCTTGACCGCGTACTCGACCTGGCTGTGGTCGTCGACCCGCAGTGCCTCGACTCCGAATCCCTCGGCGATCTGCGCGAAGCCCAGGTCGGGGTGGGAGAGATCGAACGGCGTCGGATAGGGGTGCGGTGCGACGTCCCGCTCCCGCCAGTACTGCTCGATGTTGTTGTCGAGCAGCTTGTAGCCGCGGTTGTTGCAGATGACGAACTTGGCGCCGATGCCGTGCCGTACGGCGGTGTAGAGCGCCTGGAAGGTGTACATGGAGCCGCCGTCGCCGGTGAAGCCGATCACGGTCTTGTCCGGGTGGGCCAGCTTGATGCCCAGCGCGCCCGGGATGCCCACACCGAGGGAGCCGCCGCGCGTGGAGAACCAGTGGCCCGGCCGGCGGCCCGGCAGATGGGCGGCGAGGGCGCCGGAGGCGGTCAGTGCCTCGTCGAAGATCATCACGTCGTCGGGGACCTGGGCCGCCAGTGCCCGCAGGAAGGCGTGGAGCAGCGATCCGTCGTCCGCCACCTCGGTGGGCCGCTCTCGGCGCCGGGTCCCGAGACGTTCCGACGCAGCCACCTGGTCGAGTTCGGACAGCTTGTGGACCAGTTCGGCGGAGAGCGCGGTGAGCGTCTCCTTCGGATCGGCGACCAGACCGAGGGTGACCGGGTGGTTCTTGGCTATCTCGTAGTCGTCGAGGTCGATGTGGACGATCCGGGCGTCGGCGCGGAAGGGGTCACCGGTGTCCGGGAAGACCTCCGGGAAGGTGTACGTGCCGACGATCAGGACCACGTCGGCGTCCCGTACGGCGGCCGTGCTGACGGCGCCGAACATGTGACCGAGGTCCCCGCGGTAGAGCGGGTGCGTGACGTCCAGATTCACCTCGGAGTAGTTGACGCCGTATATGTCGGCGCCCAACTGCTCGGCCACCCGCACGAGTGCGTCCTGGGCACCGGATGCCGAGACACCGTCGCCCACGAGGACGACCGGCCTCTCGGCGCCGGTCAGCAGCCGTGCCGCCTGCTCCACGAGCGGGCCGGCCGGGACGCTGCGGGTACTGGGAGCGGAAGTCGGCACGATCCGCTCGGTGTTGATCGCGTCGAGGACGTCGAGAGGAAGCGCCACGAAGACCGGGCCCATCGGAGGCGTCATCGCCGTCTTCATCGCCCGCCGCAGCACCCGCAGCACCGAACGCGGGTCGGTGACCCGGGTCGCGTACTTGGTCACGGGCTTGGCCATGGCGACCAGGTCGGCCGCCATCTGGGCGTCCATGGACTCGTACCGGACACCCGACTCACCCGCGATCGTCAGGATCGGCGAGTGGCCGCGCTTGGCCTGGTAGAGCATGCCGATGGCGTTGCCCAGACCGACCCCGCTGTGCAGCTGCAGGAGTGCGGGCCGGCCCGTGGCGCGGGCGTAGCCGTCCGCGATCCCGACCGCGACGGTCTCCTGCAGGGTCAGGATGTACTGGAGGTCGTCATAGTCCTCCAGCGCGTCCAGGAATCCCTGCTCGACCGTTCCTGGGTTGCCGAACATGAAGGGAATTCCGTCGGCGATGAACTGCTCGATGATCGCCGCATTGCCCTGCCTGGCCATGTCTGCCTTCTCTCGATTTCTCGATCGTCGCCGGGAATTACCAGCCGAATCGGCGCAGGCCGTCTTCGAGCACCTCGACGACCTTTTCTCCGGTCAGATAGGAATCCGGCGTCGAACGCCCGGTGATGAAGGGATAGTCCACGATCACCGAGGTCTCCTTGCCGAAGTTCCCGATGTAGCGGCCCTCGGGTCCGGTGGCGTCGCGCAGGATGTACTCCAGCGGGTACGGCGGCGGGCCGATCACGAAGTCGGTGCCGAGGAACCCGGTCCCGTCCTTGTAGTCGTACTCCTTGCAGTGGCCAGTGACGTGCTTGCCCCAGATGATGGACCTGCGGTCCTCCCAGTCACGGGCGAAGGCCAGCGGCGCGACGCCGTAGCACTCGGCCGCGATCGGCTTGTCGGCGCGCAGGAAGGACAGGATGATCTGGTGCACCCGCTCGTTGTTGGCGAGGTCCACGACCGGGCCCGAACCGCCGACGATGAGCAGCGCGTCGTAGGCGTCGAGTTCCTGCGCCACTACGTCGACCGCCCGGTGGTAGGCCTCCAGCCTGCGCAGGTAGTCGTCGTCCGCCGTGTAGGGACGCTCCGGGATCCAGCTGGAGATGTCGATGGGGTCGTCCAGGCGCTCGGAGGCGTCGATCTCCGCGGTGAGTTTCGCGACTTCCTCGGAGGTGACCGAGCGGCCGAGCGGCGGGTCGATGTACTCGGGGTCCATCGACGGCGGCAGCGCGTGCGCGCGCCTGCCGGTCGGGGTGGCGAACTCCACCTCGTAGCCCCGCTGGTCGAAGTGGTGCAGGGGCCCGACCAACTCCTCGCCCCAGTAGCCGTACTCCGACAGGATCACGAGGATCTTCTTGGCGTTCTTCCTGGGCACGCCGACTCCTTCGGTCATCGGTTCGGGATGGGCGGCCGGGCGCGGCGACGGGAGGGGTCGGCGCCTCAGCCACCGGGTCAGGGGGATCAGCGGGCCTGCGGGCCGATGATCCAGTTCTCCTTCGCCGCGAGGGAGAAGACGTACTTCTCGTCGACGATCTCGTCCCGGGCGGCCTTCACCTGTTCGGTGAAGTAGGGCGATCGCAGCGCCTCCTCAAGGGCGTTCACGTCGTCGAACCACAGCTGCTCGACGCTGTCGAAGGCCGCCTCGCCGAAGACGTAGGCGCCGTCGACGGTGTGGGCGTGCAGGTAGCGCCGCAGGCCCGGGGTCGCCTTGACGATGGAGGCGTACGCGTCGAGGGTCTGCTTGCGGTAGTCGTCGAGGGACAGGCCCGGGCGACGCTTCTGCAGCACGGTGAGCTTGACCCACTCCTGCCCCCTGGCGGGCGGCGGGCCGGGGACGATCTCGTGCGCGGTGGTGTCGATGACGATGGTCTGCCAGAACGCGGCCCAGTTGGGCTCGTCGACACGGGCGCCCTGCAAGAACTCCTCGGTCTGCAGGGAGGCCAGCTGCTCCTCGCCGTTGGCCAGGAAGATCTCGGCGATGCCCTGGTGGGGCAGCGCCGGCTCACCGAGGTTTCCCTCGATGTCCACCACCGTGTCGACCATGTATTTGCGGATCTGCGGAATCTTTGCCGCGTACTGCACCGCGTGGACATTTACCCAGTAGTCCTGGAATTCCTGCGCGGTCATGCCCGGCTTGGGCGCCGCCAGAATGAACTGGTGGATCATCGGATTCTCCTTAGGACGGGCCCGTTCATGATGTCCAGCGGACCTCGGAAAGGGCAAAGAAGGAAAAGCGACTTTCTGAACTGCCGGATCAGCCCGTGAACCGGCTGCCGCGCGCGAGGCGGCGCACCGCAGCGAGCGGTATGGGCAGCCACTCGGGCCGGTTGCGGACCTCGTAGAGCGCCTCGTACACGGCTTTGTCGGCCTCGAACGCCCGCAGGAGCACGGGGCTCGTGCGCGGGTCCTGGCCGCCCGCCGCGGTGTAGCCGGCGCAGAAGGCGCGCCTGCTGTGGACGGCCCAGGCCGAGGCCCTGCGCGCCAGGCGCATGCTCCTGAGGTCGCGGGAGGTCTGTTTCCCGGGCGGGATGCCGAGGATCTCACCGAGGGCGTGATGCGCCGCGTAGTCGAAGGACCGCAGCATGGCGGCGACATCGCGGACCGCCGGCCGCAGGTGGCGCCGTTCCTCGACGGGATGCCCGGGCTCGCCCTCGAAGTCGATCAGGACCCACCCGTCGGCGGTCCGCAGGGCCTGTCCCAGGTGGAGGTCGCCGTGGATGCGCTGGACCGGCAGCGGGTTGCCGCGTCGCACCACCTCGCGCAGGTCCTGGTACGCCGTGTGCAGAGCACGCGCGTAGGGGGTGAGGCCGGGTACCTCGGCCAGAGCCTCGTCGAGCCGGGCCACCAGGGCGTCGGTCAGCTCCACGGCTTCCGGCAGGCTCAGCGGGCGCGACCCCAACTGCTGTGCGAGCGCCCGGTGCACCTCGGCCGTGCACCGCCCCAGACCGAACGCGTCGTCGGAGAAGCCGCCCAGCGGCGCGACGGACGCGCACGCTCCGCGGATGCAGGCCTGGGCCTGTGCCGTGGCGATGCTCCAGCCGTCCCCGCATGAGGGCACGAACTCCTGGAGGACGCACAGCGTGGCCGGCTCGGCGCCGTACCGACCGGCGGTCTGCGCCCAGGCCAGCGGTGCCGCGCCGGGTACGTCGCCGGCCCGCTGCAGAGCGCTCAGCATCTCCAGTTCGGCAGGGACACCCGGCACGATGCGGCGCAGCACCTTGAGCATCAGCCGGTCGCCGAAGACCACCGACGTGTTGGACTGCTCGCCGGTGAGCGGTCTGGCCCGCAGTCCGGCCGGGATCGTCGCCCCGGGGAGGCGGTGGTATTCGACCGCCCCGCACGGCTCGCCCGCCATGAAGCGCGCCAGCAGGGCGGCCAGCAGACCTGGGTCGGAGCCGGCTTCGTAGAGCGTCAGCCGCAGCCCGTCCGAGGTGTGGGCGCTGCCGATGACGGCGTCGGCGGGCACTCCCGGGCGGGCGTCGGCCGGGCCGGGCACGGCGCCGACGAGAAGCTGGTAGCACTCGCCGTCATCGGTTCGGAAGACGGTTTGCAACAGCGCCGGTGTGCCGGCGACGACGGCCTCCGCGACGAGGGGCCGGACCGCGCGGGGGCCGTGGCCCTTGCCCGCGTACCAGCGTCGGCCGGGCAGCCAGGCCGGCAGGAGCCGGCACAGCTCCTCGACGATCGGGGCCAGGTCCTCGCCGGCCAGGACTCCGGACCGCCAGGGTGCCAGGGAGCGTTGACCGGTTCCGGTCATACGGCGCTCACTCTGGCGGCCCGTGAAGGTGCGAGCGTGACCCGGCCCGGGGGCGGGAGCGGGGGGTGCGCGCGGGACGGCGAGAGCACCCTGACGGCATGCGCCAGGGACACCATCGTCATGTGGTGGTGCCAGCCGCGGTACGAGCGGCCCTCGAAGTCGCGGATGCCGAGGCCGTCGCTCACCTCCGCCAGATCGCGCTCCACGCGCCGCGCGAGCATGGCCGTGCGGTACACGGTGCCCAGTGTCGTGGCGGGCAACGTTTGAGGCGGAGCGCACATCGCCTGTTGCGGCACCGGCTGCGACTGGGCGAGGTTGGAGAGCCAGAACTCGCTTGGGGAACGCCGGCCGGGGTCCGCCCAGGCGGCCAGCAGCACCAGGTCGAGGTGTTCCGGCCGACCGTGCGCGGCGGTGCCAGTGCGCAGTGCGACGCGGGCGGCGCCCACCGAGGTGGCGCGCATGATCCGCGCCGCGTGGTCGAACCACTCCACTGGCATGCGCTGCTTGTGCAGCGCGGTGAGCAGCCCGGCCGAACCCACCCATCCCTGCGCGCTGTCGGCCGGCCCGGCCGGCGGCATCGGTGTGATGGAGGCCGGATCGACCCGGACGACGAACGGGATCCGGCGGGCCACCAGGTCCGTACAGACCGCGAGGGGTGCGGTGTCCCGCAGGTCCATCACCACCGGCCGGCCGCGCAGCCCCCACTCCCGTGACATCTTGCTCACCGAGTCGACGGCGCACTGCTCGGGCGGGCACGATCCGACATGGGTGGGGATGGAGGCGCGGCGGCGCATGTCCTGGTCCGTCCAGCACTCGGGCAGTGCCAGTTGCCAGTCCACGGGGCAGCTCCCCTGGTCGCCGGCGAGCCAGACGCTCATCGCCTGCTGGCAGTTGACGACCCGTCCGAGCCGGGAGACCCACTGCCGCTCCACGCCGACCGAGTGCTGTCCCACCTTGGTGATCACCAGGGGCTGCACCACCCAGGCGCGGGGCTGTGCGCGCTCGATGAGCAGCCGGGCCAGGTCGCCCCGCACCGGATCGACGTCCCACGGTGACTTGCTGATGAACTGGTACAGGCTCTGCTCCGCCGCACTGCCCGCGCCATTGGCAAGAGCACGCATCGTCTTCTTGCCGCGGACCGCGAGCAATCCGCGCACATACAGTTCTCCCCAGCGCCGCTGATCGCTTCGCGGAATGGAACTCAGCGTCGAGAGGACCTCAGTGAATTCGTTCGGTGAAATGTCGTCGGGCAGCGTCTGCCGGGTTTCTGCGGACACCGTTCTCCCCTCTCCATCAAATACGTGAGCCTCATCCCGGTAAGCCACGGATCCGTGCTGCGGGAACCGAGGACCGCCGAGTTCGGGCAGGCCTCACAGCCGCGTGCCGGGCATGGGCGGACGGCGACGCGACAATGGCGGCCAAAGCTGTAAAGCGCCGGGCGGACACGGGGCCGGCCGGCGGTGCGAGGCACTCGTCCCGGCCCCGTGTCCCTGCCTGCCGGTGACGGGGGAATGTGCCCGGCAGGTCGTGAGCGGGGCGGGCCGGGCGAGGGGCTCCGCCCCGCCGTGCGGGGGGCTCAGGCGTCCGTCAGTGGACCGGTCCCAGATAGGCGGGGACCCGGTCGGGGAGCAGCCGGTCGAACAGCGGACCCCAGTCGGTGGGCTCCTTGCCGGGTTCGTTGTACAGCTCGTAGGTCCTGCCGCGCGCGGCCGGCAGGCGCAGGGACTGCACGCACGCCTCCGCCACCGACTTCCTGGAGACCCAGCCGTTGCCGCGGTCGTGCTGTTCCAGACGCACCCGGGCGCCCGCGACGTCGCTGTCCGTCAGCCAGCTGGGACGGACGACGGTGTAGGGCAACCCCGAGGCACGCACCTCGTCCTCGCCCCGCAGCCGCCAGTCGAGCAGCCGTCCGTAGGCGTTCATCGGGTGCTCGCGCCGCGTCACGAAGATCTGGCTGACCAGTACGACGTGCGGGCGCCGTCCGCCGTCGGCGACCACGGCGAGCACGTTGCGCACTCCGTCGTAGACCGTGGTCTCGGGGCTGTGCGGACCGGAGTCGGCGGTGCCCGGCTCGACGGTGAACACGACGCCCGAGCACCCGCGCAGCGCGTCGCCCAGCGAATCCGCGTACCGGACGTCGGCGCGGTGTTTCTCCACTGCGGGCGGCAGCACGGCGCGCTCCGGGTCGCGGCTGACCACGCGTACTCGGTGGCCTTGTTCGAGCAGTCGGCGGGTGATGATCACGCCCGTCCGGCCGGCCCCTCCGATGACTGCAATGGGGCTGTGCATGGTCCCTCCAGGGATGAGCGCCGTCACACCCAGCGCAGGATGTCGTCGGCGTGCCTGAGCTGGGTCTGTGCGGGCACGCCGGTCAGTGCCGGAACCCGCAGTCGGGGGTACACGGTGACCCCGCAGAACCGGGATCCCGGCCAGAGCACGGCTCCGTCGCCGATGGCCGAGAACTGCTCCAGCCGCAGTGGCCTGACGCGCTCCGAGAGCACTTGGGCCATGGGGCCCAGGTAGGTGTCGGTGATGTCGGCCCAGTCGCCGACCACCGCCGACTCCCCGACCGCCGACCGGGCGAGGGTGGCGCCCTCACGGATCTCGGCTCCATCACCGACGTCCGTGTGGTCCAGGCGCACTCCGGGTCCGATCTCGACATCGCGGCCGATCCGGACGCCCGGGCCGATGACCACCGAACCGTCCTCGATCTTCTGCGCCAGCGTGGTGCCGGCGACGTCGTCCTTCATCTGCAGGCTCGACTCGTGGATCCAGCAGCGCGGATCCATCCGGTCCGGGGGCGCCATCAGCTGGTTCATCTGCTCGTACGCGCCGTCGAGCACGAGCTGGACCGTCTGGAGATAGTCGGGCACGCTGCCCATGTCGCCCAGGCGCCCGATGGTGTGGGTGGCCACCGGTACGCCTCGTTCGACGAGATGGGGCAGGAGGTCGCCGCCCCAGTCCAGGCGCTGGTGGGAGCGCCGGAAGAGTTCCGGCTCGCGGGCGAGCATCCTGAGGCGACCACAGTCCACCAGGTACATCCCGGCGTTTGTCGCCAGGGTGGCGGCCGGGTCGAGGGCCGTGCGCGGGAAGAGCGTGCCCAGTTCCGCGATTCCGGGCTTCTCCACGAAGCCCTGGACCAGGCCGCGTCCGTCGGTCCGCATGACGCCGTACTTGCCGGCGATCTCCGCGGCGGTGCGGGACACAGAGGCGACCGTGACCACCGCGCCCTCGGCGCGGTGCGTCGCCTCCATCTCCGCCAGGTCGAAGTCGAAGAGCGAGTCGACGGGCAGCACCAGCGCACGGCCCTGCAGGTCCCACTGCTCCAGGTTGTGCAGCGTGGCGCCGGCCGAGCCCACGTTGTACCGGTCGAACCGGGAACGCGAGTAGGTGATGTCGACGCCGAAACGCTCACCGTGGCCCAGCAGGAGCTTGATCTGGTTGCGGTTCTCCAGGCCGTGGGTCACGACGTAGAACCGGCGCACGCCCTGCGCTCGGCAGGCGTCCATCATCCACTCGACGAGCCGTCGTCCGACGAACGGGATGAGCGCCTTGCTCCGGATGTAGTCCGAGGACTTGAGAGTGATCGGTTTGGCCCGCTCGCCTCTGCCGCCGGCCAGAATGATGCCAACTGTTCCCTCGTCACGGTTCACGCCCACTGCCCCCCGCGAATGTGAATTATGCGTCGTATTCCAATTCCCGATCCACCTGGTCGCCACCCTATTCGGGAACGACGCCCCAGTTCTCGTCGTTGGATTCCGCAGGAGCCGCGGGAACCCCGTGCAGCGATACGACCGAAACCTTCTCCCGTTGCATTTTCATTCCTTCCGCTCGACGGAAATGGCACTGCGCCGTTCCGCCTCAAACAGCATGGCGCGCAAAAGGCTGGAATCCATGGACGGGTAGGCTCGGGATCGTGCATTGCGGGAAGCAGCAAGGGGAAAAAGTGTGCAGAGATCCGGACATAAGCCCACAACCGAACGTCGTACCCCTGTGCGAGCGAGGGCTGGATTGCTACCGCCGCGCGCTGGCGGAGGGTGTCACGTCCGACGAAGTCCCTGACTGCCTGACCGAGTTGGGCCTGATGCGCCGGCAGGCCGAAGCCGGCAACCGCTGGGTCGCCGTACCGCCCGACATCGCGTCCCACGACCTTACCCGCCCCTTGGAGCGGGCCATCCTGGCCCAGCAGCACGCGGTGGCGGGCATTTACGACGCGCTGTCCGCGGCCGAGGACGTGTACCGCACAGAGCAGCGCACCTCGGCCGCGTCCGTGCGTCTGCTGCACGGTGCCGACGTCATCTACGCGGCGCTCGAAAGGGCCTCGGAGGCCTGCCGGGAAGAGCTTCTGACGGCCCATCCCGGCGGGGCCCGTGATCCCGACGCCCTCGGCCGGACGCTGCCGCGCACCCTGCGGCTGAACAGCCGTGGCGTGCGGCAGCGCACGCTGTACCAGCACTCGGTACGCGCGCACGGCCCGACACTCGCCTACATCGAACGGGTGACGAGCGCCGGCGCCCAGGTGCGCACGCTGGACGAGGTCGTGGACCGGCTCATCGTCTACGACCGTTCCATCGCCTTCATCCCGGACCCCCGCTACGACCAGCGGACGACCGCGCTGGCCGTCGAGCACCCGGCGCTCATCCACTACCTCGTCAAGGTCTTCGACCACGCCTGGCAGCGCGCCGAGCCGGTCACCATCAGTCAGGACCGCATCAGACCGCCGCTGCTGACGGACGAGACGCGCCGGGCCGTGCTGCAGCTCATGGTCGAGGGCCACACGGACGCGGGGATAGGCAAGCGCCTCGGCATCAGCAGCAGGACCGTGTCCCACCACATCAAGAAGGCCTCGGACCTGGTCGGCGGCCGCAGCCGGGCCCATCTCGCCTATCTGCTGGCCCGCTCCGAGCTGCTGGAGCCGCCGGACGGCGACTGATCCGACAGCCGGCACCGCCCAGAGCGGCCGGGTGCGGCCGCCCCGGTGCCCGCTCATCGCCTCAGCCCTTCGACGGCCGAGAGCACCTGGCCGGCATCGGCGGCGAGTTCACCGCTCGGCGGCACCTCCAGCACGTCGCAGCCAGGCATCAGTCGGCGCAGCCGCTCCCGAACCCCGTACGGTCCCCGATGCCCACCGAGCACCACGAACCGATCGTGGCGACGGGCCAGTTCGCCCGCCGCCGCGGCCAGGTGACTGTCGTCGAGATACACGAGGTGAGCGTGCGCGGGCCCCGCGTTCCGCTCCCGGGCCGCGAGCGCGAGCCGGGTGCCGTTCTCACCGACCGAGATCATGCAGACCCCCGCGTCCGCCTGATGCCCCGGGTCCTCGACGACGTCCCAGACGACCGACGGGATGTCCCCGTCGTCGGCTCCGGCCCAGTGCGCCGTCAGGTCGGCGGGCGCCCCCGTGCCGATGCGGATGTGGTACGGCCGCCCGCCGCGTGCCGCACCGCGCACCACCGCTCTGATCTCCCGCACACCGCTCGGCGCCGCGATCTGGACGCGGGGTGTTCGCAGCAGCTCCACCGGCTCGGCCTGGGTGTCCGGCACCACGACCGACGCGCCCGCCCGCAGGTAGGGGAGGGTCGGCCGAGGACGCCGGGCCGCTCGGCCGCCCGCGCCCAGTCCGCACACGAACACCCGGAAACCGGCGGTGACCAGCCCCTCGACCATGCTCACCATGGCGCTCTCGACGCTGCCCAGCTGGAAGAACCGGTCCGGATGAGCCGTCTCGAAGGCGTGCCGGGCACCACGCGGCAGTGCCTCCACACACACCACCCGGCGGTCCTCCGCGCCGACCTTTGCCAACTCCTCGCGGTAGACGTCCTCCGCCAGTATCGCCGGAGCCCCCATAGCGACAACCTCTCTCCACATATTTAACGTATAGAGTGTTCTCTTTGTTTTTTTCGAGCACAACGGGTGGGGATGCGGGACACTCCGGCTGCCCGCACGAGTGCGGCAGCCCGGTCCCCTAGCTCTGCTGGTTCCATACTCGAGCTAAGCATAGAGAGTACTCTCTTTTTCAGTCCAGAAGGAACCAAATCTAGAGAGCGCTCTCTATGTTTTGCAGGCAGGGGACGCGGCGATGCCGTGACAGACGAAGGGCCACAGGCGCGCCATGGCACTCGCCGCCCCCACGAGGCGCTCCTGCGCCGGAGCCGTACGGGGGTGCACCTCGACGGCGGTGAGCAGGTGCGCCACCAGCCCCGCCACGGCGGGTGGCGGGGCGTCGGGGCGCAGTTCCCCGGCCGCTTCGGCGGCTTTGAGCAACTGGCACAGGGACGGCACCCAGGAGGAGTGCCACCCCGGGACGATGTCCGGCCGCTCCCGCGCCAGCAGTGAGGCGGCGCGCACGACGGCATCCTCGTCCAGGAGCCGGGCAAGCCCTTGCAGCAGGGCTTCCACGGCGCATAGGGGGGACGCCGACGCACCGGCGGTCACCTGTGCGGTCCGCTCGCGCGTGGTCGCCGCGGCCTTGTCGACGATGGCCTGCGCAAGTTCTCCCTTGCTGGCGAAATGAAAGGTGAGCGCCCCCATGGAGACCCGGGCGGACTTGCTGATCGCCACCAGCGTGGCCCCGTGGTAGCCCTTGCCGTCCACGGCCTCGGCCGCGGCCCTGATGAGGGCTTCGCGCGTACGCGTCCCCCTGGCCTGCGTTGCCATGCACCCTCCAGAGATCTGCGGCCGACCGGCCGTCCCGTCCTAGACGGTATCCAAATCCTGGGTACAAATCAAAGAGATCGCTCTCTTCTTTATGGGTTTATGAGGCATGCATCTGGACGGCCCGTCGGTACCAGGAGGCGGCGGCGCCGAGCCGCTCCAGCGGGCCCGGTCCGGGATCGATGGCCAGCAGTTGCCAGATCCGGTCGCTCCGGTAGAAGTGGTCCCTGGCCAGCAGCTCCAGCTGCCGCTGCCCCCAGCGGCCGACGGTGCCCGCGAGCAGCGCGCGGCACCGCTCCCAGTCGGCGTCGCCACATGCTGGCGCGGCCAGTCCGTGTGCGGCCAGGGCCCGTCTGAGGCGTCCGCTGGACACCGGCACCGGGTGGGCGGCGTGATGCACCCCCCGCACCGGGGCGGCCGCGGTGACGGCCGACACCGCCAGTCGCGCCAGGTCGCCGACTTCCACGAGGGAGAGCAGCCCCGTGCCGCCCGCCCACTGGGGCGGGACGCGCTCGGTGAGTTCGGCGAACGCCGGGACGACCCACCGGTCCCCCTCACCGAGCACCAGGTTGGGCCGCAGGACGAGCGCACCGGCCGCCAGGGCCGGCCGCTCGGCGGCCAGGCGGCTGCGACTCGCCTCGGAGACCGGTCGCGCGCCGACGCCGTCGACGTCGATCCCGGGGTGCGGGCCCGCGCCGTACACGGCGGCCGTGGAGAAGTGCACGATCCGGCTGACCCCCGCCTCCCGGGCAGCCGTCATGACGGCGGCGGTTCCCTCCAGGTTCACCGACCAGCACTGCCGGGCATCGCCTCCCACGTACGAGACCGCGTGGACGACGGCGTCGACTCCCCTTAGGGCGCTCGGCAATGACGCGGCGTCGGTAATGTCGGCCCGGACGTGCTCCACGGCGTCGTCGTCCAGCTGCCCGTCGGCGTCATGGATCAGGGCGCGCACTCGTACGGGTCTTTCGCCGGGAGCCCTGCGGGCGGCCAGCCGCCGCACCACCGCGGAACCGATGAAACCCGTGGACCCGGTCACCGCGACGGTCCACGGCCTCACTTCACCGCCTCCGCCCCCGACATCCTGAACTCGAGGGTGTCGATCACCTCGGGGGTGGCGACGGCCGGCAGGAGGTACCGCCACAGCTCGACGATCCTCTCCTGGAGGTCCTCGTGGCCGGTGGTGATCCGGGACAGCAGCTGGGTTCCGCTGTAGGCCCCGACCAGCACGCGGGCGAACACGGCGGGGTCGACGCCCCTACGCAGCTCACCGAGCGCGTCGGCGACGATCAGCTCCTCCTTGAACCGGGTGATCCACAGCTGGTACGCGGCGTCATCCTGGACGCCGAAGGCACCCTGCTCGACGGCCAGCCGCACACCGGCCCGGAACAGGACGTTGCGCTGCAGCTCCCGCGCCAGCTCAAGGGTGAGGTCGACCAGGTGCTGAAGCCCGCTGCGGCCGACCAACTCCGGCAGATCTGCGGCCTGTTCGGCCATGACCGCCTTGGCGACGCCTTCCTTGGAGCCGAAGTGGAAGTACAGGGCTCCCATCGTGGACCCGGCCCGCTTGATGATCTTGGTGGTGCTGGTGCCGTGGTACCCCTGGAGGTCGAACTCCTCCGCGGCCGCTCTGATGAGAGCCGCCCTGGTCCGCACCGCTCGTTCCTGCTGAGGCTGCGCCACTGACCCTCCTTCCTTTCTGATTAAAGAGAGTGCTCTCTAGGTTATAGGTCACGTTAAGTGAGAAGAGCAAGCACGCGAAGTCACGCCGTGCAGCTCGGCCGCCGTGCCACACCCCTTAAGCAAAACAGAACACTCTCTAGGTTACGCACCGCCCCAGTCGGGCGTCCAGCCCCTCGAGCGCCCAGCCCATTTCCCGATGGACTTGGAGACTCCGTGAGGTACACTTTACTTTTTCTTTAACCGCAACAAACAGAGCACTCTTTATGTTTGATGGGCGGTAGCCGCTCAACCGGCCACAGCACTCACATACGTCCTAGGGGGAATCCGTATGTCCAGCACCGTCCAGCACCTCCCCGCCACCGCCCCGGCCTGGACGCCGGTGACACAAGAGCAGGTACACAAGCTCACCGCCTCGGAGGTACTGCTGACGGAGTGGTGCCAGCTCGACGACGACGTCTTCACCGTCCTGGCCAACTGGCCGCACGAGCACAGCTTCTACGGACCGCAGCACGGCCTGCACGACCCGATGCTGCTGGTGGAGTCGGTTCGCCAGTGCATACCGCTGCTCAGTCACGTCGTCTACGGCGCCCCGGTGGGACACCGCCAGTCGTGGAGCCGCTTCAGCTTCGAGCTGGCCCCCACCGCGCCGGGCACCGCTCCTGGTCCCACCGCGGTCGAACTCCGCATCACCTGCAAGGACGTCA
This sequence comes from Streptomyces sp. NPDC006739, assembly GCF_042869815.1. NCBI lineage: Bacteria > Bacillati > Actinomycetota > Actinomycetes > Kitasatosporales > Streptomycetaceae > Streptomyces > Streptomyces sp. NPDC006739. The sequence goes on from NZ_JBIAGM010000035.1 coordinate 62,522, forward strand.
TCCGGCGCATGGGCCGTCTGGCCTCCCTGCAGATGCGCGTCGACGTGCTGCGTGACGGTGTCCGCATCGGCACCGCCCAGACCGGTTTCGCCAACCACGCCCCCGCCGTCTACCGGCGTCTGCGCGGCGCCTACGGGGACCTGGGCGAAGCCGTCGCCCGCGCCCTGCCGCTCCCCCCGCCGACCACGCCCAGCCATGTCGCCCGCGAGGACTTCGCCGACGTCGTGCTCTCGCCCACCGACTCCCCGCGGCGCAACCAGATGCGCGTCGACCTCAACCACCCCGTGCTCTTCGACCACCCGGTCGACCACGCTCCCGGCATGCTGCTCCTCGAAGCGGCGCGCCAGGCCAGCCACACGGCGGTGCACCAGCCGGCGGCGGCCGTCGCCATGGACGGGGTGTTCGCTCGCTACGCGGAACTCGACGCACCCTGCTGGATCCATACCGACCCGTTCCCGACGGACCGACCCGATCATCATCGGGTGCTGGTCACCGCCGTACAGAACGACATCTGCGTCTTCTCCAGCATCACCACCCTGGTGAGCCTGCCGCTGGGTTGAACGCTCCGCACACAGCACCCGCGGTACGCCCCTGGGACCGGTTCCCAGGGGCGTACGTCGTGGTACCGCTGGTACCATGGGTGCCGTGTCCGAACCCAAGGCGATGAACCTGCGCTTTCCCGATCCCGAGCAGCGGGCGGCGATCGTGGCTGCCGCCAAGGAGGAGGGGGTGAGCCTGCAGGAGTACATCCTGTCCGCCGCCTACGCCCGCGCGACCGCCGTCGAGCAGCGGTTCCTGGACGGGTTCAGGGAGTCGATGGCCCGCAGCGGCGCGGCCTTCGCGGCCGAACCGGCCGACCCCACCGCCGAGCACCGGGCCGCCGAACGGCAGGCCTGGCAGGAGTTCGCGGACGACGGCCGGGGGCACGCCGCGTGACGCGGTCCGAGCCGGTCCCCCCGCTCGACGTCACGTTCCTGCTGCACGCCGCCGAACTGCTCGACGGGGATCCCCAGGTCGACGACTTCGGGCCGCTCTACGCCGCCGCCGCGAGGGTCAACGCCAGGGCGATGGAACGTGACATCTACGGCTCCCCGCACCTCAGGGCCGCCGCGCTGCTGCAGACCCTGGCGAAACTGCCGTGCCTGGAGCACTCCAACGAGGCTTTCGCCTGGCACGCCACCGAGGCCTACCTCGCCCTCGCCGGGCACCGGCTCGACTATCCGCCGAAGGCGGCCGTGGCGCTGGTGCGCGACGCCGTCTCCGGGGCGGTCGGCGTCGCCCGGATCGCCCGCCGGCTGCGCGAGTGGACCGTCTCCTGATCCTGGTGCGGTGATCGCCCGCCCACTCGGGCGCTGTTCGTGATGCCCGTGAACGGCCTTCTCCCGCTGTTCGGGGGCACAGTGGGGGTACCCACCTGGCGGCCGGTCGGTCCGCTGACGCTCCATCGATGTTCGAGTGCTTCTCGTTCGGGGGCGGCCATCGTGGCTCCTGCCTCACGCGTCGGTCCGCTTCATGTGACGGCAGGTCACCTTGTCCACCGGCCCCAGGGGTGCCTTCATGACCACGCACATCCTCGCGACGCCGCAGCCCGGCCGTACCGTCCTCGACCCGCACCTTGGCCGGTACGCCGTGCGCACCGAGGGCATGACGGCCTCGGAGATCCGGGCGCTGTTCGCGGTGGCCAGCAGGCCGGAGGTGGTCTCGCTGGCCGGCGGCATGCCGAACCTGGCCGCGCTGCCGCTCAAGACGCTGTCGGCGCAGGTCGCGCGGATCGTCGCGGAGGAGGGTTTGACGGCGCTGCAGTACGCGTCGGCGCACGGTCTGCCGTTGCTGCGGGACCAGATCTGCGACGTGATGGCGCTGGAGGGCATCACCGCGCACCCGGACGACGTGGTGATGACGGTCGGCTCGCAGATGGGCCTGGATCTGGTGACCCGGCTGTTCTGCGACCCCGGTGACGTGGTGGTGGCCGAGGGCCCGTCGTACGTCGGTGCGCTGGGCTCGTTCGCCGCGTACCAGGCGCAGGTCGTGCACGCGGCGATGGACGGGCACGGGCTGGTGCCGGAGGCCCTGCGGGCGGCGCTGCGGCAGGCCAGGAACGCCGGGCAGCGGGTGAAGCTGCTGTACACGATCCCGAACTTCCACAACCCGGCCGGTGTAACGCTGGCGGTCGAGCGGCGGGCGGAGATCCTGGAGATCTGCCGCGCCTACGACGTGCTGGTCGTCGAGGACAACCCGTACGGCCTGCTCGGCTTCGACGGCCGGACCTACCCGGCGCTGCGCTCTCTCGACCCCGACAACGTGGTGTACCTGGGCTCGTTCTCGAAGACGTTCGCCTCCGGTCTGCGGGTCGGGTGGGTGCTGGCGCCGCGCGCGGTGCGGGAGAAGCTGGTACTGGCCATGGAGTCGGCGACGCTCTGCCCGCCCACGCTGAACCAGATGATCGTGTCGCGCTATCTGGCCACGCACGACTGGCAGGGCCAGATCGGGATGTTCCGGGAAAGCTACCGCGAGCGCCGCGACGCGCTGCTGTCCGCACTGGAGCGGTACCTGCCGCCGGGCTGTACGTGGACCGCGCCGGACGGCGGGTTCTACGTGTGGGTGACGGTGCCCGAGGGCGTGGACACGAAGGCGATGCTGCCGCGCGCGGTGGCCGCCCGGGTGGCCTACGCGTCGGGCAGCGGGTTCTTCACGGACAAGTCCGGCAGCCGTCAGATGCGGCTGTCCTACTGCTATCCGACGCCGGAGCGGATCCGCGACGGCGTGCGCCGGCTGGCGGGGGTGCTGCAGTCCGAAATGGACCTCCTCTAGCGTTCAGCTTTGAACTATTGCAACGCCCACACAGGCTTGCGTTGCATTAAACTCAAAGCCACTGCAACGATTTCCTTGTCTCTACCTGCAAGAATCACAAATATTCGCAACGAGCCTCTTGCTGGAACCTTGAAAGCAACGTAGCGTTTTCATCATCAGAAACAACGCTTCGAAGGAGCACACCATGCAGAAGAACCAGAGCACGGTCCAGAAGTTCGACACCGACGCCACCATCACGGCCGTCGTGGACATCCCCATCGGGCACATCCGGTTCGTCGCCGCCGACGGCGCCGGCGCCTCCGTCGAGGTCCTGCCGTCCGACCCTTCCAAGAGCCGCGACGTCAAGGCCGCCGAGCAGGTCACGGTCTCTTACGACAACGGCGTCCTGCGGGTCGAGAGCCCGGCGGAGCGCAAGCGGATGCTCGGCCACCCCGGCTCCCTCGAGGTCACCGTCCAGCTGCCGGCCGGCTCGCGTGTCGACGCCAAGGCCTCCGTCGCCGAGGTGAGCGGTGTCGGCCGTCTCGGAGACGTCACCTTCGAGGGCGCGCAGGGCACCGTCAAGCTCGACGAGACCGGGGGCGCCCGACTGACCCTCGCCACCGGTGACATCACGGTCGGCCGGCTGAACGGCCCCGCCGAGGTCAGCACCCAGAAGGGCGACCTGAGCATCGCCGAAGCCGTGCAGGGCACCGTCACCCTGACCACCCAGCACGGCCAGATCTCCATCGGTGCCGCCCAGGGAGTGTCCGCCACCCTCGACGCCAGCACCGGCTACGGCCGGATCGACAACGCCCTCAAGAACAGCGACGGCGCCGGCGCGGGCCTCAACATCCACGCCACCACGTCGTACGGCAGCATCACCGCCCGCAGCCTCTGAAAGCCGTGGCGCAAGGCGAGCCGGGGACGGTCAGCTGCTCGTGATGGCCCTCATGCCACCGGAGGTGGTGGCATGAGGGCCATCACGTCGTGTCAGTAGCGGTAGTGGTCCGCCTTGTAGGGGCCCTCGACCTCCACGCCGATGTACGCGGCCTGCTCCGGACGCAGGGTGGTCAGCTTGACGCCGA
>NZ_JBIAGM010000036.1:0-62444 GCF_042869815.1 Streptomyces sp. NPDC006739
GATGGTACTGCAGGGGGGACCCTGTGGGAGAGTAGGACACCGCCGAACAATTCTTGGGAAAACCCCGCATCGAAAGATGCGGGGTTTTCTGCGTTTAAGGTCTAGGTATGCGCTATGACCTCGTCATCTTCGACAACGACGGCGTACTCGTCGACAGCGAACCCATCTCCAACCGGCATCTGGCCGCCTACCTGACCGAACTCGGCCATCCGACCTCCTACGAGGACTCCATACGGGACTACATGGGATCGGCGATGCACCGCATCCACGACCTGGTCCTGGAGCGGACGGGCCGGCGACTGCCGGACGACTTCGACGACGTCTTCCACGCACGCGTGTTCGCCGCGTTCGAGCGGGAGTTGAAGCCCGTGACCGGAGTCGTCGGCGTCCTGGAGAAGCTGACCGCGGACGGAGTGCCGTACTGCGTCGCCTCCTCGGGAAGCCATGAACGCATCCGCGTCGGACACCGGACGACCGGGCTCGACCGGTGGTTCGACCAGGCGCGGATCTTCAGCTCCCAGGACGTCGGGCGGGGCAAGCCGGCCCCGGATCTCTTCCTCCACGCGGCCGAGCGGATGGGGGTCACCCCGGAGCGGTGCGTGGTCGTGGAAGACAGTCCGCTGGGGGTGCGGGCGGCTGTCGCCGCCGGCATGGACGTGTACGGGTTCACGGCCATGACGCCCGCCGAGCGGCTCGCGGACGCGGGCCAACTCTTCTCGGACATGGAGGAGTTGTCAGGGCTGTTGCACTGACATTTGTCATGCGGTCCTCCGGACGATCGTTTCTACCGGCGGACCCCGCCCGGACGCGAAGCTAGGGGCATGACGAAGAACACGGGGAACCAGAGCCGGAACAAGCAGCAGAACCCGAGCGTGCTGGACAACTTCCGGCCGCTGATCCTGGACGTTGCGGTGCCGCTCGGCTCGTACTACGCCTTCAAGGACGCCATCGGAATGAGCACGTTCTCGGCGCTCGCCTGGAGCAGCGTGGTGCCCGTGCTGCGCACCCTGTGGGGCCTGGCCAAGGAACGCAGGGCCAACGGGCTCGCCCTCCTCATCCTGATCGTGAACGCGGTCGGGCTGCTGCTCAGCTTCGTCTCCGGTGACCCCCGCCTCATGCTCGCCAAGGACAGCGGCGTCAGCAGCACGGTCGGCATCGGGATCCTGGTCTCCGTGGCCCTCGGGCGGCCGATGATGACCGCGGGCCTCAAGCCCTTCCTGGTGAAGGGCGACACCGCCAAGGAGGCCGCCTGGGACCGGCTGATGAACGGCACCGCCGCCGGCTCAGGGGACTTCCGCAGCAAGGAGAAGGTGTTCTCGCTGGTCTGGGGCGTCGTGCTGCTGGTGGAGTGCGTGCTGCGGGTCGTCGGCGCCTACACCGTCCCGGTGGACACCATGGTCTGGCTCGGCACCGTGATCATGATCGCGGCCATCGGCCTGGGCATGGTGCTCTGCGGGGCACTGGCCGCCGGACCCATGGAGCGCATGGTCAGCGACGAGGCCGAGACCGCCGACCGGACCGCCCGCCCCGAGGTGGCCGTCGCCGCCTGACACCGACCGCGTCGGCGAAGCTGAAGGAAATTCATCTTTGGCCGGATCTACCCACGAGTACGCCGGGGCCCTACGCTCGCCGCCATGACAGATGTGCTGCGGCGCGGTAGGGCCTCACTGGCGTTCGGTTTCTTCGCCCAGGGCGCCACCTTTGCCCTCCTCGTGACGCGGATCCCGGCCATCCAGGACCGGTACGGCGTCTCCGACGGGCTGCTGCCGGTCTTCCTGGCGGCCGTACCGATCCTCGCGGGCGTCGGCAGTGTGACCACCGAGCAGCTGGTGAAGCGGGTACGGCCCAGCCGGCTGCTGCGCTGGTGCCAGCCGGTGGTGCTGCTGGCGCTGCTCGGTGTCGGGGCGGGCAACCGGATGGTCGAGCTGGGGGCGGCGCTGGCCGCGTTCGGACTGGCCGTCGGCGCGCTGGACGCCTCCATGAACATGCTCGGGGTGAGGCTGCAGCAGATGTACGGGCGCAGCATCATGCTCAGCTTCCATGCCGCGTTCAGCCTGGGCGGGATCCTCGGGGCCTCGCTGGCCTGGGCCGGGGCGCACTGGCACCTCGCGCTGTGGGTGTCGTACCTGCCGGTGGTCGCCGTGCTGTTGCCGGCGGTGCTGGTGGGGAGCCGGTGGTACGTCGACAGGGAGCCGGGCCCCGTCGGGGAGCAGGCGGCCGGTGACGGCGGGAGCGTGGTCTTCAAGCTGCTGCTGCCGCTGTGTCTGGTGCTGGCGTTCGCGTACATCGGGGACTCGACCGTCTCCAACTGGAGCGCGAAGTACCTGAAGGACGTGCTGGGCAGTTCCGAGCAGTTGGCGACCGTGCCGTACAACGTGTACATGGTGACCACCCTGTTGGGGCGGTCCATCGGTGACATCGGGGTACGGCGGTTCGGGGCCGTGGCGGTGGTGCGGCTGGGGGCGCTGGTGGCGGCGCTCGGGTTCGCGGTGGTGGCCGCGGCGCCCCAGGCCTGGGTGGGGATGCTCGGGTTCACCCTGCTGGGCCTTGGACTGTGTGTGCTGGTGCCGCAGACGTTCGCGGCGGCGGGGCGGCTGTTCCCCGGGGCGTCGGACGCGGCGATCGCCCGGCTCAACATCTTCAACTATGTCGGGTTCCTCGTCGGTTCCCCGTTGGTGGGGGCGATCGGGGACGCCTGGAGTTATCGCGGGGCCATGCTCGTACCGATGGTGTTGGTGCTGGTGACCCTCGGGTACGCCAAATCGTTCGCGCCTCAACCGGACCGATACGGTGGCGGGCATGAGCGGCCGCGCACAGCTGATGTGGGACGAGGCAGTAACGGGCTATGACTTCGGCCCGGACCATCCGATGGATCCGGTCCGGCTGGAGCTGACCCGGCGACTGGTGGAGGCCTTCGGGCTCGACCGGGAGGTGGACGTCGTCGCGGCGAAGCCGGCCGGCGAGTCGACCCTGCGGCTGGTCCACCGGCAGGACTACATCGAGGCGGTGAAGGCAGCGTCGGCGGATCCGGGGTCGGCGGACGGCTCGTACGGGCTCGGGACCATGGACGATCCCGCCTTCGCCCGGATGCACGAGGTGTCGGCGCTGATCGCCGGGCAGTCGGTGGGGGCGGCGGAGGCCGTGTGGCGGGGTGGCGTGGCGCATGCGGTGAACTTCGCGGGCGGGCTGCACCATGCGATGCCGGGGGGCGCGTCGGGGTTCTGCGTGTACAACGACGCCGCGCTCGCCATCGCACGGCTGCTGGAGCTCGGGGCCGAGCGGGTGGCCTACGTGGATGTCGACGTGCATCACGGGGACGGGGTGCAGGCGGCGTTCTGGGAGGATCCTCGGGTCCTGACGATCTCGCTGCACGAGCACCCGCGCACGCTGTTTCCGCAGACGGGGTGGCCCGAGGAGACCGGGGCGGACGGGGCCGGCGAGGGGTCGGCGGTGAACGTGGCGCTGCCCGCGGGGACGGGGGACGCCGGGTGGCTGCGGGCGTTCCACGCCGTGGTGCCGGAGCTGATCGCCGACTTCAGGCCGCAGGTGCTGGTGACACAGCACGGGGCCGACACGCACTTCGAGGACCCGCTCGCCCATCTCGCGGTGTCGCTCGATGCGCAGCGGGCGGTGCAGGTGGCCTGTCATGAACTGGCGCACGAGCACGCCGAGGGGAAGTGGATCGCCCTCGGCGGGGGCGGATACGCGGTGGTGGACGTGGTGCCGCGGTCCTGGACGCATCTGGTGGGGATCGCGGCCGGGCGTCCCGTGGAGCCGGAGGCGATGATCCCCGAGGGGTGGCGGCAGCAGGTCTTCGCCCGGACACGGCAGTTGGCGCCGGCGCGGATGACCGACGGGCGGTGGCCGGTGTCGTTCCCGTCCTGGGAGGAGGGATACGACCCCGCCGACCGCCTGGACCAGGCGGTACTGGCCACCCGCCGCTCCGCGTTCCCGCTGCGGGGGCTGTTGGCGTAGGGGGTGTCGGCCTGGGCACCGGAAGGGCCCCGGGCCCCGAACGCCTGCGACCGGGTGCGACACCGGGTCCGGCCGGGCGTGGCCAGGATGAGGGATGCGCTCGAGCGTGGCGAGGTCACGGGTGCTGCCGGGGCGGTCAGGTCGGCTGGTGTGTGCCGGGTGCGGGCGGGTGCGTCGGGTCTGGCCGGGCGTGGCCAGGTGCGAGGGCTGCGCGCGGGTCCGGCCGGCATGGCCCGCGTGCGCCAAGTCCGGGCGAGTGCGGCCGGGGCGATGGGTGTGCTGCCGGGGTGGCTGCGACGGGTTGGTGCCCGGGGTGGCCGGGTGCGATGCGGGGGTCCGTCGGCGCGGCCAGATTGACGGGTGCGCGTCGGGTGCGGCCGAGTGCGGCCAGGACGAGGGACGCGCTCGAGTGCGGCGAGGTCACGGGTGCTGCCGGGGCGGCCAGGTGCGGCGGGGCACACCGAGAGCGGCCAGGGGGCGGGTGCTGTCGAGCGTGGCCCGGGTGGCGGTTGGGCCGGGGCGCTAGGCCAACCGTGCGGTCTTACCGCCGTTCCCGCCCCGTGCTCGCCCCCCGTCCGTCACCATCGCTCCCATGCTGACCACCGGTGCCCTCCGAGCCCATCTGCTGGCCGCCCGGCTCGCCGGTGTCGTGGCGACCTCCCGGGAGGAGAGCCTGCGCAGCTATCGGCTCTTCGCGGCCCGTGACCCCCGCCTGTTGATCGGGATCGATCCCGAATGGTCCTGGGGGCAGCGGGACTTGATGGAGTTGATGGCCACCAAGTGTGGGGTTTCGGCCGATCCTGCACATACTTCAGGGCAAGATGTGATCGATCCGGAGCGCACCCTGGCCGCCCTGGATGCCTTCGCGGAGCGGATCGCGGCCGTGGCGCAGCGTGGTGCCCCCGTGCTGTTCGGGACCGGCCACCCGCGCTGGCTGCTCGGTTTCTACGCCGCGTTGGCGGACGCGCTGTCGTCGGCGGGATGTGAGGTCCTCACCCCGGCGCAGGGTCGCTGTGTCGACATAACGACCCGGTTCGGTCTACGTACGCACAACCTCGACTACGTACGGGGAGTCGGGCTGATGCGAGAACCAGGCACCGTACGCCCCGGTTGTGAGCCTGGCGCACACAGCCATTCACCTCTCCCGGTTCGGGTGGCGCTGGCGGCCGCGGCCGAGGGCGGCGGCCCCCTGCCCGAGCTGGTCGTCGGGGATCACGGCTGGGTCTGCGGGGCAGGTCAGCTGGGGTTCGAGGCGATCGGGCTGGCGGACACGGACGACCCGGCGCTCTTCGTGGGGGAGGCCGAGGGGTCCGTCTCCGTCGTCGTTCCACTTGATGACGCAGTGCGGTCTGATTACTACGGGCCGCTTACCCGCTACGTACTCAATCGAGCGTGTCTGTCACAGTAGGCCTGCGATGGGTGCACCTCTTCCCCACTCGCATCACCCGCCCCTACATTGGGGAGTGAGCACGCAACGACGAAGAGTCACCGGAAGGGGAAGCCGGTGGCCGTCGAGTGCGGAAGGTTCAGGTGTGTCATGGCTGCAGCTGGCGAGAGGCCTCTCAACGAGGTCGTATTCCTTACCGTGGCGGAGGTCGCCTCGGTGATGCGAGTGTCCAAGATGACCGTGTACCGGCTGGTGCACAGCGGTCATCTGCCCGCGATCCGGGTCGGGCGGTCCTTCCGCGTCCCGGAGCAAGCGGTACACGAGTACCTCCGCGAGAGCTATGTGGGGGTGGAGACAGCCTGACGGCGAGCCGGGAATTCACCCGGAGCGCCCTCGATTACGACCTCAGCGCTCGGGCGGGTAGGCTAGCCCCTCGTAGGTCGTATGGGCCCATGGCGCCCAGCACCGAGTGATGAGAAGTGAGCGAGGGTAGTCGTGGGCTCTGTTATCAAGAAGCGGCGCAAGCGGATGGCCAAGAAGAAGCACCGCAAGCTGCTCAAGCGCACGCGCGTTCAGCGTCGCAACAAGAAGTAAGCGGCTCCCCGCGCGAGCGCGGGTGAACCGTAGCGGCGCCGCGAGAGCGTTGTACGGCCGTGGCCCCCCACCCATGCGGTGGGGGGCCGCAGTCATATTTCCGGGCCGGGGTGTCCGGCCAGGGCGTCAAGGGCATATTCCGACTGGGGAAATTCCGTCACCTCGGGCATCGGGCGGTCATCACAGCGCAACACCGAACCGCTAAGTTGGCCGCATGGGAAAGGTCGTGCTCGTCACCGGAGTGGCCCGTCAGCTGGGGGGCCGGTTCGTCCGGCGGATCCAGCGTGACCCACAGGTGGACCGGGTGGTCGCCGTGGACGCGGTGCCGCCGGAGCACCACCTGGGCGGCGCGGACTTCATCCAGGCCGACATCCGGCAGCCCACCATCGCCCGGGTACTCGCCGAGACGGGCGCCGACACCGTCGTACACCTGGACGTGACCGGCACGGCGCTGGGCAGCGGCAGCCGGACCACGGTCAAGGAGACCAACGTCATCGGCACCATGCAACTGCTCGGTGCCTGCCAGAAGTCGCCGACCGTGAAGCGGCTGGTGGTGAAGTCCAGTACGAACGTCTACGGCTCCGCACCCCGGGATCCGGCCGTGTTCACCGAGACCATGCCGCCCAAGTCGCTGCCCAGCGGCGGCTTCGCGAAGGACGCGGTGGAGGTCGAGGGGTACGTGCGCGGGTTCGCCCGGCGTCGGCCGGACGTGGCCGTGTGCGTGCTCAGGTTCGCCAACATCCTCGGCCCGACCGCCGACACGCCGCTGGCCTCGTACTTCTCGCTGCCGGTCCTGCCGACCGTGTTCGGCTACGACCCACGGCTGCAGTTCGTGCACGAGGACGACGTGAACGAGGTGCTGCGGATCGCCTCGCACGAGCCGCAGCGGGGCACGCTGAACAGCGGCACCTTCAACATCGCCGGGGACGGCGTCCTGCTGCTGTCCCAGTGCTCCCGGCGCCTGGGCCGCCCCACCGTGCCGCTGCTGCTGCCGGCTGTCACCTGGGCCGGTTCCCTGGTCCGTACGCTGGGCATGACGGACTTCTCGCCCGAGCAGATCCGGCTGCTCACCCACGGCCGGGTGGTGGCCACGGACCAGATGCGCGAGACGCTGGGCTTCAAGCCGAAGTACACGACGGCGGAGACCTTCACGGACTTCGCGCGCAGCCAGGGTCCCGGGCTGCTGCCGCCGCAGGCCCTCGCGGGGGCCGTCGACCGGATCGCCGCGCTGCCCGCCCTGGGCGGCGGCCACCCCCCGACGCCGAGCGCCAACTGAGGAGCGCATCAACGATGGCGGATGCCAAGGTCATTCCGTTCGACGACGACCGGTCCCGCGGGGGTGCCGTGCAGCGGCCGTCCCGGCGCCGGAGCCTGGGGAGCCGGCGGGGGACCGGCGAGCCGGCCCTGGTCCGCGAGGTCCAGCCCCTGCCGAGCAGGGCTCCCGCGCAGGATGATGTTCCTGTGACCGGTGAGAAGGAGCCGCTGCGCAGGCGGGACGAGGGCGGGCTCGACAAGCGTGTCGCGAGCGGCCTGGCGTTTCTGCGCCGCCGGCTGACCGGGGACTACGACGTCGACGACTTCGGCTACGACGAGGAGCTGACCGACCAGGTCCTGATGTCACTGCTGCGCCCGGTGTACGAGAAGTACTTCCGGGTCGAAGTGAAGGGCATCGAGAACATCCCGGCGGAGGGGGGCGCGCTGATCGTCGCCAACCACTCCGGGACGCTGCCGCTGGACGGGCTGATGATGCAGGTCGCCGTCCATGACAACCATCCGGCGGGCCGGCATCTGCGGCTGCTCGCGGCCGACCTGGTGTTCGTCCTCCCGGTCGTCAACGAACTCGCCCGCAAGCTGGGGCACACCCTCGCCTGCGCGGAGGACGCCGAACGGCTGCTGGGGCAGGGCGAGCTGGTCGGAGTGATGCCGGAGGGCTTCAAGGGCATCGGCAAGCCGTTCGGGGAGCGCTACAAGCTCCAGCGGTTCGGCCGGGGCGGCTTCGTCTCCACGGCACTGCGGCACGGTACGCCGATCATCCCGTGCTCGATCGTCGGGGCCGAGGAGATCTACCCGATGATCGGCAACGCCAAGACGCTCGCGCGGCTGCTGGGGTTCCCGTACTTCCCGCTGACGCCGACCTTTCCGTGGCTGGGGCCGCTGGGCGCGATTCCGCTGCCGACCAAGTGGACGATCCAGTTCGGCGAGCCGATCCCGACGGACGGCTACCCGCCGGAGGCGGCCGAGGACCCGATGCTGATGTTCAACCTGACCGACCAGGTGAGGGAGCAGATCCAGCACACGCTGTACAAGCTGTTGGTGCAGCGGAGGTCGGTTTTCTTCTGAGCGGACGAGCCGCCCGGCATGAGCGCGTGGGATGCCCGGTTCCGGCCGTCCGGAGCCGCCGTCCGGAGTTGGCCCCCGGAGCCGCCGGGCGGAGTCCGGCGCGGCTGTCCGAAGCCTGCGGAGCAGTGCGAGGGCAGCAGACGGGAGGGGTCAAGTTGTTGGTGCAGCGGAGGTCGGTTTTCTTCTAGAAGGTCATTCCGCTGGGCCTGCGGCGGTGGGGGTGCCCTTCTTGGGAAGGGCACCCCCACCGTTGTGTTCGTGCGTCTAGTTGCCGTTTTCCTGGCCGTCGATGCCCAGGCCGGGCAGGAGGCCCGGGAGGAGTGGGGGCAGGGTGACGTCCGGGGCGGCGGAGGGGGACTTGCCGGTGGACGGGGAGGCGCTGCCGGTGTTCTTCGGCGGGTCGAGCAGACCGCCCGTGCTGCCGCCGATCAGGCCCTCGCCCTGGCTGCCGGAGGCCGTACCGGAGGGGCTGCCGGTGCCCGGGTGCTTGCCGGAGGCGGAGGCCCCGGTGGACGGTGTGGCCGAGCGGTGGGTGCCGGAGCTGCCGGGGGACGCCGAGCCGGAGCCCTGGTGTCCGCTGCCGCCGGTCTGGGCGGGCGACTGCGGAAGCAGGGACTGCAGCGGGGCGACCTCTTGGTCTATGGCGTCGAAGACCGACGACACCTGCTCGCCGACGTCCCCGAGCTGGACCGGCAGTTTCTCGCGCAGGGCGCCCCAGACCTGGCGGTGGGACCGGGAGAAGTTGGACAGGGCCTGGATGGGGCGCAGCGAGTCGGGATCGCGTTCGTAGGCGGCGTGCAGCAGGCGGTGGCCCTCGGTGACGTCGTGCTGCATCCCGGACAGGGTGCGGCGGATCTCGCCGATGGACTCGTGGTCGAGGTGGCCGCCCCGGCCGCGCTCCATCAGGCGCCGTGCCTCGTTCAGCCGGGTGGAGGCCTGGTCGAGGTAGGTCTGGCCGCGCTCGTCGTCGCCGTCGCTCAGGTAGTTGAGCTTGAAGTCCTCGATGCCGCGTTTGAGGCCGTACAGCGAGTCGCCGGGCAGGGCGTCGGAACTCGCGGCGGCCACTCCGCCGAAGGCTCCGGCCGCGACGCCGACGCTGAGGCCGCCGGCGGCGAGCCCCTTCGTCAGCCGGGACCGCGGTCGCAGTTTGCCCAGCGGGCTCGCCCGGTGCGCACCCTTGGCCCGGCCCCGTTGCTCGGGCACCGACGCGTCCGCCGCCCCGCCCGCGGTGCCCTCCTGGAGCATGGCCTCCATCGCGGCCACCAACTGGGCCCGCTGGACGACCTTGACCTCGGGGTCCAGCTCCGGTCTGGGCAGCGAGCCGAGACCCGCGGCGAGGGTCAACAGCTCCCCCTGCTCGCTCTGCTCGGTCCTCGCGGCGGCGGCCGGGGGCGATCCTGCCGGGCCTTCGGGCCGCTCGTCCACCGGTTCCCGGTCGGACTGCTCCTCCAGGGCCTGGGCGAAGGCGTTCGCCCGCCGGTGCGCCGATACGTTCGCGATCACTGGCGGCACCTCCTCTCGTCATGACGGTCGACTCCCCAGGGGGTCCTGAGGGTTGCACGCCCGCGACCACTTCACACGATCGAGCGATCAGGGTCGGCCAGGACGTGACCACAGGGAGCCTGTATCCCGCACAACGACTGGCGCGGCACTTGGGTTACGGACGGCCCAGGAGCGGTTCGGAAAGTCAACGCGCCTCAACGGAAGGTGAGTTCTCTAGCGCGCGTCGTCCGGGAGGAGCCGGGCGAGGGTGCGCACGGCCCGGTACTGGAGGGTCTTGATGGCGCCCTCGTTCTTGCCCATCACCCGGGCGGTCTCGGCGACGGAGAGGCCCTGGAGGAAGCGGAGCGTCACGCACTCCTGCTGCTGGGGATTGAGACGTCGTACGGCGTCGAGCAGCGCGGCGTTGGAGAGGGACTCCAGGACGGAGTCCTCGGGGGAGCGCTCGACCTCGTTGGCGTCGAGCATCTCCCCGGTGGTGACCTCCAGCCGGAAGCGGCTGGACTTGAAGTGGTCGGCGACGAGGTTGCGGGCGATGGTGACCAGCCAGGCACCGAAGTCGCGGCCCTGCCAGGTGAAGGTGCCGATGCGGCGCAGGGCGCGCAGGAACGTCTCACTGGTGAGGTCCTCGGCGGTGGCCTTGCCGCCGACGCGGTAGTAGATGTACCGGTACACCGTGTCGCTGTACTGGTCGTAGAGGCGGCCGAAGGCCTCGGCCTCGCCGGACTGGGCGCGTTCCACCAGGTCCATCATCCGGGCGCTGTCGCTGTCGGCGGCCGGTCGGCGGGCGGTGGCGGCGCCGGCCGCCGACCGGCCCCGTCTGCCGACCGCCGCACCGCCGTCGGCCAGTGCGTAGCACGGGCCCACGGGTGCGGAGGCGGCGGTGGCGAGGGCGGGGACGGCGTACGCGGGCGGGACCAGTCCGCGCAACATTTGTTGGACCGTTGCGACCGTTGCGCGCAGCGTAGCCAGGCCCGAGGCGTCAACCCCGACGTGTGGGTACACGGGACTCCCAGAGGCAGAGCTTCCATCACGTGCAGTACGGGACCATTCACCCGTCGTAGCGACGGAGGGGTACCGGTTTGCGTCTGAGGAGAATAACGCTTCGTGCAGGCCCTGCTACACCCAGTTGCTCAAATCATCGATTACGTCGCTTGTGTAACCGAATGACACCTGTTCAAGTGCCGCAGAATGAACGCTTGTTGATCGAAAAGCGTCGGCTTTCGGCGATGTGGGGGGCGTGTTGGACGGAGGGCGCCATAATCCTCGGCCCGGCGCCCGCCGTCGCGCCCGGGAGTGTCGCCACCGGCGGCGACCAGGGCCGCTAGCGGCGGCGACGGTGCAGCGCGATCGCCGCCGCCGTGCCGCCGGCGACCGCGCCGACGCCCGCCGCCGCCGGGATGCCGACCTTCGCCGCCTTGCGGCCCGTGCGGTAGTCGCGCAGCCGCCAGTCCTGTTCGCGGGCGTGTTTGCGCAGTTTGGCGTCGGGGTTGATCGCGTAGGGGTGGCCGACGAGGGAGAGCATCGGGATGTCGTTGTGGGAGTCGCTGTAGGCGGCGCAGCGGGCGAGGTCCAGCCCCTCCGCCGTGGTCAGCGCGCGTACCGCCTCCGCCTTGGCCGGACCGTGCAGCGGCTCGCCGACCAGCTTGCCGGTGTAGATCCCGTCGACCGACTCCGCGACCGTGCCGAGCGCGCCGGTGAGGCCGAGACGGCGGGCGATCACCTGGGCGATCTCCACCGGGGCGGCCGTGACCAGCCACACCTTCTGGCCGGCGTCCAGGTGGGCCTGGGCCAGCGCCCGGGTGCCCGGCCAGATGCGCTCGGCCATGTACTCGTCGTAGATCTCCTCGCCGATGGACATCAGCTCGGCGACCCGGTGACCCTTGACGATCGACAGTGCCGAGTCGCGGGCGTCCTGCATGTGCTCCGGGTCCTCCACGCCCGCCAGCCTGAACCAGGCCTGCTGCCAGGCGAACTTCGCGAGGTCCCGGGTCTCGAAGAACTTCCGCTTGTACAGGCCCCGGCCGAAGTGGAAGAGGGCGGCACCTTGCATCACGGTGTTGTCGAGGTCGAAGAAGGCGGCGGCCCGTTCGTCGCCGAGCACCGGGAACTCCGGTTCCTCCTCGGCCGGAGCCGACTTGCGCGCTGCCTCCGCCGAGGCCTCGCCTGCCAACACGCTCCGCGCCGTGGCGGAGCGCCTACGGGGAGTGAGCCATCCGAGAGCGGCCATGGCGTGAGCATAGCCAGTTTGTTCGGGGCTTCCGGAGTGGAGACGTTCGGAGGCTGTGAACTCTCCGCGGCCGGGCCGTTAAGCAGGGGCGACAATGGCCGACATGAGTCCCATCTTTCGGCGCAGGCCCGCTCCCGGTGACCGGCTTGTCACACTTGTCCGCAAACCGGGCTGCCATCTGTGCGACGACGCCCAGGCGGTGGTCGAGAAGGTCTGCGGCGATCTCGGGGTCCCGTGGGAGCAGAAGGACATCACCCAGGATCCGGGGCTCCACGAGCAGTACTGGGAGCAGATTCCCGTGGTGCTCGTGGACGGCCGTCAGCACACCTTCTGGCGGGTGGACGAGGGCCGGCTGCGCAGGGAACTGACCGGGTAGTCCAAGTCAGGCGAAAAGTCGCCTAGGATCGACGGCGAACTTGGTCCGGGGGGCGGGATTGACGAGGAGCGTGTGACGATTTTGCCCCCAGCGGAGAAGCGCGTGACCCCGGTCACGTTGGCCGGGCAAAACGGACACCATCTTTGTGCACGCGTTCACAAAGACATAGCCTGCATTCGACGGGGCGGTCTAGGTACGTGTGACCGCCTACAGCCCCGCTCTACCCGCAGGAGCACCGTGGCAACTGGCCGAACTCACCGACCGGCGACCCGCAGCCGAGGGATTCCCGAGGCCACCGTCGCCAGGCTTCCGCTGTACCTCCGAGCCCTGACCGCACTGTCGGAGCGCTCGGTACCCACGGTCTCCTCCGAGGAGCTGGCCGCGGCGGCGGGGGTCAACTCCGCCAAGCTGCGCAAGGACTTCTCCTACCTGGGTTCGTACGGAACGCGCGGTGTCGGCTACGACGTGGAGTATCTCGTCTACCAGATCTCCCGTGAACTCGGCCTGACCCAGGACTGGCCGGTTGTCATCGTCGGTATCGGCAACCTCGGCGCCGCCCTGGCCAACTACGGCGGCTTCGCCTCCCGTGGCTTCCGGGTCGCGGCGCTCATCGACGCGGACCCGGCGATGGCCGGAAAGCCCGTCGCGGGCATCCCCGTGCAGCACACCGACGACCTCGAGAAGATCATCGAGGACAACGGCGTGTCGATCGGTGTGATCGCCACCCCCGCGGGCGCCGCCCAGCAGGTCTGCGAACGCCTGGTCGCCGCCGGCGTCACCTCCATCCTGAACTTCGCGCCGACCGTGCTGTCCGTCCCGGACGGCGTCGACGTGCGCAAGGTCGACCTCTCCATCGAGCTGCAGATCCTCGCCTTCCACGAGCAGCGCAAGGCCGGCGAGGAGACCGCCGCCGGCGACGGCGCGCTGCCCGCCGCCACCGCCCGCGAGAAGTCCGCCGACCAGGGGCCCGACGGGGACGTACCCGCCGTGATGCCGGCATGAGTCTCCTCGTCGTGGGGCTGAGCCACCGCAGCGCCCCGGTCAGCGTCCTGGAGCGGGCCGCGCTCGGCGCGGACGCCCAGACCAAGCTGCTGCAGGACACGGTCGCCGCCGAACCGGCCACCGAGTCCGCGGTGCTGGCCACCTGCAACCGCATCGAGCTGTACGCCGACGTGGACAAGTTCCACGCGGGCGTCGCCGAGCTGTCCACGCTGCTCGCCCAGCACAGCGGGGTGGGCCTCGAGGAACTGACTCCCTATCTCTACGTGCACTACGAGGACCGGGCCGTCCACCACCTGTTCTCGGTGGCCTGCGGGCTGGACTCGATGGTCGTCGGAGAGGGCCAGATCCTCGGCCAGATAAAGGACTCCCTGGCCAGGGCGCAGGAGCTGCACACGGCCGGGCGCCTGCTCAACGACCTGTTCCAGCAGGCCCTCAGGGTCGGCAAGCGCGCCCACTCCGAGACCGGCATCGACCGCGCCGGACAGTCCCTGGTCACCTTCGGCCTGGAGCAGCTGGCCGCCGGGGGCGCCGTCCAGGACTGGGCGCGGGGCAGGAAGGCCCTGGTCATCGGCGCCGGTTCGATGTCCTCGCTGGCCGCCACCACGCTGGCGCGGGCCGGGATCGCCGAGGTCGTCGTCGCCAACCGCACCTTCGACCGTGCCGAGCGCCTCGCACAGATACTCGGCGAGGGCGGCGAGACGGACGTGGCGGCCCGCGCGGTACCGATGGACGCGGTGCCGGCCGAGCTGACACGTGCCGACGTCGTCGTCTCCTGTACGGGGGCGACGGGCCTGGTGCTCACGGCGGACGCGGTCGCGCGGGCCGTCGAGGGCCGCACCGGGCAGCCCGCCGCCGAGACGGGTACCACGGCCGCGAGGCCCGCGACCGCGCCGGCGCCCACCGGCGTCGGCACCGACGACAACTGCCCCCTCGACCTGACCGCCGTACCCTCGGGCTTCTCCGTGATGGGAGAGGCCGCCGTGGCCGGCATCGACGCGGCCACCCTGGAGCAGCACGGGGCCTGGGTCGACAACGGCACCGTGGACCGCCGCGGTGGGGGCACCTCCCACGCCGTTGAGGCAGTGGGGGACGGCCGCCGCGGCCCGGAGGCCGACGCCGAGCTGATCGCCGCGCTCACCGCGCTCGCCGCCACCGTCGGCCGCATCCCCGAGCGCCGCAAGCCCGAACCGGTCGCCGAGATCCCGCGTCCGGCCCCGGTCCTGTTCTTCCTCGACCTCGCCATGCCCCGCGACATCGACGCGGCCGTGCACCGGCTGGCCGGGGTGCGGCTGGTGGACATCGAGTCGCTGGCCGAGGCCTCCGCGGACGCCCCGATGGCGGCCGACGTGGACCTGGTCCGGCGTATCGTTTCCGACGAGGTCGCGGCCTTCGGGGCGGCGCAGCGGGCGGCGCACATCACGCCGACCGTCGTCGCCCTGCGCACGATGGCCGCCGACGTCGTCGCCAGTGAGATCGCGCGGCTCGACGGGCGCCTGCCCGACCTGGACGAACGCCAGCGCGGCGAGATCCGCCAGGCCGTGCACCGCGTCGTCGACAAGCTGCTGCACGCGCCGACCGTGCGGGTCAAGCAGCTCGCGGCCGAGCCCGGCGGCGCCGGGTACGCGGACGCGCTGCGCACCCTGTTCGACCTCGACCAGGAGACGGTGGCCGCCGTCTCCCGGGCCGGGGACAGCACCGAGAAGAACGGCAAGAACCGAGGGCCGGCATGAGTAACAAGGCACTGAGACTGGGGACGAGGCGGAGCAGACTCGCCATGGCCCAGTCCGGGCAAGTGGCGGACGCCGTGAGCCGGGTGACCGGACGGCCCGTCGAGCTGGTCGAGATCACCACCTACGGCGACGTGTCCCGCGAGCACCTGGCGCAGATCGGCGGCACGGGCGTCTTCGTCACCGCGCTGCGTGACGCGCTGCTCAGGGGCGAGGTCGACTTCGCGGTTCATTCGCTGAAGGACCTCCCGACCACACAGCCCGGGGAGCTGGCGCTGGCCGCCGTTCCCGAACGCGAGGACCCGAGGGACGTCATCGTCGCCCGGGACGCGCTGAAGTTCACCGACCTGCCGCGCGGCGCCCGCATAGGCACCGGCTCACCGCGCCGCATGGCACAGCTGAACGCGTACGCGCGCACCCACGGCCTGGACATAGCCACGGTCCCGATCCGGGGGAACGTCGACACCCGGATCGGATACGTCCACGACGGCGAACTGGACGCCGTCGTCCTGGCCGCCGCCGGCCTGAGCCGTATCGGCCGGATCGACGAGGTGACCGACTTCCTGTCGGTCGACACGGTTTTGCCCGCCCCCGGCCAGGGGGCACTGGCGATCGAGTGCGCCGCGGACAACGCGTCCCTCGTCGCCGCGCTCGGCGAACTCGACGACCCGCTCACCCGGGCCGCCGTGACCGCCGAACGGTCCCTGCTCGCCGCCCTGGAGGCCGGCTGCAGTGCCCCGGTAGGAGCGCTGGCCGACCTTCTGGCCGATGGGCAGACCATCAAAGAAATGCGCCTGCGCGGCGTCGTCGGCACGACCGACGGCACGCGGACGGTGCAGCTGTCCACCACCGGTCCCGTGCCCGAGACGTACGACCAGGCAACGGCGCTCGGTCGCGAACTCGCCACCGAGATGCTTGCCCAGGGCGCGGCCGGTCTGATGGGGGAGCGAGCACAGTGAGCCCCACCACTCTTCCCGCCGGTCCGGAACACGGGCACGTCACCTTCCTCGGTGCCGGACCCGGGGATCCGGGACTACTGACTCTGCGCGCTGTGGAGGCGCTGTCCAGTGCGGACGTCCTGATCGCCGAGCACGACGTGCTCGACGTGATCCGGACGCACGCCAGACAGGGCGTCTCCGTCGTGCGTACGGACACGGATCCTTCCTCGGATACGCGTCCGGGCACGGGCACGCCCCAGCTGACGGTCGTTGACGGCGCGTCAAAAACCGTAGCGGTCCCGCCCGTGCGGGATGCCGCTCATCTTGTCATGGAGGCCGCGCGGGGCGGCAGGCGGGTCGTGCGTGCGGTGTCCGGGGACCCCGGACTCGACACGTACGCGGCCGAGGAGATGCTCGCCTGCGCCGCCGCCGGGGTGTCCTTCGAGGTCGTACCGGGTGTCGCGGCCGCCGTCGGCGTGCCCGCGTACGCCGGTGTGCCGCTGCGGGACGCGCAGGGCGCGGACGTCCGTTTCGTGGACGCCCGTACGGCCTCCGACCGCTGCTGGACCGAGGTCGGCGCCTCGGACGGCACGGTGGTGGTCTCGACGACCCTGGACTCCGTTGCGGCGGCGGCCGGCGAACTGGTCGCGTCCGGCCGCAAGCCGGACACCCCGCTGACGGTGACCGTCGCCGGTACCACGACCCGGCAGCGCACCTGGAGCGCCACCCTCGGCACCATCGCGCAGACCCTGAAGCAGGCCAAGGTGCTGCCGTCCCCGGACGGCGGCCGGCCGGTGATAGCCGTGGTCGGTGAGCGTTCCGCCGCCGCCCAGCGCGACCAGCTGTCGTGGTTCGAGTCCAAGCCGCTGTTCGGCTGGAAGGTCCTCGTGCCGCGTACGAAGGAGCAGGCGGTCTCGCTCTCCGACCAGCTGCGGTCCTACGGCGCGGTGCCGCACGAGGTCCCGACGATCGCCGTCGAGCCGCCGCGCACGCCCCAGCAGATGGAGCGCGCGGTCAAGGGCCTGGTGACGGGCCGCTACGAGTGGATCGCCTTCACGTCGGTCAACGCGGTGAAGGCGGTACGGGAGAAGTTCGAGGAGTACGGCCTTGATGCTCGGGCTTTTGCGGGTATCAAGGTGGCTGCGGTGGGCGAGCAGACGGCCCGGGCGCTCGTCGCCTTCGGTGTGAAGCCGGACCTCGTGCCGTCGGGTGAGCAGTCGGCCGCGGGCCTGCTGGAGGACTGGCCGCCGTACGACCCGGTCTTCGACCCGATCGACCGGGTGTTCCTGCCGCGCGCCGACATCGCCACGGAGACCCTGGTCGCCGGGCTGATCGAGCTGGGCTGGGAGGTCGACGACGTCACGGCCTACCGGACGGTCCGTGCCTCGCCGCCGCCGGCGGAGACCCGGGAGGCGATCAAGGGCGGCGGCTTCGACGCGGTGCTCTTCACGTCGTCGTCCACCGTGCGGAACCTGGTCGGCATCGCCGGCAAGCCGCACAACGTCACGGTGATCGCGTGCATCGGCCCGGCCACGGCCAAGACGGCCGAGGAACACGGTCTGCGGGTCGACGTCATGGCCCCGGAGCCGTCGGCGCTCAAGCTGGCGGAGGCCCTGGCGGACTTCGGCCTGAAGCGGCGCGCCGCCGCCGTGGAGGCGGGCGACCCGGTCACCCGCCCGAGCGAGCGCCGGCCGGGAGCGCGCAGGCGGCGGTCCACGACGTAGCCCCGACTGGTGGTCTGCCCTGAGTGGCCTCCTGAACGCCCCGCTGTCCCCCATGGACGGCGGGGCGTTCGCGTGTCTGAGGACAGCATGCAGTTTTCAGGTGCCATCAAAGAACCTAGGCACCTCTGAGAAGCCTGCTTCTCAGAGGTGCCTAGGTGACAAATGTTGACCTTGCGTCGTCGGACCTACTACTGTGGTTCGTGGGCGCCGCAGCCGAGGCGGTGTCGACCCAACCTGCCTGGCCCTAGAAGCAGTTGTGCCCTTGAGTCCGCCCGAGTCGAGCGGGCGGAGTCAAGGGTCACAACCAAGCACTGCCAAGGGCTGTTTGCGATGCAGTGACAGGGATCCAAGGCTTACTCGACAGACTCTACCACGGTCGGGTAACGGGGGAAAGGGAGCGGGATGACTCAGCGTGAGCGAGGGGCGGATGCAGACGGCCGGTTAATCGAGGCCATCTCTCCGGAGCGGTTCCAGCCCTTCCTGCACAGGTGTGGAGGCGACCGCACTCGCGCGCTACGGCTGTACGCCTGGGACTCCGAGGTGGCCCGGGCTCTGCAGAGCCCCTTGCGTGACCTCGAGGTGAGCCTGCGAAACCGGCTCCACCGCCAGCTCGTGGGACGTCATGGCCAGGAGGCCTGGTGGGACGTGCCGAAGGCCCGGCCCAACTACAAGGGTCAGGAGATGCTGGAACGGGCGCGGGAGACCCTGGAGGACAGGCAGCCGCACCGCCCGTTCGGCCCGTGCGACATCGTCGCGCAGCTGTCGTTCGGCTTCTGGGTCAGCCTGCTCGGGCGTGGAGGCCGTGACAACTACGAGATGAAGTACTGGAACTCCTCGCTCCGTCATCTCTTCCGTGAGCATCGCGGCGGTCGAGAGGACCTGTACAAGAAGTTCCAGTTCATGCTCACGCTGCGGAACCGCATCGCGCACCATGAACGCGTCTTCCAGCGGCATCTGGATCGGGACCTGGACACCGTGCTGACGTTGATGCGGTACCTCTCGCCGGAAATGGCCGACCGGCATGAGAAGTACGGGCAGGTGCCCGCGGTGTTGGCGCGCAGGAAGGCGGTGCTCTCCGGAGAGGAACCGATGCGGCTGTGAGGCCGTGGCTATGGAAGGGGCCACCACGGAGGGGACGGAAAGGAACGGGAACGGGTATGACGACGCGGATGCCGGGACGCGCGGACGAGTCGTCGTTGGTCTCGCTCGGCGAGATCAAGGAACTCGCCGAGGTCGGCCGGCCAACCGTCAGCAACTGGCGGCGCCGGTTCGCCAAGGAGGTTCTGGGCACCGGGGGTAACGGGCGCCTGCCGTTCCCCGAACCCGTGGGAGGCAGCGACAGCAAGCCCCTCTTCGACGCCGGGGACGTGGCCTCCTGGCTGGACCTGCGCCCCATCCCGGACGTGGAGCCCGACGAGGACGGTACCGTCCCCACCTACGGTGACCGTTTCCGGCGCGGGCTGCGGCTGCGAGGGCTGGTGTCCCTGCGCCACGAGCTGGGATCCGCGGACCGCCTCATCGTTGACGCGCTCGCCGTGTGCGCCATGGCGGGTGAGGGTGGCGACTGGTACCCGGAGTACCTGCCCGAGCACCTGCTGGAGGACGCGGAGAACGCCGATCCCCGTGTCGCCCGTGCCGTCCGCGACCTCATAGATGAGCTCGGCTCGCCGGCCGCAGCGGCTGACACCGTGCTTGGTCTGGCCGAGCGGCTGGAGTCGGACCTGACGACGGACACGACGCCGCCCGCTGTGGCGAAACTGATCAGCGCGCTGGCCGGTCCGGTAGGGGTTCTGTCGTCCGGCCCTGATCATCCGACGGTGATCAACCTGTGCGCCGGCACGGGGGAGCTGCTGTTCGCGCTCGACAGCATCAAGGGACGCGGGGGTATCGTCGCGGTGGAGACCGATCCACTGCGCCGCAAGCTTCTGCTCTACCGGCTGTTCGCACACCACTGCACCGCCGTGGACATCTGCGCGCAAGCCGAGGAACTGGACACGCTGCGACCCTGGGAACAGCGGGAGTTCGACCTGGACCCCGACCGCCCCTGGGGAATCCCGTCCGGCGACGTCGTCCTCGCGGACCCGCCCTACGCCGCCGGGGAGCGGGAGTTCGACGAGGGCGGCCCGCTCGGCTGGGCCCTGGAGGCCGTGCACCGGCTGAACCCCGGCGGCCGGGGACTCGTCGTCGTACCTTCGTGGACCCTGAGCCGACCGCGTGGCACGACACCGACACCGAACACGCGGATGCGGGAAGAGCTGCTGAGCCGGGACGCGGTGGAGGCGATCATTCAACTGCCGCGCCGAATCCACCCCTTCCGCACGGGTGCGGAGCACGCACTGCTGGTGCTGCGTGGTGAGGCGGCACCAGAGCATCGGGGCGAGGTGATGTTGGTCGATGCCGACCGGATCGCCCGCCGTGTCGGCGGCGCGTGGACGGAGTACGTCACCGAAGTGCTGGACGCCGGGCGGTCGCCGGTGGACGAGGAGGCCGGGTACTTCCCCGTTTCGCCCGCAGGGCCGAGGGCGGACGCGCTTCTGGACGGCCGCTCGGTTCTGCCGGCGCACCGGCTCGCCTCCAGGGAACAAGACCTGGATCACTTCTCGGCCACGTTGGACGCGCGCCGTGAGGCCGCTGTCGCTCTGCCGAGTCTGAAAGAGTGGATCGGCAACCTCGGCATTGCCCGGCGGCCCGAGGACAGTGCGGTGACGCACCGCAAGGTCGGCGAACACCTGAGGGCCGGCCAGCTCCGACTGCTGGCCGGGCACCGCATCCGGGAATCGGACATCGGGGACGCGGGTCTGATGGTCGTCGGCCGGGAGGAGATGCTTGGTGCTCTGCCGCTAGGCCAGCGGCGCATCGCACTGGAGGACCTGGCCCAGTACCCGCAAGCGGTGACGACCGAGCGCGGCGATGTCTTCCTGCTCACCGAGCACGGGGTACGCACGCGCGTGGACGATGCGGGAGGGTGTGTGCTGCTGGCTCCGGTGCAAGGGCTGAGGATCCCGGCCTACCGGGAGTATCTCGCCGGTCCAGACGCGAAGCATCCGGTGGCCCCGGAGAACCTGTGGATGCGCCCGCAAGCGCTGGCACAGCTACTCACCGCCCCACGCAACCAGCAGCGCGGCAGTGGCTCGCTGGTGCGCAGGGTGAGCGTTCGGGACATGGACCTGCCGGGGCTGACCCCCGAGGAGGTCGCCGAGCTGGAGGCCATCCTGGCCGAGACCTACCGGCAGCGAGCGGAAGTACGGCGGCAGCTGGAGGCGCTGGACAACCTGGCCCGGCGGCTGGCGGCCGGGGTCGCGGACGGAGACCTGGCGTTGCGCCGCAGACCCGGCGCCTGAGGGCGGACGGGCACGGCGATGATCCGCAGGACAGCACCGCCTGCCCCGCTCACGGCATAAGACGAGAACGATCAAGCACAGGAAAGAAGTGAGGCACCGGTGCCGCCACGGAAGAAGAAAACGGCTGAACCCCAGGACATGAAGAAGGTGCTGTGGGCGTCGGCGGACAAACTGCGCGGCAGCCTGGACGCCGCCGAGTACAAGCACTTCGTGCTGGGTCTGGTCTTCCTCAAGTACGTCTCCGCCGCCATGGCCGAGAAGCGGGCGCAACTGGAGGCCGAGCTGCGGGAGGAGGGCGGCTGGAGCGAGGCCGACATCCTGGCCACGCTTGAGGAGCGCCGCGAGTACACGGGCTCGGGGATCTTCTACGTGCCGCCCACCGCGCGCTGGGAGAGCGTCCTGGAACGGGCCAAGGGAACGGTCGAGGGCCAGAGTGTCGGCGAGACCATCGACGGGGCGATGCGCGCCATCGAGAAGTTCAACCCATCGCTGAACCGGACTCTGCCGAAGATCTACAACAGCGGGCGCGTCGACGGGGAGCGCCTCGCCGGCCTGGTGAAGCTGCTGGACCGGCTCGTCTTCCAGGAGCAGCTGGGCGAGGACGGCAAGCGCAAGGGCGCGCGCGACATCATGGGCGAGGTCTACGAGTACTTCCTCGCGGAGTTCGCTCTCAAGGAGGGCCGCAAGGGCGGCGAGTACTTCACACCCGAGAGCGTGGTGAAGCTTCTGGTCGAGGTTCTGGAGCCGCATCAGGGCGAGCGGGTGTACGACCCGGCGTGCGGCTCGGGAGGCATGTTCGTCCAGGCGGAGAAGTTCATCGAGACGCACGGCGGCAATCCGCTCAACGTCTCCGTCTACGGTCAGGAACTCAACCAGACCACCTGGCAGTTGGCCCATATGAACCTGGCCATCCACGGCGTGGAGGCCAACCTGGGCGACGAACCCGCCGATACCTTCCGCAACGACCAGCATCCGGAGCTGAAGGCGGACGTGGTCATGGCCAACCCGCCGTTCAACATCTCCGACTGGGGCGGGGAGCTGCTCGGCATGGACAAGCGGTGGGTGTACGGCACCCCGCCCGTCGGCAACGCGAACTACGCCTGGCTCCAGCACATGATCAGCAAGCTGGCGCCGGGCGGCCGGGCCGGTGTGGTCCTGGCGAACGGCTCGATGAGCAGCAAGCAGTCGGGTGAGGGGGACATCCGGCGCGCGATGGTCGAGGACGACCTGGTGGCCTGCATGATCGCCCTGCCGGGCCAGCTCTTCCGGTCCACCCAGATCCCGGCCTGCCTGTGGTTCCTGGCGGAGGGCAAGGGTCGGCACTCGGGGTGGGCGCCGGGGCGCAAGGGCGAGGTGCTGTTCATCGACGCGCGCGAGTTCGGCGAGATGGAGAACCGGACGCTGCGGGTGCTGACGGCAGAGGAGATCGTCGGGCGCATCGGCGACACGGTGCGGGCGTGGCGGGGGGTGGAAGGGGCCCGGCCTTACGAGGATGTGCCGGGCTTCTGCGTGAGCGCTTCGCTGGATGTGGTGGCCGAGCACGACTTCGTGCTGACGCCGGGGCGGTATGTGGGGGCGGCGGAGGCGGAGGTCGACCCGGACGCGGAGCCGGTGGAGGCGAAGATCGCCCGGTTGACGGCTTTGCTGCGGGAGCAGTTCGCGGAGTCGGAGCGGCTGGCGAAGGCTGTGGATGAGCAGTTGGGGAGGGTCCGGTGAGCTGGGAGCAACGTGAGCTCGGGGATCTGTGCAAGGAAATCACCGTTGGGCATGTTGGCTCGATGGCCACACGATATGTACCTACTGGCATCCCGTTTCTTCGCTCTCAGAATGTGCAGGCTGGACGAGTTGAACTATCGTCTCTAAAGTTCATTGATCGAGAGTTCCATGTGCAGTTGCGTAAGTCGCAACTCAGGGCTGGCGACTTGGTTATCGTGCGTACAGGTGAGCCCGGTAAAGCTGCCGTCGTTCCCGATGGCTTCGGAGAGCTCAACTGCGCTGATCTTGTGATCGCGAGGCCAAATCCCGATGTGAGTGCGAGGTTCCTTAGCTATGCGATCAATGAGACCGCGCAAGCCTTTGTGAAGGCTCACACTGTTGGGGCTGTTCAACAGCATTTCAATGTCACCTCTGCAAAGAAGCTCACGCTACTCGTACCACCGATGATCGAGCAGCAGGCCATCGTCGAAGTTCTCGGTGCCCTGGACGACAAGATCGCGCTCAACGAGCGGCACGCCGAGACTGCCCTGGAGCTAGCTGGGTGCCTGTATGAGAGGGACTCTGCCGCATCTGATTTCTGGCGTGAAGTTGCGCTTGGCGACACTGCGAAGTGGTTGTCCGGTGGCACGCCGAAGACCAGCGAACCTAGCTATTGGGGAGGCGGGATCCCCTGGATCTCCGCTGCAAGCCTCAAGACCCCTTGGCTACACGAATCGGAACGGCGCGTCACCGAACTCGGAGCGCGAAACGGAACCCGGCTCGTGTCGAAAGGGACCATCATTTTCGTGGTACGAGGCATGAGCCTGACGACGGAATTTCGGGTCGGGGTCGCTCAACGAGAGGTTGCATTCGGGCAGGACTGCAAGGCGCTCATTCCGCATCCTGGCATCGATCCGGCCACGCTGTTCTTGGCGATCAGGTCGCAGTCGTCCAGGATCCTTGGAATGGTCGATCTTGCCGGGCATGGAACCGGCCGTCTCGTGACCGAGCGGGTCGCGAGCCTTCCCGTCAGGCTTCCGCAAGGTGAGGCCGCTGCGGAGTTCGCCGCACGTTCCGGTGCGCTGCTGGACCGCGCCGTCGCCGTGACCAACGAGAACCGCACCCTTGCCGACCTCCGGGACACCCTCCTTCCCCAGCTCCTCTCCGGAAAGCTCCGTGTGAGGGACGCAGTCCGTGCCGTTGAGGAGGTCGTATGACCGTAGGGGCCGAGCAGTCGCTCGGTGAGCCGTCCATGGACCGGCTCACCGAAGCGGAGCTGGAGTCACACGCGCTGGAACTGCTCGGAGAGTACGGCTGGCAGCACATCCCCGGGCCGGAGCTGGGGCCCGCGCACGGAGTCCGGGCCGACTGGGACGACCTCGTGCTGCGGCCCCGGCTGCTCAAGGCGATCCGGACCCGTCACCCGCGTCTGCCCGACCACGTCGCCGAGGACGCCGTCAGCGAGCTGTTGCGTTGGCAGACGAGGAACGACCTCCGCGAGAATCACCGTTTCTACGAGCGGCTCACGGAGGGCGTCCGCGTCCCCTACGACGACCCCGACGGCGGCGAGAAGCGGCACGCCACCATCCGGCCCGTCGACTTCACCGACCCGCACGGGAACGACCTCGTCGCCGCCTCCCAGGTGCGGGTGCGCAGCAACAAGAACCGGACTTTCGTCTTCGATATCGTGCTGTACGTCAACGGCCTCCCGCTCGCCGTCTTCGAGCTGAAGAAGGCCGACAGCAATGACAGTGCCCGTACCGCGTACGACCAGCTCCAGGGCTACCGGCGTGAACTGAAGGACACCGGCACCTTCGCGACTCTCCTGCTCACCCTCGTCTCCGACGGGATCACCGCCCGCCTCGGCACCCCCTTCACGCCCTGGCAGCACATGGCTCCCTGGCACGCCGACGAGCACGACGTCATGCTCCGCAAGGAGGAGCGGCAGGACGGGCAGGCACTGGAGCGGATGCTCTACGGCGCCTTCGAGCCCGTTCGCTTCCTGGACCTCGTCGCCAACTTCCTCTCCTACTCGGCCCCGGCGTCCGGTGCCGTCGACACGGTCAAGCTCGCCAAGGCGCACCAGTACATCGCCGTCAACGCGGCCGTACGCGCCACCGAGTCCGCCGTGGCCACCGACGGCCGGGCCGGTGTCGTGTGGCACACCCAGGGCGCCGGCAAGAGCGAGGAAATGCTGTTCTACGTCGGAAAGGCGGCCCGGACGGCCGAGCTTTCCAACCCGACCTTCGTCCTCCTCACCGACCGCATCGACCTCGACACCCAGCTCTACGACACCTTCGCCGCCAGCCGCACGCTGGAGAAGATCACCGGGCCTCCGGACAGGGCCGACGACGCTGATCAGCTGCGTCGATTGCTCAAGCGTCAGGAGGGCGGCGGTGGGGTCGTCTTCACCACGCTCCAGAAGTTCCGCCTCAAGCCGGAGGAACGTGACGCCGGGGTCCGGCATCCGCTCGTCTCTCCGCGCCGTGACGTGATCGTCGTCGTCGACGAGGCGCACCGCAGCCATTACGACTTCATCGACGGCTACGCCCGCAACCTCCGCGACGCGCTGCCGAACGCCACGTTCATCGCGTTCACCGGAACCCCCATCGAGAACGGCGTCGGCAGCACCCGAGGTGTGTTCGGCGAGAACATCCACACCTACGACCTCACCCAGGCCGTCGACGACGGCGCGACCGTCCCCGTCTTCTACGAGCCGCACCTCGTCCGCGTAGATCTGCCGGCCGACGTCGATCTCGACGAACTCGACGCACGGGCCGAGGGGTTGATAGAGGGGCTGTCGGAGGATGAGAAGCGCAAGGCCAGGCAGCGGTTCGGGGAGTACGAGAACTTGATCGGCGCTCCGCAGCGCATCGAGGAGCTGGCCGGGGCGGTGCTCGAACACTGGGACGCTCGCCGTTCCGAGATGATCAAGCTCACGGGATACCCCGGCAAGGGCATGATCGTGTGCGCGTCCCGAGTTGTCGCCGCACGCCTCTTCGAGGCGATCATCCGACGTCGGCCCGCATGGGCGGGGGAGCGGGACCCCGGGTCCCAGCTGCTCACCGACGACACCGGCCACATCAGGGTGGTGTTCACCGGCAACGCGGCGAAGGACGGTCAGGAGGTCGCCGACTACGTCCGTACGCCCACCCAGTTGAAGAAGATCCAGAAGCGGGTCACCAAGGAGAAGGACGTCCTGGAACTCGTCATCGTCCAGTCCCTGTGGCTGACCGGCTTCGACGCTCCCCCCCTGCACACCCTCTACCTGGACAAGCGCATGCGCGGCGCGGCCCTGATGCAGGCCATCGCCCGCGTCAACCGCACCTGGCCGGGCAAGCCGTCGGGGCTCGTCGTCGACTTCCAGGGGGTGATCCGGGAGATCAGGGAGGCCCTGGCCGAGTACTCCGAGCGGGACCAGGAGAATCCCATGCTCGGCGCTGACCTCCGTCAGGCCGTCCAGCTGGTTCGTGAGAACCAGCAGCGCATCGACGAACTCCTGCACGGCTGTCCGTGGCGCGAGATCCGTGACGCGGGTGGTCCGAGCGCCTACCGGGAGGCGCTGACGGAGGTGCTTGAGTTTCTGATCGCCCCCGAGCCCGCGTCGGAGCCCGAGCCAGGGAAGGCAACCCGCAGGCAGCGGTTCATGTACCACGCCAACCTGCTGCGTCAGGCGTTCTCGCTCTGCCCGACCGACCAGCGGGTGCAGGACCTGCTTCCCGACATCCGCTTCTTCGAGGCGGTGCGCACCATGCGCGAGAAGTACGCCATGGACGAGAAGGAGGAGCAGGGCCTTGCCACGGCGGCCGACGTACGCCTGCTGATCGCCCAGCTCAACGAGTCCGTCGTCGCCACCGAGGGCGTCGTGGACATCTACGACGCGGCCGGCCTCACCAAGCCCGACCTGTCCCATCTGGACGACCGGATACTGAACGACCTGAAAGCCAGCAGACATCCCAACCTCGCCATCGCGGCACTCCGGCGCGCGCTGATGAAGGAGATCAAGGATGCCCACCCGAACAACCTCACCCGGCAGGAGACCTTCACCAACAAGATGAAGGCCGCCATGAACCGCTACACCAACGGCCTTCTCACCGCCGCCGAGTTCATGGAGTTCCTGGTCAACCTGGCCCGTGAGGTGTCGGCCGACCGCGGCAGAGCGAAGAAGCTCGGTCTGACCGAGGACGAGCTCGCCTTCTACGACGCCCTCGCCGCCGACCCGTCCGCAGCGGAGGAGATGGAGGACACCCTCCTCGCGAAGATCGCTCACGAGCTGTACGAGCAGATAAGGAAGGACGTCACGGTCGACTGGAAGGTCAAGGAGCAGGCCAGGGACAAGATCATGGCCCGGGTCCTCCGCCTGCTGCGCAAGTACGGCTATCCGCCCGACAGGCAACCCGCCGCGATCGAACGGGTTCTGAAGCAGGCGGAGGAGATGGCGGAGAGTCTCGCCTGACGGCGTGAGTGTGCTCCCACCCCTCACGGTCGGTGCGGAAGCAGGAGCACAGCCGTCTCGCGGGTCAGTGCTCCGAGGCGTACGGCAGGAAGGTCGCCCACGCGGTGGGGGTGAGGGCGAGGCGGGGGCCGTGGGGGGTCTTGGAGTCGCGGACGAGGATGTCGGCGGGGGCCGTGGCCACTTCGACGCAGTCGGGGCCGTCAGGCGTGCTGTAACTGCTCTTTATCCACTCCAGAGCCGGTCCGTCTTCCCTTGCAGGCTTGCGGATCATGTCTCTCCCAGCACTTTCTCGATGAAGGCCAGCGACTCCCGAGGGGCGAGAGCCTGTGCCCGGATGATCCCATAGCGGATGTCCAGGATCTGAACCTCTTTGGGGATGCTGATCACTCGGCTGATGAGCTGGACCTCGTTGTGCCCTACTGTGCTCCCGTCCCGCAGCCTGAGCAGTCTGAACGAGCCCGCCAGGCCAGCGTTGTCCTCGCGCTCCAGGGGTAGTACTTGCAGATCGACATTGCTCAACCGGCCCATTGTGAGCAAGTGTTCGAGCTGCCTCCGCATTGCCATTCTGCCGCCAATGGGGCGTCGTAGCGTCGATTCGCACTGTACGAAGCTGAAGACTCGCGGCGGTGTCTGCTCGCTCAGGATGTCCTGACGAGCCAGGCGGGCGGCCACGTGTTGTTCCAGCTCGTCCTCCGAGAAGGGAGGCCGCCTGGTGGCGACGGACGCCCGGATGTACTCCTCGGTCTGCAACAACCCATGAATCACCGAGTTGTTATAGGCACACAACTCAACCGCGTCCCCCTCCAGTTTCTTCAGGTCCCGTACCTTCTTCGGGTACCGCGCCTCCGCCACGTCCTCCTTCATCGCGGCGATCCGGCCGCCTGCGTCCAATGCCTCGTCGGCGCGGTCCAGATACTCGGGGCGAGGGATCCGCCGTCCCCGTTCCACCGCAGAGACCTGGTCCTCGCCGTACCCGATGGCCGCCCCGAACTCGGCCTGCGTGAGGCCGGCCGACTCCCGCCACAGCTTCAACTGCCGCTGGACGGCCCTCATCGCGGCCCCGGCCTCCTCGTCCTCCTCCAGCCCCGCGTCCCACTCGCTCACGTCGCCACCCTCCCGCCGCGCACTCAGCCACCATCCGCACGGGCTGCCTTGCTTCACAGCCTACGCATGCATGGACACGTTGAGTGACGTAAATCCAGGGGATCGCCCGACCGCAGCCCCTCCCGGCAAGTGCCGCACCGCAGCCCGGAAACGCGTAGCCCGGCCGAGTGCGCGTCGGGGCGGCGGGCGGTAAAAGACCAAAGAACCCGAGGGAAATAACCCTCCAACCAACCAAACCCGGCTTTCATCACCCGAGCGGGTGAAACCGGCCGTTGCGGCTGGCGTTTCGATGGGCAGGGCGGGCAGGCTCGCCGCAGGCAACACCCGCAACTCCGCAACCCCACACATGCTTCGGCCCCCGCCGGGACTGCAATCCCAGGGCGAGGGCCTGACCATCCAGGAAGAGAGCAGATCTTCCCCATGGCTGAGAAGAAGCCTAATGCCGTCGCAACTCCGAGTCAGGACGTTCGGCGCCAGACCACCCACTCCGGGGTAACCCACGTACGGGCGTACCACTCCGGCCGCTACACCATCGTCGGCAACCACCTCGCCCAGCACCGCGAGCTGTCGCTGACCGCCATTGGACTGGCCACCCACATCCTGTCGCTGCCGGAGGGCGCCCCGGTCGACATCCGCAGCCTCGCCGAGCGCTTTCCCGAGGGGCGCGACCGAATCGCCTTCGCTCTGCGGGAGTTGGAGGCGTACGGCTATCTGGAGCGGGTCCGGGAGCGTACGGAAGCGGGACGGCTGCTCACCCGCACGTACGCGCACCATCTCCCGGGTGCCGGCACGACTCAGTCGGCCTGCGAGGACCGACGGACACCCCAGGATGACGACGGGGGCGCGGACCGTTCGGCCGAGCGAGCTGAAACGCCCGTGCGACGGCCCGTACGGCGGAGTCCGTCCGCAGAAGAGGTCGCCCAGGACGGCCCCCACGACGGCCGCCACGACAGAGCCGTCACCCTCCTCGCGGGCCTGCGCCGCACTGACGCCCGCCTTGCCCTCTCCCGCCGGGACGTGCATGCGCTCGCCCCTGTCGTCACCACCTGGTTCGAGGGAGGTGCTCCGGCCGCTGTCGTCCACCGGGCGCTGACCGTCAACCTTCCCGATGACATGCGGCACCCGGCCAGTGTGCTCGGCTACCGCCTGCGCGAGCTGTTGCCCGTGCCCCTTCCAGCGGTCTCCGCACCACCGGCCGTACCGGCAGACGCCCCCGGGGGCCCTCGTCCTCATCCCTTCCAGACCTGCGACGGCTGCGAACGCGCCTTCCGCGCCGCACACGCCGGCCGCTGCCGCGACTGCCGGTCCCCATCCGAGCGGCCGACGCCACACGGCTCACTTCATGCCGCGTAGCGTCACGGTCACGCCGTCGTGCCGCCCGCGTAGTCGCTGTTGAACGTTGTCTCGATCGTGCTCGCCACCGGCTGGGCCACGCCCGTTCCGGTCAGGATGATGCCGAGTTCGCGGTTGTTGCTCAGTGAGTTGCTGCTGATGTTCATGGAGCCGGCCTCGACCTCCTGGGTGGACAGGCCGTAGTCGGCGACCATCGCCTTGGCGTGGATGTAGAAGCCGTTGGGGTCGGAGTAGCCGACGACCTTGCCGCCGGCCGCCTTGATGGCGGAGACCTGGCTGGAGTAGCTGGAGGGGGTCTCCAGGACCACGCGGACCGTCACGCCGGCCTTGGCGCGGGCCACGATCGCGTTGACCACCGTGCTGTCGCTGAACTCCAGTTCCTCCACGTCGAGCGTCTTGGTCGCGGAGTTGATGACGGACACCAGGCGGCTGCGGGAGTCGGTGGGGGACCACAGGAGGTGGTCGCCGTCGGTGGGGGTGACCGAGGTCGCCGTGTAGTCGGCGTTGAAGACCTTCTCGATCGCGGCGACGTCCCGGGTGTCGTCGGTGAAGACGCCGTAGTCGCGGCTGGTCGTGTAGTACTGCGAGGTCAGATTGCCGGTCAGGATCAGCGACTTGGTGCCGTCGACCGTGATCGTCTTCTGGTGGGTGTAGACGTAGGCGGAGGAGGACCAGACCACGCCTATGCCCGCGTTCGTCAGGGACGTGTACGCCGCGCCGTCGGCGCTCTGGTGCTGGCGGTCGAGGATGACCCGGACCGTGACGCCCTTGTTCTTCAGAGCGATGAGGTCGTCGACGGCCGTCGTGTCCTCCAACTCGTACATCGTCATGTCGAGCGTGCTGGTGGCGGAGTTGATGAAGTCGTAGATCGTGGGCTGGGCGCCGGTGCGGGAGAAGGCGAACGCCGAGTAG
Source organism: Streptomyces sp. NPDC006739 (assembly GCF_042869815.1). Taxonomy (NCBI): domain Bacteria; kingdom Bacillati; phylum Actinomycetota; class Actinomycetes; order Kitasatosporales; family Streptomycetaceae; genus Streptomyces; species Streptomyces sp. NPDC006739. Next base: position 30,655 of record NZ_JBIAGM010000036.1, read on the forward strand.
CTCGCGGCGTTCGCGGGGACCGCGCCGGCGACGACGGTGGCGCCGGCGGCCAGGGCCATGGACACGCTTGTGAGGACCTTCCGCAGCATGCGGGACTCCTGTCGGGGAGGCGTGGTGGGGGGTGGCGCGTGCATGACACCACGCGCGTAGAACGCCGGGGAGTCGGGTGGGTCCAGGGATCGCCAGGGGAGCGCAAAAAGTTCGTATGACCGGGGCGTTATGCCCGCGAGTGCGCTGAATGGGGTGCCTGTGGGCTCGCTATGAGCCGGCCCTCGGGCCGACAGGGCGTCGGCAAGGGTGGGCGCGGCTCGGGCGTAGCGTAGGTGCCATGACGAAGTACGGATCGTTTCCCGGTACGCGTCCCCGGCGGCTGCGGACCTCGCCCGTCATGCGCCGGATGGTCGCCGAGACCCGCCTGCACCCCGCCGACTTCATCCTCCCGGCGTTCGTCCGGGAGGGCGTGAGCGAGCCGGTGCCGATCGCGGCCATGCCCGGTGTGGTCCAGCACACCCGGGACAGTCTGAAGAAGGCCGCGCTGGAGGCCGTGCAGGCCGGGGTCTCCGGGATCATGCTGTTCGGGGTGCCGGAGGACGCCAAGAAGGACGCGCTCGGGACTGCGGGCACCGACCCGGACGGCATCCTCCAGGTCGCCCTGCGGGACGTACGCGCCGAGGTCGGGGACGACCTGCTGGTGATGTCCGACCTGTGCCTCGACGAGACGACGGACCACGGGCACTGCGGAGTGCTGGACGCGCGGGGCCGGGTGGACAACGACGCCACGCTGGAGCGGTACGCCGAGATGGCACAGGTGCAGGCGGACGCCGGCGCCCATGTCGTCGGGCCGAGCGGGATGATGGACGGGCAGATCGGGGTCGTCCGGGACGCCCTCGACCAGATCGGCCGCGAGGACGTGGCCATCCTGGCCTACACCGCCAAGTACTCCTCGGCCTTCTACGGCCCCTTCCGCGAGGCCGTCGCCTCCTCGCTCCAGGGCGACCGCAAGACGTACCAGCAGGACCCGGCGAACTGGCGCGAGTCACTGCGCGAGCTGGAGCTGGACCTGGCCGAGGGCGCCGACCTGGTGATGGTCAAGCCCGCCGGTCCCTACCTCGACATCCTGGCGCGGGTCGCCGACTCGGTGGACGTGCCCGTGGTGGCGTACCAGATCTCCGGCGAGTACTCGATGGTCGAGGCCGCCGCCGAGAAGGGCTGGATCGACCGGGACCGGGCCATGTTCGAGACCCTCACCGGCATCAAGCGGGCCGGTGCGCGCACCATCCTCACCTACTGGGCGACCGAGGCCGCGCAGAAGCTGCGTGCGGGGGGCGGCCTGTAGGCGTCTTGGCCGGGCTGTGTGCCTCGTCCGGCTTGGTTGCCGTGCCGTGGTGCGCGGGGAGGTGCGCGGGGAGGTGGTGCGCCCGGGGCTGGGCGCTCACCGACGAGGGCCCCTCGTCCCGTATGCCCTCGCCGTCCTGGCACGCCGTCAGGGTGAGCACGGCGACCAGCGAGAGCGCGACGGCGGCGAGCAGCCGGGCCGGCGCGGAGGTGGTGCGGCGGGCGGACATGGAAGGGCTCCCTTCGGCTTCGGTGATCTCCCTTTGAGCTGCGGGAATACCGTCCCGCGCGAGGGCGACGCGGGACACGGGCACGCAGGTGAGACGCGGCGGGGGCGCATTTGGTTGTAAAGCAGTGGCAAAGGCTTCGGCGGGGGCGCCGGTCCGTGGCTCCGGTCCGTGGCGCCGGTCCGTGGCGCCGGTCCGTGGCGCCGGTCCGTGGCGCAGGTCCGCGGCTCCGGCTCATGGCTCCGGTCCGTGGCTCCGGTTCATGGCGTCGGTTCGCGGCTCCGGTCCGTGGCTCCGGTTCGCGGCGCAGGTCCGTGACGTCGGTTCGCGGCTCCGGTTCATGGCTCCGGTTCGTGGCTCCGGCTCATGGCGTCGCTCCATGAACCCCGGCCGTGGGGCCGGTCCGGCGTGCCGGTCCATGACCCCGGTCGTAGCGTCGGTCCGTGGCGCCGCCCGGTGGCCCGGGCCCGTCGTCCGGATCGCGGAATTCCGGGTGTAGGCAGCACGCACTTCCCTAGGCTGCGCAGCGCAGAGCCGTTCCGCAGCCGAAGGAGCCGTGCCATGACCGTCACCGAACCCGCGCCGCCCCGCGCCCCCGTCCCGCCGCTGGCGGCCCGCGCCCGTACGGTGGGCGGCTCGCCCGTACGGGACATCCTGGCGGTCACCGCCCGCCCCGAGGTGATCAACTTCGCGGGCGGTCTGCCGGCACCCGAGCTGTTCGACCGCGAGGGCATAGCGGCCGCGTTCCGCGAGGTGCTGGAGGAGACCCCGCACCGGGCGCTCCAGTACTCCACGACGGAGGGCGAGCCGGCGCTGCGGGCCGGCCTCGCGGCCCGGGTCACCGACCGGGGCCTGCCGACCACCCCCGACGACCTCCTCGTCACCACCGGCTCACAGCAGGCCCTCTCCCTCCTCGCGACCGCCCTGCTCGAACCCGGCGACACCGTCCTGGTCGAGGACCCCTGCTATCTGGCGGCACTGCAGGTCTTCGGACTCGCGGGCGCGCGTGTGCTGCCCGTGCCGGGCGACGAGGACGGCGTGGACCCGGCGGCCCTGGAGGAACTGGTGCTGCGGGAGCGGCCGAAGCTCCTCTACCTCGTGCCCACCTTCCAGAACCCCACCGGCCGCACCATGCCGGCCGCCCGCCGGGCCGCCGTGGCCTCGGTCGCGGCGCGGGCCGGCCTGTGGGTGGTCGAGGACGACCCCTACGGCGAACTCCGCTACGACGGCGCACCCGTCCCCTGGATCGCCGCCCACCCTGACGCGGCGGACCGCGTGGTCCTCCTCGGCTCCCTGTCCAAGGTCATGGCCCCCGGTCTGCGCCTCGGCTGGCTGCGCGCACCGGCGGAGCTGCGGCGGGCCTGCGCGGTCGCGAAGCAGGCCGCCGACCTGCACACCCCCACCGTCAACCAACTCGCCGCCGCGCGCTACCTCGACGTCCTGGACACCCACGTGGAGAAGGTACGGGCGGTGTACGGCGAGCGGCGCGACGCGATGCTCGCGGGGCTGGCCGACGCGCTGCCGCCGGGCTCGACGTGGAACCGCCCCGAGGGCGGCATGTTCCTGTGGGCGCGGCTGCCCGGGGCGTACGACACCACGGTCCTGCTCCGCCAGGTGGTGGAGCAGGACGTGGCGTACGTGCCGGGCGCGCCCTTCTACGCCGGGGAGCCGGACCGCTCCACGCTGCGCCTGTGCTTCGTGACGCAGACGGTGGAGGAGATCGGGGAGGGGCTCAGGAGGCTGGGGCGGGGGCTCGGCGGCCGGTAGCTCAGTCCCACCAGAAGGACCAGTGGGGCGCGCCGACCAACTCCTTGGCGTAGCCGGGGAGGTCGACCGTGCCGTCGTCCTGGGTGACGGCGTCCGGGCAGAAGGCGAGGTGCTCGGCGGCGATGGCCCCGGCCTGCGCCGGGGTGGCCGGCGGGGCGGCGACGGAGACGACCAGGCTGTCGAAGCCGAGGGCCACGACCCGTATGCCGAAGCGGTCCTCCCAGGAGCGCAGCACCGCGCAGAGCCGGGCGACGTCGTTCTCGTGGTTCAGCGGGCCGGTCCAGCCGATCGCCGCCGGCAGGTCGGCAGACCGGCGGGCCGGGACCAGGGCCAGGCGGGGCTCCTCGCACCAGGGCAGGGTGCCGTCGGCCAGCGAGTCGGCGACGCGGGCGGCGTGGACGTCCGGGGCGACGGTGCGGTCGGGTGCGGGGGGCGCCAGGCCGGGCCACTCACCCCCGAGGGGACCTCCAAGCCCGTCCGGTGCCGCCCCGCTCGGCTCCGCCCCGCCCGTTTCCTCGGCGCCCAGTTCCTCCGCGCCCAGTTCCTCCGCGCCCAGTTCCTCCGCGCCCAGTTCCTCCGCGATGTCCTCCCAGTACTCGGCGAGGACGGCGTCGGCGTCGTGGTCACCCGGGTACGACATCTCACCCGGCATCAACTCCCAGGTGGCGGGCCCGCCCTGCTCACCCTCCACGTCCACGAGCAGGGGCAGCAGCCCCGCCCGCGCGGCGGGGCCGCCGAGCGCCTTCCACGCACCGGGTGCGGCGGAGACGTCCGCGTGCCACAGCAACGGCTCGTGCCAGGAGCCTTCTTCGGTGTCGTCGATCAGTCTCCCGGGCGGGAGCCGAAGCCCGAGGGAACGACCGCTGGGGTCGGTCGCGAGGGTGGGCAGCGGATTGGGAAGAGTCGCCATGCCGGTGACTCTAGGGGGAGGCACTGACATGAGTGATGGATCCGGAGGGCCGCTCGGGACGGTCGCGGTCCCCCGGACGCGGACGGACGATCCGCTCAGGGGTTCCCGTCGCCGGAACCGCGGCGGTTGCGGCCGGTGGCCCCGACAGTTTGGTGTGCGCTGTCGCCCTTCACGCCCGCGTGGTGGGTCAGGACCTTCATGATCTCCGAGGCCAGTGCATCGGCCAGGGCGGGGGCGAGGGACTCAGCCAACGCCGTCGCGAGAGCCTGCGCGAACAGCGCTCTCTCCAGTTCCGAGGACCGGGAGGACGCCGACTGCGACAGGGATGTCATGGCAGCCTCCACCAGGGCCGCCGCCATCGGATCCTTCCCGTGCCTGCTACTGATGCCGCCACGCGGAATCCCGGCCTCGCGCACCATTTCCTCGAAGACCTCGTCGATGAAGGTCTCCAGGGGATCCCGCTCCGCTTCTCCGCCGGACTCAGCTGCCATTGTGGTTCCTTCGAGTCTTCGATCGAGTCTTCGATTGCCGTACGGGACCTGCCCTCCGACGTCGCGAGCGCGACCATCGGAGGGCAGGGGACGTGACGTCCTAGCGCTGCATGAGTGCGGCGAGGAGGAGGGGGTGCTGGATCCCGGACTCGCCTCCGCGCTCCTGGCGGCGGTGCATCAGTGCGGCGAGCAGGAGCGGGTGCTCGATGCCCGATTCCTCGCGTTCCTCACGGCGGTGCATGAGTGCGGCGAGGAGGAGGGGGTGCTGGATCCCGGACTCGCCCCCGCGCTCCTGGCGGCGCTGCATCAGTGCGGCGAGCAGGAGCGGGTGCTCGATGCCCGATTCCTCGCGTTCCTCACGGCGGTGCATGAGTGCGGCGAGGAGGAGGGGGTGCTGGATCCCGGACTCGCCCCCGCGCTCCTGGCGGCGCTGCATCAGTGCGGCGAGCAGCAGCGGGTGCTCGATGATCGGCTCCTCCCCGCGCTCCTCACGACGGGCCAGCAGGGCTGCCAGCAGGAGGGGACTGATGGTGGACTCCTCGCCGGCGCCTTCGGTGCCGACTCCTGCCTTCTCCCGCGTGGGGGTCTCCGTCGTCGTCGTCATGTTTACCTCTCTCGTTGGCGCATGACTCGGCGGAGTGCTCGGCCGTCACAGGCTTCGCGCTCCGCCCTGCACAGCCATCGTCGAGGCGTTCGGCGGCCACCGCATTTCGATCTTGCTCCGTTCGGACGCCCCTGGCGGGTGTCACGACAACGGCCTCGACCCGCGAGAACAGGTCGAGGCCGAAGGCGGCGGGCCGATGGGCGGGTCAGAGACGTTCGGGTGTCCTGATGCCGAGCAGCGTCATTCCGCGGTGCAGCGTGCGGGCCGTGAGGTCGACCAGGAACAGGCGGTTCTCCGTCTGCTCCGGGGTGTCGGCCTTCAGCACCGGGCACTGGTCGTAGAACGTCGTCAGCAGCGAGGCCAGCTGGTAGAGGTACGCCGCCAGCTTGTGCGGCTCGTAGGCGGCGGCCACCTCCAGCACCGTCTCCGCGAACTGGTCCAGGTGCAGGCCCAACGCCCGCTCGGCCGGGGCCAGTTCCAGCTCCGGGTGGGCCGTCGGGCGGGCCTCGCCGGCCTTGCGGAGGATCGACTGGACACGGGCGTAGGCGTACTGGAGGTAGACGGACGTGTCGCCGTTCAGCGAGACCATCTGGTCCAGGTCGAACTTGTAGTCCCGCACGGCGGACGTGGACAGGTCCGCGTACTTGACCGCGCCGATGCCCACGTACCGGCCGTTCTCGACGATCTCCTGCTCGGTCAGGCCCACCTTCTCGGCCTTCTCCCGCACCACGGCGGTCGCCCGCTGGACCGCCTCGTCGAGGAGGTCCTCCAGCTTCACCGTCTCGCCCTCACGGGTCTTGAACGGCTTGCCGTCCTTGCCGAGGACCGTGCCGAAGGCCAACTGCACCGCCGACACGTCGTCGTTCAGCCAGCCGGCCCGCCGGGCGGTCTCGAAGACCATCCGGAAGTGCAGGGCCTGCCGGGCGTCGACGACGTACAGGAGGGTGTTCGCCTTCAGGTTGAAGACGCGGTCGCGGATCGCCGAGAGGTCGGTGGCCGCGTAGCCGTAGCCGCCGTCCGACTTCTGCACGATCAGCGGGACCGGGTTGCCGTCGGGGCCCTTGACGTCCTCGAAGAAGACGCAGAGGGCGCCCTCGGAGCGGACGGCGACACCCGACTCCTCCAGGAGGCGGCAGGTCTCGGCGAGCATGTCGTTGTAACCCGACTCGCCGACGATGTCCGCGTCCCGGACCTCCATGTCCAGCTTCTCGAAGACGGAGAAGAAGTAGATCTTCGACTCGTCGACGAACTTCTGCCAGGTCGCGAGGGTGTGCGGGTCACCGGCCTGGAGGTCGACGACCCGGCGCCGGGCCCTGGTCTTGAACTCCTCGTCGGAGTCGAAGAGCCTGCGCGCGGCCTTGTAGAGGCGGTCGAGGTTCGACATCGCCTCCTCGCCGGTCACCCGGGCGGCCTTGTGGTCCAGCTCGTGCGGGTGCTCGTCCAGGTACTGGATGAGCATGCCGAACTGGGTGCCCCAGTCGCCGATGTGGTGCCGTCGTACGACCGTTTCCCCGGTGAACTCCAGCAGCCGCACCGACGCGTCGCCGATCACCGCGGACCGCAGGTGGCCGACGTGCATCTCCTTCGCCACGTTGGGCTGGGCGTAGTCGATGACGGTGGTGCCCGGGTTCGCGGCGTACGGCACACCGAGGCGGCCGGACTCGTCCGCGTACCGCGCGGCCAGGGTCTCGGTGATCGCCTTGTCCGTGAGCGTGATGTTCAGGAAGCCGGGGCCGGAGACCTCGATGTCCTTGATCACGTCACCGGTGACGACGGCGGTCACGACCTGCGTCGCCAGCTCCCGCGGGTTCGCCTTCGCCTTCTTGGCCAGGGCCAGGATCCCGTTGGCCTGGTAGTCGGCCCGGTCGCTTCGTCGCAGCAGCGGGTCCGCGCCGGCGGCCTCGGGCAGGGTGGCCGAGAGGGCGGACGCGAGGTGCTGCTGGACGAAATCGCTGAGGGACGTGACCGAGGCCATGGAGTGGGTGCCGTTCTCCTCGTGGAATGGATAGACCCAGCCAGTATCCCATGGGAGGTAAAGGGGTTTTCCCGGCCGCCGTGCGGTCTGGGAGAATGAGGTGTCACCCCGTTCAGAAAGAAGGACGTGCCGATCGTGGCTCAGAGCACCGAGACCGCCGACTGGGTCTCCCGTTTCGCGGATGACGTCATCGAGGAGTCGGAGCGCCGAGCCCCGGGCAAACCCGTCGTCGTCGCGTCCGGACTCTCCCCCTCCGGACCCATCCACCTGGGCAACCTCCGCGAGGTGATGACCCCGCACCTGGTCGCCGACGAGGTCCGCCGGCGCGGCCGTCAGGTACGCCACCTCATCTCCTGGGACGACTACGACCGCTACCGCAAGGTGCCGGCCGGTGTCGCCGGGGTCGACGAGTCCTGGGCCGAGCACATCGGCAAGCCGCTGACCTCCGTGCCCGCGCCCAAGGGGTCGTCGTACCCGAACTGGGCCGAGCACTTCAAGGCCGCGATGGTCGAGTCGCTGGCCGAACTCGGCGTGGAGTTCGACGGGATCAGCCAGACCGCGCAGTACACCTCCGGGGTGTACCGCGAGCAGGTCCTGCACGCGATGAAGCACCGCGGTGACATCGACGCGATCCTCGCCCAGTACCGGACCAAGCCGAAGAGCGGCGGCAAGAAGCCCCAGCAGAAGGCCGTGGACGAGGCCGAACTGGAGGCCGAGGAGGGCTCGGGCGCGGCCGCCGAGGACGACGGCTCCTCCGGCTCGGCCGGGTACTTCCCGTACAAGCCGTACTGCGGCGGGTGCGGCAAGGACCTCACCACGGTCACCTCCTACGACGACGACAGCACCGAGCTGTCGTACACCTGCACGGCCTGCGGCTTCGCCGAGACCGTCCGGCTGAGCGAGTTCAACCGCGGCAAGCTGGTCTGGAAGGTCGACTGGCCGATGCGGTGGGCGTACGAGGGCGTCGTCTTCGAGCCCTCCGGTGTCGACCACTCGTCCCCGGGGTCCTCGTTCCAGGTGGGCGGCCAGATCGTCGGGATCTTCGGGGGCAAGCAGCCGATCGGGCCCATGTACGCCTTCGTGGGCATCAGCGGCATGGCGAAGATGTCGTCCTCGCGGGGCGGTGTGCCCACCCCGGCCGACGCCCTGAAGATCATGGAGCCCCAGATCCTGCGCTGGCTCTACGCCCGCCGCAGGCCCAACCAGTCCTTCAAGATCGCCTTCGACCAGGAGATCCAGCGGCTCTACGACGAGTGGGACAAGCTCGTCGGCAAGGTCGCCGACGGCTCCGCCCTGCCGGCCGACGTCGCCGCCCACTCCCGTGCCGTCGGCACCGCCGCCGGTGAACTGCCGAAGACACCCCACCCGCTGCCGTACCGCACGCTGGCCTCCGTCGCCGACGTCACCGCCGGGCACCAGGACCAGGCGCTGCGCATCCTCAGCGAGCTGGACCCGGCCAACCCGATCGGTTCGCTGGACGAGGCCCGGCCCCGCTACGACCGGGCCGAGGCCTGGATCAACACCCAGGTGCCCGCCGACCAGCGCACCATCGTCCGCGACGAGCCCGACGCCGAGCTGCTGAAGTCGCTCGACGAGGCGTCCCAGCACTCGCTGCGGCTGCTGCTCGACGGGCTCGCCGAGCACTGGTCGCTCGACGGGCTGACCCACCTCGTCTACGGCGTGCCCAAGGTGCAGGCCGGGTTCCCGGCCGACGCCACGCCCAAGGAGCTTCCGGCGGAGATCAAGACGGCCCAGCGGTCGTTCTTCGCGCTGCTCTACCACCTGCTCGTCGGCCGGGACACCGGGCCGCGGCTGCCCACGCTGCTGCTGGCGGTGGGACAGGAGCGGGTGCGGGCCCTGCTCGGGGAGTAGTCGACGGGAAGGCGCCCGGTGCCGAGAGGCACCGGGCGCCTTCCCGTGCGCCGCTTCCGCCGGTTCGCCGCGTGCGTCGTGTTCGCCGCGTGCTCCGGTCGGCTAGGCGATGTGGTCCTCCTCCAGTTCCGCGTTGAAGCGGTTGGTGAAGGTGCTGACCATGCGCTTGGCGTCCGGGTCGGGAAGGCTGATGCCGAACTCGGCCTTCACGTTGTCGCCGAACTGGCCGGGGGTCGGGTAACTGCCGTTTATCGACTGGCGGAAGACCTGGTAGAAGGCCTCCTCGTCGGGTTCGGTGCCGCCGCCCTCGCCCAGTTCGCGGGTGCGGTTGGGACCCACCGGGATCGGGAAGCTGCCGGTGTCCTCGTACTGTTCCTCGGGCTCGTACTGAGGCTCGTACTGAGGCTCGTACTGAGGGTCGTACTGCGGGTCGTACTGCGGGTCGTAGGTGGGGTCGTAGCCGCCCTGGTACGGGACCTGCTGAGGGGGCGGTGCCTGGAACCACGGGCTCTCGTCCGGGCCCTGTGCCTCGTCCGCCTGCCGGGGGCCGGCGTCGGGGCGCTGATCGCCCGGGGGCGCGGCCCGCTGCGGCTCGGGCGCCTCCTCGGGGTCACCGGCGACCGCGGCGGCTTCCGCGGCCGACAGCTGGGGCTGGGGCTTGGGCTGCGGCGCCGGGGGCAGCAGCGCCGGCTCTATGCCCGCCGCCGCCAGCCCCGCCGGGGCCGTCTCCGCCAGCGGCACCCCGTACCTCGCCAGCCTCAAGGGCATCAGGGACTCCACCGGGGCCTTGCGGCGCCAGGCGCGGCCGAAGCGGGCGTGGAGGCGGGCCTGGTAGACGAGACGTTCCTGCTCCAGCCTGATGACCTGGTCGTAGGAGCGCAGCTCCCACAGCTTCATGCGCCGCCACAGGAGGAACGTGGGCACCGGGGAGAGCAGCCAGCGGGTGAGGCGGACGCCCTCCATGTGCTTGTCGGCGGTGATGTCGGCGATGCGGCCGATGGCGTGCCGGGCCGCCTCGACGGCGACCACGAACAGGATCGGGATCACCGCGTGCATCCCCACCCCGAGCGGGTCCGGCCAGGCGGCGGCTCCGTTGAAGGCGATCGTCGCCGCCGTCAGCAGCCATGCGGTCTGGCGCAGCAGCGGGAAGGGGATGCGGATCCAGGTCAGCAGCAGGTCCAGGGCGAGGAGCACGCAGATGCCCGCGTCGATGCCCACCGGGAACACATAGGAGAAGTTCCCGAAGCCCTTCTTGATGGCCAGCTCACGGACGGCCGCGTACGAACCGGCGAAGCCGATGCCGGCGATGATCATGGCGCCGGTCACGACCACGCCGATGAGAACGCGGTGCATCCGAGTCAGCTGCAGTGGCGCGGCCACTCGTACTCCCCTCCCATTGCGTGTTGTTGCGCGCAACAGAGTGGCACACGTGTGCGGCGAACGTGGTGTCGGTGGGTGGGCCGGACGGTCGGGCCCACCGTCGGCTCAGGGCCGGCCCGTAGGGTCAGCTCTTCGAAGAGGCCGACGCCGAGGGCGACTTGGCGGCCGGCTTCGGGGACGTGCTGCCCGACGGGGACGCCGACGCGGCCGGGGACTTGGACGCGGACTGCGACGGGGCGGTGGTCGCCGAGCCGCCGCCGTTGGCCGACGAGACCGCCCCCACCACCTCCTTGGCCGCCTTCTCCGCCGCCTTCGTCAGGTCGTCCGCGTTCGGGGTCTGCTCGCCCGCGAGACCGGCGCCGTTGTAGTCGAGGGTGACCACGACGTTCTCGACGCGGGCCACGACCGTCTGCTGCTTGAAGTCGCCTTCCTTCTTCTTCAGGTCGTAGCGCACGGCCGTCGCCTCGTCGCCCGCCCCGGTGACCGGCTCGGAGGTGGAGTTCTTCGCGCCGCTCACCGCCTGGGCGTCCTTGACCTGCTGCGTGTAGTACGCGTGCGCCTGCTGGTCGCCCGCGCCGCGGCCGGCGTCGGAGTCGAAACGGAGGAGGGAGACGTTGAGCCAGCGGAACTGCGAGCCCTTGACCCCGTTGTTGGCCAGGCTGCTCCAGGAGCAGCTGGCACGGGAGGCGGTGTCGTCCGACGAGCCCTTCTTGCCCGACGTGACGCCCTGCGGCACCAGATCGGTCAGCGTGCCCTTCGACAGCACCCCGCACGGCTCGGGAAGCTTCTGGTACGCCGCCGCCTGCACGGAGGGGGAGGACCCGGCCTCCGGCACCGAACTGCCGCCGCCGCTCGCTCGCGTCTCGGTGCCGGGGCCGGCGCTCTTGCCCTTGCCGGAGTCCGAGGAGCAGCCGGCGGCGATCAGCACCACGGGGACGGCGGCCGCGGCGACAAGAACGCGGCTCAGGCGCTTGGCACGCAGGTCACGGAGGGCACGGTCGTCTCGCTGGTCTGCTCGCTGCATGGTTCCTTCACTCATGACGCTCGGTGTTCGTGCGGGTTCCTGCGGGCCCACCGTACGCGGTGAAGGAGCTGTGCTGTTTTGGTTCGCGGTCTTCGCGTGCGCGGGAGGACGGGGCGGAAGGGACCGTCAGCCGTTGAGCGCGTCGGCCAGTCGGGCCGCCAGATTCCGCGCCCTGTCCTGCATTTCCTTGCTGTCGGGGACGGTTCCGGTGGCCATCGGCTGCTCCTCGTACTCGATGGTCACCAGGACGTTGGACGTGCGGAACACCACAGTCACGGTGCGCGGTTCGGCCGCCGAACCGGAGCCGCCGAGCTGGTCGTCGATGTACGCCTCGTCACCGAGGTCGGTGAGGGCACGCGGCTGGAGGTCGGCCGGGGTGCCCGTGGGGGAGGCCGACGCGGACGCGCTCGGGTCACCGCTCGCGGCGGGCGTGGCCGGCGCGGTGGATGCCGCCGCCGCGGAGGGACCGGAGGGGCTGGAGGAGGACGAGGGGCCGGCCGGGGTCGACGGGGAGGCCGTGGTGGTGCTGGGTGCGGGGAGGTCGGCGGCCGTCTCCCTCTCCGCGAAGAGCTGCTGCGCCTGGCTGTCGTCGCTGACCGCGTTGTCGTACGACACCACGCGCTCGAAGTCGACCATCAGGCGGTCGGTCGCGCCGGGGGACTCGACCTTCCAGTGGCAGCCCACCTTGCGGTCGGTGTCGTAGGTCAGCTCCGCCTCGCCCTCGTAGGCCTTCTCGCGCTGGTCGGGGTCGGCGATCTGCTTGATGCCGGGCAGGAGGGAGTCGAGGGAGTCGTGGCCGACGGCGCCGCAGGGTTCGGGCAGGGTGCGGTACTTGCCGGGTTGGGCGGCCGCGGTCACCGTGCCGGCGTCGCCCGGGTTGGCGTTGTCGGTCGGGGTGCCGGTGCCCTTGCCGCTCGTGCAGCCGGCGAGCAGCGCCGCGAGGAGGGCGGCGGTGCCGGGTACATACGCCTTCCGCAGCACGGTCAGGCTCCTCTCGACGGTGTCCGTTCGACCGGTCATCCAGTGTCCCCGCTGGTTATTCGCTTGCCGCAGCGGGGCGCCCCCTGGAGACAATGTGTATCGCACGCACTGCGGTGGACGCCGGTCCCCTGTCCCTTTTCACTGACCTTGGCGCCGCTTTTGCGTTTTGCTGTTTCTAAGACTTTTGTTGTGTTGTACGGGGGAATGAGGAAGACATGTCGTACGTGGAGATGCCGGGCGCGAAGGTTCCGATCCGGATGTGGACCGACCCCGCGACGGTCGAGGACGTGGCCCTGCAGCAGCTCCGCAACGTCGCCACCCTGCCGTGGATCAAGGGGCTGGCGGTCATGCCGGACGTGCACTACGGCAAGGGTGCGACGGTCGGCTCGGTCATCGCGATGCGGGGGGCCGTCTGCCCGGCCGCGGTCGGGGTGGACATCGGCTGCGGGATGTCGGCGGTGAAGACGTCACTGACGGCGAACGACCTGCCGGGGGACCTGTCGCGGCTGCGCTCGAAGGTCGAGGAGGCCATTCCGGTGGGGCGGGGGATGCATGACGATCCCGTCGAGCCGGGACTGTTCCACGGGCTGGCCACCGCCGGATGGGACGAGTTCTGGGGGCGGTTCGACGGTGTGGCCGAGGCGGTCAGGTTCCGTCACGATCGCGCGGAAAAGCAGATGGGAACCCTGGGCTCGGGAAACCACTTCGTCGAGATCTGCCTGGATTCGGCCGGTTCGCTGTGGCTCATGCTGCACTCCGGATCCCGGAACATCGGCAAGGAACTCGCCGACCACCACATCGGCGTGGCCCAGAGCCTCCCGCACAACCAGGGCCTGATCGACCGCGACCTCGCCGTCTTCGTGGCGGACACCCCGCAGATGGCGGCCTACCGCAACGATCTGTTCTGGGCGCAGGAGTACGCCAAGTACAACCGCACGATCATGATGGCGCTCCTGAAGGACGTGATCCGCAAGGAGTTCAGGAAGGCGAAGCCGGCCTTCGAGCCGGAGATCTCCTGCCACCACAACTACGTGAGCGAGGAGCGGTACGAGGGCATGGACCTGCTCGTGACCCGCAAGGGCGCGATCCGCGCGGGTTCCGGTGAGTACGGGATCATTCCCGGCTCGATGGGCACCGGGTCGTACATCGTGAAGGGCCTCGGCAACGCGAAGTCCTTCAACTCGGCCTCGCACGGCGCCGGCCGGCGCATGAGCCGCAACGCGGCCAAGCGCCGCTTCTCGACGAAGGACCTGGAGGAGCAGACGCGGGGCGTCGAGTGCCGCAAGGACTCCGGTGTCGTCGACGAGATCCCCGGGGCCTACAAGCCGATCGAGCAGGTCATCGACCAGCAGCGGGACCTCGTGGAGGTCGTCGCGAAGCTGAAGCAGGTCGTCTGCGTGAAGGGCTGAGGGGTCCCGGGTCACCGCGCGAAGGGCTGATGGCCATGGGTCAGTTCAGCCGCTTCTCCAGCAACGTCACCGCGTACGGGCTGCCCGTGCCGCCGTCCTCGACCGGTCGTTCGCCGACCACCCGGTAGCCCGCCGACTCGTAGTAGGCGCGCAGACGGGGGTTGGCGGCGAGGCAGTCGAGGCGGGCGTAGGGGCGGCCCGTCGCGGCGATGCGGGACTCCGCTTCCCGCAGCATGCGGCGGCCCGTTCCGGGCGGGGCCGTGTGCGGGGTCGTCATCAGGCGGTGGATGTAGCCGGCGTCCGGGGGGCGGGGGCCCCGGTCCCAGTCGGGGGTGCCCTCGCTCAGTCCGCCCAGTGAGCCGGCGCGGTAGAGGCGGCCGGGGCGGACGCGCAGGCGGCCGTCCTGCGTCGGATAGCCGCCCAGGTCACGGAAGTTGCGCAGGCGGGAGAACGGTATGTGTCGGTCCACCCGGGTGAGTCTGCCTTGTTCGTGGCCGGTGCATCACCGGTGTTCCCGGTGCACCTTGGTGTTGGAGGCCTGGGCGCGCGGGCGGACGACCAGGAGGTCGACGTTGACGTGGCTGGGGCGGGTCACCGTCCAGACGATCGTGTCGGCCACGTCGTCGGCGGTGAGGGGCTCGGCGACGCCCTCGTAGACCTTCGCGGCCTTCTCCGCGTCGCCGCCGAAGCGGGTCAGGGCGAACTCGTCGGTCCGGACCATGCCGGGCGCGATCTCGATGACCCGGACCGGCTTGCCGACGATCTCCAGGCGCAGGGTCTCGGCGAGGACGTGGGCGCCGTGCTTGGCGGCGACGTAGCCCGCGCCGCCCTCGTAGGTGCCGTGGCCCGCCGTGGAGGAGACGACCACCACCGTGCCGTCGCCGCTCGCCTCCAGCCGGGGCAGGAGGGCCTGGGTGAGGTTGAGGGTGCCGATGACGTTCGTCTCGTACATCGTGCGCCAGTCGTCCGGGTCGCCGCTGGCCACCGGGTCGGCGCCGAGGGCGCCGCCGGCGTTGTTGACCAGGACGCCGATGGTCTGGAACGCCGTCGCGAACTCGTCCACGGCCGCGCGGTCGGTCACGTCCAGGGGGTAGGCCACGGCGGAGTGGCCGGCCGCGGTGATCTCCTCGGCGAGCGCCTCGACACGGTCCTTGCGGCGGGCGGTGAGGACGACGCGGTAGCCGGCGGCGGCGAGGCGGCGGGCCGTGGCGGCACCGATTCCGCTGCTCGCACCGGTGACCACGGCGATGCGGGACGCTGCGGACGGGGCGGGGGCCATGGGTGCTCCTCGGGCGTGGCGTGCGTGCGTACGGTTTCGGCGTCCAGGGTAGGTGACCGGGCCGGTGGGGCCGGTGCCGGTGCGGTGCCCCGGAGCGGCGTGCTTCCGGGCGCAAGCCGCGCGGGCGCCCTCATGACCCGCCACGCGGAGACCACATGATCACCGCCATTCCCGCCAGACAGATCAGTGCCCCCGTGATGTCCCAGCGGTCCGGGCGGTAGCCGTCGGCGACGGCGCCCCACAGGAGGGAGCCCGCGACGAAGACACCGCCGTACGCGGCGAGGATGCGGCCGAAGTGGGCGTCCGGCTGGAACGTGGCGACGAAGCCGTACGCGCCGAGGGCGAGGACGCCGCCGGCCGCCCACAGCCAGCCCCGGTGCTCCCGTACGCCCTGCCAGACCAGCCAGGCGCCGCCGATCTCGAACAGCGCGGCGACGACGAACAGGGCGGCGGAGCGGAGGATGAGCATGCGGGCAGCTTCGCACGGGCGGGTCCGCGCGCCTTCGGGGGCCGTCTCGCGCGCCTTCGGCCCGCCGCCGCTGCCCGTCGTACGATCTGCGCACCACGGGGACGACGGACCAGCGGGAGCGAGGGAGCACGGATGGCGGGGAGCACAGGGGGCGGGGCCGGGCGGGCCCGGCTGCTCGCGGAACTGTCCACCGTCTCCCGCCGGTACATGGCGTCGTACGCCCTGTTCAACCAGGCCGTCGCCGACCGCCTCGGGCTGCACCCCACCGATCTGCAGTGCCTGAACCTGCTCACCCTGGAGGCGGAGCCGGTGACGACGGGGCGGGTAGCGGAGCTGACGGGGCTGACGACCGGGTCGGCGACCCGGCTGGTGGACCGGCTGGAGCGGGCCGGGTACGTCGAGCGGCGGCGGGACGCGGCCGACCGGCGCCGGGTGCTCGTGGCGACCGTGCCGGAGCGCATCGCCGAGTTCGGGAGGCTGTGGGAGGGACTGGCCGGTGACTGGTCCACGCTCTTCGACGACCTGGACGACACCGAACTCGCCACCGTGGTCGGGCACATGAGACGGACTGTCGAGTTCACCGGCCGACAGGTCGCGCGCCTGAGGGACCGGCCCCGGAACACCCCCTAGCAGCCCCTTACTCATGGTGCTGCTCCTGCGGTGCCTTGCGGGGCAGCAGGGGGACGAGCGCCAGACACAGGGCGACGGCCGCCATGACCACGATGAGGCTCGTGTTCATGGCGTGGGTCTCGCCGTGGCGGGCCGTGTGGAAGTACACCGCGGTGACGGCGGCGGCGCCGAGGGCGTTGGCGAGTTGCTGGACCGCGTTGAGGATGCCGAAGCCCTGCGGGACGACGAGCGCGCCGCAGGCGCCCTGTGCCGGCCGGGCGACGACGAGGACGGCGGGGTCCGGGGCGAGCCCGCAGGCCAGTGACGCGGCGAGGAATCCGGCGAGTCCGGCGAGGAAGAGGCGCCGGCGCCCGTACTTGTCGCCGAGCCGTCCGCCGGGGACGAGCAGCACGCCGAGCGCGAGGGTGTAGGAGGCGCCGAGCCACTGGACGAGGCCGGGTCCGCCGCCGAGGTCGTGGGTGATGGTCGGGGCGGCGATGTTGGTGATGGTCGAGTCGAGGAGGTCGAGGACGTCGGCCGCGAGGACGACGCCGAGGATCGCCCAGCGGGCGCGGGCGGAAGGTGCCGCAGGTTTGCCTACGTCATGCAGTATCTGTGTCACGCAGATAAATGTCCCGGCGACGCCGTGCCGGGTCAAGGGGAATACCGCCGGACCGGCTTCCGTTGGAGGGGTATAGTTGAACGGTCAACAACTTGGAGGTTGAGCGACCATGCAGTTCGGGATCTTCAGCGTCGGCGACGTCACTCCGGACCCGACCACGGGCCGTACGCCGACCGAGCGCGAGCGCATCAAGGCCATGGTCGCCATCGCGCTGAAGGCCGAGGAGGTCGGGCTCGACGTCTTCGCGACCGGCGAGCACCACAACCCGCCGTTCGTGCCGTCCTCACCGACGACGATGCTCGGCTACGTAGCCGCGCGGACGGAGAAGCTGATCCTCTCCACCTCCACCACCCTGATCACCACCAACGACCCGGTGAAGATCGCCGAGGACTTCGCGATGCTCCAGCACCTGGCCGACGGCCGGGTGGACCTGATGATGGGCCGCGGCAACACCGGACCGGTGTATCCGTGGTTCGGCCAGGACATCCGCGAGGGCATCAATCTCGCCATCGAGAACTACGCCCTGCTGCGCCGGCTGTGGCGCGAGGACGTGGTGAACTGGGAGGGCAAGTTCCGTACGCCGCTGCAGGGCTTCACCTCGACGCCCCGTCCGCTGGACGGCGTACCGCCGTTCGTCTGGCACGGCTCGATCCGCTCGCCCGAGATCGCCGAGCAGGCCGCGTACTACGGCGACGGCTTCTTCCACAACAACATCTTCTGGCCGGCCGACCACACCAAGCGGATGGTCGAGCTGTACCGGAGCCGGTACGCCCACTACGGGCACGGCACGCCCGAGCAGGCGATCGTGGGCCTCGGCGGCCAGGTGTTCATGCGGCGCAACTCGCAGGACGCGGTGCGCGAGTTCCGCCCGTACTTCGACGTCGCGCCGGTGTACGGCCACGGGCCCTCGCTGGAGGAGTTCACCGAGCAGACCCCGCTGACCGTCGGCTCCCCGCAGCAGGTGATCGAGAAGACGCTGGCCTTCCGGGAGTACGCCGGTGACTACCAGCGCCAGCTGTTCCTGCTGGACCATGCCGGGCTGCCGCTGAAGACGGTGCTGGAGCAGCTCGACCTGCTGGGCGAGGAGGTCGTACCCGTGCTGCGCGCGGAGTTCGCGAAGGGGCGCCCGGACGGTGTACCGGAGGCGCCGACCCACGCGTCCCTGCTGGCCACGGCCGAGAAGAAGGAGGCCGCCGTATGAAACTCGTCGTCGTCTCGGCGGGGCTGAGCGTCCCGTCGTCCACCCGGCTGCTGGGCGACCGGCTGGCCGCCGCGGCCGGCCGGCCCGCCCCGGGCGGGGCCGGGGCGCAGGCCGAGGTCGTGGAACTGCGCGACCTCGCCGTGGAGATCGCGCACAACTTCACCAACGGGTTCCCCGGGCGCGCGCTGTCCGCCGCGATCGACTCGGTCAAGGCGGCCGACGGGCTGATCGTCGTCACGCCCGTGTTCTCGGCGTCGTACAGCGGGCTGTTCAAGTCGTTCTTCGACGTGCTGAGCGCGGGTGACGAGGACGCCCTGGCGGGAAAGCCGGTCCTGATCGCGGCGACCGGGGGCACGGCCCGGCACTCGCTGGTGCTGGAGCACGCCCTGCGCCCGCTCTTCGCCCACCTGCGGGCCGTGATCGTGCCCACGGGGGTGTACGCGGCCTCCGAGGACTGGGGCGCCCAGGGGCTGGCCGAGCGGATCGAGCGGGCCGCGGGGGAACTGGCGGCGCTGATGAAGGCACTGCCGGGGACGGTCCTGCCGGCGACGGCCCGCACCCCCGCCGCGGCCTCGGACGAGCTGACCGTCGTGCCGTTCGAGGCACAGCTGGCGGCGCTGCGCGGCTGACCCGGACGGGTGGCGCGGGGCGGCCCGAGCAGGGGCCGACCGCAGACGGTGAGAAGACGGTAGGGCCCCGTTCCCGGTTGCCTGTGTGACGGTGAGAGGCAGGTAAAAAGGGTGATCGTAGGTCCACTCGTCCCGGCCGAACCAGCGCAGGCATTGGCAGACTGGGGGCGTGCCCCAGACTGTGCTGCTCGCCGAAGACGACCGCGCCATCCGTCATGCCCTGGAGCGGGCCCTGAGCCTGGAGGGCTACGCGGTGACCGCGGTCGCCGACGGCGTGGAGGCGCTGGCGCAGGCCCACAAGACGCCGCCGGACATCCTGCTGCTGGACGTGATGATGCCCGGCATCGACGGGCTCCAGGTGTGCCGGGTGCTGCGGGCCGAGGGTGACCGCACGCCGATCCTGATGCTGACCGCCCTGGTGGAGACCGCCGACCGGATCGCCGGCCTGGACGCGGGCGCCGACGACTACGTCGTCAAGCCCTTCGACGTCGAGGAGGTCTTCGCCCGGCTGCGCGCCCTGCTGCGCCGCACCAGCCCGGTCACCGCGGGCGCCCCCGGCGGCGGGGGCGGGGGCGGCGCCGAGCCGGGCAAGGGGGAGCCGCAGATCTCCGACCGCCAGGTGGAGGCCGCCGGGCTGCGCATGGACCTGCAGGCCCGCCGGGCCTGGCGCGGCGAACGCGAGCTGGAACTGACCCGCACCGAGTTCGAGCTGCTGGAACTGCTGGTCCGCAACGCCGGGATCGTCCTCGACCACTCCACCATCTACGACCGCATCTGGGGCTACGACTTCGGCCCCGGCTCCAAGAACCTCGCCGTCTACGTCGGCTACCTGCGCCGCAAGCTCGACGAGCCCGGCGCCCCGCAGCTGATCCACACCGTCCGAGGCGTGGGTTACGTGCTGCGGGAGGACTGAGTGGGCCGTCTCGGGCGGCTGCTGGCCCGGCGCCGGCCCAAGCTGGTGTCGCTGCGCACCACCTTCGCGGTGTCCTTCGCCGCCGTCACCGCCGCCGTCACGATCCTCGTCGGCATCCTGTCGTACAGCGCCGCCGCACGCCTGGTCCGGGTCGACCAGCAGTCGGTGTTCACGCAGGTGGTGCAGGACGTGCAGAGCGAGGTGCGGCAGCACGAGATGGTGCCGGACGACTTCTCCTCCTCCCGCCCCGGCCATGACCTGGTACGGCCCGCCCGCACCGACGTCCAGGTGCTCGGCGCGCAGGGCGAGATCACCGACCACGGCAGCCCGGTGCTGCCCGTCACCGCCCGGGACCGGGCCACCGCGCGCGCCCGGAAGGCCGGGAAGCTGGTCGAGCACAAGGACGTACCGGTCGGCGGCGACCTCTTCCGCATCGCCACCGTGGCGCTCGGCGGGGGGCGGGGCGCGGTGCAGGTGGCACAGGAGTTCAGCGACACCGAGGACCTGCTGCGGACGCTCCAGCGGCGGACCCTCGCGCTGATGTCGGCGGTGGTGGTGGCGGCCGGGCTGTTCGGCTGGTGGCTGGCCCGCCGGATCACCCGGCGCCTGGTGGTCCTGACCTCGGCCGCCGAGGACGTCGCCCGTACCCGGCGGCTGGGCATCGAGGTGCCCGTCGCCGGCCTCGACGAGGTGGGCCGGCTGGGCCGCGCCTTCGACCGGATGCTGGGCCGCCTCGCCCAGTCGGAGGAGGACCAGCGGCGCCTGGTCCAGGACGCCGGCCACGAACTGCGCACTCCGCTGACCTCGCTGCGGACGAACATCTCGCTGCTGCGCCGGATCGACGAGCTGCCGCCCGCCACCCGCGAGGAACTCGTCGCCGACCTCGGCCAGGAGGCGCGCGAGCTGACCGACCTGGTCAACGAGCTGGTCGACCTGGCCGCCGGGCAGTCCGACACCGAGCCCCCGCAGCGCGTCGACCTCGCCGACATCGCGGAGGAGGTGGTGGGCCTGGCCCGCCGCCGTACCGGACGGGACATCGTCCTCAGGACGAGCGGCAACACGGCCACCGAGGGCCGCCCGGGCATGCTCCAGCGGGCCGTCTCCAACCTGGTCGAGAACGCCGCCAAGTTCGACCGGGGCGGCAGGGGGCCCATCGAGGTCAACGTCACCGGCCCGGCCCGGTCGGGCACGGTCCGCGTCGAGGTCCTCGACCGGGGCCCCGGCATCGCCGACGGCGACCTGATCCGCATCTTCGACCGCTTCTACCGCGCCGCCGACGCCCGTTCCCTGCCCGGCTCCGGCCTCGGCCTGTCCATCGTGCGCGAGGTGGCCATGGCGCACGGCGGCGCCCCGTTCGCCTTCCGCCGCGAAGGCGGCGGCGCGGTGATCGGCTTCACGGTCGGCGGGGACGGCACGGCCCGAACGGGAGGCTGAGCCCGAAACACGCCCCGAGGCCTCACCGGACCGGCGTGGAGCCGGCGGGTGAGGCCTCGGGGCGTGTCATGGGGTGGGTCAGGGGGGCGGGGGAGCCGAACGGCCCGCCAGCAGCGTCGGCAGGGTGAGGAAGCCCTCTGCCCGGGCGCTCGCCAGCCCGATGCGCGGTATGTCGCTGCTCTTCGCGAAGAGCAGGAAGCGCGGCTCCCACACCGGGCGGTACTTCGCGTTCGCCCGGTACAGGGACTCGATCTGCCACCAGCGGGAGAAGAAGGTCAGGACCGAGCGCCACAGGCGCAGGACGGGGCCGGCGCCGAGCCGGGAACCGCGTTCGAAGACCGAGCGGAACATCGCGAAGTTGAGGGAGACCCGGCGGATGCCCAGGTCCTTGGCCTGCAGCAGGAGTTCCACGACCATGTACTCCATCAGGCCGTTCTCGCAGTCCCGGTCCCGGCGCATCAGGTCCAGGGAGAGACCGTGCTCGCCCCACGGGACGAAGCTCAGCAGGGCGCGCGGCACGTCCTCCGCGTCCCGGCACTCCAGCATCACGCAGCGGCCGTCCGCCGGGTCGCCGAGGCGGCCCAGGGCCATCGAGAAACCGCGTTCGGTGGTCCCGTCGCGCCAGTGGTCGGCACGGTCGATGAGCAGGGCCATCTCGTCCGCGGGGATGTCCTCGTGGCGGCGGATGCGGACCGTGTAACCGGCCCGGCGGACCCGGTTGTGGGCCTGGCGGACCACGCGCATCGCGCGGCCGTCCAGGGTGAAGTCGCCGATGTCCACGATCGCCTCGTCGCCCAGTTCCAGGGCGTCCAGACCGTGCCGGGCGTACACCGTGCCGGCCTCCTCGCTGGCGCCCATCACGGCGGGCGTCCACGCGTGCCGGCGGGCCTCGGCGAGCCAGGCGTCGATGGCGCCGGGCCAGGCCTCCGGGTCGCCGATCGGGTCGCCTGAGGCGAGGCTCACGGCGCCGATGACACGGTAGGTGATGGCCGCCTTGCCGCTCGGCGAGAAGATGACGCCCTTGTCGCGGCGCAGGGCGAAGTAGCCGAGGGAGTCCCGGGCGCCGTGCTTGTCCAGCAGGGCACGCAGCCGCTCCTCGTCATCGGCGCTCAGCAGCCGACGGCCGCGCGGGGAGCGGAAGCAGGCGTACAGGACGAGGCAGAAGGCCGCCGCGAGCGCGATGTTGAGGAGGATGTCGACCCAGCGGGGCGCGTGCACGGCGTCGACGTGGTCGGCGAGCGGGCCGACGCTGATGCCGCGCAGCAGGGTGTAGGCGATCTCGTCGGGCAGGGTGGCGCCGGGCAGCTTGTTGGTGGCGTCCACCAGCAGGGTGCCGAGGCCGCCGGCGACCACGACGCCGCCGGCGCCGACGGCCAGCGCGAGCTTGGGGTTGGACGGGTCGCCGACGGCGTTGAACTCACGCCGGCCGATCAGCAGCGCGGCCACGAAGAGGCCGGTCAGTCCGGCGGAGACCCAGTTGAAGAGGTGCGTGCGGTACTCGTGCTGGGTGAGGGCGAGGACGTAGAGCGCGAAGAGCGGGCCGGCGAGCAGCAGGTTGGCCACCCAGGCGGCCCGCTTCCGGCGCCGCATCACCAGCGCGAAGAAGATCGCCAGGGCGGCGGAGACCAGACCGGCGGTGGCCAGGTACGGGGTGAAGAACTGGCCGGAGTGGTGCGCGTAGCGCGGGTGGAGGGTGATCCGGCCGGTGTTGTGCTCGTTGACCTCTTGGCGGAACGGCAACGACACGACCGCGACCACGTTGAGCACGGCGATCAGCCGCAGGTACCAGACGGTGGTGGCGGCGGCCCTGGTCCGGAGCCGGCCGCCGCGGGCCGAGGGGGTGCGCTGCGAGGCGCGCTGAGCGGGGACCTGGGCGGAGGTCTGGGCCGACTGCTGTGGGGGCATGGTGACTGGTCACCTTGGGGACGGAGCGGGAGGTACAGGACAGTGCAGCACCCTACAGTCTGTAGGGTAAACGTAAGGGAAGGACGGGCGGATCGTGCCTTGTCGGGGAGCCGGAATCAAGGGGCTCGCAGGACGGGGCGCGCGCAGGGGTACGTGCCGTACCCGTGTACGGCCGACACCCTTGCTAGTCGCTAGACGTCGCTCCGGCCGTCGCGGTTGCTCTGGCCTCGCCCCGGCGTGCCGCCGCCAGTAGCCACGCCAGGTTACCCACCGCCGCGCCGGCCGCCACCGCGGCGACGATCACACCGCCCGTGGCCAGGCCGTCGCTGAACAGGTGCGGGCGCCGGTCCAGGCTGTGCAGCCCGAAGCCGCACAGCTCGTACACGCCGACGGCGGCGATGGCCAGGCTCACGACCAGCAGGGTCAGGGTGGGGGCCAGAGTGCGCGCGCACGGCACCCTCGGTAGCGGCACCTCCTGGGTGTCCGGGTCCTGCATGTGTCCCCCCGATGAACCGACGTGAGTCCTCTGGCGGTTGGGAACCTACAGTACGTAGGGTCGATCGTCCGCCACCCCGAGAACCTCGGGCGGTGCGGACATGGCCTGAGCGCGGACCTGGAGGACGTCACCGGACTCGTCGGCGCCGAGGACGTACAGCCTGGTGGGCGGGACTGCGGGCGGTACTGCGAGCGGGGGCGGTCGATGACGGCCGGGGGCGTGAAAACGGTGGTTCGGGGCGCCTCGGCGGCCGCCCGGTCGGTGAGATCGGTCTCGCCGGTGCGACGGCCGCGGCCCTCGGCGTCCCCGTCATGGCCCTCACGGGTGACGGCGCGGCCTGCGCCGAGATGACGGCCGTGTCGCCCGAGGCGCCGGGCCGGGCCGCCGTGCTTCCGGCGACGACAGGGATGTGACGCAGGTCATGCCTCCAACCGTCGGGGCGGCCGGATGGACGCCCCGGCCGTGGGAACCGGCGTGGGGACCGATCCCGCGTCCAACCGGGCGAAGGCCCTCAGCCGGGCAGCGCAAGCGGGCGGTGCGCGAGGTGCCGCCGCTCGCCGAGGGTGATGGTGTGGCACCTGCACCCCCGGGCGGCGGCCCGGCCGGCCCGGTCCCGCAGTGGAGGAGAAGACCATCGTGAGTTCCCCCGTGGGCGCCCCTGAGGGCGTGATCCCCGGCCACCTGCTCAAGGGCCAGAAGGCGCTGGTCACCGGTGCCAACTCGGGTATCGGCAGGGCGACGGCCATCGCCCTGGGCCAGGCCGGCGCGGACGTGGTCGTGAACTACGTGGCCGGCCGCGACGAGGCCGAGAAGGTGGTCGAGGAGATCACCGCCCTCGGGGTGCGGGCGGCGGCCTACGAGGCGGACGTCTCCGAGGAGGACCAGGTCGTCGCGATGACGGAGCGGATGGTCGAGGAGTTCGGCACGATCGACATCCTGGTCGCCAACGCCGGACTGCAGCGGGACGCCGCCTTCACCGAGATGACGCTCGCCCAGTGGCGCAAGGTCCTGGACGTCAACCTCACCGGACAGTTCCTGTGCGCCCGCGAGGCGACGAAGGAGTTCCTGCGGCGCGGGGTCGTCCCCGAGGTGTCGAGCGCCGCCGGGAAGATCATCTGCATGAGTTCGGTCCACCAGATCATCCCGTGGGCGGGGCACGTCAACTACGCCGCTTCCAAGGGCGGCATCCAGATGATGATGGAGACGCTGGCCCAGGAACTCGCCCCGAAGAGGATCCGCGTCAACGCGATCGCCCCGGGAGCCGTCAAGACCCCCATCAACCGCGACGCCTGGGACACCCCCGATGCCGAGAAGGACCTCCTGCGGCTGATCCCCTACGGGCGCGTCGGCGACCCCCGGGACATCGCCCACGCGGCTGTCGGTCTCGCCTCCGACCTCATGGACTACGTCGTGGGCACGACCCTCTACGTGGACGGCGGGATGACCCTCTTCCCGGGCTTCGCCACCGGCGGCTGAGTCCGGTCCTCACAGGTGGACGGCTCTCGGGGCGGGCTGCCGTCCGTCGAGGGCCGCGTTCAGGGTGAGGGCGCCGTCGATGAGCGCGAGGTGGGTGAACGCCTGCGGGAAGTTGCCCAGTTGGCGGCCCGTCAGGTCGATCTCCTCCGAGTACAGGCCCAGGTGGTTGGCGTACCCCATCATCTTCTCGAACACCAGCCGCGCCTTGTCGGTCCGGCCCGCGCGCGCCAGGGCGTCGACGTACATGAACGTGCACAGCGAGAACGTGCCCTCCGAGCCGCGCAGGCCGTCCGGTGACGCCTCCGGGTTGTAGCGGTAGACCAGGCTGTCGCTGACCAGTTCCTCCTCCATGGCGTCGAGCGTCGACGCCCACATCGGGTCGCCGGGGGTGAGGAACCCGACCGTCGCCATGCGCAGCAGCGAGGAGTCCAGTACGTCACTGCCGTAGTGCTGGACGAAGGCCTGCCGCCCCTCGCTCCACCCCTTGGCCATGACCTGCTCGTAGACGGTGTCCCGGGCGCCGTGCCAGCGCGCGGCCCCGGACGGCCAGCCGTTCGACTCGGCCAGGCGCAGCGCGCGGTCGAACGCCACCCACGACATCACCCGGCCGTAGGTGAAGTCCTGCCGGCCGCCGCGGGTCTCCCACAGGCCCTCCTCGGTCTGGTCCCAGTGGTCGGTCAGCCAGTCCAGGTTCGTCAGCAGGGCGGTCCAGCCCCGGTGTCCGACCTGGATGCCGTGCCGGTGCGCGAAGTAGATGCTGTCCAGTGCCTCGCCGTAGATGTCCAGCTGGAGCTGGGTGGCCGCGCCGTTGCCGATCCGCACCGGCGCGGAGGCCGCGTAGCCCTCCCAGTGGTCGAGGATCTGCTCGTCCAGGTCGGAGGAGCCGTCGACCTTGTACATGACGTTCAGCGGCCCCGAGTCGCCGCCGCGGCCGGCCCGCTCCCTGACCCGGTCGCTCAGCCACCGGATGAACGCCCAGGCCTCGTCGGTGAAGCCCAGCCCCAGCAGGGCGTACACGGAGAAGGCGGCGTCCCGGATCCAGGTGAACCGGTAGTCCCAGTTGCGCTCGCCGCCCAGCTGTTCCGGCAGCGCCGCCGTCGGGGCGGCGACCACGGCACCGCTGGGGGCGAAGGTCATCAGTTTCAGCGTGATCGCCGAGCGCTCCACCACCTCCCGCCAGCGCCCCGTGTAGCGCGACCGGCGCAGCCAGGAGCGCCAGAACTCCACGGTGTCGTCGAACAGCCGCTGGTGTTCCGCGCGGCGGACCTCCGCGGGCGGCCCCTCGGCCCCCGTCTCCAGGACCAGCCCGCGCTGCTGGCCGGCCCGCAGGGCCATCGAGAAGTGCAGGTCGGCGTCCCGATCCGTGAGCACGTCCAGCAGCCGCTCGTCCTCCGGTTCGCGGACCGGGTGCACGGTGAGTTCCATGCCGTCCGCCGCCGCGAAGACCGCGCCGTGCCGGGTGATGTGCAGCCGGTGCGGCCGGCGCCCGTAGTCGAACCGGGGGGCGATCTCGACCTCGAACGTCATGGTGCCGCGCACACAGCGGATCAGCCGGACCAGCCGGTGGCGCGGTGTGACCGTCGTACCGGTGACGGGCATGAAGTCGAGCACCTCACCCGCGCCCGCCTCGGTCATGAAGCGGGTCACCAGGATCGCCGTGTCCGGAAGGTAGAGCTGCTTGGTCGCGTACGTCGCGTGCGCCGGGCGGACCGTGCAGTGACCGCCCTTGTCCTTGTCCAGGAGCGCGCCGAACACGCTGGGCGAGTCGAACCGCGGGGAGCAGAACCAGTCGACCGTCCCGTCCGTGGTCACCAGCGCCGCGGTCTGCAGATCGCCCAGGAGGCCGTGGTTCTCGATCAGGGGATAGTCGTCCACGGGGCCGCCCTTCCGCCCGGTTGTGCCCCCCGATCAGCGTAGACCGGGCACCGTCCCTTCGGCGCGCCGAGCCGGCCGCGGGGGCGGGGGCAGGGGTGCTAGGACGCTGTGGCTCTGCGGCGTTGTGCGAAACATCGGCGCACTGCTGGACTTCTCCTCTCCGTTGCTGGGCGGCCTCCCTACTACGCGTTCGGCAACGTCCGCCCCCGCCATCTACTTGTAGTTGCAACTCATCAGCAGAAATCTGTACGTCGCGTCTGAAAACAGCCGCTCGCCGAGCAGTAAGGCCCGCGTACCAGGTGTCGGCCTCAGGCCACGGGTTCGGACTGCGGAGGCACCAGCGCAGCCTCTCCGGGGGGCCGGGTCCCCGCCTCTCGGACGCCCGTCCGACGGGTGGTTCCCCGGCACAGTTGTCCGAGATACCGGTAGAAGCGGTCCGGGAGGAACACGGCGTCCGCGACGATCATCGCGCCGGAGAAGAGCGGCAGGCCCAGGAACACCGCGATACCCATGTGCATGCCCAGCAGCATCGTCAGGACGGGGTACTTGAGCCTGCCGAACAGGACGAACGGAAAGGCCACCTGCAACAGCACCGTCAGGTAGCAGGCGACGGCGATCAGTACCTCGTGTTCGTCCGCCATGGCGGAGAGCCCGGGCCAGGGCTTGAACAGGTCGAGATTCAGGGCGTAATGGAGGGCGGTGCCGTTGCCCCAGGAGGCGCCCTGCACCTTGTACAGGCCCGCGGACCCGTAGAGGAAGCAGACCTGGGCGGCGATGACGAGCATGCCGCAGTTGTGCAGCACGGTGATCACTGTCAGGCGCGCGTCACGGAGGTGGCGTCGCAACTCGCCGGATGCCTGGTCCAGCGGAAGCCGGACTGTTTTGCCGGCGGATGCTCGCAGCCGGGCCCTGCGCGCGTCCAGGGACCAGCGTCGGCCGCATGCGGTGACGACGAGGTAGAGGGCCATGAGGAGGATGAGGTTGTCCCCTCCGTCCGTCATGAAGATCGCCCTGGCGTGGAACGAGCTCACCACGACCGCGAAGAGCGCGGACACCGCTCTGGTCCGCCAGCCCAGCATGAACAGTGCGGAGATGACGATGGCTGCCGCGTAGCAGACCTCGAAGTAGGCCCGGCCGTCGGACAGGGTGAGGATGCTGGCCCACCCGGTCTGGTCGAAGAGCTGCCTGGCCAGTGTCGGCGTCCACGGTGAGCCGGGACCCCAGATCTCGTCGCGGTGAGGAAACTCGCGCAGCAGGAAGGCGAAGTAGAGGAACCCGTACCCGATGCGCAGAACCGCCGCAGCGTACAGGGAGATCGGCTGTTCCAGCAGGAGGGCGAGGAGCGTGGCGATACGGCCCGGCATGCGCTGCGGCGTGTGCGTGCTCGCCCGTTCGGTGCCGTGTCCGGGTCGCGTCGGCGTGGTTGCCGGGGCCGGCGTCTGCTCAGCCTGTTGCATGGCGGGCCACCTTCCACCAGGGCAGGTAACGGGTGTCGGCGGGCCGTGGTGCGGCCGTGCCGGGACCGGGGCCGCCCGCTGCGGGCGGCGCGGCGATGGGCAGGGTGATCACCCGCAGCTGGATGGCCTCGAATGCGCCGTGGCGATTCGAGGCGAGGCGATCCGCTGCGATGTTGCGCAGGTATTGCTGGATCATCAGAGCGCGTTGCGAGCGCGGATGGTCGTCACCGCCGTGTGTTTCGAGGTAGGAAGTCCAGGCCCGGCGCAGCATGTTCTGTGCTGTGTGGCTCGGGAAGGGGTCGTGTTCCACTGCGGCCGTGTCGACGGCGGTCAGGTCGGTCCAGCCGCTGACTTCGGCGGTGCCGTCCGAGGCGGTGTGCATGGTCCTCGCCGAGATCTGCCGGTTGACCGACTCCGGGTCCGGGGCGAAGAGCCGCCAGTTCTGCTCGAACAAAGGGAAGATCCAGGCGTTGACCTGCCGGCTGTACTGCCGGGAGATGGGATTCGGCGGTGCCACCTGCAGGAATACCAGGAGCACATGTGCCAGGGCCGCTGCCAGGCACAGGACCACGGCGACTTGTACTCCGGCCGTCAGGGCGACGGGCGGCTTTGAAGGCACTGCGAACGCAGTCGGCACCCCGCCCCTCTTCTGTGTGGTTGGCCCAGCGCCGACCTGGTCCGACTCGTCTGCATCTGCGGATGCAACGCCACCCCGCACGGCCCCACCCGGTCCTTCCGTCCCGACTTCTCTCACCTGGTTCTCCTGAGCTTCCGCCGACGGCGTGCGGCGCGGAATCGATGACGATCCGCGCCGCACGCCACCCGTCCTACTCGCTCACGTGAGTGGCTGCCTGCGAGCAGTCACCCCGCTGGAGTGGGCCGCGCATGCTAGGCGGGGTCACAGCCGTAGCTGTCGTCCTGGCCGGGCTTGTCGCCGTACCCGTTGCCGGGCTTGTCGCCGTACCCGTTGCCGTACTCGTCGCCATACCCGTTGTGTTCGGGCTTGCAGCCATGGCCGTTCCCACCGGTGGTGCCTCCGGTGGTGCCGGCGGTGGTGCCTCCGGTGGTGCCTCCGGTGGTTCCGGCGGTGGTGGAGCCGGTGGTGCCTCCGGTGGTGCCGGCGGTGGTGGAGCCGGTGGTTCCGGCGGTGGTGGAGCCGGTGGTTCCGGCCGTTGTGGCACCGGTAGTGCCGGCGGTGGTGGAGCCGGTGGTGCCGGCGGTTGTGGCACCGGTAGTGCCGGCGGTGGTGGAGCCGGTGGTGCCGGCGGTGGTGGAGCCGGTGGTTCCGGCGGTGGTGGAGCCGGTGGTTCCGGCCGTTGTGGCACCGGTGGTGCCGGCGGTGGTGGAGCCGGTGGTTCCGGCCGTTGTGGCACCGGTGGTGCCGGCGGTGGTGGAGCCGGTGGTTCCGGCGGTCGTGGCACCGGTGGTGCCGGCCGTCGTGGTGCCACCCGTGGTGCCAGTCGCGCACTGCGGCCGAGTGATCGTGTTGGTGTCCAGCGTCACGGCACCGTTACGGGCCAGCGCCCGTCCCTCGATGGTCGCGCTCGTGGTGGCGGTGATCGAGGTCATGGCCAGGATGTTGCCCACGAAGGCGGTGCTGGTGCCGAGGGTGGCCGAACTGCCGATCTTCCAGAACACGTTGCACGGCGAGGCGCCGTTGATGAGGGATACGCGGCTGCTGGACGCCGTCGTCAGGCCCGAACCGATCTGGAACACCCAGACGGCGTTGGGGTTCCCCTGGGCATCCAGGGTGAGGGTGCCGGTGAGTCCGAGAGTGGAGGAGGCGGTGTAGACGCCCGGAACAAGCGTCAGGCCACCGGCGTCCGGGGGAAGCGCCCCGTCGGAGGGCTGTCCGGCGGCGTCGTTGTACGCCGTGATCAGGTCGGTCTGGGCGTCCTGCGCCACAGTGTCCGCAGAGTGCTGGGTCCCGTTGACCACGGCGGGTGGCCCGTATCCGCTGATGGAGGTGCCCGGAGACACTCCGACATCTCCGGTGATCACCGAGGGGCCGGTGTTGGTGGTTGCCGAACCGGCCAGTACCGCGAAGCTGTCCGCCCTGCCCAGGTCTACAAAGGTGGCGAGGGCACTTGCCTGTGTCGGCGTCACGGCGACTACGACAGCGGAGATCACCACGGCAAGTACCGCCGCGGTCCATACCGACAAAGTGCGCCGAGCGGGCGTCACAGGGATATTGAGCGTCATCGAAGGGCCAACTCCTGTGAGGGGATGGAGACGTTTTGGCGATTCCCGGTCGCGCAGAATCACCTGAATCTGTCGATGGCATATTACTGAGGGGCGTGCGGGAATCGCGGTTCATGCGAGTGATTTCGCATAACCTGGCGAGCCGATCACAGGTGCTCGAAGGATTATTAATGGGCCGAATGGTCGTCCCTGCTCGGTTGGGACGGGTCACATGGTGACGTCACTGCCCAGGTCATCCCGGGCGGCAATGAAAATCACCGACCCGTATACCCTGAGTCGACACCGCCTCCGTTCGACACCCGAAATCTCACCGGCGTGTTGAGTGGACGAGCAAATCCGCGATTCTCTCCGGAGTATTAGTCGTATCAAACGACGGAGCGGACGGCGTACCGCGACAAGCTCACGAAGGCTTTGCGTGCGACCGAGGAAGGCAAACGAATCCCGCACGTCACCCGGAGGATTTGCCCACAGCCTGCACCTGTTTCCCGGGGCATTCGGTGCACGGAGGCGCCGAGGAGGAGAAGCGCGGCTGACGGGATGATCAGGCCGTGTCCGAGCGGCACCCTCCTCGTGGCTGTCGTGCCGGGACTCATCGGCGCGACGGCGCGGGGCCCGGCCATCTGCCGATCACCGGCACCGTGCTCATCGTGCTCCTCCTGGCCGACCTGACCCTGGCCGCCGTGCGGTTGCCCGGGCCTCCCGTGCGCGCATCCTCCGCTGACCGCGGCGGCGGACGCCCAGGGCCTGGTGTCCCGCTCAGCCCGTCGCTCCGCATCGGTCCGTCGGACGTCGGCGAGGAGTACCGTGGTGATTACCGAGAGCATTTCGAACACCGGCTTCCACGCCGGGTCGTTCTCGGCGATTCACAACAACCGGGCCGGCCGTGACCGGCCCGGGGTTGGGCCCGCATTATGACCGCGACCATTCTGTCGACGCCCGCGGTCGAGGAGCGGACCTCTTCTCCGGTGCCCCTCCGGCTCGTGCCGACAGCCACCGAGGCCGCCTCGGCCCTGATCGACGGTGCCTGGCGCCCCGCTTCCCGCGACCTGACGGCGGAGCTTCCGGGCGGGCGACTCGACTCATGCGGTGGTCCCCGACGTGATGCTGGAGACACGGCCGGTCCTCAGGTCGTCACGGCCTTCGGTGCCCGGTCCCGGTGAATCGCGCTCCTCGCGACGGGCCACGAGCACATCACAGAGTGCTCGCTCCCCTTGGCGTCACGTGCTCCGCCGACCCATTTTCAGGACC
>NZ_JBIAGM010000037.1:0-61705 GCF_042869815.1 Streptomyces sp. NPDC006739
GGGGGGGGCGGTAGGGGCGGGTGGTTTCGCGGGGGGGCGGGGGGGTGGGGGGGGGGGTGGGGGGGGGGTTTTGTGGGGGGGGTTGGGGGGGGGCCGGGGGGGGAGGCCCGGCCCCCACTCGCGCATGCGGGTACTTCCTCGTGCGGAGTCCGCGCCCGCTCCCAGCGCCGCATCTTCATCGCGGCCCTGTCCTGCCCGAAGCACGCGAACGCTCCCGTTGATCTACCGCCCGATCGTCCATCCGCCCACAAGA
Organism: Streptomyces sp. NPDC006739; assembly: GCF_042869815.1. Taxonomy (NCBI): domain Bacteria; kingdom Bacillati; phylum Actinomycetota; class Actinomycetes; order Kitasatosporales; family Streptomycetaceae; genus Streptomyces; species Streptomyces sp. NPDC006739. The sequence continues at coordinate 254 of NZ_JBIAGM010000037.1, forward strand.
CAGGCGGGCGCCGCGGCTTCGCGTGGAACGACTACCGCGGCCACCGCTTACGTGCGTTCATCGACGCCCAGGACTGGATCACCATCCACTACCTGCCGCTCTACGCGCCGCGGCTCAACCCAGTCGAAGGCATCTTGTCCCTGCCACGCCGCCGCTGCCGGGCCCACACCGCCTTCGCCGAACCCGACCACCAGATGCGCACCCGTCGACAAGGGCTCCGGCAGATCCAGTACCGGCCCGCTCTCGTCGACGGATGCCGCGTCGGTACCGGACCTAGGAAGAGTTCCTAGGCTGGTCGGCCTCCGGCACGTTCCCACTGAGCCGCGTCCCGTTCCACGTATTCGATCTGGAGGCCACCTGACAGCTTGGCAGTCAGGTTCCTCCCGGTGGGAATGGCCTGCGGACCGCGCACGATCTGCGCCCCGGTCTGGTTGAGCAGCGCCCAGCATCGTCGAGGTCATCGATGATGAGCGTGGCCACTGTCGCCCGATAGGGCTCCAGTACCACGCGGCCGATTTGGTCGGAGAGGTGGTTGGAGCGACGTTGGTAGCGCTCCACGACGCCGAGAACCTGCTCGCGGAACGTCTGCCGCGGGCAGCTGAGCACCGGGCGGACAGACGTCGGACCGGCACCGACGCCACGACCCGCCGCCGTCCACCGGTACGTCCGCGACCACCCGCCCGTGGACGCCGTGCACTCGCCTCGTCGGCTGCCCGCACACCGGGCAGGGCACCAGACCGTCCCGTGTCCGCGCCGGCACCCGGATGACTTCGCATTCGTCCGTGTCCATTTCGACGATGAGGGGCAGCAGACCCGAAAGCACCACATGCGCGGGCTCGTTGACATCGCACGCACCAAACCAACGATGGGTGTCACCCTTCGTTACCACCGATTACCGGACAGAGCCGTTCGTCTGACAGACCCGACCACATCGGCGGGGCTGAGCGTCGCCCGCTCAAGCCGACGCTGAGGGCAGTCCTGACTGGTGCGTAGCTGTCGACTCCACCATCGCCCATGCCCACCGACACGCGGCCGTCCACCTCGCCACCGTCACCAGGATGTAAACCCTCTCGAAGGCGGTGTACCGCAAGGCAGGATCAGGAGCGTGATGGATTTCCTCAAAGACCACGCAACGACGTTGCTCGCTCTCTTCACTGTAGTGGTCGCCTTCGCAGGCACGTGGCTCGGTGCCAAGGTCCAAGCCAACGGGGGTGTCGCACAGGCCAGAGCCGCAAAAGAAGCGGCCGAAACGGCTGCGGCAGCAACCCTCCGAGCAGTCCGGGAGCAGGCCGACCACGCGGCGGCTGCCACCCACGCCGCTGCCCTGCACGATCAGCGAACCATCGCGATAACAAACCTGCTCCGCACCGTCAGAGAGTTCACCCGAGCTGTGCACGCGCTCTTCAGAGCGCCCGACACGGGAGCCGCCGAGAACGCTTACAGCGAGCTCATCCAGGCCCGGGGAGTCGTTGAGCTTGTCGCCCCCACCGCCCTCACTGCCGCCTGCGCCCGCGTTATTGAGACGGCCGCGAACTTCGAGCGCCTTGCTCGCAGACGAGGTGAGGCATACCGAGCCTGGAGGCAAGTGACCGGGATCCCTGGCTACCTGCCCGAGTACGAGGATTCCAGCCTGGCGGCGTCCGCCTTGCTTGCTTTCCGTGCCGCGTATGAATCCGGCGCCGACAACATGATGGATCCGCACAACGAGGCATCTGAGGCCCTCGCGCGGATCCCCGGCCTGACCCAGGAGCAGCGATCGGCTCTGCTCAACGACTGCGTGAAGCCCGAGATAGGGCCGCTGATTGACCAGTGCTGGCAGGAGCACAACGAGGCGATGACCGAGTTCATCAACCACGCGCGCACCATCCTGGGCGTCAACGACTAGCGACCTCGTGCATGGTTGGTCCCGGCACGTCGAGATTCCCGGCATCAGGATGCTCGGAGGTCGGGACGGAAGCCTTGCGTACTTCATGATCGCGTGATGTGGCGGCCCTGCCGTAGCGGCCCTCTCGGAAGGGGGCCCACGTCTAAAAGCATCAGCGGGTTCTCGTTTCCGCAGGAATGGACGGCGCGCTCACGGCCGTACGAGCTGGGTCTCGGCGGCGCTGACGTCCACGGCCGGGACGGGCGGGGGTCGGCGGGCGGTGTCGCTGACCTTGATCAGGACGGCGACCAGCAGCCAGTTGGCCACCATGGACGAGCCGCCCTGGGCGAGGAACGGCAGGGCCTTTCCGGTGAGCGGGATGAGCCCGGTGACCCCGCCCGCGACGACGAAGACCTGCAGCACGAGCGCCGCGGCGAGACCGGCGGCGAGCAGCTTGCCGAACGGGTCGGTGACGGTCAGGGCCGTGCGCAGGCCACGTGCGGCGAGCAGGGCATACAGGAGGATGACAACGGTCACGCCGGTCAGTCCCAGTTCCTCGCCGACGGTGGTGAGGATGAAGTCGCTGCGCCCGGCGAAGCCGATGAGTTCCGGGTGGCCCTGGCCGAGACCGGTGCCCAGGACGCCGCCCGAACCGAAACTGAACAGGGCCTGGGCGGCCTGGTCCGAGACAAGTCCCGGCGGGCGCTTGTCGGGCGGCAGGAAGATGTCCATGGGGTGCAGCCAGGCGACGACGCGGCCGTGGACGTGTGGTTCGAAGGAGCCGACGACAAAGGCCCCGACGGCGAACATGACGACGCCGAACGCCACCCAGCTGGTGCGCTCGGTGGCGACGTACAGCATGATCACGAACAGGCCGAAGAAGATCAGCGAGGTGCCGAGGTCCCGCTCGAAGACCAGCACGAGCAGGCTGAGGATCCACACGGCCGCGACCGGCCCCAGCTGGCGTCCCCGTGGGAGATACATCCCCATGAGACGCCGCCCGGCCAGCGCGAGGGCGTCCCTGCGCAGCGTCAGGTATCCGGCGAAGAACACCACGATGACGATCTTCACGAACTCGCCCGGCTGGAAGGACAGCGGCCCGATGAAGATCCACCGCTTGGCGCCGTAGACGTCGCCGGGATAGAAGGCCGGCGCCATCAGCAGGACCAGGCCCACGGTGATCGTGAGGTACGGATAGCGCTGGAGCCTGCGATGGTCCTTGAGCAACGCCACCGACGCCGCGAACCCCGTCACGGCAATGCCGCACCACATCAACTGCCCCGGCGCCGAGGGCGCCGAGTGGTAGTGACTCCGGTAGGCGAGGTCGAGGCGGTGGATGAGGACGAGACCGAGGCCGCTGAGCAGGGTGGCGAGCGGCAGGATCAGCGGATCGGAGTGAGGCGCGAACCGGCGTACGACGCCATGGCACACCAGGGGAAGCACGGCACCGACCGCGCACGTCGTCGCCATGCCGGCCGGGAACCTGCCAGTGACGGCGAGGGCCGTCTCGGCGTAGCCGTACAGGCAGATGACGACGGCGCCGAGGAGCAGGAGCAGCTCCAGGTTCCGGTCGCTCAGGCGTCCTGGCCGGCCCGGCCGCACTGGCAGCCTCGCCGGTCTCCGCCGACCAGTCATTCTTTCCCCTTCGATCGGGTCTGCCCGCCGGCGTCTGGGTCCCGGCGGAGACAGTTATATGGTTGCGCAACAAGGCAACTGAACTGTAGCCGAGGGCGGGTAAGAGGAGGATCGGCGTGGCGGCAGCACGCAGGCGGGGGAGCCGCAGTCGGTGGCCGGTGGTGATCGGGGTGGGCCTGATCCTCGCACTGGTGGGCTATCTGGCCGTTCGGTTCGTCCGCTCGGCGACGTCCGACGAATGCACGGCGCACGGCACGGACGGTACGACCGTCACGCTCGATCTGGACCAGGCATCCCACGCCTCGACCATCGCGGCGGTGGCCCACGCGCGAGGCCTGCCCGAGCGGGCCGTCACCATCGCCCTCGCAACCGCGCTGCAGGAGTCGAAACTGCGCAATCTCGCGAACGGGGACCGAGATTCCCTGGGCCTGTTCCAGCAACGCCCGTCCCAGGGCTGGGGCACTCCCGCCCAGATCCGCGACCCCGCCTACGCGTCGGGCAGGTTCTTCGACGCGCTGGCCAAGGTACCGGACTACGTCGACCTGCCGGTCACCGTCGCCGCGCAGGATGTCCAGCACAGTGGCTACCCGCAGGCTTACGCGCGACACGAGACCATGGCGGCGACGCTGGCCGACGTGCTGACGGGACGGGACGGGCCCGCGCTGAGCTGCACGGTGAGCGGGGTGGGCAAGGGCGATGCGAATGCCGTCCGAGCCGACGGGGGGAGGGGTGGCGACGACATCCGGGCGGACCGGGGCAGTGGTGCGGCGGGTGTCGTGCGCGAGGGTGGCCACGACGTCGGTGGTGTCGCTGCGGCGGTCCGGCGGGAGTTCGGCAAAGTGCCGGCCGCCGTCCCCGCGACCGGTGACAGCGTCGGCTATCCGGTCTCCGAGACGGCTACGGGCTGGTCCCTCGCTCTTTGGCTGGTCTGTCATGCCGGCACGCTGCACGCCACCTCGGTCACGTTCGACAACCGTACGTGGAGCAGTGGGGCATCGGACCGCGGCTGGACGCACGTCCCGCCCACGTCGGCGGAGTCCTCGGCGGTGACCGTCAGGGTGGGCCAGGCCCGCGGAGCCCGAGCCCCATTCTTGCCGGGCGAATCCCCCGGTGGCCGCACGGGCCACGCCGCGAGCGGGCGGAACCGCAACAGCTGCGCGCAGTTCACGCGGCGCCCTTCGCGTTTTTGTTGCTCTATTGCGCAACAATGCATCTATGATCGTCGACAGCGAGCCGACCGTACGACCCGCAGGCGAACGCGTTGGCGCGGGAAGCCGGAGGACGCTCCCATGACCGGTGCCAACAGCTTCACCGTCTCGGGTTACGGTCCCGAGCGCCCGATCCGGACGCGGCTCCTCGCGCGCGACTCCGTGATCCGTCGGCTCGACTGGCCGATACTGCTCGCGGCCCTTGCCCTGTCGTTCATCGGCTCACTCCTGGTGTACTCCGCAACCCGCAACCGCACCACGATCAACCAGGGCGACCCGTACTTCTTCCTCGTCCGGCATCTGATGAACCTCGGCATCGGGTTCGTCCTGATGACCGGCACGATCTGGCTGGGACACCGCTCCCTGCGTCATGCGGTGCCGATTCTCTACGGCCTTTCAGTCTTGGGGGTGCTGCTGGTCCTCACCCCGCTCGGCGCCACTATCAACGGCAACCGCAACTGGATCGTCCTGGGCGGCGGGTTCTCGCTGCAGCCCTCGGAGTTCGTGAAGGTCACCATCATCCTGGGCATGGCGCTGGTCCTGGCGGCTCAAGTCGACGCGAGTGACAAGAAGTACCCGGACAGCCGCACCGTGCTCCAGGCCCTCGGGCTGGCAGCCGTGCCGATGATGGTCGTCATGCTGATGCCTGACCTCGGCTCGACGATGGTCATGACGGTCACCGTCCTGGGGGTACTGCTCGCTTCCGGCGCCTCCAACCGATGGATCTTCGGCCTGCTCGGCGCCGGTGTCCTCGGTGCCGTCACCGTGTGGCAGTTGCATCTTCTCGACCAGTACCAGATCAACCGCTTCGCTGCCTTCGCCGACCCGAGTCTGGACCCGTCCGGAGTCGGCTACAACACCAACCAGGCCCGCATCGCCATCGGATCCGGCGGTCTGACGGGCGAAGGCCTGTTTCACGGCGCGCAGACAACCGGTCAGTTCGTCCCGGAGCAGCAGACCGACTTCGTATTCACGGTCGCCGGGGAGGAACTGGGCTTCCTGGGCGGGATGCTGATCATCGCCCTGATGGGCGTGATCCTGTGGCGCGCCTGCCGTATCGCCCGCGAGACAACCGAGCTGTACGGCACGGTCATCGCCGCCGGCGTGGTGGCCTGGTTCTCCTTCCAGTCCTTCGAAAACATCGGCATGTCCCTCGGCATCATGCCGGTGGCGGGCATCCCGCTGCCTTTCGTCTCTTACGGCGGTTCGTCGATGTTCGCGGTCTGGGCCGCGGTCGGTCTGCTGCAGTCCGTCCGAGTGCAGCAAACGAGGCCGTGACACCGCAGATACACCCGCCGGCGGCCGCGCAGCCGTTGATGGGCCGCCGCCGGGTGGGGAGTGCTACGGAAAGCTCGCGTGCCGCGCGGTCATTCCTGAGTGGGCTCGGCCATCTGCGCTGCGCGGTGCTCGGCGGCGGCGAGGGCGCGGTCGACGGCGGCGGCGCGCTGGGCCGAACGATCCCGTGATGCCGATCAGGGTGGTGCCGATCGGACCGCCCGGGGTCGCGGCCGGGCGGCAGGGTCTTCGCGATGCCTCCGGTGAACAGGCCGAGGACGAACGAGCCGACGATGCCCACGGCGTTGTCCCCCAGCCGGTCGGCACCGGCGAAGACGCCAGGCGCAGACGCCGTTCATTGCTTGATTGCGCAAGACGGGAACTGGGAGGGGTTAGGCTCACGTTGATCGCGATGAAGACGGGAAGCGAAAGCAGCTACGGAGGACGTCGATGGGTGTGTCCCTGACCAAGGGCGGCAATGTGTCGCTGAGCAAGCAGGCCCCCGGTCTGACTGCCGTCACGGTCGGGCTGGGCTGGCAGGCGAACACCGGGTACGAACTGGACGCCAGCGCGCTGCTCTGTGACCAGTCCGGCAAGGTGCTGTCCGACGAGCACTTCGTCTTCTTCAACAACCTCACCAGTCCCGACGGCTCGGTCCGCCACTCCGGCGGCGGTCGCCCGGTCGGCGAGGACGACCAGCAGATCCAGGTCGAACTCGCCCGGGTGCCGTCCGGCGTCGAGAAGATCGTCTTCCTGGTGTCGCTCTACGAGGCCGGGAGCCGGGGCCAGAGTTTCGGGCAGGTGCACCGGGCCCACATCCGGGTCCTCGACCAGGACAGTGGCACCGAACTGGCCCGGTACAACCTGGCGTCCGGCGGCCTGTCGCACGAGACGGCCTTGGTCTTCGGCGAGCTGTACCGGCACGGCGCGGAGTGGAAGTTCCGCGCGGTCGGCCAGGGCTACGCCTCCGGGCTGGCCGGCATCGCCACGGACTACGGCGTGGACGTGCTTCGGGAACGGACCCCGAGCCCGGCTCCTGCCACCTCTCCGCAGGCGAGCACGGGCAGTGGCACCTACGTGTCGCCCACCCCTGCTCCGCCGGCACCGACGTTCGTCTCCTCGCCACCCGCCCAGACGTTCGCCACATCACCGCAATCCACAGGGGGTTCCTCCATGACCTGTTTCTTCGACCCCAACCACGGCCCCGGCATGACCACCGTGACCTGGTCTCCGCAGTGGGGTGTCCCGCGGCTCGTGCAGGCGTGCGGCGGCTGCGCCCAGCGCGTGCAGACCACGCCGCCGCCGTTCTACACCCCGCCCCAGCAGGGCTATCCGCAGCCCGCTCCCCAGGGTTACCCCCAGCAGGGGTACGGACAGCCGTATCCGGACCATTACGACCACCATGACCAGCAGCAGGGCGGCGGTCGGCGCTTCGGTGCGGGTGCTCTCATCGGTGCCGGTGCGGCGGGCCTTGTCGGCGGTGCCCTGCTGAACGAGGCGTTCGACGACGACGAGCCGGACGTCGTCGTCAACAACTACTACGAGGACTGACCCGACGAGCCGTGTGAGCCCGGCCGGCAGCTGTCCGGCCGGGCGTCTTGATCACGGAGCCGCCTGGACCCGACGCCTACACTGTGTGGGCGCATGTACGTCGGCTGTGAAGTGAGGGCGGGAGGGGACGGGACTGTGACGGACAACGTCGGGGGCTTCGAGGACCCGTCGGCCGATGTGCTGGCCGCTGCTGCCGGTGCCTTCGGGCTCCTCGCCTCGTCCGTCAGACTCCACCTGATGTGGGCGCTGTCGCAGGGGGAGAGCGACGTCACGCACCTCGCCGACCGGGTGGGCGGCGCGCTGCCCGCGGTGAGCCAGCACCTGGCCAAACTGAAGCTCGCCGGGCTGGTGCGCTCTCGCCGTGAAGGCAGGCGGCAGGTCTATTACATCGACGACCCGGACGTCGTGACGCTCGTGCGAGTGATGATCGGGCAGCTGACGGCACGTTCCCACCAGGCTGCCGCGCCGGTACGAGTCCTGCACGGGACCAGTGGCTGAGACCACCGCGGCCCCGGAACCGGACGCAGACCCGCCCGCTCCGGTGGCCGTACCGGCGGTTGGGGCAGAATCCGGAGTTCTTGGGGCGCCGAGCCGGGGATCCTTCGCGCCGACGCTGCTGGAGGTGCTGCGCCGACTGGACAGCGGTCCGCGCGGACTGACGGAGGCTGAGGCCGAGGCCCGCCTGGCCCGCTTCGGCGGGAACACCGTTCCGGCTCGCGACGCGGCGTCCTGGCCCCGACTGTTCGTCCGCAGCATGCGCGATCCCTTCACCGCGGTCCTGCTCTGCCTCGGGCTTGTCTCGGCGGCCGTCTTCGCCTGGGGCACCGCCTCGGTGATCCTCTCCCTCGTCGTGGTGAGCTGCGTGCTGCGCGCGACCGGCGAGCACCGGGCTGACCGGTCCACGGCCGCACTGCGCCAGCTGGTCGCCACAACGGTCACCGTGTCGCGGCGCGCCGACGAGGACGCGGTACCCGCCGCTCGTGAGATTCCCGTGGACGACCTCGTCGTCGGCGACGTGATCCGCCTCGGGCCAGGTGACCTCGTACCGGCGGACGTACGCCTGCTGCGCGCGAGCGGACTGACCGTGCACCAGTCGGCGCTGACGGGAGAGTCGGCCCCCGTCCCGAAGCACACCAACGACACGCCTCCCAATACCGGGAGCGGACTGTTCGATCAGCCGCAGTGGTGTTTCCAGGGCAGCAGCATCGCCTCCGGCAGTGCCACGGCGATCGTCACCGAGACCGGTGCGCGGACTCGGTTCGCCACCGCGCACGGCCGTACGGCAGGCCGACCGGATCCGAGCGCCTTCGACCGTTCCGTCCACGGCGTCTCCTGGATCCTGATCCGCTTCATGCTGCTGACGCCGCCGCTCGTGCTGATGGCCAACGCGGCGCTGCGCGGACGCGGCCTGGAGACACTGCCGTTCGCGGTGGCGGTGACAGTAGGGCTGACCCCGGAGATGCTGCCGGTCCTGGTCACCACCTCGCTTGCTCGGGGGGCCTCGATGCTGGCCCGCACCCACGGAGTGATCGTCAGGCGGCTCCCCGCTCTGTACGACATCGGCGCCGCTGATGTGCTGTGCCTGGACAAGACCGGCACGCTCACCCAGGACCAGCCCGTCGTCGACCGCAGCCTCGGCCCGGACGGCCGGGACGGCCCCGACGTCCTGCGCTGGGCCGCCGTCAACGCCTGGTGGACCCTGCAACTCGCCGACCTGCCCGAGCCCGACGCCCTGGACGAGGCGATCCTGGATGCGGTCGACGAGGACGACCTCCTCGCGTACGACGGCATCGCCGCCGTCCCGTTCGACCCGTCCCGCCGCCTCGCCACCGCAGTCGTCCGTACGCCCGGCCGCCTCGGTATGCACACCTTGGTCGTCAAGGGAGACACCGAAGCCGTCCTGGACCGCTGCGTCCTCTCGGACGAGGAACACGCGCGCCTGCGCGACCTCGCCGCCCGACAGGCCGAGGACGGACTGCGCGTCATGGCCGTCGCCACGGCCGACCGCCCGGCACGCACCCGCGACTACACACAGGCCGACGAACGCGGCCTGACCTTCCGCGGCCTGATCACCCTGCGGGACGCCCTCGCGCCCACCGCCGCCGAGGCGCTGGAGGTTCTCACCGGGCAGGGAGTCGTCGTCAAGGTCCTCACCGGCGACCACCCCGGCACGGCCGCCCGGGCCTGCCGTGACCTGGGCATCCGGGTCCCGGAGGATGCTGTCCTGACCGCAGACGCCATCGACGTCCTTACGGACGACGAACTGTCCGACGTGACTCGCCGTACGACCGTCTTCGCCCGCTGCACCCCCGACCACAAGGCCCGGATCACCCAGGCACTGCGCGGCGCTGGGCACACGGTCGGCTTCCTCGGCGACGGGGTCAACGACCTGCCCGCCCTGCACGCCGCCGATGTCGGCATCACTCCGCAGGGCGCCGCCGACGTGGCCCGGGAAGGTGCGGACGTGGTGCTCGCCGAGAAGGACCTCACCGCCATCGCACATGCCATCGACGTGGGCCGGCACGCGGGCGGCAACATCGCCACCTACCTGCGCATCACGCTGTCCTCCAACCTCGGCAACGTGATCGCGATGCTCTCCGCGGGCCTGCTGCTGCCCTTCCTGCCGATGCTCCCCGCCCAGGTCCTCACCCAGAACCTCTGCTTCGACGCAGCCCAGCTCACCTTGGCCCACGACAGCCCGCACCCGTCGGTACTGCGCCGGCCGACCGTGCTGCGCCCCCGCGACCTCCTGCGCTTCATCACAGGGTTCGGGCTGCTCAACGCCGTGGCTGACATCGCCACCTTCGCCGTGCTCGCCTTCACCCTGCACGGGCTCGGCAGGGGTGACGACGAGGCGGTGTTCCACTCGGGCTGGTTCACCGAGAACCTGATCACCCAGGCCCTGGTGATGGTGCTGCTTCGAGCAGGCCGCTTGGGAGCGCAGAGCCGCAGGCCAGGCGCGGTCGGCTGGGCCGCGATCGCGCTGTCCGTGATCGGCCTGGCGCTGCCGCCCTCACCGCTCGGCCCACCGCTCGGCCTCGCCGCACTGCCGACCGGCTACTACCTGCTGCTCAGCGTGGTCCTGGCCCTCTACACCGCCGCCCTCCTGATGGCCAGGACACGCCACGAGCGAACCTACTAGGGCGCTGAGTCCTTCACGTTGGGGCTGCGCGTGTACGCCGTGGTGGGGGTGACACCCCACCTGGTCACGGCCGTGGTCGGTGTGCCGTCGGCGGTCACGCTTATGGTGCGGTCGGTGCTCACATGGACGCACGCCGAGTCGCCGCCGTTTCGCGCCAGGGCACCGGACAGCGCCTTGTGGGTGTCGGCCGGAGCCGCGGAGGGGTGGCTGCCCGGGTAGGTCGTGCCGGTCGTCCAGTCACTGCCGATCAGGAGGACGATCTGAGTGCCGCTGCCCTGCTTCACGTGGGAGGCAGGAAGGCCCAGCGCGGAGGCTACGGCCTTGGCCTGAGCGGACGCGCCTTGCGGATAGGTCAGCGTGGTCGTCGTGGCCTGAGCGCTCGCGTTGCCGGCGGTGGAGGCGGAGCTGAATCCGGCGCCGGTCAGTTCCTGGAGGATCGCGCTTGCCCGGCTGGCGGTGCTCGTGCCGTTCTCGACGTGGACGGTGACGGAGCTTTTGTCGACCGGCTGCGTCGTGGAGGTCGCCGAAGAGCCGGCGGACTTCTTGCCGGTGGCAGTGGTCAGCGACTGGTCGTTGGCGATGGTCTGGAACAGGGCTGCCGCGCCCGGGCCTTGGACCACACGACCCCGGTTCGTCGGGTCGGGGACGTTCTGCATGGTGACGAAGGTGATCTGTTTGCTCGGCACCTTGTTCAGGTCCGACGCGAGCGAGATCAGCTTCTTCACGCTGCCCAAGCCGTCGTCCACGGTCAGCGCCTTGGTGGCCGCGTCCGCCAGGCCGTAGACCGCGGCGGGATCGGTGAGTGTGCCCGCACTCTTCAGCTTCGCTATCGCCGCGCCGAGGAAGGCATGCTGGCCGCTGGTGCGGCCGACGTTGTCACTGCCACCGGTGAAGCCGTGCCGGGTACGGAGGAATTCGAGGGCGGCGACGCCCTTGAGGGTGTGCTGGCCCGCCGACAGCTTCAGGTGGGATGACGGGTCGTAGACGTTCTTGTCCACGCAGATGCCCACGCCGCCCACAGCGTCCGATATCGAGACGACGCCGGCGAAGTCCACCTTCATGAAGTGGTCGATCGGTATGTTGGTGAGGTGGTGCACCGCGGCCACCTGACAAGCCGGACCGTAGGACAGAGCGCTGTTGATCATGTCAGTGCGGGCGCCGACGCTCTGGCCGGTCTCCTTGTCGGTGCAGGGCGGCAGGCTGGTGACCAGGTCGCGCGGAACGCTCATCACCGTGGCATTGGAGCGGTCGGCGGATATGTGCACCACCATCTCCACGTCGGCCCGCTCCCCGCCGCCCGACTGGCAGGCGCCTCCCAGCTTGCAGTCCGCCGCGCTGTTACGGCTGTCCGAACCCATCAGCAAGACGTTGATCGGGGTACGGCCGAAGGCGTCGGCCTTCTCGGTGCCGCCCTTGCCGTCGAGCGAGACGCTGTGGATGTTGCCGTTCAGGTGTTCGTAGAACCACCAGCCCGCGCCCGCGGTGACCAGGACGAGGCCGGACAGGGTGATCGCGACCATCTTCAGCGCTCGCCTGCCGCGTCCCGTCTGCTGCGCCCGCCGCCGCGACCGGGTACTGCCCCGGGACCGGGAGGTCGCCCGGGCTGCGGCACGCCCGCCCGGCGGACGCACGCCCTCCGCCTCGGCCGCACGCTGCCCCGGCACACGGGCGCCACCGCCACGCGTGGCCTGACCGCCCCGGCCCTCCCAGCGCTCGCTCATCTCCCACTCCCATGAACGGTCGGGCCCGTCAGGCCGGGCCGTCGGGATACGGCCGGCCATACGCGGCGATGTGAACAGGCGGAGTCGGGCTCCGCCTCAGTTGCGTGATTGCGCAATCTAACAAAGCCGTGGCCCGACTAGCGCAGCCGCTGGCACATTTCACAGGTGAGGGATCTCATGGGAAGGCAGGTGAACACCCCCCTGCAGCCGGGCAGTTCCGGCCCGACCTGAGTGATCCTTCCTTCCGTACCTCTCCATGATCCACGCGACGCCACGTTCCGTCAAAGCCCGTCGCCGTCCTCGGCGTGAGCGTTGCGCTGCAAGGAGTGAGGGCGGAGTCTCGGCTCACGTCGGGCTTAGATCTCCTGCTGTACAAAGGCGCTGGCCGACGAAGCGGGCAGGAGGGCGGACATGTCCGAATCGAGGGCGCCGAGGCGGATGAGGTGGCTGCCTTTGGCGGTCTTCGCCTTGGTGCTGTACGTCGTCATCCGCGCCGCCGGCTCCCCGCAAGGCGACGCCACCAGTCCTCCGGTCAAGGCGTCGTCTTCCCGACCGACCCCGTCGGCCGGCTCGTCCGCCCCCTCCCCGGCGGCGACGGCCGTCTCTTCGTACGACCCCGCCGACTATGCCTCGCAGGTTCGCGCGCGAGCCCACCAGGCGGGCGTCAGCGCACAGTTGGTGATGACGATCCTCTACAACGAGTCCTACAAACCGCACGACGCGTCCTTCGAGCGGGCCTGGCAGAGGTACAAGCCCGACGCGGCCTTCGGTATCGCCAACATGCACCATGCCGCCTTCGACGAGGTCAAGAAAGGCCGGGATTTCGCAGGCCGCCGCTGGGAGGACCTGCCCGACGATCGCGACCTCGCGATCGAGGCCGAAGCCTGGTACCTGCACGATCTGGCTGCCCGACTTCCCGCGCGCTGGCCTGCTTCCTACACGAAGAACGAACTCCTGGCGCTCGGGTACAACGCGGGTTCGGGCAACATGCTCGCCTTCGCCCGTGGCGCCGCCCTGGGCAGTCAGGCGCGGTCCTACCTGGACCGGCTGCACGAGAACTGGGCGAAGGCAGGAAGGGCCGTCAACGCAGGCTGATTTGCAGAGTTGCGCAATAATGACATCCGGCGGGGGTGAGGCCCCGTGATCGGGGGAGGAAGGGTGTCCATGCCGCGCGGTGACATTCGGCGAGTACGTGATGCGAATCTGCGGCTGGGTGCTGCCCTGGCCGAGGTCGAAGGGCTGTATGCGGCGTTACTGAGAGCCGGTACCTCCGAACGGCGTCAGGGGCTGCAGGCAGAGCTGGCGCGCGCCGCCCGCCGTCTCGCGGCCGTGGCGGCCGTGCCGACGAAGACTCGGACCCTTGACGTACAGCGCTCGCGCCGGGGGCGACGACGGGCCCTGGCCGAGCGTGGCGCCGCGTGGATCATCGCGAGGTACGGGAGGAACGATCGCTGAGGTCGGCCGGCCCTGACCGCGAGTAGGGGTCCACGCCCGCCGCCCGGCCACCTGTCGGCCGCGTCCAGCAGGCCGGCAACGACCCCCTCCATGACTGCCCTGGCACCTGGCAGACCACGACGGCCAATCCAGCTCAGGGATCGAGACGTCCCTTTATTTCTTCCAGGGGCAGAGGACGCGTATGGACATTCGGCAGTTGGAGTACTTCCTTGCGATTGTTGACCGTGGTGGGTTCAACCGTGCGGCCTCGGCTCTGTATGTGTCGCAGCCGTCGCTGTCGCAGGCCGTGCGGACACTGGAGCGTGATCTGGGCTCCGAGCTGTTCCATCGCATCGGGCGCAGGGCGGTGCTGACGGAGGCCGGAAGAGCCTTGATCGAGCCTGCCCGGGAGGCCGTGCGGAGTCTGCAGACGGCGCGGGCGAGCGTCGCGGCGGTGCACGAGCTACGTGAGGGACGCCTGGACGTGGCATCCGTGCCGTCGCAGGCGGTGGAGCCGCTGACGAGTTTGGTGAGTGCCTTCAGCCACCGGTACCCCGGCGTCTCCGTGGCCATCAAGGCGGCGTTCACCGCGCGTGATGTGATCGACATGGTGCGCACGGGCGCCGTGGAACTGGGGCTTCTGGCGTCCGCCGGGCCGTTCTCCGACAAGGAGGTCGTCTCCTATGCGCTGGAGCGGCAGCGCTTCGTGCTGATGGTGCCGGCCGACGGCCCGTTCGCTGATCGGACGGCGGTGGAGTGCCGGGAGCTTGCAGGGCAGCGGCTGATCGTCGGGCAGCCGGGTACCGGGATGCGCGCCTACGTCGACGCGCTGCGGGAGCAGGGCATCGACTTCACCATCGCGGCCGAGACGGAGCACCGGGTGTCGCTCATGCCCCTGGTACTGGCCGGCGTAGGGCTCGCGGTAGTCATGGATTCCTGGCGGGACCTCGCCCGGCGGCTGGGCGCCCGTGTCCTGGACATCGAGCCGGAGACCAGCCTGTACATCGCTCTCGTCAGCCGCCGCGGCAGCCTGTCGCCGGCAGCCGCCGCGTTCGTCACGGCCGCCACCTCGGCCGCCGGCAGCTGATAGGCACCGCTTATAAGGGATATCCGCTTTGCGTCTTGGACGCCCCACGGACCGCCTTGCTGCAATCGACGCCATGACGACAAACCACCGCATCGCCCTGATCCCCGGAGACGGCATCGGCGCCGAGGTACTGCCCCCAGCACAGCAGGTACTCGACGTTCTCGGCCGCCGCCACGGCTTCAGCCTGTCCTGCACGTCGTACGACTGGTCGTGCGAGCGGTACCTGCGGGAGGGCGCCATGATGCCCGCCGACGGGATCGACCAGCTGCGCGACAAGGACGCGATCCTGCTGGGCGCCGTGGGATACCCGGGGGTGCCCGACCACGTCTCGCTGTGGGGACTGCTGATCCCGATCCGGCGCAGCTTCCGCCAGTACGTCAACCTCCGGCCCATCCGTGTCTTCGAAGGCATCGACACCCCGGTGCGCGGTGCACGTCCGGGCGAGGTGGACATCGTCGTCGTGCGGGAGAACGCCGAGGGCGAGTACAGCGAGATCGGCGGACGGCTGAACCGGGGCACGCCCGAGGAACTGGCCGTCCAGGAATCGGTGTTCACCCGGGCCGGGGTCACCCGGATCGCCGACTACGCGTTCTCGCTCGCCGCCCGCCGCCGGGGGAGGCTCACCTCCGCCACCAAGTCCAACGGCATCATCCACACCATGCCGTTCTGGGACGAGCTGATCGCCGAGCGGGCCGCCGAGCACCCCGGCGTCACCTGGGACCAGGAGCACATCGACGCGCTGGCGGCCAAGTTCGTCCTCGACCCCGCCCGCTTCGACGTTGTCGTCGCCTCCAACCTCTTCGGCGACATCCTCAGCGACCTCGCGGCCGCGGTCGCCGGATCCATCGGTATCGCCCCGGCGGCCAACCTCAACCCCGAGCGGGACTTCCCCTCGATGTTCGAGCCGGTGCACGGCTCCGCGCCCGACATCGCGGGCCAGGGCATCGCCAACCCGCTGGGCGCGATCTGGTCCGCGGCCATGATGCTCGACCACCTCGGCCATCCCGCCGCGGCCAGGGACATCACGGACGCGATCGCGTCGGTCCTGGCCAAGAGCGATACCCGCACCCGCGACCTGGGCGGAACCGCGACCACCGCCGAGTTCACCGACAAGCTGATCGAGCTCCTCTGAGCCATCTCCCCTCGGTGGGCGGCAGGAACGCCGCCGCCCACCGCTCACCACAAGGCATCCAGCTCCGGCTTCGGCGGCCGCAAGGCCACGCGCGTGACGGCCGACGTGACCCGTCATGCGTCGGGAACGGCTGCTTCACCCGCGTCCATGACCAGCACCGCGACGTGCAGGGAGGTGCGCTGCAGACCTGATTCCAGGTCGCAGCCGAGGAGTCGTTCGATGGTGTGCAGGCGCTGGTAGTACGCCTGACGTGACATGCCGGCGTGTTTCGCCGCGACCGACACGTTCCCGGCCGCTGCCAGATAGGCGCGCAGCGCCGGGAGCAGATCGCCGCTGTTGCGGTCGTCGTGCTCGATGAGGCGGGTCAGTTGACGTTCCGCGTACCGCTGAAGACGGGTGTCCTCCCGCAGGACGCCCAGCAACTCCGGCAGCCGGACGTCGGCGGGGACGTAGAACCACCGCTCCGGGGAGGCCGGTGTGATGGCCTCGGCCGTCTGCTCCGCCTCCTGCCACGACCGGGCGATCCCGCCGAGGTCGGTCATCCCGGGGCCGACGGCGACGACGGCCCGCGGTCCGAGCTCCTCCCGGGTCAGACGGCCTATCCGCTCGGCGACCGGCTGCCAGGCGCTCGCCTGTGCCAGTGCCATGAGTACGCCGATGCGGCCAGGGGCCGTCTCGCCGACCAGGGCGCGCACGCCCGTGTGCGTCAGCGCCTTCGCGATCCGTTCGTCGAGGTGCTCATCCGCGGTGCCGGCGCACGGGTGGCGGATGACCACGGCGAAGAGTCGGTGTCCGAGGGTGGGCAGTCCTAGTGCCTCGGCGCGGGCGCGCGCGTCGGCGGGGGAGCGGAAGCGCCGTTGGTACAGGTCCCGCAGTACCGAGCGGTGGGCCCGGCGCTCCCACCGGGCCTGCCCGGCCAGGCGTGCCATGGTCAGCGCGACCGCCGCTCGCTCCAGGACGAGGGCGTGTTCCGGGTCGGGTTCGGCGTTCAGCCGGTCCTCCAGCAGGACCAGCCGCCCCCACGGGCCGTGCTGGTCCTGCACCGGCGCGATCAGCCACCCCTCCGGGCCGCTCGGTGTGATCCCGTCCGGCGTCGGGGTCGCCCGGGAACGCCGAGACCAGGCCGACACCACCGGCTCGTACGGTCGGCCGAGCAGCTCGCACATCAGGACCCGGTGAGTGAGATCCTCCAGCACCACGGGGGCTCCGGTGAGCTCCGCGGTGGTGTGCACCAGCTCCTCGGGCTCCGCGCCCCGCAGCGTCAGGGCGGTGAAGATGTCCTGGATGTCCCGTCCGCGGCGCAGCAGGGCACCCTGGGCGTCGAGGATGAGCGCGTGCACCGTCTGCGTGACGTCGATGAACCGGACGCCACGGGCCAGCTCGACCAGTGGCACGTCACGGGCGCGGCACGCCGCCACCAGCTCGTGGGGCACCTTCTGATACCGGTAACCGAGCTCCACGACGAGGCCGGCCGCGCCGACGTCGGCGAGCTGGTCGACGTAGCCGGACAGCTGGGAGGCGTCCTCGGGATGCGGCATGCCGGTCGTCAGCACCAGCTCGCCGCCCTCCAGGAAATCGGCGGGGTTGAGCAGCTCGGTGACATGCACCCAGCGCACCGGGCTGTCCAGCTGTGACTCGCCGGCCAGCACACGCGGCATCCCTTCGGCGAGCACGGGCAGGCGCAGTACCTCCCTGACCGTGGGGAAGTGCCCGGTTGCGGGAGGTCTGGGCGGCATAGGGGGTGCTTTCATCCGAGGGAACCGGGCTCACCTTCGCACCGGCCACTCATCGTGACAAGAGGCGGGCCGGCATTGGTGCAGTGCGGCCGTCCGCAGTGACAGACCGTCTCGAGAAGGCCCCATGGCGGAACACAGTGTGGGTTGACCTGCGGGTTCCCCCGGGCGGAAAGTGAACGCCATCCCCAGCAGGGCCCGGACCGGAAAGGTCCGCAGGGTGTCCACACCGTGCTGGGCCCGACTGCCACTCACCCACCGTCGAGAGGAGCGACCTCATGCGCATCCCGAAGCGCGTCGCCGTGATCGGTGCCGGCAGCATGGGCAGCCAGGCCATGTGGCGGCTGGCCGTCCGGGGAGCCGAGGTCATCGGCTACGACCGGTACGCACCGGGTCACGACCGCGGCGCGGCCGGGGGCGAGAGCCGCATCTACCGAGCCGCCCACCTCGGCGAGCCCGCGTACATTCCTCTGCTGCGGCTCGCGGACCGGTTGTGGGAGCAGCTCCAGACGGAGACAGGCCTGCCGCTGCGTCGGCGCAGCGGCAGCCTGGTGATGGGGGAGGCCTCCTCACGGTCCATGAGCCTCCTCCTCTCCACCAGCGCAGCCCAGGGGCTGGATCACGAGGTACTGGACCGGGAGGAACTCGCCCGCCGCTACCCGCAGCACCGGCTCCCGGACGGACACACCGCCGTCCTCGACCGGTTGGGCGCCGTCATCAGACCGGAGGCGTCGATCCAGGCCGCCGCCGGCCGTGCCGAGCAGCTGGGCGCCCGGCTGCACCGCTACACCACGGTGCGCGAGGTCGTCCCCGCGGCGGGCGGCGGAGTGCGGGTCGTCACCAACCAGGGCACGGACCACGTGGACGCCGCCGTGGTGACCATGGGCCCCTGGATCAACACCTTGCTCCCGGACCTCCCACGGACCATCGACGTCCGCCGGGTGGTCTGCTCCTGGCACCTGCCCACCCGCCACGACTGGTTCGCGGGCGGTGCCCCTCCCTTCGTGCGCGCCGCACCCCACGACTGCTTCGGAATCCCGTCGCCCGACGGCATCTCCGTCAAGCTCGGTCTCTCCTTCAAACACCATGCGCCGGTGCCCGAGCCCGAACGGCTCGACCGTACGGTCCGCCCCGAGGAACTCGGCGTCTTCCGCGAGCTCATCGGTGAACTCATGCCCGACCTGAACCCCGACCCCATCCGGATGTCGGCCTACATGGAGGGCTACACGCAGTCCGGAAACCCGCTCGTCGGTCATCTCCCCGGCGAGGACGACATCATCGTGATGGCCGGGTTCTCCGGCAGTGGCTTCAAGATCTCGCCCGCGATGGGAGAGATCGCCGCCGACCTGGCGCTCGACGGCAACACGCAGCACCCGGTCGACTTCCTCGCTCCGGCAGGAGTCGGCGCCGCCTGATCCCCGGCGATCGCCGACGTCATCACCCCCACTGCCGACATCCCTGTCAGGAGCATGACCAAAAGGTCCGCGCCGGACCTGACCAGTTTCCGAAGCAAGAAAGTGGAGTACTTCCATGCCCATTCCCTCGTTCCAGTTCCGCCCGAAGTACGTCTCGTTCGACTGCTACGGCACGTTGATCGAGTGGCCGATGACCCCCATCACGCGTGAACTCGTCGGCGACCAGATCCCGGCCGAGCACTGGGACCAGTTCGTCAAGGAGTTCCGCGGCTACCGCTACGACTCGGTCCTCGGCAGGTACTACCCCTACGAGCAGACTCTGCAGGACGCCTTCGAGGGGGTCTGCCGCAAGTGGGGCGTGAAGGCCGCCCCGGACGCAGGCAAGCGGCTCGCCGACGGCGTGCGCAGCTGGGGCCCGCACGCGGATGTGCCGGAACCGCTGAAGAAGATGGGCGAGAACTACAAGCTGGTGATCCTCTCCAACGCAGGCGACGCCTTCCTCGAGGAGAGCGTGCCCCGGCTCGGGGCGGACTTCCACGCGATCTTCACCGCGGAGCAGGCCGGCTACTACAAGCCCCGGTACGCAGCGTTCGAGTACATGCTCGACCAACTCGACGCGTCCCCCGAGGACTTCGTGCACGTCTCCTCGCACACCCGCTACGACCTGATGCCGATGCACGACATGGGCTTCCGCAACCTCGTCCTCCTGGACCGCGGCTACGACCCGGTCACCCACGGCTACGACTACGTGACCGTCAAGTCCCTCAACGAACTCAACCAGATGCTCGGCATCTGACGCGTCCCCCCGTATCCCCAGCGTTCTCCAGGAGGCACCGCCATGGAAAGCAACCGGACAGGCCGCACAACCGTATTCCGCACCGCAGGCGCTGTGGCCGCCGCCATGCAGGTCAACAGACACTTGAGCATCCCGATCGTCACGACCGCTCTGGCCCTCGCGCTCGCCGCGTGCGGGGCGAGCGGCGCCGGGCAGAACATGGGGGCGAAGAGCACGGCGCGGGGCGGAGGATCCGGCCCGTCCGCCGAGCACACCGACGACATCTCGGTCGGGGTGACGCCGGACCGGAACGCGGTGAAGCTGCTGCCCGCGGCAGTGAAGACCAAGGGCACGCTCTCGGTGGCCATGGACCTGTCGTACCCGCCCACCATGTTCATGGCATCGGACAACAAGACCCCGATCGGGTTCAACCCGGACATGGCTCGGCTGATCGCCGCCAAGCTCGGCCTGAAGCTGCAGATCAACAACATCAAGTTCGACACCATCATCACCGGACTGCAGGCCGATCGGTACGACTTCACCGCCTCCACCATGGGCGCCACGAAGGACCGGCTGAAGGTGCTCGACATGGTCGACTACGTCAACTCCGGGACCGGAGTGTCCGTCCCCTACGGGAATCCGCAGAAGCTGGGCACCCACACGCTGTGCGGGCACCGCGTCGGAGTCACGTCCGGCACCACCCAGCAGCTGCAGTGGCTGCCCCAGCTGTCCAAGCAGGACTGTACGAGCAAGGGCAAGCCGGCGATCGAGGCGGTGAACCTGCCCAGCGTGAACGACGCTCTGACCCAGCTGGTCTCCAAGCGGATCGACGCGGTGATGTACGACTTCATCGCGCTCGAGTGGGCGGCCACGCAGCAGCCCAGCACGTTCGACGTCCTCAAGCCGCTGGTGACCACCAAGCCCGTGACCGTCGCCCTGAAGAAGGGCTCACCGCTGACTCCCGCGGTGCAGGCCGCCATCCAGTCGATCATCGACAGTCCCAAGTACGACCAGGCGCTGGGCCGCTGGGGTTTCAAGGATCTCGGGGTCAAGACCGCGGCCATGGGCATCCCGCAGGACTGACATACCGATGGATGCGATCGATACGATGATCAGGAGCCGACCGGTGCCCCAACTACTGGCCGAAGAAAAGAAGCGGATCACGCCGAGGCGTCCGCGCGACTATGTCGCCTGGGCCGTCGCGATCGCGATCGTCGCCGGTCTGGTGTGGACCGCGGTGACCAACGAGAACTATCGCTGGCCGGTGGTGTTCAGCTACTTCACCACTCAGACCATCCTCAACGGCCTGCTGGTCACGCTGCTTCTGACCGTGGCGAGCATGGGTCTGGGCACGCTGCTGGGGCTGGTGCTGGCGGTGATGCGGATGTCGCACCAGCGGCCCATCTCCGGGCTGGCCCAGCTCTACATCACCTTCTTCCGCGGCACCCCGGTGCTCGTGCAGCTGGTCTTCTGGTTCAACATCGCGGCGCTGTACCCGCACCTGTCGGTCGGCGTCCCG
Organism: Streptomyces sp. NPDC006739; assembly: GCF_042869815.1. Classification (NCBI taxonomy): domain Bacteria; kingdom Bacillati; phylum Actinomycetota; class Actinomycetes; order Kitasatosporales; family Streptomycetaceae; genus Streptomyces; species Streptomyces sp. NPDC006739. Next base: position 21,745 of record NZ_JBIAGM010000037.1, read on the forward strand.
TTCACCGACATCTCCACCCCGGTGAACGTGAACGCGATCATGACACCGATGACCGCGGCCATCGTGGGGCTGACGCTGAACCAGGCCGCGTACATGTCCGAGATCATCCGCGGCGGGTTCGCATCGGTCAGCCGCGGGCAGCACGAGGCCGCGGAGTCCCTGGGTATGTCGGGGTTCACCAAGCTGCGGCATGTGATCATCCCGCAGACCATGCCGGCGATCATTCCGGCCACCGGCAACCAGGTGATCGGGATGCTCAAGGAGACCTCGCTGGTGAGCGTGCTCGGCGTCGCCGACCTGCTGCAGAGCGCGCAGACCATCTACGCCCGCACCTACCAGACGATTCCGCTGCTGATCGTGGCCAGCCTCTGGTACCTGATCATGACGCTGGTGCTGAGCGTGCCGCAGTCCATGATCGAGCGCCGTTTCTCCCGCTCGACCCGGGCACGGCTGACCCCGGCCGCCACCTCGGCCGAGCCCGGGGCCGGCCGGCCCGTTCCCACCGCGAGGGAGTCCCTGCTGTGAACGCCGACGGAACGATCGTCGCCCGCAAGCTGCGCAAGAGCTTCGGACGTCACCAGGTCCTGCGTGACATCGACCTGACCGTCGCGGCCGGGGAGATCTCCTGCATCATCGGGCCCAGCGGATCCGGCAAATCAACCTTGCTGCGGTGCATCAACGGGCTGGAGACCGTCGACAGCGGTGTCCTGAAGGTCAACGGGGAGGACTTCGGCTACCTCGAGAAGGACGACGCCTACCACGCCCTCCGCCCGAAACAGCTGGCCGAGCAGCGCGCCCGTATCGGCATGGTGTTCCAGCAGTTCAACCTGTTCCCCAACATGACCGCCGAGAGCAATGTCATGGCCGGACCGGTGCTGGTGCAGAAGAAGGACCGCGCCACCTGCCGGGAGCGGGCACAAGAGCTGCTGGCCAAGGTCGGCCTGGAGGGGTGCGGCCACAAGTACCCCGCCCAACTCTCCGGCGGCCAGCAGCAGCGCGTGGCCATCGCCCGCGCGCTGGCGATGGAACCCACCATCATGCTGTTCGACGAACCCACCAGCGCGCTGGACCCCGAACGCGTGGGAGAAGTCCTCGCCGTCATGCGCGACCTCGCCGGCAACGGAATGACCATGCTGCTCGTCACCCACGAGATGGGCTTCGCCCGCGAGGTCGCCGACGAGGTGCTGTTCATGGACGAAGGCATCGCGGTCGAACGCGGCGACGCACGCGAAGTGCTGGCCAACCCACGCGAGAGACGAACCCAGGCCTTCCTCGAAAGGGTGCTGTAGAAGCGGCCCGGACACAGGAAGCGGCTCCGGCAGCGAGTCCGGAGACGCCGGCCGACTGCGGTGGACGTAACTTCCGCACCCTGCCGGTCCTGGTCTCCAACGCCCCCCAGCCCGACGTCGAACCAACCCTCACCGTCGTCAGCGCGCTGCTCATCGCCCCGGTCGCCCCCGTCCGCGAACTCGGCGCCCAACGGGACGGTCAGAACTTCCCACCCGTAGAGCCCCTCGCCCGAGCCTTGTGCCGGGACGGGCCGCGCCAGCGCTGATCGCGCCGCCGGCCGGCCCCCTGGTGGTGCCCGGCCGCCCCACACTTCGAAACTCCCCGCCAAGGACCCGAAATGAAGACGATTCCCTACTGGATAGAGACCGCCGGGACGTTTCCCGACCGGTCCGGCAAGCCGCTGACCGAGGACGCCGACCTGGTGGTCGTCGGCGCCGGCCTGACGGGTCTGTCCACCGCCCTGCACTCCGCCCGCAAGGGCGCCCGCGTCACCCTCGTCGAGAAGGGCCAGATCGGCTCCGGTGCCTCCGCCCGCAACGGCGGCATGGCCAACCTGGGCTTCACCATCGGCGTGGGCCAGTCCGTCCGCCGGTACGGACTCGAACGGGCCCGTGAGATCTACAACTCCTACGGCGAGGCCGTGGACACCGTCGAGCGGCTCGTGAACGAGGAGACCATCGACTGCCAGTTCCGCCGCGTCGGACGCCTGGGCGTCACCTCCCGCCCCGCCCACTTCGAGAGCAAGAAGACCCAACAGCGCGACCTGGCCAGGTACTTCGGGCACGAGACCACTCTGATCGGCAAGGCCGAGCTGCGGTCCGAGATCGGATCCGACGCCTACCACGGCGGCCTGCTCGACCCGTTCAGCGCCGCCCTGCACGTCGGCCGCTTCGTGCGCGGCATGGCCGAGGCGTGCGAGCGCACCGGTGTCGAGATCCACGAGCGCAACGCGGCCATCGGCGTGCGGCGTACCGCCGCCGGCCGGTTCGAGGTCAGCACCGAGCGCGGTGTGATCCGTGCCGGGCAGGTCATGCTGGCCACCGACGCCTACACCGACAAGAACTTCCCGTGGCTGCGCCGCCAGCAGGTCTGCGTGGGCAGCTTCATCATCGTCACCGAGCCGCTCGGCGAGGAGCTCGCCCAGGACATCATCCCCAAGGCCCGCCTCATCGTCGACTCCAACCAGGTCTGCCACTACTTCCGGCTCACCCCGGACAACCGGCTGCTGTTCGGCGGCCGCGCCCGCTTCGCACCGTCCGACCCCACCTCGGACAAGAAGAGCGGGGCCGTCCTGTTCCGTGAGATGTGCGCGACCTTCCCCCAGCTCTCCCGCACCAGGATCGAGTACGTGTGGGGCGGCTCCGTCGGCTTCGCCATGGACCGCATCGTGCACGCCGGGCAGACCGAGGACGGCCTCTACTACTCCATGGGATACGCCGGCCACGGCGTGCAGATGGCCACCCACATGGGCCAGGTCATGGCCGAGGTGATGGACGGCCACCCCGAGGTCAGCCCCGTCCGCGACATCACCCCACCCCGCATTCCCCTCTACAACGGCACTGCCTGGTTCCTGCCCTTCGCGGGCGCCTACTACAAGACGCTCGACCGCATCCGCTGACCGGTCGGCAGCCCCTCTGCACACCCAAGGAGACACCCACCATGACTGTCGTCCGTGATGTTCCCAAGCAGCTGTTCATCGGCGGCGATTGGCAGGACGCCGAGTCCGGCCGGACCCTGTCCGTGGACAACCCGGCCACCGGCGAGGAACTGTGCCAGGTCGCCGACGCCTCACCCGCCGACGGCCGGCGCGCCGTCGAGGCGGCGGTCGCCGCGCAGGCCGCCTGGGCCGCCACCCCGCCGCGCGTGCGCAGCGAGATCCTGCGCCGCGCCTACGACATCATCATCGCGCGCACCGAGGACCTCGCGCTGCTGATGACCTTGGAGATGGGCAAGCCCCTGGCCGAGGCACGTGCCGAGGTCGCCTACGGCGCGGAGTTCTTCCGCTGGTTCTCCGAGGAAGCCGTCCGTGTCGACGGCGGCATGATGACCGCCCCCGACGGCAGGAACCGGCTGCTGGTCACCCGACAGCCCGTCGGCCCCTGTCTGCTCATCACTCCCTGGAACTTCCCCCTGGCGATGGGCACCCGCAAGATCGGCCCCGCCATCGCCGCCGGCTGCGCCATCGTCCTCAAACCCGCCCCCCAGACCCCCCTTTCCAGCCTTGCACTGGCGGAGATCCTCACCGAAGCGGGTCTGCCTTCCGGCGTGCTGAACATCGTCACCACCTCCGACGCCGCAGGCGTCGTCGAACCCCTCCTGCGCGGAGGGAAGATCCGCAAGCTCTCCTTCACCGGCTCCACCCAGGTCGGCCGGATCCTGCTGGCCCAGTGCGCCGACACCGTCATCCGCACCTCCATGGAACTGGGAGGCAACGCCCCCCTCATCGTCTTCGACGACGCCGACCTCGACGTGGCCGTCGAAGGCACCATGGTCGCCAAGATGCGCAACATGGGCGAGTCCTGCTGCGCCGCCAACCGCATCTTCGTCCACACCTCCGTCGCCGAGGAGTTCGCCTCCCGCCTCGCCGCCCGCATGGCCGCCCTCACGGTCGGACCCGGCACGGAAACCGGCACCGATGTCGGTCCCCTCATCGACCTCGCCGGCCGCAGCAAGGCCCACGACCTGGTGCGGGACGCCGTCAAACGCGGTGCCACCGTCCTGACCGGCGGTGAACTCCCCGAAGGGCCGGGCTGCTTCTACCCGCCGACCGTCCTCACCGGTATCGCCCCCGAATCCGCGATCATCGACACCGAGATCTTCGGCCCCGTCGCCGCGATCCGCACCTTCGAGACCGAGGACGAGGCCGTCGCCGCCGCCAACGACACCGAATTCGGTCTGGCCGCCTACCTGTTCACACAGAACCTCGACCGTGCCCTGCGGGTCGCCGAACGCCTCGAAAGCGGCATGGTCGGCCTCAACACCGGACTGGTCTCCAACCCCGCCGCGCCCTTCGGCGGCGTCAAGCAGTCCGGCCTGGGCCGCGAAGGCGGACGCGTCGGCATCGACGAGTTCCTGGAGTACAAGTACCTGGCTGTCCCCGTCGGAGCCTGACATGCGCGACCGACTCGTCGTCCTCTACCGCGGCAACCGGCCCCCCGCCACCGCGCGCATCGAAAGCCTCGCGGACACCGTCTACGCCACAGAGGAGGAACTGCCCTACCTCCTTTCCGGCGCCGACGTCCTCCTGGCCTGGGTGACCATCACCCCGGCCATCCGGGAGGCATGGCCCGACGATCCGCAGAAGGCGCCCCGCTGGGTCCACGCGTCCTCCGCGGGCGTGGACTCCTTCCTGTTCCCCGCCCTGGTGGACGATCCGCACGTCGTCCTGACCAACGCCCGAGGGGTCTACGAGCAGCCGACCGCCGAGTACGTCCTGGGCCTGATCCTCGCCCTCGCCAAGGACTTCCCCGGCACGTGGGAGCACCAGCGGCGCCGCGAGTGGCGTCCGCGCCCCAGTGACGGCATCACCGGACGCACCGTGCTGGTCTGGGGGACGGGGCCGATCGGCCGGGCCATCGCCCGGCTGTTGCGCGCCGTCGGGATGCGGGTGAGCGGTGCCGGCCGCAAGTCCCGCACGGACGACCCCGACTTCGGCACGGTCCACGGCGCGACGACCCTGCGCTCCGCCCTGACGGATGCGGACTACGTCGTCCTCGCCGCCCCCCTCACCCAGGGCACCCGGGGCATGGTCGACGCTCCCGTACTCGCCGCCATGAAGCCGGGGGCGCGGCTGATCAACGTAGGCCGGGGCGGACTCGTCGACGAGGAGGCGCTGGTCGACCACCTCGCCGCCGGACGGCTCGCCGGCGCGGCCCTCGACGTGTTCGCCCGGGAACCGCTGCCTGCCGAATCACCTCTGTGGAACATGCCCGGTGTGATGATCTCCCCGCACACGGCGGGCGAGACCACCAGCGAGCGGGAGGCCCTCGTCGAGGTGTTCCTCGACAACTTCACCCGCCACCTCGCGGGACGGCCGCTGCGCAACGTGGTGGACAAGCAGCGCGGATACGTGGTCCACGACACGCAACGCGCCTGAAGGCGAGTGCCACGCTGGCTGGATCAGACATCTCTGTGAACCGGCTGACCTGCTGCTTCTCTGCAGCAATACGGATGGGACCGGGCGCTAGCCGCCTGGTCCCATCGCCTCATCCCCATCACTGAGCCGGGCCTATGAAACGCCCAGGCAGACCTTGCGCCGGAACTGACAATGTGTCATCTGGTGAGCGCGCCCAAGAGGAGCCCTTGCCATGTCCGACGTCCCTGCCGATCTCAAGTACACCGACAGCCGCGCGTGGATTTTCCACGAAGCCGACGGGACACTGACAATGGGCATAGTCGGCGAGGTGGACGAGCGCGGGCTGCGGGTGCTTGGGGTTCTTCTTGGGTCCGAGGACGTACCGGGCCGGACGGGTCCGCACTTCGATGTCGAGGATCTGTTGCCGTGCCTGGTGGAGCGCCATTCGAGGCAGCCCCACCAGAATCGCGTGACCGGTGCGGGCTCCCCCGCGCCGACCCTGCCCTCCGCTCTTGCGAGCACATCTGCCGCGACTTTTCCGGTTCCTCCCGGCCCGGCAAGCCATTGCCTGGCACCTGCTCACAACCTCGCCGAGGCCGTAGAGCGCATTGTCGGACGAACGTGGCGACAGCCCGCGAGCAATTGCCCGCGAAGTGCGCCTTACCTGATAGATCCAGCAGCTGGGCTACCGCGGCGACGTCAACACCGTCCGCCGCCACCTGCGGCCCTACCGCACCAGGGCAATCCCGACGGACGCTCCGCTGCCACAGCAACCGAATACGCCCGGCGACGAGCGACTGACCACGATGGCGCGCGAACGCCGCAGCGAGCACCCTGGCCCCGACGTCTGGATCGCCGACGCCCGACTCGACGGACAACGAGAACCCCGCAACCTGGCCGTCGGCATACGGCGCGACCGAGCAGCAGTACTCGCTGCCCCCAGCCACGCCTCGGCGCCTGCAGCGACATGCTTCTTGTCTCTGCCCGAGCAGAAGGGGTGCTCGACAACGATTCCGTCGATCGGCAGGAGCGTCCGGTCCAAGACCACGTACGCCTTGGTCGGCGTCGCCGCTGCGGTCCCTGACAACTTGTCCGAGGGTTCCGGTTCACCCGATGCGGCGCCGGCGGAGACGCACGTGCACGGCATGGGAAATCAAGCTGGGCGGCCCTTCGTCGCGATGTGGAGACCGTGCTCGTACGGCAATTGCTGGCGCGTCTCGACCTCTTCGAATCCCGCCTGCCTCAACCATTCCTCGTAGTCGGCAGCTGGATACGCCATTCCCTGGCCGCTCGCCAGGATATTCAGATAGAGAGACAACCGCGCGGCGCTTACTCCACCTTGTTCGTCCGCCTGGGAGTTGAATCCGTAGATGAAGACTTTTCCGCCAGCCGGCAGCGCCTTGTATGCCTTGGACAGCAGGTAAATGATCCTGCCCGGGTCAAACACCTCCAGCACATGGCTGAAAAGAATCGCATCCCCGTTCCCGGGGAAATCATCTTCGAACAGATCACCTCCCTGCGCCAGCACCCGTTCCTTCAGCGGGGCAGGTATCGCCTCGATCGCCCTGTTCGCCACGCTGGGGAGGTCGAAGATCGTCACCCTCATCTGGGGATGCACCTCGGCGATCGCCCTGGCAGTTGTACCGCTTCCACCCCCGACGTCGAGCAGGTGTCGAACCTGGGAAAATTCCTTGTTGCTTGTGAGGGAGCTCATGGTCCGCAAGGTGAACGCGGACATGGCCCGGTGGAAGATCTCCTCCAGCGTGGGGTCATGAGCGAGCCGTTGGTAGAGCGATTCCTCGGTCCCGGCGTGCTGGGCGAGTGCCGCATGGTTCGTGCCGGATCGCAGGGCCGAAGTCATATGGGCGAACGCCGGGTAGTAAATGCGCTGCCAACCGATCATGATGTGCCGCCAGCTGTCCGGCGCATCGGAAGCAAGGAGGTCCTCGGCCACCGACGAGTTGGTGTAGCGATCCGACTGCTTCACGACGAGTTCGGTTGAACACAGCGCCAGCATCAGGATCCGCAAGTTGTGACATGGAATCTTCGTATGGGCCACGAGTTCCTCGAAGGTCGCACCACCCGGTACAGAAAGACGGGCGAAGATGTCCATTTCGAGGCCGGTCACGATCGCGTTGAACAACGCAGGCCCGTTGGCGATCAGGAGGAAGCGCTCCATTACTCTGTCTGCCGTGGCGGCCGTGGTGTTCACGGGACTCGGGAGTTCGTTGCTTGATACGTTTGTCATCGATTCCCTCTCACCTGTGCTCTCGGGTTGGTGGGTACGCCGCTCAGCTGTCGGGAAATAGACTCAGCACCCGACTCTCACATGCGGCGGCCGCGTCGAGGTCTTCGGCAATGGCACAGAAGAAGACGTCTCCATGTGCCGGATCGAAGTCCTCACTCATGACGACCCCTACGCGACGCCGGGGGTCGTATGCCAGCCCCGCCGCGTTGAGCCGAGAGACCGCGGCCTCGAAGGACGGGACCTTCCATCCCACGTGTTCCAGAATGACACGGTGTTCGGGATAGTCCGTGCCGACTATACGTTCACCGATAATGGAGTAGAGGTGTGTCGTACCTGTGGTCCGGCAGTTGAACTCGGTGAAGAGGATCTCACCGTCAGGTGTCAGGACGGCGTCGTGACCGACCATGCCGCGATATCCCATCGCGTGCAGCTGCTCGCTGAGTCGTCGACTGTGAGTGAGCAGATTCTGGAGCTGGTCGTGCGTGAGTCTCTGTGAGGGCATGATCTGCTTGCTGGGGGTCGGTGCGTACACCAGCTCGCCCTCACCGGTCACTTCCACACCGGCGTCCGTGATGCGGTACTCGGCGAACACCGTGTCCGACTCGGGGACGTAACGCTCGACAACCAAGCGGTAGCGACCGCATGTGGTCAGTCGTTCCCAGTGCTTTTCCAGGTGGTTCGTGATGCCGGCCCGGTCGGTGAGAGTCACGCTTCGGGGCGCTCCGCGGGGCGTGAACCAGATGTCCGAGGGGGCGAGGATCTCATTGCCCTTGGTGGCTTGCCGGTATTCGTGCTTGACGATGACCGGCCAGCCCCGCTCGAAGAGCCCGCTGATGACCCGAACCGCGGAACCGGGATCATTGCACACCGCCCCTTCGGGAATCGGAGCTCCGCACCCGGCAGCGAGCGCCCGGAACACGGCTTTGCTGTTGACCAGCGCACCGCCGCCCTGACTGATGAAGTCGTGGCCCGGTACGGCATCGATCAGGTCGAGAGCGCGGGCGAGGTCTACTACTGCCGGGTCGGGGTGCAGCATGACGACGCTGCTGACAGGCCTACCGGCCAGGGCCGCTCGCACGGCTGCGCGAAGCTCTGCGGAGCGCAGGACGTCTGCCGACAACAGGCCGCCGGGCGGGGCCACAATACGCAGAGTCGACGCGTCCGTGCCGGTGAGCGAGGTGACGTAGGTGAGGAACGCTTCCGCGGGACGTTCCGGGAGAACGAGAACGTCTCCTTGGCACGCGTAGAACAGCGTGCGTTTGGCGTACCACCGTGCTGTGGCCCGGCGGTCTTCGTCGGCGTCGTCGAGCTCTTCGATGAAGTCGTTGCCGACCAGCAGCCGCGTCATGCGTGCTCCTCTACTCGATGGGTGTCGGGCACTGGCGTCCTGATCCAGCGTGCGCAGGTGACTGCGGTCACGAGGGCAACGAGAGCCGCCGCGGCGGGGAGACCAAGGACGTAGTACGACCCCGCCGCGTCCACGAGGGTTCCGGTGAGCCATCCTCCGCCGGCGATTCCCAGGGCCATGGCCGTCGACTCGATGCTCATACCTTCGTTGAGCTGTGCGCCGGGCAGATTCCTCTCCAGGAGGAGCACACCGGAAATCCCCAACGGAGCAATGGCCAGGCCCGCGATGAATACGCTCAGGACGAGCGACCAGGGACGGTTTGCGAGCAACAAGGTCAGTGCGCCTACGAACTGCGCGGCAAGGCAGCGAATCCATAGCGCCTCCGGCCGGGCCCTCCAGGTGCGCGCTCCATACCACAGGCCGCTGATCAGGCTCGCAATGCCGAGGCAGGCCAGGGCCGGTCCGGCCAGATAAGCCGAGCCCAGGGTCTGCGCACGGGCCACCACGATCACGTCGAACGCGCCGATGATGACTCCCAGGAAGACCGCGACGACGGTGATCACCACGACACCCGGGCTGCCCAGCGCTGTCCTCGTCGCCGGGGACGCCTCCGTCGCGGTCGGGCCTCCTTGCGGCCCAGGGTCGGTTTCGCGCTGAAGGGCGAGTGCCGTCGCCCCACCGCAGGTCATGAGAAGGCAGCAGACGAGTCCCGCGGCCGGATGAACGACAGCGGCGAGACCCGTGACGACCACAGGGCCGGCGATGAAGATGACTTCATCGAGAACTGCCTCGTAGGACAGCGCTGTTGCGAGTTTCACGCCCCGCGGATTACGACGCGTGTCACCGAGTAGGGTGACCCACCGGCTGCGCACCAGTGTCCCGGCCGGGGGGCGGGAAGCACCTGCGACGCCGGCAGCCGGAAGCATCAGGCCCAGGGGTGCCCGAGCAGTCGCGAGAGCGATCAGTGTGGCAAGCGCAACCCCGTGCAGCGCCGCCGACCCGAGCAGGATGCGCGCATGCCCGTATCGGTCGGTGAGACGGCCGGCGGCGGGCGCCGCGACGGCGTACCCGAGCATCACGGCTGCCGCGGTGGTACCTGCCTGTTGGTAGGAGCCGGAAGCGGCTGTGAGGAGGATGATGCCGAGGCCGAGCATGGCGATCGGAAACCTTGCGACGAACGCCGTCACTGAAAGGAGCCGCGCACCCGGTATGGTGAACAGTTGCCGATAGGACCGGGTCACTCGGCGACCGTCCCCGGCTGCTCCACCTGCCGGCGGATGCAGGCGAGAAGTTCCAGGGCGTCGTCCCTTTTGGTGTCAGGTGCGTTGTTGGCGAAGAAGTCGGCGAGGCGTTCGGTGGCCGCGTCTCCGATCTCCTTTCGGAGTACCCTCAGAACAGCCGCGACCGTCCGGTCCGGAAAATACAGGGATTTTGCGACCTCCAGGAATCTTTGAGCGGCTTGCGGTTCGATCACCGCCCGCTCGACACCGTCCTCCACTGCGAATCGCAGGTTGATCAGGGGTTCGGACTGAGGACGGAGGGACTGCGGGTGATAGACGATGGCGACTTCGTCGTCGGCCTCGACGGCACCCGTCGCATAGGCCTCGTAGATTCGGCCGACTCCGACCATGCCGAACGGTGCGCACTCCACTGCCCGCAGGGCTCCCATGCTGGATGATCCATAGACGGGGATCCCGAAATCCACGGCGCGCAGTACTTCCTTGGGTGATATGGACAGGCTGTCGAGGAACCGGCCGTCCACGATGCCGATGGCGTTGGGAGGAGTGCTGCGGTCCAATAGTTTTTCTATGTCGCCTCGGGCGATGGGGGGCAGGTATTCGGCGTCGAGTTCGCGGGCTGCCGACTCGCGGTCGACGCTCGGCCCGAGGAAGACGGCGGGTCGCATGCGGAACTCCTAGTGAAAGGCATACAGGCAGGCGGCAGGGGAACTCGGCGTTGTCCAGCCGCGGTAGCCGTTGCGAACGTACGGCGACGCGTCACCGGCATCGTCAGGCCTTGGTCCTCGGCCCGGTGTCCGTGAGGGATTGCAGGGCCTGCTTCCAGACGTTCGCGCCGCGGTGACCGATTCGGCAGTAGTCGGTCGCCCAGGACTCGAGGTGAGGGACCATCACACGGACCGTGTGGACCGGGATCTGAGGTGGCGACAGGTCCACCACGATGGCCTGGGGTATCCCGACCGCACGAAGCCTTTCGAGCATGAGGTCGATGTCCGTGCGGACGTCGTCGCTCGGGTATGTCGGCACGTCGGACAAGGCTACGGTGCGGCTGGCCGGCTCCCAGGCCCATGAGTGCTTGTCGACGGACGCGGAGCGCCGCACGTGCAGCTCATACTTGGTGACCTCCTGACCCGGGAGGCTGATGTCCTCGCGCATCGCCTGGACGTCGACGGCGCGAGCCTGCGCGCACTCGCTCAGCGCGCGCAGCAGAGCGACCTCGGCATCGGGATGCGTACCGAACCCGCAGTGCCCCTGCGAAGCTGCGAATCCGATGTCTTGACTGGTCGCGGCGAAGAAGCTCGGGATGCCCAGGTCACCCGTCACATCGATCGCCCGCACGTCGACGCCGGCTGATGTGAACATGTCTGCCATCGCCTGCGCCCGGGGAGAGAGTGACTCCATCCGAAGATGGGGGTGCAGACCGCGCAGCCTGTCAACGGTTTCCGGCTCGTACGCAAGCGGGTCCAGGTGGTGGTGCAGGACCTGGGACAGGTAACCGCTGACCAGCTCTGCCAGCGTCATCGAGTCGCGTTCGATCAGTTCGCACAGGGCGTGGCAGATCGCTTCTTCAAGGCTGTTGCCGGAGGCCAGACCGTTGGTGGTGGTGATGCGGTAACAGGGCTGCTCGTGCAGGCGCGCCTGGTACACGGCCGCGTCCTGGGGCACGAGGACGTGTTCCTCGTTGAGCAGGTCCCAGCCCCGGAGCCAGGAGACGGGGTTGTCATCCCGGTAGTCGCGGGTGAGTTCGAGGTTGCAGGCGCCGGGGTGGAGCACGTTCTCGCCGGCGGCGGTGAGTTCCACGTAGGAAGCAACGAGGTCCGGACGGACGGGCAGCCATGCCGAGTAGCGCTCGATCGCTTCCATCGCGGCACTGACCTTGGCGTCGAGGGGGCGCGTGCCCTTTCCGCTGTAGACGGAGATGCTGTCGTTGGACCGCGGGATGATGGCGCTGTACACCGGGATGCCGATGTGGTCGAGATGCGTGATGTCCGCCATGCGGGTGATGCCCGCCCGCCGCAGATGCGGGGAGATGCGCTGCCAGGTCTCCTCGGCGCTGTACTCGCGGTGCACCCCGGTCCGGCCGATTTTCCTGACCCGCGCCCGTAGCTTCATGTACGTCAACTTCCTCCGATGCGTGCGGCAGTGAGTCCAGGAGCACGACTGCGGTGCTCCTGGACCGGCATTCACCTCAGAGTCACACCCACGTGGTTCTGCCGCGCAGGTGAATCAGGGGAGAATCCGTAGTCACCGAACGGTCTGTGCGCGGGGTCCGGTGAAGAACGACTCACCCGTACCGCGGACACTCTGCGCCCGAGGACCCGTGAAGAAGGACTCCCCGGTGCCACTGACATCCGTCCGGGAATTCCCCTCCAGGAATTCCTGGAGTTGCGCGGGGCTGAGCTCCGCGAGTTGGGAAATTATCTGATTTCGGCCTTGAACGGCACTCATAGACGCGATCCTTTTCTGTCGATGCAGGTCCGCACAAATGCGAATCCGCTGTTTCGCCGCACGCCAGTGGGGCGACTGGACACCTGAATGGTGCACCGCCGGCAGATTCATTGCCAAGGCTGGCATGGCCACCTTGAAGGGTCAAGAGTCCCGCGATGGCGCAGTGCGGACCGTGCATGATTCGAACGATTAGCAGAGTTAATCGAGCGATTAGGAATACGGCGTTGTCTGCGGGGCGCACCGGCTGGCATAGTCGAATGCGGCCAACCGGTGGGCAGGCTGTCTTTCTCCGCTGAAGGAGGTTACCGAGTGGCGTCACTGAACAGTTTCGACGAGTGGTCACCGCTGCGAGAAGTCGTTGTGGGCTCGGCGCTGAACTACAGCTCGCACGAGCGTGAGTTGTCTTTTGACCTGTTCTTTCACGAGAACATCACGCGTTCGGAGTGGTACTACCCGAGGCTGTCCGTGCCGGGAGAAACCAAGACCGCCCGTTCGCCGATCAAGCAGCGGTATGTGGACGAGCTCAACGAGGATATCGAGGGGATCGTCGACACTCTGGAATCAATGTCCGTCAAGGTGCTGCGGCCCATGGATCTGTCGGCTGATACGACTCAAGTGCAGACGCCGGCCTGGTCGGCTGCGGTCGTACCACCCTTGAACATTCGCGACAACACGCTCATTCTCGGCGACGAAATCATCGAGACGCCGCCGATGATCCGCTCTCGCTACTTCGAGACCCAACTCCTCACAGCCGTCTTCGCGGAGTATTTCAGCAAAGGCGCCCGCTGGACGGTGATGCCTCGTCCTGTGATGACCGACGCGTCCTTCGATCCGTCATACGCCAACAGCTCGGCCGGCGGCCCGACGGAGCCGATCAATGATCCGCAGCCCTCGGCGTACGACGTCGGCTTCGAGATGATGTTCGACGGCGCTCAGTGCCTGCGTCTGGGGCGCGACATCGTGGCGAACGTGTCCACGGCCAACCACGCTCTGGCTGTCGACTGGCTGGAACGCCACCTCGAAGGACGCTTCCGAATCCACCGCGTGCATCGGCTCAGCGACAGCCACATCGACAGCATGGTCCTGGCGCTTCGGCCCGGAACTCTGCTGGTGCGCTCGCCGGCCGTGATGGAGCAACTCCCCACACCGCTGCGCTCGTGGGAGGCGATCGTACCGCCGGCCCCTGAGACGAACAATTTCCCCCAGTATGACGACGACGATCTGATTCTCACCAGCCCCTTCATCGATCTGAACGTGTTCTCCGTGAGCCCTGACACCGTGCTGGTGAACGATGCGTGTCCGGAACTGATGCGCACCCTCGAAAAGCACGGCTTCACGGTCGTACCGGTACGGCATCGGCACCGGCGGCTGTTCGGCGGCGGCTTCCACTGCTTCACCCTGGACACCGTCCGGGACGGCGGGCCCGATGACTACCTCAACGGCTAGGGCGAGGATCACTGCGGCCGGGACCGGGACTCCACCGGACTCCTACACGCAGCATGAACTGCTGCGCATTTTCGCTGTAGAGGACTCGCGCATCCGGTCCCTGTTCCTCAACAGCGCGATCGATCGGAGGCATCTGACCCTGCCTCCCGCCGACGAGGACGGCCGACCTCGGACCGAGTCGCAGGGTGAATTGCTGCGCAAGCACGTTCGCTCAGGAATTGCCATGGCCCGGGACGCGGTGGAGAACTGTCTGAAGCGATCCGGCGCCGAACCTGAGCACGTGCGCTTCCTGTGCTGCGTTTCCTCGACCGGATTCATCACGCCCGGCTTCAGTGCCCTGCTCATAGAAGAGCTGGGGATTCCGCACGAAACCGGCCGTCTCGACGTCGTCGGGATGGGGTGCAACGCAGGACTCAACGCCTTGTCGGCCGTAACGGCCTGGTCGACCGCCCACCCGGGAGAGACGGCACTAATGGTGTGCATAGAGGCCTGTTCTGCTGCCTACGCCTTCGATTCGAGCATGCGGACCGCGGTGGTCAACAGCCTCTTCGGAGACGGAGCGGCGGCGATCACTGTCATGGCCGACAGCGGCAGCCCCACCGGCTCACCGGCGGTTCTCAAGTTCTCCAGCAAGATCATTCCTCAGGCGATCGACGCCATGCGCTACGACTGGGACGACGATCACGGGCGGTTCAGCTTCTACCTGGACCCACAGGTGCCCTATGTCGTGGGCGCGCATGCTGAGGCGGTCCTGCGGAACCTGCTGGACGGCACCGGACTGTGCCGCAGCGACATAGCCCACTGGGTCATTCACTCCGGCGGGAAGAAGGTGATCGATTCGGTTCGCGTAAACCTCGGACTGAGCCGCTACGACACACGTCACACCACCGCCGTACTGCGCGACTTCGGGAATGTCTCCAGCGGGGCGTTCCTCTTCGCGTATGAGCGGCTGCTCGACGAAGACATCGCACAGCCGGGTGACCACGGCGTCCTGATGACCATGGGGCCCGGGGCGACGATCGAGATGGCACTGCTGCAGTGGTGAGGGAAGTACTGCGGGACCCGGAACATACTAAGCGGCAGGGGGCAGCATGAGCGCGCGACGCGGCGAACCGGATCTCACAGATTCGTTCGAGTTGACCTTACGTGTCGACCCCAAGGCACCACTGGGGGAGTTGACCGCGTCGTTGAACGCGATATGCGACCGAGCCGAAGAAGACCCACAACGCGGGGCCGGCGTCGTGGTGATCGGGCTCGGAACCATCCCGCCGGACGACCGGTGCTGGCCCGTCGGCGTGGAGACTCAGCAGGTCAGTCGATGGGAGAAAGCGGTTTGTCGGCTGGAGCGCCTGACGACTGTGAGTGTGGCCGTAGCCGAGAGCACCTGCGGTGGACCGGCACTCGACCTCCTTCTGGCGAGCGACTACCGCATCGCCACCCCTGACGTCAGGCTGCTGCTGCCGGTCAGCGAAGGCCGCCTGTGGCCCGGGATGGGGGTGCACCGCCTGGTGAACCAGGTGGGCGTGACCGCGGGCAGGCAGCTGCTGATGTGGGGCGCGGAGTTGACCGCGCGGCGCGCCCAGCAACTGAATCTGGTCGACGAGATCACCACGGCCCCTTCGGAGGCGGTTCGGTCGGCGGCCCTGCTGCTGGGCAGAGCGGCCGGTCGTGACCTCGCCGTTCTGCGCCAGCTGATCCTGGAGGCGCCGACCAGCACCTATGAGGAAGCCCTGGGCGTCCATCTCGCCGCCTGCGACCGGGAAATCAGGCGACGCGGACAGGACAGCGCAGAAGAGGGGCCGAAGGACAGGGAGCGCACTGAACGATGACGGGCACGCACGAACCGAAGGATGCCGCCCCCCTTTTCCGCGGCACACTCACAGAGGATGCCGACGCGTTGACCCAGTCCGTCCAACGGGGAGAGACGCTGCTCGGGAGACTACCGACCAAGCCGCGACGAGACGCGGCCCAGCAGCGGGCGGCAACAGACGTTCTCACGCTGTGCAACCGCCTACGCACGCAGTTCCTCACGGCGCACGCCGGAAGCGTCTACGACGCCGTCACCGAGTCCCGCACTCGATCACTCCGCCTTACGGAGCTGCTGTTCACCGTGTCGGAGGTGTTTCCCGGGCTTGTCCCGGATCGAGCGCACATGGCAGCGGAGGGCAAACGGCCACAAGCCGACAAGGACGGTCTGGAGATCGCGCAGGGCATCTTCCTGCGTGCGGTCCTGAACGACGAACTCGCCGGGCGGCATCTCATGAACGTCATGCTGCAGCCGACCCAGCGGGCGACAGCGCTACGGGAACAGTTCACGCGCGGCGACCGCGTCGAACTGGAGACCGTGGTGGTGGAGCGGCGGGGCGCGGCCGCGCACGTGACGTTGCACAACCTTCAGTGCCTCAACGCCGAGGACAACCGACTCGTCGACGATCTGGAGACCGCCATCGACCTCGTCCTCCTGGACGACCGGATCCGTGTCGGCGTGTTGCGTGGCGGGGTGATGACGCATCCCCGCTACCGGGGCCGCCGCGTGTTCAGCGCCGGCATCAACCTCGCCGCACTCGACTCGGGCGAAATCTCCTTCCTCGAGTTCCTGATGCGCCGTGAACTGGCTTGCATCGGCAAGATCGTATGGGGGTTGACGACCGCCGAACAGGAGGACCCCGTCGGATACGTCCTTCCCGCCCACAAGCCCTGGGCTGCGGCAGTCGACTCGTTCGCCATCGGAGGCGGGATGCAGCTGCTGCTCGTCTTCGACTGGGTCATCGCGGCCTCGGACACCTATTTCAGTCTGCCTGCCGCGCAAGAGGGCATCGTGCCGGGAGCCGCCAACCTCCGCCTCACCCGCTTCACCGGAAGCCGGCTGGCTCGCCGCCTCATCCTCGGTGGCCGGCGCATACGGGCCCTGGACAGGGAAGCCGCGCTCGTGTGCGACGAGGTGGTGGAACCGGAAGAGGTCGACGCAGCCGTCGAACGGGCCGCGGACGCCCTCGACAACCCCGCCGTGGTGGCCAACCGCCACATGCTCAACCACGCAGAAGAATCCCCCGAGGCCTTCCGCCGGTATCTCGCCGAGTTCGCGTTCATCCAGTCGCACCGCTTGTACGACATGGACGTACTCGACAAGCTGCGCCGTACATGGTCCACGTCCAGGCGGGTCGGAGCCTGATGGTGCGGTTGCCGAAAGCAGAATTGCACGGCGTCCTGGACGATCCCGCCCTGGAGTCGATCGAGTTCCTCAACGAGATCATGACGAGGTACCCGGACGCGATCTCGTTCGCTCCGGGGGCCCCTCACCCGCGGTTTGTGAAAGACCTCGACGTCTCCGACTGCATCGACGTCTACACACGACACGTCAGCGTCTTGCGCGGCACCACGCAGGCGCACGAGCACCGGCGTCTGCTGGAGTACGGACCCAGCCGCGGGCTCATCAATGATCTGATCGCCGACGCCCTCAGCAAAGATCACGGCCTGGACCTGTCGCCCGACTCCGTGGTCGTGACCGTGGGGGCGCAGGAGGCGATGCTGCTCACGCTGCGTGTGCTGTGTCGGCCGGGACGCGACCTGCTCGCCGTCGCCGATCCGTGTTTCACGGGGGTCACGGGCGCGGCGCGACTACTGGACATCGGGATCGTCCCGATCGCGGAAACCGAACACGGCCTGGACCACGATGCGTTGGCCGCGGCGTGCCGCGCCGCGCGACAGCGGGGCCGAACCGTGCGCGCCGTGTACGCTGCCCCCGACCATTCCAATCCCTCGGGATCCGTGATGACCCTGCGGGCTCGGCACCAGCTCCTGTCCGTGGCCGAGCGGGAGAAGCTCCTGGTCATCGAGGACAATGCCTACGGCTTCACCGCCGCGCCGGGACACGAGTTGCCCTTGTTGAAGGCACTCGACACCGACGGACGGGTCATCCTGGTCGGAACCTTCGCCAAAGTGTGTACGCCGGGTGCGCGCGTGGGCTTCGCTGTGGCGGATCAGGTGGTGGCGGATGCCGACGGCTCGCACCGCGTTCTCGCCGGCCACCTGGCCGCCGCCAAGAACGCCGTCACCGTCAACACGTCTCCCATCTCGCAGGCGATCATCGGTGGGATGCTCCTGCGGAACAACGGGTCCATCAAGCAGCTCGGCCAGGAGAAGTCGGCGCACTACCGAGAGCGGCTTGCCGTGCTCCTGGCCGCACTGGACCGCTCGTTGCCCTCCGGCACCAGACCCGAGGGGGTGCGCTGGAACCGGCCGCGCGGCGGCTTCTTCGTGCGGTTGAGGCTGCCTGTTCCAGTCGATGTCGCACTCCTGGAGCAGTGCGCCCAGCAGTTCGGCGTCCTATGGACACCCATGTCCTATTTCCACCTCGGTGACGGAGGCGGAAACGAACTGCGGTTGTCCTGCAGTTACCTGAGCAGCCAGGAGATCCGGGAAGGCGCGCGCCGACTGGCCGCCTTCGTGCATCACGCCACCGCATCGACAGGGGAGCAGCCGTGACTCGGACCACGCAGCCGGCAACCGTTCCCGCACGCCAGGACACGGCGTTGCAAGCGATGGCCAGCCTGGCGACACCCATGGCCATACGGGTGGCCGCGACCCTGAGGATCGCCGACCGCCTGACCGACGCCCCCAAAACGGCGGCCGAGTTGGCAATCGAGGTCAAGGCGGACGGCGCCACTCTCGAGCGGCTGCTACGCCACCTCTGCGCGCTGGGGCTTCTGCGTTCTGCGCCGACAGGCCGCTACCTGGTGACGGAACTGGCCGCGCCGCTGCGTGCGGGCGACCCCAGCGGGTTGTGCGCCCGGCTGGACCTCAACGGCGCGGAGGGCAGCGCGGATCTCGCCTTCGTGAACCTTCTGCATGCGGTCCGTACCGGTCAGGCCGCTTTCCCCGCCCACTACGGGCACTCCTTCTGGGAGCACCTGGCGGACGACCCCGCACTTGCCGCGGGCTTTCACCGGCGTATGGGCAAGGCAGTGGAAACCATAGCGGAGGACATCGCAGCCGCCTACGACTGGGAGTCGGCAGCACACGTGGTGGACGTGGGCGGGGGAAACGGGACACTCCTGATCGCCCTGCTGGACCGCTTTCCGCGCCTGCGGGGCACGGTCGTCGACGTCTCGACCGCGGCCGGACCCGCACGACAGGCGCTGGCGGAGGCGGGGGTGGCGGACCGAGCGCAGTTCGTTCCCGGGAACTTCTTCTCACCGCTTCCGACCGGGAAGGGCGTCTACGTGCTGTCCGCCATCCTGCACAACTGGAACGACGGCGACGCGCGCCTGATCCTCGAGCGCTGCGCTCAGGCGGCGGGGCCCGGCGGCACGGTGCTGGTCATCGAGAAGATCGGCGCGGACGGTGAATCGGCCACGACGGAGGAGGACCTGCGGATGGTCACTTACTTCGGGGCGAGGGAGCGTGGACTGCGGGAGATAAGCGCCCTGGCGGAGGAAGCGTCCTGCAAGGTGTCCGGGATGCACGCCGCCGGCTCCTACGCCATTGTCGAATTGACGGCACAGACGTGATCCAGATGCGTCCCACGACCTCAGAAGGCAGGCGTCGCCCGTTGCTCACCGCGCTGCCGACCTTACGAACAGACCCCTTCACCCCGCCCGTCGACCTGTACCGGCTCAACGAGGAAGGGCCTCTGCACCGCCTCGTGTACCCCGACGGCCACATGGGGTGGCTCGTCACCGGACATGCCCTGAGCCGGTCCGTACTGGCTGATCGACGCGTCACTGCCAGATCGGAGACGAGGCGCCTGCCCATCCGGAGGCCGGGAGCGGATCCCTTTCTGGGCACCCCGGCCCTACCGGGCTGGTTCGTGGACATGGACCCGCCGCAGCACACACGGTTCCGTCGGCTGCTGGCCGGGCACTTCTCCGCCCGCCGACTGAACTCGCTGCGCTGCCGTGTCCAGGAAATCGTCGATGCGCACATAGCGACGATGCATCACACGAGTGCCCCGGTCGACCTCGTGGCCGCCTTTGCCGTCCCCGTTCCCTCTCTCGTGATCTGTGAGCTACTCGGCATTCCGCCCCTTTTCCACGCCGCGTTCCAGCATCACAGCGCCACCGTCTTCAGCCTGACCGCCAGTGCGCAGGAAAGTGCCGCCGCCATGTCGGCACTGAGCGATCGCATGACCGAAATCGTGCGCGGGAAGCGGCGCCACCCTGAAGACGACCTGCTGAGCCGGCTCACGGCCAGTGATCTGTCGGACGAGGAGGCGGCCGGCACCGGCGTCTTCCTCTTCGCGGCCGGCCACGAAACCGTGTCCAGCATGATCGCTCTGGGTGTGTTCGCCCTCCTGTGCCACACCGAACAGCGCAATGCCCTGCAACGCGATCCCGATCTGGCCGATTCCGCCGTCGAAGAACTGCTTCGCTACCTCACGATCTTTCAGTTCGGGGTGCCACGAACCGCTTTGGAGGACATCCACCTCGCTGGGGAGTCCATCACGGCGGGCGACAGCATCACCGTCTCGCTTCCCGCCGCCAACTACGATCGCGCGCAGTTCGCGCACGAGCACACCATGAAGCTGGACCGTACGAACTCCGGGAACCTGGCTTTCGGACACGGACTGCACCGATGTCTGGGGCATGCCCTGGCCCGCCTGGAGCTACGGATCGCGTACACGGCTCTCCTGCACCAGTTGCCCGGACTGCGCCTGGCCGTGCCTGCGCGGGACGTCCGACTGGCCCATGAGTCCGGGTTCTACGGCGTCCACAGCTTGCCGGTCACCTGGTGAGGACGGCCGGCAGGAATGACGCAGACCACCACTCCCGCCCCCTCCCCGGTGATCGGAGAAAGCAGCCCATGGCAGAGAAACTGGACCGCGAGCGACTCGAAAATCTCGCTCTGGAGCTCACCCACAAGCAGTTCGACCAGGTGCCGCTCCTGCGGGAGTGGCATGAAGGCACCTGGACGGACCGGGAGTTCTACAAGCGGTACATGGTGGAGGTCGTTCTGCAGATCCGTCTGAACAACGTCGCGGACGCCTACGCCCTGTACAAGGCGAGTTACGGCGATTACCGCCTTGCGGCGAAGCTCGCGCGGTATCTCGCCGACGAGATCGGACACGAGGGCATGTTCGTCAAGGATCTCGCCCATCTCGGGGTGACCTTGGAAGAGATCAACGCCACAGACGTCTACCCGGCGACAGCAAAGACCATGGGGTATCTGCGGATCGCCACGGACGAGCGAGGCCCGGCGCCGGTCGCGCTGTGGGACTGGTATTTGGAGTGGTGGTCCGACCGCTATATGCAGGCCATCACCGATGCCGCGGCCCGGGAGTTCGGGGCGCAGTGCACACGCGGCGCCCAGGCTCACATCGACTTGGACGACTCACACGGCCACGACGACATGATGTTCGCCACGACGGCCCAAGCGGTCGAGGTCTACGGCAGCGCGGAGAAGGCCTACGCGGATCTGGCGATCTTCCTCGATCTGGGTACGGAGCTGTACACCCAGATGTTCGACGAGACCGTCGCCTCACGCGCCGCGGTGTGACACCGCTGGCCCTCACCTGTCCATATCGTCGGGGGCCGACAGTGCCCCGGCCGGCCGTTTCGATCCGCCGACGCAACCGGGAAAGGACGTAGGCATGCTGATCCACCACCAACTGACGGTGAACGGTTCGTCGACGACACGTGTCCTCATCGACCCGGACGCCGGCCAGGGCTCCACCGTGTGGCCGAGCGTCGGCGAATATCCCATCTACGACGAGGTTCTCTACGACACCCTGTCGAGCGATGCTCTGCGCAATGAGCGCTTTCGAGCGGCCTTGCGGAAACTGGCACCAGGGCGGGTCGCCCTGGACATCGGCACCGGGCAGTACCTCAACTGGGCTCGGGAGAGCATCCGTTCAGGGGCCGAACATGCCGTCGCCATGGAAGTCATGGACGAGACCTTCCGCGCCGCCGAGCACAACCTTCGGGCATGGAACCTCGATCATTCGATCACCCTTCTGCACGGCAACTCCAGCGAGCTCACCATAGAGCCGCAGGCAGACCTGTGTGTCGCCGAGATCATCGGCTCCATAGCCGGTGCGGAGGGAGCCGCGGCGATCTTCAGCGATGCGCGTCGCCGTCTTATGACGGATGACGGCGTCGTCATTCCCGACCGCTGCACCACGCAGGCTGCCGGGGTGTGTCTGCGGAAGGTCCTCGACCGGCACAAGATCGCGTTCTCACCGTCCGCTGTGCCCCACCTCACCAAGATCTTCGCCTGGAACCAGGGATTCTTCGACGTCAGGCTGCGCATCAAGGAACCCGATCCGCGAGGCGTGATCACCACCAGTGCGCCGATCGAGGAACTCCACTTCAACGGTGACCTGCGCACCGAGCAGGAGCAGCGGGTCGAGCTGGAGGTCGATCGAGCGGGACATGTCGACGGTGTCCTGCTGTGGCTTCAGCTGTTCCACCTCCCCTCGTGCCCTCCCCTCGACGCCTTGGCGCACCACACCAGTTGGGCCTCCGTGTACATTCCACTGTTCCCTTCCGAGATTCCCGTCGAGCGTGGTGACCGCCTGGCGTTGACAGTCGTCACACAGACAAGCGATGACGGGATCCACCCCGACTACCACGTGACGGGCGCGCTGAGTACGGCGAACGGCCGCTACATCGGGGAGCACATCTCGGCACACCACGGCCACACGTTTCGGAGCCACCCTGTCTACCGAACCCTGTTTCCCTGATCAGCAGGAGAGAACGCTGCGGTGGTCGCCTCCACGAAGGCACGTACGGCAGGTGACTCCGCAGTCGTCCGCCACACAGGAACGATGACGGCGTCGGACAGATCTACGACCGGGACAAGTGCCAGCCCCGGGTAGCTGAGTCGCTGCAGCAGTGAAGCCACCGACAAGTGCAGAGCGCGCCCTTGACGGACGAGTGTGAGGATGTCCTCAGGCGGTAGGTCCGCACGCCCCGTCAACTCACATAAGTCTTCCCGGGTGTAGCTGAGCCTCTGCCCGTCAGGTGTGCGCTCGGGGGTCCACCTCTCACGCAACCCCGGGTCCACGGCCTCCGGCAACCGCAGCAGTTCGTACGGCCTGAGATCATCGAGGCGGACGGCATCGTACCGTGTGAGTGGGTGCCCCACGGGCACCACCACGCCGCGTCCCTCGGAATGCAGCACTTCGCCGACCGTCAGTCCCTCGCTCTCCGCGGCCTTGCCGTCGGGTCCCGGAGCCCAGACGAGCGCGACGTCAGCTTCCATCTCGGTGAGCAGAAGAGACGCATCGAAGAAGCGATTGATCCAGGTCAAGTTGAGTGTGAGGTCGCAGTGAGGGTGCGTCTGCGCGAAGGTCGCGGCCACCTCACCAAGACGCGCGTGCCCGATCTCGGGGACGTAGGCGACACGGAGTTGTCCGGCGGAGTTGCGTACGTAGGCCCGGCAGTCTGTCAGCGTCCTGTGCAGTTCTTCGAAGCCGCGGAGCGCTCCGCCATGGAAGCGCTCACCGAGCGGGGTCAGCCTGACGCGGCGGCTGTTCCGCTCGAAGAGCGCCGCACCGACCTCTCGTTCCAGGGCCTGGATGGTCTGGCTGACACGGCCCTGACTCACGCGTAGTCGAGTGGCGGCCCTGCCGAAGTGCAGTTCCTGCGCTACCGCCAGGAAGGTCTGGACTTCGCGCAACTCCATGTTCCCCCTTGGACGGCTCGACCAAGTCCACGACGAGCAAAGCCAGCTCTGAGATCAATGAAGTCAAGCCCTGTGGGCCGGATGCTCGCGTTCGGCGATCCACGATCCATCACCGAACCCGGTAATTTTGTAATCGGCGCATTGGTACAGGTCGATCACGCCACCGGGTCGACATCGCCACGGCGGCTCTGCTCGCTGGGGCAGTCATGGGGCCGAGTGCCGGATCGGTGCCCCGTCGCATGTGTTCCTCCTGATCGCTCCGAACTCTGTCCACGCACTGCTGGTTCGGGATGTGCATCGCTCCTCCTCGACCGTAGGTGTGATCCGTGGCTCCAGGGCACCATCGCGCGCACCGCGGCCCCCCAATTCGTGCACAGGGCATAACACGGCAGTAAAATGCCTATGCAAGGACAGGGGTTGGAGGTACCGCGATGACCGACCGCAAGGATTGCCGATTAAGCGGAACCGAGTCGTTCGAGGCGCTTGCCTCGGCCTTGTTCGCCCCGTTACGGGTGACCGACCAGGGCCGGAAGGCGTTCGAAGCCGTGGTCGACCACACGGACATCGGGCCCCTGGTCGTCGCTCGTATCCAGGCCACCGCCGCAACGGTGACGCGGGACAACCGCTGCATCACCTCCAGCGACATGGAGTGGGTTCATTTCAATCTGCACCACCACGGTCCGGTCACGGCGACCCAGGACGACCGGACCGTGCCGGTGAAACCCGGTGAGCTGTTTGCCTGTGACAACACCCGGCCTTACCGGCTGATCGGTGCCGATCTCATTGACATGACCGTGCTCTGCGTTCCCCGGGCAAGTCTCGGCAGGCACGCGAACTCCATAAGCCGGCGCACGGCGCTGCCCGTACCCACTCGAGATGGGATCGGCAGACTCCTCAGCCACGCGTTGTCGACGGTCAACGAAGACCTCCCTCATCAGGGTGTGGCACGTACGTATCTGGCCGACGCACTCACCGCGCTCCTCCTTGCCGCTTTCGCCGACACCACCCCTGAACGCGCTTGCGTCGCCAGCGCACTCGTCGACCGTATCCGCGCCTATACTCTGGCCCACCTCGGCGACTCTCGCCTCAGTGGGGAACGCGTCGCACGTCACCACCACATCTCGGTCCGGCACCTTCATGCGCTCTTCAAAGGAAGCGACCTGACCTTCGCCGCCTGGGTCCGGCATGAGCGCCTGCTACGGATCCGCCGGGATCTTCTCGACCCTGCCTCCGCGGACGTCTCCACAGCCGCGATCGCAGCACGATGGGGAATAGACGACAGCAAACACCTGGGCAGGGCGTTGAAACGCGAGTTCGGTGAAACCCTCAGCGATCTGCGCCGCGAGCAGGGCGGTCTGTCTGGGAGCAGGTAGGTCGCGCGACCGTACCCGCCCTGGCCGCGGGGTCCGATCGGCTGTCCGCTACGGCGTCGGCACCAGGTCGGCGGTCGCAGGAGCGTGTCTGAGAGACCGGGTAAGGCCGTGACGTGAAAGGCTGGCCGGAGCCCAGGCTTGGGCCCTGGTCGGCCGGGACGGACGTGGCATCGGCTGCGTGCCCCTGCCCACACCGCCGACGGTCAACCTGGGTGGCCGCGACCGGTGTCCGCGCGAGGGCACGTACGTACGCCGCCGGACGTGACGGGGCAGCTCGCCGTGGGCGTTCCTGGCCCTGGTTGGGATTCCCGAGATCACCGCCGTAATCGTGGACAACGTGTTCAACGAGGTCGTGCCCTCGTACCCCGGGCGAGACCGGGAAGCGGCGCGGGCAGGAGCCGACGACGCGTAGACGGGCGGAAGGTAGGCCGGCGCGTCCGGCCACAGCTGACTCATGACCGGAGTCGAGCACTTCTCCGCTGCCGGGCGATAGCGTCGGCCGGCTGGCCGTTCCTGGCTCTGCTGCGCGTGTTCCCGATCGCGTTGATCACCGTGCCGATGATGATGTGGGACCGCTGGCCGACGTCAACCGCGAGTTCGGCTTCTGTACCCCCTTCGACGACCTCCTCGGCGGCCTACCGCCCGTCACCGCGACGCTCTGCACCGGCGGCATCGATGGACCGCCCGCGCCCCCCCGCGCAGATGTGATGCGCCAGAAGCAGACGTCGGCGACCCTTGGGCCCTGCACGCCTGTCTGCGCCGGCGCAACACACACCAAGGGCGGCCACCCCCACGTCCTGGCCGCCCACAAAGCGGCAGTCGACACGCGTCCGGCGGGCTCGGTTCACGGCAAACCCACACCAAATCGATGGGAACCCGGCAGGTCGGGAGGAACGTCCTTCCCTCGGAAGCGGTCCACACAGACGATCGGCGGAAGTGGGGATGAGGGACGTGCCGTTGCGAGGCCCCTGGCATCGGTGGGCGCTCGGACTGTGGGCGCTGGTGTGGCTGCTCGTGTACATGCCGGGCGGCGGCTACTCGTGGCACTACTTCGCCCACGGCAGTGCGCTGATGTTCGACGGTTCCCGTGCGAGCCCGACGGGCGGCCTGCACCTCTACGCGAACTATCCGGGCCTCCAGATAGGTCCGGTCGCCTTCGTCGGCGCCGAGGCGCTGCGCACGATCGGGTCCGACAACGGGATGGTGGCGGGCCAACTGGCGATGACGGTCGCCGGCCTACTGGTGCTGCACACCCTGGAGCGCTGCGCGGTGCTCGCACGCCCGGACCTGACGCGACGCCCGGCCGCCGTCAAGCGGGTCATGCTCCTGGGCGGGGGCGTGTTCCTCGTCGTATGGGAGTCGCTGTCCGTGCACTACGGCCACCTCGACGACGTGCTGGCGCTGCTCTTCGCCGCGCTCGCCGTCAGGGCCCTCATTGCGGACAACCCTGCGCTGGCGGGGCTCTGCCTGGGCCTGGCCGCCGATTCCAAGCCCTGGGCACTGGCCTTCCTGCCGCTGGTCCTGGCCGTGCCACGGCTTCGGCGGCGGCACGTCGCCGTCTACGCGGCCGCCACCATCCTGCTCGCCTGGCTGCCCTTCGTGATCGCCGACCCGGGCACGCTCACCGCCGCGCAGTACACCATCGTCAACGAGCCCTCCTCCGCCCTGCGCGCGCTCGGCGTCGCCACGGCCGGGACACCCTCGTGGGACCGCATGGCTCAGCTCGGCCTGGGCTGCGGCCTGGGCGTGCTCGCGGTCGTGCGACGCCGCTGGCAGGCGGTGCTGCTGCTGGGGGTCGGCGCCCGGATCGTGCTGGACCCGGGCGTCTACGACTACTACACCGCCGGCCTGCTCCTCGGCGCGCTGTGCTGGGAACTCCTGGGCCTGCAGCGCCCCGTCCCCATATGGTCTCTGGCCGCCTTCATGGGCCTGCATCTGGCGCCGGGCGTCATCGGCGACGCGTCCCTGCTCGGGACCCTGCGGCTGTGGACGGTGCTGCTGCTCGCGGCCGGCGTACTGCTCCTCCCGCAGTGCTGGTGCGCGCAGGAGGTACTGCCAGGGGCCGCTGCCGACGCGATCGCAGACCCGGCAATGGTCTTCGGTGACGTCCATAGGCTCCCGAAGCGGCTCGAGACGGTGTCGGCCGGACGTGCCGACCAGTAGCTGGGGCCAGCTGCTGCCCGCGCCTCATCGGCGCCTTCCGCTGCAGGCCGGTTCGGATACCGAACGGTGGCCCCTTTCCGGGTGCGCATCGCTGCTCAGTCGGCTCGCGGCGATGGAGGCGAGGCGGACGAGTTTGGAGGAGTGCACGCCGTTGCGTGCATGTCGTGTCGTCAGCGTCCGTCAGCCAGCCAGCCAGCCAGCCGGGCCGTGCGGGCAGAATCCAAGAGATCACCGGAGGGGTGAGTCATAACACCTTGTTGCGGTCGATCGTGACGCCCCGGCCGTGCAGCAGCAGTGGACATCCCTTGCCTGTCGTACCTCAGCCGCGGTCGGTGCGGAAGGGGGCGCAGGGGGTGGGCGTGTGCCCTGCGTGTGTGTCGAGGAAGGTCAGGAGGTCGCAGATGGACTCGCCGAGGACCTGGTCGTGGCCCGCGCGGGGATAGGTGCGGGCGGTGGTCGCGGGCGAGCCGAGGCGGCGCAGGTTCTGGACCACGGCAGCGGTCCACGCGGGCGGCACGTCGTGGTCGTCCTGACCCTGGACGACCAGGACCGGTGTGGGGACGGCGGCTCGGTCAGGGTCTCCGTAGGCGCCCATCTGTTCACCAATCCGGGCTAGCTGGCCGGTGCTCAGCGGAAGGGCCTGCTCCGTGTCGAGGTGGCTGAGCGACCGATAGCCGTCCGCCTGGCACTGGGCGAGGAGCTGGACGGCGAGGTCTGCCGCCGGGACCCCGAGCAGTGACCGCAGAGTGTGGGAGGGGTCGGCGGCACTCAGACCGGCCAGCGCGTAGAAGGCGAAGGACAGCTCGCTGGGCACGTGCGAGGCTTTGACGCCGGGCAGCATTGCTTCCAGGTGGCTGGCCGGGGCGATGGCGACCGTACCGGCCAGGCGGGTGGCTCCCGTTCGGCCGGGAGCCTGGGCGGCGAACAACGCCGCCTGCCCGCCCTGGGAGTGCCCGACGGCGAACCAGAGGTTTCCGAGGTCGGGCAGGAGGTGGTGGGCGGCGGTGACGATGTCGGCGACCGCGTTGCCCTCGTCCGCGCCGACCAGGTAAGTGTGCATGCCGGGGGTGCCCAGGCCCGGATAGTCCGAAGCGGTCACCGCGTAACCCGCCTGCAGCAGTGCGCGCACTTCCTTGGCGTAGGCGTCGGACCCCAGGTTCGCCAGCTGCGAGGGCGCACAGGAGTCGGCGACGCCCGTGGTGCCATGGGCCCAGGACACCACAGGCCACCCGCCGCGAGGCGGTGCGCCCGGTGGGAGAAGGACCGTGCCGCTGACGGGGACGTCGGCCCGGCGGGCGTTCACCGAGTGGTAGAGCACGGTCCAGCGCCGGGCGCCACCGAAGCGCGTGTCACTTCCGTGGTCGGTTGCGGCAATCAGCGTGCCCGGCGGGCGATCGGGCAGCGGCCGCGGCACCCGGTAGGTGTGGTCGACCACCGAGACCTGAGGCAGGGCCGGACTGGCGACCGCGTCCGTGGCGCGCCCCGACGGCTCCCCGGCACAGCCGCCTGCCGCCATCACGAGCACGACCATGACCGCCGCCGTGAGAAGCGGCCCGGCACGGTGCACCGCCCGCGCAGCCGAACAGCGCAACCGGGCATGGAGTTCGCTTGACGTGCTCACGTGACCGTCCCTTCGCAGCCGCTGACTATGATCACCTTGACATCCACAACCTCGGGTCGCACCCAGGACGCCGTTGGGGTGCGACGCCGCGCAGCTGGTGCTGCTTACCGGTAGCTCGTTGATTCGGGTGGCGGTACGGGGTGACGCCAGGGTGGGTTGGTCGTAGGCCGGTGGGTAGAGTCAACTGCCTTGCCGGGGCTGAAGATGACCGCTGGCCGTCCGTGTCCGCCTGCGCCGGGGCCGGGGCCGTTGGAGGACTACCGGCCGGTTCGACGACCTCTTCTTCGGCCTGGCCCAGCGGCGAGGGAAGGTCGAGCTGGTCAACGACCGGCGCCTTGAGCTGCTGCGCGATCAGTCGGCGACGGCTCAGCACGACGGCGGGTCATCGTGATCCACGATTCCGGGGACCGCAAGGACGGCACGGGGATGGCGCATGGGGGCCGGCAGTGGCCGGCCCGGCTGGGCAAGACGGACAACGGCATCGTCACGGTGACCGCGGGCTCGACCGACGGCCGCGTCTACTGGCCGCTGCACGCGTCTTCCTGCACCCCCGCCCATCCCTTCGCCCGCGGCCGCTGGTATTCGGCCTCCCGTACGAACTTGTATCCGGCCGTCCGTACGAAACCGCAGCCGGCCGCATTCCTCGCGGCCCGCGGGAAGGAGGCGGGCTCCGGCTGCCGGGCGGTGGTCGCCGACTGCGCCTACTCGGGAGCGACGACTGGTACCGCTCCGACCGTGCCATCCGCCGCCACCAGACACCAGCCGTCACCCGCAACAGTTTGGTGGCGAGCCTGGACGGACGCGGACCCACCCTCCGAGCTCCAGGCCCTGATCGACGCGGTCACCACCGGACACGGCCTCCACCTCTACCTCCGGATCCAATGAACTACCGTTCTGGGCCGCCCATGCGCCGACCGGGGTCATGAGCCCTCCCGGACCATCCGCCCGGCGTGAAGTCGTTCACCTGCTTGCGCGCCCAGGCCGATGAGCGGTAGTCGGCGGATGGCCGATCGATCGGAGTAGGCGCATCAGCCCTCCGGACGCGAGCCGCTCGTTCAGGCGGACGACGAAGCGCGGGCTGGCCCCGTCGAGGTCCGTCGCTGTCTCGGGGCCACCCCCGAAGGTCGGTCTGAACAGGGCCGGCCGGTGCGTCGTGAGGAAGGCGACCCGCCCCGCCGCCGGACAGGGCGGGCTCGTGGGACAGCGCGGCGGCGGTCGATGGTGGCAGGTCCGGCGCGGCTGTCAACGCGTCCACCATGGCTCCGGCGAGGGTTGGGCGGCGGCAGATGAAGCAGGGCCACAGCGGTGCCCGAACACCGATGGCGAGAGGTTCCTTTTGCGGA
Organism: Streptomyces sp. NPDC006739; assembly: GCF_042869815.1. NCBI lineage: Bacteria > Bacillati > Actinomycetota > Actinomycetes > Kitasatosporales > Streptomycetaceae > Streptomyces > Streptomyces sp. NPDC006739. Next base: position 51,962 of record NZ_JBIAGM010000037.1, read on the forward strand.
CGTGGGCCGCTTCGCTCACCGTCAGAGAGTGAGTACCTCCTCTTACAAGACCCCGGGGCCGGTCCTCGGACGCAACACGGCGGCCTCCCCAGAGCGCACCTGGCTCGGCGCGCGGCCACCGGGTGTCATGGCGGCCCTGGCACTCTTCGCGGCCATCCGCCTTGCTGGCGTCATGGCGCTGGTCGCCGTGAGCACGCTCATCGGACGGCCCCCGCTGAAGAGCCTGGCGCACTCCTGGGACTCGGTCTGGTACCTGCACATCGCCGAGCACGGCTACGGAACCCGCATCCACATTTCCGCAACGGGGGCGCTCCAGACGGACTGGGCATTCTTCCCGCTGTACCCGGTGCTCATTAGGGCGCTCAACCGCTTCCCGCATGTGAGCCCAGGGGCGGCGGCGCTGCTGATCGCCTGGTTCGCGGCAGGTATGGCCGCATACGGCATCTACGTGATCGGCCTTCGGCTCCACGGGCGCGCGGTGGCCACGGTCATGGTCGCGATCTGGGCCGCTCTGCCGCATTCGGTCGTCCTCTGCCTGGCCTACACCGAGCCGCTGTTCAGTGCCCTCGCTGCATGGTCCCTGAATTGCGTGCTCAAGGGCCGCTGGACGGCGGCTGGCGCACTTGCTGCGCTGGCGGGTCTGACCCGGCCGAGCGGCATCGCGGCGGCAGTGGCCGTCGTCGCCGCGGCCGGGTACGAGGCGGTGCGACAGCGCGGCCGCGTCCCTCCCGGGCTTTGGGCAGGAGCTCTTCTCGCGCCGTTGGGCTGGGCCGGTTATGTGCTGTGGGTCGGGCAGTACACCGGTGATCTGCTGCACGGGTACTTCCAGGTCCAAAGCGCCTGGGACTCCCGCCTCGACTTTGGCACCGGCACGCTGGAGTTCCTCAAGGCGCTGCTCCTGCGCGGCGGCGGGGCCGTACAACCGATCGCCCTGGTGATCGTCTCGGCGAGTCTCGTGCTGTTTTTCCTGCTGTGCCTGGACAGAGCCCCACTGCCCCTGGTCGTCTTCGCCGGCGTCCTGCTGGCCATGGTGACCGTGGTCTCCGGCCCCTTCTCATCCAAGCCCCGCTTCCTGCTTCCCGCGTTCCCGTTGCTGCTGCCCATGGCTTGCGGCCTGGTGCGGGCATGGCGCACACGACCGGCAGGCGCCGCACTGGTGGGAGGCAGCCTGGCCGCCGCGTCCTTGGTCTACGGCGCGTATATCGTGCTCGTCGCCCATCAGCCCCTCTGAGGCGACCGAGAAGGCTTACCCGGAGTCAGACGTACTCCGAAGGCAGTAGGGCGATCAGGCGGCCCCAGGACGGCCGGCCTCGCTGAGTGTGCGGCCGTGGTCCTCGATGACGTTGTCGCAGGGGATGGTCTGTCCGAGGTCACTGCCGGCAGAACGCGGCACCCGGGTTGACGCCGTACGCGACCGGGTGCGCGTCCTGAGCGATGAAGTAGGCAAGCACACCACCGCACGCATCCTCCAGGGCCCGGTCACCCACCGGCTCCACTGGTTGTAGGCGGTACGGAGAGGAGCCTTGACCTCAATGGACTCTTCCACCTGCGACGCCCGGGTACTTCTCGCCGATCACTTCCCGGGTGCCACCCGCTCCCGCCTATATACGTGCCCGAACGGTGTAAATTTTCCGTTCCTGTCCGGCATGTGAAGTGTCGGCTCACCTGTCAGTACTTCTTGCCGCGCCGAAAGGGGCCTCCCCAATTGGGGAGGCCCCTTTCGGCTGGGGGGAGGGGGATGTCAGTGCTTGAAGGCGTCCTTGGTCTTTTCCTTGGCTTCGCGGGCGTCGCCCGTGCTCTTCTCGGCCTGTCCCTCGGCGGCCATTCGGTCGTTGCCGATGGCGCTGCCCACCGTCTCCTTGGTCTTGCCCTTGGCCTGCTCGGTCTTCGCCTTGGCCTTCTCGCTGGCAGTCATAAAAGGGGCCTCCTCAGACCATCTGTGTCACTGTCGTGGTACTCCCTCGTGCCCCTGGGGTCTCCTCGTAAACAAAGGCTGGGTTGAGGAATACACGCCGAATCGCAGGGCAGTCGGTGGGCCAGGAGGTTGATAACGATGGTTCCCCTGCTTCTGGTTCTCTTGCTTGCCCTGATCCTTTTCGGTGCGGGTTTCGCGCTGAAGGCGCTGTGGTGGGTTGCGGTGATCGTGCTGGTCGTTTGGCTGCTGGGCTTCGTCGTACGGTCCGCGGACGGTGCTGGCCGTAAGGGCCGCTGGTATCGCTGGTAGGCACGGGCCTTGGGCGTGCGGTGAGGGGCGCTGTTCGTAGCGGAGGTTGAAGTGGGGCCCGGTCGGGATGACCGGGCCCCACTCGCGCATGGGGGTACTTGCTGTCACGGGTAGGGATTCCTCATGCTGTCTGTCAAGCCACAAGTAGCGGTGGAGGTGTCGGTTCGTAGCACGTCCGTCGCGTAGGAGGGCCCGGAGAACGTTGACGCGGCGGCGGGCGAGGGCGAGGACGGCTTGGATGTGGCCCTCGGCACGTTTGCGGTCGTAGAACCGGCGGAAGTTCTCGCAGTACCGGATGCTGCACAGCGCCGAGATGGAGAAGACACGCTGGAGTCTGCGGTTGTAGCGCCGCGGTCGGCGCAGGTTGCCGCTGATCTTCCCGGAGTCGCGGGGAACCGGGGCGACGCCGCCGAAGCCGGCGAGGCGGTCGGCGGTGCCGAAGACGGTCATGTCGCCGCCGGTGGCGGCCAGGAACTCGGCGCCGAGGATGACACCCAGGCTCGGCATGCTGGTGACCACGTCGAAGGTGTGGTGCTGTCGAAACCGGGCTTCGATGGCCTTGTCGAGCTCGGCGATCTGCTGGGTAAGGCTGATCACCTCCATCGCCAGCGTGCGTACCAGCTCGGCGGTCAGCTTCTCGCCGGGAAGGCTGGTGTGCCGGCGTTCGGCGGCCAGCAGGGCAGTCTTGGCGAGTTGGCTGGCACGCAGGAACTTGCGGTTGCGGAGCCAGGTGGCCAGGCGTTTTACGCCGAGGCGGCGAAGGGCGGCCGGGGTCTGGTAGCCCGTCAGTAAGGTGAGCGGGCCGGTGTTGGTTAGATCCAACGCCCGTTCCAGGCCGGGGAAGATGCCTGTGAGGTGAGCGCCGAGGCGGTTGACGGTGCGGGTGCGGTCGGCGACCAGGTCCAGGCGGCGGCCAGTGAGGAGCTTGAGGTCGGTGATCGTGTCTTCGCTGGTGCGTACGGGGTGCAGGTCGCGTCGGCGGCGGACCTGGTCGGCGATGACGGCGGCGTCCTTGGCGTCGGTCTTGCCTTCGCCGCGATAGTTCTCGGAGGCGCGATGGATGGCCCGGCCGGAGAGGTAGTGCACCGGCTGGTCGTGATGGAGGCGGAGCGCGATGGCCAGGGCGGCTCCACCGTCGGCCTGGTCGATGCCTCAGGCCACCTCATCGCCCAGAGCCAGGACGTCGGCGAGGAGTTGGAGCAGTTCGGGCTCGTCGTTGGCGACGCGACGTGACAGCAGCCGATGGCCGCTCTCATCGATCACGACGCAGTGGTGATGGGTCTTCCCTGCGTCGATGCCGGCCCAGATGGCGATCATGTGGTGCGTCCGTGCGGTGTAGTACTGATCCCTCCCACGGACGACCTCGCTGTCGGTTCCCTACTCGGCGATCATTCGCATTTCCTGATTGGCAGCCGAGTCGTCGTGGAGTGCCGGGCGGCCAATCAGTGGGAGCCACGTCATCGGCTATCAGGTGACAGCCACACCCGGCACTCCTGGGTGGGTGAACCGTACGAAGGGCTCACCGCCTCCCACAGGAAAACGTAGGGATCGGGTGACGGGATCAGTACCCGCAACGCACGAGACTCCCGTGCCGTGGGGTGAGATGTCGCACTCCACGAGGGTGCCGTCCACCCGCACCCACCGGATCATCCAGATCTGCGAGCACCAGGGCGCTCCCATCCTCGCCGACCGCGCGTACATGGGAACCGGCCCCTGGGTGACGACACCCATCAGACGCCCGCCGGACCGTGACCTCACGCCGCCCCAGCAAAAGTCCTGGCGGATCTTCCGCACGTCGCGGTGTAGTCCGAATTGCATGTCGTCAATCACCACATTGAATGTCGTCGATCGCCACGGCCATCCTCACCCTGGAGCGGCAGCGCTGAAACACCTCACTGTTTCTGGCCCAGCGATGGTTGGCGGCGGTACGCCCGTGCGCAGCTCGGCGTCGTCGCCGGTGCGACGCACGGCTTCACTCTGTTCCCGCTGCCCATCACCGAGCGGGAACAGGAGCGTGAGCGGGAGTTCCTGGCGACGGCGGGACGGTAACGTCGGCCTGATGAACCACACTGCCCGGCTCGGCTCCATGCGCTGGTGGAAGAGTCGCGCGCGGCAGCGCCGCGGCCGTTGGCATTCGCGCGCGCTCGCCGCACGGTTCGAGGTCAGCACACGCACGGTGCAGCGTGACCTGCAGGCGCTGATGGAATCCGGTGTCCCGGTGCGCACCACACCGGAACGCGACGGGGACGATCGACCCGGCGACGACGCTGCCCCCGATCCACTTCACCGCCGATGAAGCCTCGGCGTTGGCCGCCGCTCTGGCCGCGGCCGACGCCTCCGCCCCCCCCCCACTCCGGGGCGGCCCGGGAACTGGCCACACGGATGTCACACCATGGTGCTGCGGCTGTCCTACAACGACGGGACAGGACACGAAAGCGACCGCGTAGCGCAACCGCCGGACTGCTCACAGCCGACGGCCGCTGGGATCTCATCGCCTGGTGCCGCACACGGCGGGCCGGCCGAGGCTTCCGGCCGGACCGGATCGCAGCAGCGGCTCCAACGGGTGAGCAAGCGCAGCCCCATGAGCTGGCCGAACTGCTACTCGGCGTCGCAGGACTGCTGGGCGAGCCCCTTGTGAACCGATGTGAACGTGTCATGTGTAGATTGAGCTCACGCGAACGCCGGGCGGAGCCACGTGCTACCGGCCCGCAGTGTCCCGCCCTGCTGTGACCCGAGTCCCGCCCGGAGAGAACATGAGGAGACTGGATCCCGGGGATCCGTCAGCGATAGGCGGCTATGCGCTGCTTGCGGTGCTTGGATCCGGGGGCATGGGGCGGGTGTTCCTTTCCCGTACGGCTTCCGGGCGGCTGCTGGCGCTGAAGACGTTGCGGACCGAGTTCGGGCTGGACCAGGGTTTCGAGGAGCGGTTCGCCCGCGAGATCGCCAGCAGCGATCAGGTGCGATCCGCCTGGACGGTGCCGGTTGTCGACTACAGCGCCGCGGGGCAGCGGCCCCAGTGGCTGGCCACCGAGTACGTCGCCGCGCCGTCCCTCGCGGACTGGGTTGAGCGCAACGGCCCGTTGCCCGAGCCCGCCGTCCGGGCGCTCGCCGCGGAGCTGGCGGAGGGGCTGCGGGCCGTACACCGGGCGGGGCTTGCCCACCGTGACGTGAAGCCGTCCAACGTCCTGCTGGCCCGTCGGCACCCCCTGCTCATCGACTTCGGCATCGCCCGTGCCGCTGACGACACCCGGCACACCAGAACCGGCGGTGTCATCGGCTCGCCCGGATACATGGCACCGGAGCAGGCGGCGGCCGGGATCTCGGGTGAGCCCGGCGACGTCTTCTCCCTGGGAGCGACGCTGGTGTACGCCGCTACCGGCAACGGTCCCTTCCTGCACCCGGGCGAGAATCCCTCGGCGGCACAGCTGCTCTACCGGATCGTGCACGAGGAGCCGACGCTCCACGGAGTCCCGCCCAAGCTCGTGCCGCTGCTTGCCGCATGTCTGCACAAGTCGCCGCAGGAGCGGCCCACCGCCGACGAGCTGATGGAGCGCATCGGCGCGGCACCGGGTATGTGGGCGGCTGCCCTGCCATCGGATCTGTCGGCGGACATCGCCGTGAGGGAAGCCGAGTCGCAGGCGCTGCTGCGGTCCCCGGTGCCATTGCCGCCGCCTCCACTTCCACACGAGGCGCTCACGGCTGGGTTCGGGCCGCCCGTGGAGGGCAGCGGTGGTCGAGCGTCGACGGCTTACGGGCCGTCTGCCGAGGGGCCTGTCGAGGGCAGCGACGGCCCGTCGTCGGCTGGGTTCGGGCCGCCCGTCGCCCACGTCGATCCAGGCGCCGTACACCTGCGTCCGCCGGCCCTTCCGCGCGGAAGTCTTCCCGCGCGCGGTCACGTCGGCCCACCCGGCACCGGGCCGGTCCCTGGGCCCGGTCGGCGGACGGCGCAGCTCCGCATAGCCGTCGCCGTCGCGGGCATCATGGCGACCGCGGCAGTTGTCATCGCCCTCGCCTGGCCGCAGGGCGGTGAGGACGGGGCGGACGGGGCGGACGGTGTCGGGCGTACGTCTCCGTCACCGAGCCCTTCTCCCTCGAACTCGTCCCCCTCCACCGCGGCTGACGCCCTGCCCGCCTCCTGGGTGGGCACCTGGGCGGGGACCGGTCCCGGAGCCGTCAACGCGGGCACGCGCGAGGTGTCGGTGACCGTCACCCTGCACGCGGCGCACCGGGGCGACATCGTCGGCCGACAGATCAGCCATGTGATCGACGCCGGCAGCGGCCGGGACATCGGGTGCACCGAGACGTTGCGTCTGCAGGAGACACACGGCACGTCCATGGTCTTCGAGGCGGCCACCAGCACCCCGACGGAGCCGTCCACCGGCCTGCTGTGCGTGCGGGGCAACATCTATACCCTGACGAAGACCGGGGCGGACACCCTGGCCCTGGGGGACGAGGGCAGTCAGACGGCGGGCTCGCCCTCCCGCCTGACCCGCTCATCATGATCCGCGGCGGACGCGCGCTCATGCTGCAACGGTGCTTGTGCTGATCGCCGGGTGTTGGCTGCCGGTCGAAATCATGACGGGTTTGCCACTCATGATGGTGATGTTCGGGGATGAAGAAAGCCCGCTGGTGGGGTTCCAACGGGCTGTCTGGTCTTCATCGTGTCATTGGGAAGTCGACGGTGCCCGGGGTGGGCCCGGTCGGCATTCGGCGGTGACTTCGGCGACGGCGGTTCTGGAGCTGGTCTCCTCGACGATCGGCTCGCCCTCGACGTAGGCGGGCAGCCGTGCCTGGACGGCGAGGTTGTTGACGGCGCGGGGATAGCCCCCGGGCGGTGTCGTGGATCATCGCGATCGCGTCGTCGGTGAAGAGGGCGTCGGTCCGGCCAGTGAGCGCGAGGTGGTGGATCAGGTAGGAGGCGGTCTCCTCGCCGTTCGCAACCGCGACGGTCTTGCCCACGCCGACCTCGCCGGTGAGCACTCCGATGGCGCGCTCGCCGATGCACCAGGTGATCCGGGTGACGGCCTGCGCGTGGGAGGAGTGCCGGTGCAGCATCGAGCGCGTCAGGTCCTCGCCGAATGGCATGCGCGTGAAGCCTCGGTGTGCGGTCAGTTTGTCTATCAATGTCCGTCCATCCTCTCCAAGTAGGCTATTGCGCAGTCCAGTTCGGCTGAGGCCTGCTCGGTCCGGCAGTGCAAGCGGACCGAGAGCCGCAAGCTCTGTGCGGCCGTGGTGGCAGCCAAGTAGCGTGTGCGCTCATGAGCGACCATCGGAAGACCGGCCTGGGTGACGTGCTTGCCCACGTGGTGAACTGCGACCACGAGGGCGAAGAGCCCGACCTCAGCGGTGGTCGACGAGTCGAATACGTCGTGACCGGGATCCGTGGAGCGCTCGTCGACGCCCATGCCGTCGACGACCCGACGAACATGTACGTGAGCTCGGCGGCCGCTCTCTCGCAGAACCTCAAGACCGAGGTCAGCTCGTTGCTCGGGCGCCACTTCAGCTGCCGTGTCGTGCCTGGCAACCCCGGCGCCTTCTTCGTCGACTTCCTGGTGGCCCCAGAGCCAGGCGCCCAAGCGTCCGCGTGACTGGGAAAGCCCTTCGGGACCAGATCACCGCTGGTCACGAGTTTTCCTCGGTCAGCTCGAAGGCCGAGGTCGGCTGGTCCTGGCCCGACAGGAAGACCTCGTGGTGGATCCGCCGGCCGAGCTCCTTCGTCCGCTCGTTGTCGATCAGTTAGTCGATCGCGGTCGGCGCTGGCGGGGCCGTTCGCGAGGCCACCGGCGTGTGGACCCGCCTGGAATGGTCATGTGAATTGACGTCACCGCAGGGTGATGGGCTCTCGCAAGTCGCTCCCGGCCGAGGACGCTGGCGGGGTGTGAGCGTGCTGCGCCTACTACTTTTCAGCTGCGCCGTGACTGGCGCTGAGGTGGAGCACCACCGGGGAGCGGTCTGACGAGACGTCGTTGCCGTACGCCTGGGCGAGTGGTCAGCAACGCCTGGAGGGCAACGATGTCCGCGACTCGGACGGCCCAGCTCATGGATGGCGCCAGCCTCGCCAAACGCATCGTCGGAGAGGCTGCTGCCGGAGCGGCGGAGATCTCACGGCACACGGGGACCAGTCCCTGCCTGGCGACGGTGCTGGTGGGAGAGGATCCCGCGTCGGCCACGTACGTTCGCATGAAACGAGCGCGGTGCGCGAAGGCAGGCATCAATTCCCGGCATATCGGTCTGCCCGCCACCACCACGACCGCCGAACTGATCGACACCTCTGATCACTCCCCCTCCCGGTGGCGTTAGGTCGATGACCATTGCTGTCCTGCTCGCGCAGACCGTGGAAGCCGCCGCGAACCAACTCGGCACGCGCCATCGCTGACGCAGCACCGGCCCTGGGCCGACCCGCGTGGGATCTGACGCCGGAGGACATCTTGAAGCGGCGGATCGCGACCGCGGGGAAGTACGGGCCCGCCGCCCGGGATTATGCGATGTTCCGGACCCTCTATCACGCAGGCCTCGGCTCGGAGGAGGCATCGCTGCTCCACATCCGCTTCGGTAAAGGGGCCCACACCTCCGGGCCCCGCCCCAGCTGCGTGCCCATGCTCGACGGCCTGGACCTGGTGCTGCGATGGTTCCTGGACGACGTGCGCCCCAAGTTCCCCGACTCTCCGGGCTGTTCGCCGACGAGTCCGGCGGAGCCCTGCATCGCGGAACGATCCGCAACCGGCTGCGCTATCTCATGGAGCCCGAAGGCCGGTCGGCCCCGGAGCGGTTCAGCCCGCATGCCCTGCGGAGGGCCTGCGTGCCCGGGTGAGGTGGGAGACCCCACGACGGGCTTCACGCGGCTGCGGGCGGCCCCTCGTCGTCAGCCGAGGGGTCAACCGCCGGGTGCGGCTGCTCCTCGTTCTCGTCCGGCTGTGGAGCCCGGTCGTTCTTCTTGGTCAGCCGCTCCCATGCCTCACGCGCTCTACGTGCGGACTCGAAGAGGTCGGGAAGTTGGTCGAGTACACTCTTTAGGGCGTAGATCGTCAAGGCGACCACGCCAGCGATGGCGAGAATGGTGATGGTGATGGCGGTGTCGTCCACCGATCCCTACCCCCTGTCATGGGTCGGATCGGGTGCGCGGGCAGCCTCGATCCGAACCCTCACGGTTCAGGTCGAGACACCCACGCTGACGCTGACGCGAATGTTCTCGGTCGGGCCTATTTTTCTGCCCGCATCAACTCTCGGTACTGCCACTGTTCCCGTAACACATCAGTGCAACTGACCTGCGTCTTGGCGAGTAGAGCGAGATCTATCGCCAGGACAGCGCTACCGATGCGTACCAGCAACCCCGCGCGAAAGCAGGGCTGTTGGTCGGATGGGTTGGTTGCGCAACCCACTGCGGTCAGCGTAGCGCATACAGTCGTGATCCTTGCCAAGACGCAACTAGTGCCGCATCAGGCAACGTTCGCCCTGTTCACGACCTCACGGAGGCGTTCGTCGGCGGCATGCTTGTTCCGCCAGATGATGTAGCGGCGGAT
>NZ_JBIAGM010000038.1:0-56504 GCF_042869815.1 Streptomyces sp. NPDC006739
CGCCCGTCGAGTACGAAGCCAACTACTACACAGAACTCACGAAACCCCAGGTCACAACCACAATCTGAGATCTCTACCGAACCCGGGGCGGTTCAATGTGACGTCCGTGAAGATCGCTTCCCATCGTTCGGTTGATCGTTTCCCAGGCCGGGTGTCAGCGGGGGTTCTCAGTCCCACCAGAAGTCCCAGTTATGGACACCGGTGAGCCGCTCAGCGTACGCGGCCAGTGTGTACGGCCGTCTGCCTTGTCAGATGTTGTCAGGGCAGAAGGCGAAGTGCTCGGCAGCGACCAGGATTAGTGGGGACCTCATCCGGGCGGAGGCCGACGATGACGGGTGCCGCTGGGCCGGCGAGACCGTCGGGGTTCGGAGAATTGCACCGTCCGCTTGATCGTTGGGAGGGACGGTGGTTCAGCCGCTCGTCTCCCTCTGGTGCCACTCGCTCAGCCGCGGTTGCTGTCCGCCCATTCATCGCTGTTCCACATGACGGGCATGGCTCCGACGGACTCGAACCGGATCTGCGGGTCGTTGCTCTGGACCAGGCAGATCAGACGGCGGCGAAGTACGGCTGCCTGCCCGGCCTGACGGGCGATGATGTCCAGGACGACCTGCGCCGCCCCGGGGCAGCTCGTCGCGAACCGGTCGTAGTCAGTGAAGACGAGCACCAGTCCGGCGCCCTCGGGAGCATCGTCGTAGCCGCCGTAGCAGGCCACGTCGCCGAGGCAGTCGTTGAGCGCGGGCGTTTGACGCGTCGCTTCGACAGGCGTCGAGGAGACGGAAGAACTCGTCGACGGGAGTTGTGCCCTCAGGGGTGTTGCGCTCGATGTCTGCTGCCCAGCCGAGCGGACTGGTGCCGCCGAGGCGCGTTCCGAGCCACTGGCTGAAAGCTCCGCCGTGCCAGAAGTCGCAGGGTTCATTGATGGAGTGCACGCCGAGGGCTACCTGGTAGCCGATCAGCATGGACTGCAGATCGCGAAGTGAGCCGCCGGACAGCCACGCACCGGGCCGGAGACGGATCTGATCCAGGAAGTCGTACACGTCCGTGCAGTCCTGCCAGTGCTTGGCGGTGAGGCCCGGGCTGTCTTCGGTCGGCATGTTCCGACGCTACGGCGGGGACGGGTGTTGTCGCCCGTGACAGGGGTGCGAACGCAAGGCGATCACATGTTGGGCGTACTGTCCGTGCCCGAGCAGGTCAGGACCCTCCTCGAGGTCGAGTCAGGGCTTGTGGTTGAAGAAGCGCGCATCGGCCATCGGCCGGGACCTCGTACGCCATGTCCCCGTCGGCCGCGTCGACACCGCACAACGCCGGCTCCGGATCGTTCTCCTCGGTCTGGCACAGCCACAACAGGGAGGCCGCCGAGAATCCCGGCAAGGCCAGCAACCCTAGCCACCTGATCATCTGGCTTCGTGCTTGATCGCCGGGCGGACGGGTGTTCGTGCCCAGCTGTCCCAGATCAGAAGATGGCCCAGGCTTCCCTCGGCAGCCGGTGATAGACGTCATCCATGGCTTCGGCGTCCAGGAAGACGGGGCGCGTGAGCAAGTGATCGCCGGCGCGCTGCACGCAGAGCGCCACCCCGAGAGTCAGCGATCCGGGCTCCGCGCCCGGCAGATAGAAGAGCTCCGTGAAGGGTTCCCGGCTTTCCGCACGAGCGAACAGCCACTGCTCCAGCTCGGAGGGAACCTGCCCGACCAATGCCGCTTCATCCGCGTGGACTTGTGGTCCCCGACGCGCATCGATCGAGACTCCACGCAAATCCTCAGCACCCTCCCCGCCCCGGCCGGTCCGCATCCCCTGGGTACGGTCGCGGTGCACCTGGTCGACCGGGCACGCGTCGATCCCTGGCAGGATTCCCGCCCGGTTCGCGAACTCATGATCCAGCTTTGGTACCCGGCTCGCGCCGCCCATGGCCACCCGCCCGCGCCGTGGATGTCACCCGGTGCCGTCACCTTCTTCGAGCGGGAACAGGGCATCCCGCAAGGCGCGCTGCTGCTGCCGACCACGCACGCCCAGCCGGCCGCGCCGGCGGACCGCGGCCGGTGCCGGAGGCCGGTCGTCCTCTACTCGCCGGGCCTGCGCAGCGACCGCAGCCTCGGCACGGTTCTGATCGAGGAACTGGCCAGCCACGGCTACCTGGTTGTGGCCATCGACCACACCTACGACGCTGATCAAGTCGAGTTTCCCGGCGGCCGGGTGGAAACCTTCGCCATCACCGGCGACATCGACGATGCCCTGATCGCCAAAGCCCTCGCGGTGCGCACCGCGGACACCCGGTTCGTGCTGGACCAGCTCACCGCGCTCAACGCCGGACACAACACCGACGCCGGACGGCGGCCCCTGCCACCCACCCTCACCGGCGCGTTCGACCTGTCCCGCGTCGGCATGCTCGGCCACTCCCTCGGTGGCGCCACAGCTGCCGCAGCCATCCGCGCCGACCGGCGCCTGCAAGCCGGCGTCAACCTGGACGGCAGCCTCCTGCCACCCGTCACCGCCGGTACCGACCGGCCGTTCCTTCTCCTCGGCAGCGACCCCGGCCCAGGCCCGGAGGATCCCAGCTGGGATCAGTTCTGGGCCGGCCAGTACGGCTGGAAACGCGAACTGGCCCTCATCGGCTCCACACACACCTCGTTCACCGACCTGGAAACATTGCTACCGCAGGCCGCGCCGGTCCTCGGTTTGACGTCCGGCCAGGTGACGCAAGCCATCGGCACCCTCGATCCGCACCGCGCCATCCACGCCCAACGCGACTACGTACGAGCATTCTTCGATCTTCATCTGCGCCACCTCGACAACCACCTGCTCCAGCGCCCCTCAACCCGGTACCCGCAGATCCGGTTCCTCCGATGAGGCACCGGCCGTACCCGCACCACGGCCGCCCCTTCGAGCCGCCAAGCAGCGTCCTGGCGATCACGAAAGGGATGGCACACCGATGGGCCCAACTTGCTCATCGGTCCGGGAGGTCACCTGATGAACGCCACCGCCGCGGCTGACCCTCAGGGAGTCGAAGCTGCTGAGGGGCGCACTGGCGGCTACCTGTGTGGCCGCATCCGCTTCACCACCCGGAGGCCGGCTGTCTTCCCTCATACTTGTGCCTGCGGGGATTGCCAGAAGCTCGGCGGCACCCCCGTCATGTGGTGGGTGGGCTTCGCGACGGTCATCTGGACCGGCGAGAGCGAGCCGGCATCCCGGAGATCGGCATCAACGTCACCGCCCTTGACGACACCAGCGGAACAGACCTTGTCCCCGTTCACGCGTCCTTCCGCGACAACGCCGTGCACTGGCTGCCCCCGGTGCCGGAGATCGAGCGCAGAGCAGCCGGCTGACCGCCCGTCCGCTGGTCGGCGACTTCAGAACTATACGAGAGCCGTGCGGTAGTTCTCCGGGGCGACCGAGGATCGCAACAATGCCGGGACGGCCGGCGTGGCGGATCCGGCGCGCGAGGGGGATGGCAACGCCGGCACCGTCCCTGACAGTGGTGCTGGAAGAGACATGCGCTAGAGGCCGACCCCGGCTCGGGGTCGGACGGTCATCCGCAGGTTGCGCGGCCGTACCGTGAGCCGGGCGACCTGGCGGATGACCTGGCCCTCAGCGAGTTCCAACCGTACCGAACGCAGCATCGTCGCCAGCGCCGTGACCATCTCGGTGAGGGAGAAACGGTCCCCCATGCACTTGTGCTTGCCGTCCCCGAAGGGCACGAACGCGCCGGGCGGAGGCTCCTGAGCGGTGTCGGTCCACCGGTCCGGGTCGAAGGTGAGCGGGTCGGGGAAGCGCTCGGGGTCGCGGTGCAGGGCGTGTTGGCAGTAGGCCAGCTCGGTGCCGGCGGGCAGCGTCCACTCGCCGAGCCGGGTCTCCTCGGTGGTGCGGCGGGTGACCAGCCAGCCGGGGTGGTGCAGCCGCAGGGTCTCGGTGATCACCCGGTCCAGGTACGGCAGCCGGATCATGTCGTCGAAGGCGACCGGCCGTTCGCCGAGGACCTCGTCCAGCTCGGCCAGGACCCGGGCCTCGATGGCGGGGTTGCGTGCGAGCTCGTACAGGGTCCAGGACAGCAAGGACGCGGTCGTCTCGGTGCCCGCCACGGCCAGGAGGAAGATCTCGGAGCAGATCTGATGTGCGGTCAGCGGCTCGCCGGTCTCTTCGTCGATGGTGCGCAGCAGCATGGAGAGCATGTCCCCGGTGTCGTGCCCGGAGGCATGAAGTTCGTCGACGGCGGTGCTGATGGTGGCGCGCACCGCGGATCGGGCCCGGTCGAATCGGCGGTTGAAGGGCAGCGGCAGGCGCTCGGCCCAGTCGGGCAGCATCATGCGCAGACCGACGCCGCTCATCACCACCGACACGTTGCTGCGCAGCCGACGGAAGACGGCGTCATCGAGGCTGCCGGCGAACACCGTCTTGGCCAGCATGTCGAGGCTGAGCCCGACCATCGCCTCGTGTACGTCGAGGGGCCGCCCGCGCTCCCAGGCGGCGACGGTGGCCGTCACCTCGGCGCGCATGAGGTCGACGTACCGGCTGATCTCGGTGTGGGCGAACGCGGGTTGAAGCTGGCGGCGTTTGCGTACGTGGTCGCGGCCGGTGGCGGTGACGACGCTGTCGCCCAGTAGCTGGCCCAGCTTGTCGTAGAGCCGGCCCTTGTCGAGGCTGGGTCCCAGGCCCTTGAGCATCTGGTGGATCAGGGCCGGGTCCTGAACCACGATCGTGCGCGTCCCGGGCTGCAGGACGATCTCGACGAGTGGTTCCCGTGTCTCGCGCAGCGAGTCGATGAAGCCGAGGTTGTCGCGCATCTTCAACGCGTGGCCGATGAGCGGAAACGATCCTGCAGCTCGGGGTATGGGGGGAGGCGCGGTGGACGTCACGGGTCACCTCTTCACGGCAGTCATGGGCGCCTCCATGACTGCCCTGAACCTTCCCGGCGCAATCCTGTCATGAACGTCTCCTGCGCCACGTGGGACAAGCTGATCGGTCGCCTGTGGCGCCGGGCATCAGTGCGGCCACCCCAGCGAACAGCTCCAGCTCCTCATTCCTCACCGGCCAGCCGTTGTCGGCGATCGGATAATTGGCTCTGACCGTGACGCCGTGAATCCTCAGGTCATGCTCGCAGCAGGATGGGGGTGCGGAGAAGCCGGAACGAGGCACAGCCATACACGGCTGTCTGGATGGTCTTGATGCGGTTGACGTGGCCTTCGACGACGCCCGAGCTCCAGGGAGGTCGGTGTCGCGGAAGCGGCGGGCGGTCTTGCGGTCCAGGTGCAGGAGGCAAGCGATGGCGGAGGCGGAGCATCCTTTTGCTGGCTGGCGGTGGATGTCGGCGTGCCGGTCCCGGGTGCGGACCGCGATCTTCGTCGGCGGCAGTGTCGGCGGTGGAAGCGGATCGCTCATCGGCCGGGCTGTGCGTCTCGTTCGGCTTCGGCCTGTTTCCGCAGGCAGGGAGGGGGCTGGTGGCATGTCTTCTCGACGGCGGAGGAGAGTTGGCGAGCAGGTGCCAGCGATCGGCAGCCTCCTGTGCGTCCGGTACCGCGTCGCGTACGACGCTGGAGTGGGCGCTGGCCCGGTCCCTGCATATGATCTCCGCGCCGGGATGTTCCCGCAGCCAGTCGGCGAAGGTGACCGCGTCCCGGTGGGGGAGGACGTCCACCACGTGGGTCGTTTCCACGTCGACCAGGACGGTGCCGTAGCGCCGCCCGTGCGGAAAGCGAACTCGTCGGCCCCCAGCACCCGCGGCGCTTGCTCGGGCACTGCCGGGGCGGTGGGCAGGCCCAGCAGGTGGGTGCGGCCGCCCGGTAACTGCAGTGTTCGGCTCGGGCGTTCACCGGGACGGCCACCCAGGAACGTGGCGATGGTTCGCCTCCATCGGCGCAGGCCGACGCCTCGACGACCCCCCTCCGCGGCGGCACGGACCGGGCCAATTACGTGATCGTCGACACTCCAGCGCGGCCGATCCGCAACCCCTTCGCACCCGTCGGAGCTCACCCGTTGACAGACCGAATCCGGCCCGGGCACCGTCATCTGCTTCGAGGCTCTCCGGGTTACGCTCCTGGTTACTCTCGTTTTGGCACCGATCTTGACTGCAGGGGGAGCAGACCGTGCACACCGCCACTGTGACGGACAAGGGTGACCAGATCCGCTGGGTGGAGTTGCCGGGCCGGGAGCCGTCCCGCGTGTACGTGCACGGGCTGGGCGCGACTTCGCCTGCCTATTTCACCGAGGTTGCGGTCGACCCTCTGCTGGCCGGCCACCGTTCGCTGCTGATCGATCTGCTCGGGCACGGCATCAGTGACCGGCCAACGAGTTTCAGCTACACGCTGGAGTCTCACGCCGATGCCGTCGCCGCAGTTCTTGCTTCTGCGGGCGTCACCGGCGCCGAGTTGATCGGGCACAGCATGGGCGGCTCGGTGGCCATCGTGCTGGCTGCCCGCCACCCGCACCTGGTGTCCCGCCTGGTCCTGGTCGACGCCAACCTCGACCCGCTACCCCGCACGCCTGGGGCCAGCGGCAGCAGCGGTATCGCTGCGTACTCTGAGCAGGAGTTCCTGGGAGGCGGCTGGGAAGAGGTCCGCGACCGGGTCGGCGTCCACTGGTCGTCCACCATGCGCCTCGCCGGCCTGGAAGCCCTCCACCGCAGCGCCACTCATCTCGTCCGCGGGACCGTTCCCACCATGCGTGAGCTCCTGCTGGACCTGAAGATCCCCCGCACCTACCTGCTGCCCGAGGTCGACAGTCCGCTCTCAGGTACCGACGCGCTCTCCGATGCCGGGGTGTCCGTCGTCTCGATCCCGGACTGCGGCCACAACATCATGCTGGACAACCCGGGAGCCTTCGTACGGGCCACCGCGGCAGCGCTCACGGACCACGGCCGACCATAGCCAGCGTCCCGGTGCCGGTGAAGGTGGCCGAGGAAGCGGCGGCACCACGCCGATGACATTTAATTGCACGGTGATCCACCGAGCCGGCCGCTCCACGTCCCCCGGTGGCCGTGCCCGGACCATGCGGGCCGCCATCCGGTGAAAACCCGCAGCGCGCAGCCGTACGCGTTGGGCGTCGGTGTCTGCCGGACCGGTACCGGCAGCCCACGCCGGCGCGGCCACGGCGTGCGGGCCGGTCAGCACAGCGATGCGCTTGTGAAGTCGTCCGCTCGCCGCTTCCCCTCACACGTGCCCCGTGCGCTGCGACCAGCCTCATGAGGCGGTCCGTGCGGGGCCCGGCGCCGATGAGCCCCCGAGGCAGTCTGCAGTTTGTTTCTGGTTACAGGCCGCCGACCTTGACCGGGAATTTCTGGATGGTGGCGATGGTGGTGTCCGGGTCGTCGGGCAGCACGAGATCGACAGGGTTCTGCAGCTGGTAGAGGTCGCCCTTGGGCGGGAACTGGGTGAGTTGGCCGATGAGCTGGGCCGGGTTCTTGGTGGTCAGCACCAGGGGTTCGCGTGCGGCGCGGGTCTGACCGTTCTTCGCATCGGGCTGGTCGATCGTCATGGTGAAGCTCAGCACCATGACCTGCTCATACCGTGGCGGGAACTTTTGCGTGAGTCGCAGCAGGGATTTCGCGTCGACGTCGACGTCGTTCTGCTCGATGGTGATTGTGCCTCCGGTGGCACGGCGGTTCCCGCAGGCTTCGCTGCCGCCCATGTGCAGGTGCCTTTCGGTGACCGTGTCGGTCTCGTGCGCGGCGTCCTGGGCTACGACGTCCTCCTCGACCGATCCCGCCACGCGGGCCTGGCAGGTCTGGCCGTTCAGGTGGAAGGTGATGTCGCCTGCGAGCGGTTCGTGGTCCACTTCCCCGACGGGAGGCAGCTCGTTGGCGGCCGCGACCGGGGGGACGGACGGTGTGGCCCGTGCCATGGTCGGGGCGAGAGTCAGCAGGCTGGCCATGCCCAGCACGGCGCCGACCGTGGTACGGCGGCCGGTGAATGCGCGTCGAAGGTTCATCGGAACTCCCTGAGAGAGGTGGGGCGTGAGATCATTTGCTTTTCTGCGACACCCGTCCCGGACGTCATCCGCGTAATTCCGGCCGTCTCGATGATGCTGATGTGCTCGTCGCTGATGCGGCCGTTGCCGTCCAGAGCGGCCCTGAGTTCCGCGGCGGTGATGTAGCCGTCGTTGTCGGTGTCGATCGCGTCGAACTCTTCACGCTTGCTGTCGGCCTTGAGGGACGTCCTTTCGCTGGAAGCTGTTGTGCTGTGCCACCAAGATCCTGGACCTGCGGGTACGCGCCACGTGGCTTGCGGCTCTGGCAGCGGTCAGGGCGTGATTTGGCGATGCTTCGTTCAGGAGAAGACGACGTTCAGGAGAAGACGACGGAGCGGACGAGCAGGCGGTCGGAGGCGCCGGCGCCCTGGGGCAGGATGTAGTAGGTGTCGCCCTCGCACCCGGCGTCGAGGAAGACGGTGGCGGTGGCGTCCGTGCGGTTCTTGGGCGCCCGGGAAGGAGAACCCGGCGCGGAGCCCGGCGCGGGGAGGTTGATGCACTTACCGCTGACGGGATTGTTCAAAAAGCCGGTGGCCTCGTAGCCCTCGGCCGTGGTGTACGAGTAGCGAAACTGTCCGGTCGCTGCTGAAGCCGAACCGGGAACGGCGACGAGCAGAACGAGAGCACACGCGGCGGCGGAAGCGGCCGCTGTGATGGAGCGAAGAGGCACGAGGTTTCTCTCTTTCGATGAAAACCCAGACAGTGCCAGCGATGCCCCAGCCGACCTGAGGTAAGCATGGATTCCCTCGAACGGGGAACGCCGAATCGTTTCGCGTGGTCGATGAGGGCGCGTGGAAGTATTGGGCGCCTGCCCGGACGCGCCCGTCACCGTCACATGCGCCGGTGGTGGGGCGTGGGCCGGGGCAAAGTTCCCCTGACTGGCGCCTCCCCTCTTCGGTTGTGTCCGTGGTGCTAATACGTCCATGGGGCCTCCGATGTGAGACCACCTGTGTGGGTGAAGGCGATCCCTTTGCTTTGCGTCATTTCCGGGACCATCAATGGACCCCGGCCGGGACCCGTGGCCTGGCGCGAGAGCGCAGCGATAGCCGTTGGCACTGCCTCCCCTTGTCTCTGGGTGACTCCGGATGTGTGCCACAGACGCGGACAGCATTTTCAAACTCGCTTTGACGGGAATGGCCGACGGCGTCCGGTAAGCGTCGACCAAGGCTGGCGTTGATCGATGTGGGTGCCCGATCTTTCTGGCGGCTGGACCATTCGCTCTGCGCAGAACGATGCGACCGCAGTACGCCCGGTGGAGCAGGGCGCGAGGCCCGCAGGGACCGCAGGTCGACGCAGGTGGGTTACCGGTTCGTGCGGCCTCTCGCCCAACTCGATCCGCGAGCAATTCCCCAAAGTGATCTGCCGGCCCGACTTCGGAATCAGAGCAACCGCCTGTGGTGGGCGGTTGAAAGAACGGTGAAGGACGATGATGAGCGCGCCCAGACGACTGCTGCAGGTGAAACAAGCTCCGCCCCACCGACCAGGTCGGACGTGGGGATCGGAGTCTCGGGATTCGGCGGGGGCGGAGGCCTTGCCAGGATTTGTGCGCAGGTCCATGACGGCATGCACCGTGCTTGTGCTCGGAGCGAGCCTGGTATGGGGAGGAACGGCGGCCGAGGCCACCACCAAGGTGACGTTCTGGCAGGACCATGGCGGTCCGGGTGGTGACTCCCCAGTCGGCTGTTCCCGACCTTGATGCTCCCGGGCCGGCCAAGCCTGTCGGGTTTCCGCCGGACCACCAGTGGCATGGTCCGGGAAAGGTCACGATTCAGGCTCCGCAGTACGCCCGCATCACTCAGGCGGCTAGCAGGCGGCAAGGTCGTCTCGTCGTGGGTCAGGCGTCGCCGGCGCCGTGGTGGGCGAAGGTCGCGTATTGGGTGGTGATCGTGCCCGTGGCGCAGTAGGCGTCGAAGTGGCCGTCGATCACGTGGGCCGGGGCCGCGCCGGTCAGCGGCATTACCAGTGTGCTGACCAGCACAGCACGATCATCACCCGCTGATGCAGGCGGTCTCCGGCTCGCCGGTTCGTTCCTGCCGTCATCGAACGCGACACCGACGCGGTCTGAACCGAGGGTTTCTCACCGGCCCTACTCGTCGAGGAACTGATAGGCCCCGCTCGGGGCTCCGATCGACACGATGCCGTCGCGAACCTGCCACTCGCTCATGCCGTCGCACTCGTGGCTGACGAGGAACAGCCCGGTGATCAGTTCGTTGTCGTCGTCGGAAGCCGCAACCCGCGCCACGCGTTGCAGTTGCTCCAGGAACCACTCGACGGACAGCGCGCGCATCTCCGCCCCGAAAAAGGCCCAATTGGTGAAGTTGTACTGCCTCGTGGGAAAGGCCCAGCCACCGCTATACGTCCGATCGGGATCGTCTGCTTCGACGATCTCCTTGACCTGGATGAGCTGCCGTTCATCGCACTCCAGCCAGCCCCTGATCCGGACAAACACGCCCACGTGGACCGCCCCCTGTTCCAGGCGCCGTTCACCGGGCGCCGACTCCGACATCGTCACACCGTAGAGGCGGCCGGATTGATCAAGCAAAGCGCTTTGTACACCGGGTGCGGCTCGACCGTCACCAGCCGCGCCCCCGGAGCCAGCTGCCTCGTGATCGCCCCGAAGTGCCGTGGCCGGCACTGGCGACTTGAGACCAGCCGCAAGCCGATCTTCCTCACCTGCGACGCACCCCTCGTTCTCTGGCGCCCGGAAACTGCGAGTGACGCCTGCCCGGGGGTTCGGCCTGGAGGGTGCTCACGAGATCAGGTCGTGAAGGCCCCGGGCTTCGGTGGGCGTGGCGCTGGGTGGTGCACAGAGTGTTGCGCTGGGCGTTGCGGTGGATGCTGCGCGGGCCGTACCGGCGTCCTGGAGTCCATCCGGAGCCGGGGTCAGTGGTGGGTTTGGGGGATATGTGCCCGGATCGGTTCCAGTGTTTTGCCGCGGTCGGTCTCGTCCTGCACGAGCAGGGACAGCAGGGAGGCCACGGGCAGGCCGGCTTCTGCCGGATGGCGCAGCACCTTGTCGGGCTCGATGCGGTAGGTGTTCGTTCGACCGTCCCGGGTGTGGGAGAGGTAACCGTCTTGTTCGAGATCGGAGATGATGCGCTGGACGGCACGCTCCGTGAGCCGGCAGTGGGCGGCGATGTCGCGGATCCGGACGTTCGGATTGTCGGCGATGGCGGCCAGTACGCGCGCGTGGCTGGTGATGAACGTCCATCCGCTGTGAGGTTCGGGCACTGCAACCATGCCCAGCATTTTAGGGGATGCTCATTGACGAAGCCAGATACATGACATACTTTTCCGGTAACCGATGGCGTGCTCCGCGCTGCGCGCAGCGATGAGGGGCTTCGAAGGTGTCCTGGAATGAGGCCGTCATGCCGAAACTCATGAGTAGCACCGGTGCCAAGCAGGGGTCCGGCCGCGCCGGCGGGCCTGGACCGACGGCTGCCTTGCAGCAGTACGAATGCCGCGGCGCCTGGGTGATCACCGCTCACGGCGCCTACGACATGCACTCGATTCCGCCCCTGGCGGACGCACTGGACGCCGCTGTGAGGAAGCATGCGAAGGTGGTTCTGGACGCCTCCGGGATCGACTTCGCGGACTCGTCGTTCCTCAACCTCTTGATCCTTACCCACCAGGCGGGCACCCTGCGTGTGGCTGCTCCGCCGGAGCAGCTTCAGCGCCTGTTTGCGATCACCGGAACCGACGCCGTGCTGGAGATACGAGAGACCGTGGACGAGGCCGCGGTCTCCTGAGCCTCCCGCCGTCGGTCAGTCGGACGCGTGCCGACGGGGAGTGACAGCGGCAGGGTGGTACCCCGCACCCGCTTACCGCGGCGGCAGTCGTCGGTGCGGCCGGCCGTCCCTTCGTGCGGTTCGCGGTGCAAGCTGCAACCGGAATAGCCGCGGTTGCGCTCGATTCGACGGCCTTGAACTCACGCTCACCGCGGTCGCTGGCGCAATCGCCTTTCAGCGGTGCCGGGCTGGATGAGTGTGAACAGCAGGCGGCCGGCGGCCCGCCGGGCGGAGTGGCGCAGGCTTACGAGCGTGGGTAGCGCTGCGGGACTCAAGGACAGGGCGGTGTCGAAGTAGAGGGTTGCGCCGTTGGTCGGCGGCGAGGGTGAGGGCCATGCGGTGCGAGGCGTAGGGGACTTGAGCCGCCGGCGTGGCTGGGAACGGGAACGAACCAGATGTTGCCCCGGAACGCGCCGCGAAGCTCACCCGCACCCAGCTGCGGTCCCTCCTCAAGGCGGTCGGCCGGAGCAGCACCGGTCACCTGAGCCTCCGGCGAAGCGTCGCGATCATGGCCGGCCGGGTCAAGAACCAACGGCTGGCCTCGGTGCGCCACGTCTGGGCCTTCCGCACCGGCGGCGTGCTGGTGGGCCCGGCAGTCCTTGGAGTCGGCGTGCACGTCCCAGTGATCAGGCCCTTCGCATCGGCCTCGGCCTGGAGGCGGGGGACGATCCTGGTCCAGGTGCCG
This sequence comes from Streptomyces sp. NPDC006739, assembly GCF_042869815.1. Taxonomy (NCBI): domain Bacteria; kingdom Bacillati; phylum Actinomycetota; class Actinomycetes; order Kitasatosporales; family Streptomycetaceae; genus Streptomyces; species Streptomyces sp. NPDC006739. The sequence goes on from NZ_JBIAGM010000038.1 coordinate 12,428, forward strand.
TCCCGCTGTCAGCGCCGGAACAGGTGGCAGACCCGGCCCCAGGGCCCGTAGCCTTCCGGCACGTCACGCCAGGGGCACCGATCCGGGTCCGCCACCGTATGCCGTCCATCAGCTGCCGCCGACTCCCCACCGGCGCACGGCCCGGCTTGATGCCCCGTGGCGACAACGGCTCCAGCCGGGCCCACTGGCCATGCGTCAGATCACCACGTCCCGCAACGCGTGATCATTCACGACCTGGATCCGTTCGCAGAAAGCCCTAGCCGCCCAGGGCGCTGACGACGGCGTGGTAGGCGGGTTTCGGCTGGTCGTTGCCGTCGTACATGGTGGCCGCGCCGTAGCCGGGGAAGGTGCCGGGGATCCAGGAATGGCCGTCGTCCACGCCCCACTGCGAGACACCGACGCAGCGGGAGACGGCCAGGCAGTCGCGGACCACGCTTCCGAAATCGGACGCCTGCTGCTGCAGGGCCGCGCTTCCGGCGGGAAGGTGAATGCGGTCGTCGAGTTCGGTCACCGCCACGTCCAGACCCAGGCTCGCGAAGCGCTGCATGTTGGCCTGCACAGAAGCGGGAACCTGGCCGGCGACGAAGTGGCTTTCGAACCCGATTCCGTTCAGCGGCACGCCCTGGGCGAGCAGCTGCTTCGCGAGGTTGTACATCCCGTTGCTCTTCGCGTTCTCGCCCTCGATGTTGTAGTCGTTCAAGTACAGCTTGGCGCCGGGATCGGCGGCGTGTGCGGTGCGCAGCGCGTCGGCGATGTAATTCGTGCCCATCGCGTTGTAGAACACGTCGCGGCGCAGACTGCCGTCCTCGTTGAACGGCTCGTTGACCACGTCCCAGGCGTAGACCTGACCCTTGTAGTGGGCCGCCTCCGTGGTGATGTGGGAATCCATCACACGCTGTACCTGGTTCAGCGGTGTGCTGCTCACCCAGGAGGGGAGCTGGGAGTGCCAGACCAGGTTGTGTCCGCGTACCCGCATGTTGTGGGACTTGGCGAAGGAAACGATGCGGTCGCCGGGCCCGAAGTTGTAGTGACCGTTCGACGGTTCCGTGGTGTCCCATTTCATCTCGTTGCCTGGGGTGACCGCGTCGAACTGGGTTCCGGCGATGTTGGTTTCGCCCCCGGCGTTCAGGTCGCCCTGGGTCAAGGCGGTGCCGAAGTACCGGCCCTTGGCCTCTGCCAGGTTGCGCAGTGTCGGACTCGCCGCCTGCGCATGTGCGGCCGTCGTGATGACGAGCGTCGGCGCCGTCATCAATGTCAGCGCGACGGCCAGCGCGCGGCTGCCGATCCCTGTGCTGCGTAATCCGATCAAGGTCCTGTCTGTGGTCACCTTCGACCTCCAATGGCCGACTTGGTTTCGGATGGGGGAATGCCGCTCAGGCCCCCTCGGGGCACGGCGGCCGGGCGGATGGCGGTCACACTTGCCGGTGCCGCGCTACGGAGTCCGGTCCGGCCCGGGGCGAACCGGTTCTTTCCCGGTGGACGGACACCGGCCCAGGGGCGGAGCGCTGATCCGACGGTGTCGGGGGCGAGGCCGCGCAGAGGGTCGCGCAGCAACCTGAAGCAGACGCGACCGGGTCCGGTGAGACCTGCCAGTCCGTGGTCAGCAAAGGCCGAAGGACACCGCCGGCGTGACGTCGTCGCCGGTCAGGCGCATGTGGCCCGGGACCGCCCGGCCTGCTCCGTGCATGGCCCCGGAGCGCACTGAGCGCCACGTCACCAAGGCCGCACGACACCGCGGTCACCACGGGATCGCGGGCCAGGACTGCCCGGCCCGGTGCCCGGAGCGCGGAACCTGCCGGTACCGCCTCCACCGGGTGGGTGAGCCGTGCGGGGCGTGCCCCCAGGGCGCTCGTGGGTGTCAGGACGCGGTGCACGAGAGGATGCCGAGGTCTCGGTCGTCGCCGTTGAGCGTCATCCCCCAGGTCGTCGACGCGCCCGGTGACAGGGAGCCGTTGTAGGAGGCGTTGTGAACGGTGGTGGCGGGGCGGGACGGATCCACCACCGCGTTCCAACGGTTCGCGACGGTCACACCGCCCGGCAGGGTGTGGTGCACCGACCAGCCGGTGACCGGCTCGGAGCCGGTGTTGGTCACCGTGACGTCGGCCTGGTAGCCGCCCTGCCACGAGTTGGTCAGCTTCCATGCCGCCGTGCAGGCGGCGCCGGACGGGCTCGACGGGGGAGTGGGGGTCGGTGTCCCCCCGGAGTCGTCGGTGGTGTACGGGACGGTGGAGTAGTCCTGCGAGCAGCCCCCTGAGCAGCTCGACGGCAGGGAGAAGGAGTACGTACGGCCACCGCCCAGCCAGGCATCGGCGGCGTCGCGTATCCGTATGGTGAAACTGCTTCCGCCGGAGGCGGTCGCGCCGATGACGTACGACTGCCCCATGTCGCTGTTCATTCCAGCGTCGGTCCAAGTGCCGTTCGCCAGGTACTGGACGCCGTGGATGCCGTCCGGCAGGTGCGAGACGGCGATGGCGGGCCAGTAACGCTGAGCCCCCCTGAGGAAGCCGATACGGACGTCACCGCTGTAGTCCGGGGCTGGGACGAAGCTCCAGGAGACGTGGCGGTTGTTCCAGTGGTCCGGGTACATCGTTCCCACTTCGGTGCTGCCGATCCGGAAGCGGTTGAGTGAACCCGTCGCCAGGTCCAGATGGTTGGGGTCGTCCCGGCACCAGGCGTTGGCGTCGGCGCAGCTGTCCGCGACGAGCATGGTCAGGGTGGCCCCGTCGTACTTGTCGGCCACCCAGGAGCCGTTGCGGCAGAAGGGCTGTCCCGGGGCGCCGTCGTTGGTGCCGGTGCAGTAGTCGCCGATGGTGACCTTGACCCAGCGGCCGCAGTTGCGGCCGTTGTCGAAGGCACCTTTGATCGACGCCCTGGAGTCCGGCACCGGCCGGGGGTAGGCACCCGAGTAGTCGCCGGGTGTGTTGAATACGTTGAGCGCCACGAAGTCCTGGCTGTCCAGTTCGCTCTGCGGCAGACCGCAGCCACCGTAGGGGCTGCCGAGCCCGTCGAAGTGCGTCGCGTTGCCCAAGACCTCAGGGGCGGCACTCGCCGCAGACGGCAGGGCCGCCGCGCCCAGGACGGGTAAGGCGGCGCAGGAAAGCACTGCCAGCAATGTGGCAGTGCGCCTTCGGGCGGGGGAGCGGGAGGTCGAAAGGAGCTGCATGGGAGGGATCCGCCTTCTTCGTGGGGGAGAGGTGCGCTGCTCGGCTGCCGACGCGGTGGCGCTCGGTCATGTCCTGAACGGCGTTCGCGATGAGGCCGGACGAGGTGGCGTTGCTGCCGGTCGGCCCGGCACCTGCCGTGACGTGGGCTGCGGGCCCTGCGGGTACCGGTCGTCCACACGTCACATGCGCTGCCGCACCAGGTGTGTCATGAGGTGGTGCAGGCGGTTCCGTTGAGGTTGAAGGCTGTGGGCCTGGTGAAGGTGCCGCCGTACGTTCCCTGGAAGCCGAAGGAGACCTTGCTGCCGGCTGGGATCTGCGCGTCGGAGGCGACACTGCTCGCCGTGACCGCGCCGGATGACGTGGCGAGGCCGGCGTTCCAGGCGCTGGTGATCTGCTGCCCGGCCGGCAGCGTGAACGCGAGTTTCCAGCCGTTGACCGAGGAGGAACCGGTGTTGGTAACGCTGACGTCGGCGGTGAAGCCGCCCTGCCAGACGTTCGTCTCGTACGTCACGGCGCAGGCCGTGGGGCCTCCCGGGTTACCGGGGGCACCGCCGGTGTCGATCGCGGAGGAGAAGGCGGTCACGGCGAGGCCGGTGCCGTTCGCCCAAGGCTCGAAGCCTGCCTGGACACTGGTCAGGTACCAGTCGTCGTGGGCCAGACCGCGTGAGACGGCCTGGCGCACGAAATCCATGACGTCGAAGTTCCAGCTGGTGATCGCCGACGGGGCGACGAAGGACAGGACGTCGTTGGAGCCGTTGTTGCCGGACCACACCTGCCACTGGCGCCCGGCCACGGTAGCCGTGCCGACCTGGGAGCCGACGGGCTGAATGGATCCCACCTTGTTGAACCACACCATGATTTCTGTCCGGTTGACGCCATCGGTGCGGGCTGTGGGGTCGAGCCAGATGTCGTATGCGGCGTCGTACACCGCGTTGTTCACGTAGCCGTAGGAGATGCCGGTCGGCGCGCTGGATATGCGGCTCAGCCGGGCCGGTAGACCGGTGCCCGGCGAGCAGATGGTGTAGTGACAGCCGTTGAAGACGGACGGGTAGGATTTCGGGCCGCCGTTCGTGGGAACCGAGCCGTCGGCCTGGGTGATCTTGAACCCGGACGCCGTGGCGGTGATGCACTGGGGCGTGCTGCTGCCCCAGCGGTTGTTCTGGACGACGTAGCGGCCTTGGACCGTGGTCGTCCCGAACGGTTCGCAGAGCGTGGTGTCGGCCTGGGCCGCCGAGGCGGAGTTCAGCAGCGCCGCCAGGGCGGCGAGCGAGGCGACGAGTAAGCCTAACAGACTGCCTGCTCTGCGGGGGCCAGGGTGCCTTGACGTTCGCATGCGGGTCCTTTCGGAGGGGTGGGGGGTGATCGCGGGAACGCCTCTTCCGCTGGGTGGGAGCGCTCCCATCGCCTCCGTATCGGAGGACTGTAGGAGAGGAGCATGGTCCTGACAAGGTGCCCGGACGCCATCCGTTCGAACTTTCTTCGAAGGATCAGGCTGCTGGCTTCAGGCCGTAGGACCAGGGGCCGACCGAGCGCACGGTCGGCGGCCGCCCTGGCCGCTTCGGGCGGCAGGTTCGGGCCCGCGCCGGTCGCCGGCTCGTGCCCCCTTGCTCGGCAGCCCGTCGATGCGGTCGGCGCCCAGCGCGGTCAGAGCGCCGTTGACCTCGGCGAAGTGGCCGCCCTCGCAGAAGAAGTCGCCCTGTGTCGCCGGGTTCGCGAGGTCGAGGTGCCGGACCACGACGTCCGGGTACTTCCGCCGGAGCCGGATGTGGCCGGCAACCGCGCTCACCAACCAGTCCGCGCCTGCACCTGCTGCGCGTGTTCCGGCGAGGGCCCTGAGCTGGGCGAGGAGGACATCGCGCGGCTGTCCCGCTCAATCACCGCAACCCGAACCTGCTCGGCCGCTGTAACTTCACGCCAGCGTCCCCGCCGCTGGCACCCTGCGCCCACTGCGGGACCCGATCGCTTCCTGCGCGACCACACCGGCGGCATGATCGGATCTCTCTCCCACGCCATCCGCGGAGCCGCGATCGACGCCGTCCTCACCAGTGGACGCGGTCGACCTCGACGACGATGACGACGACTCTGCCGGGTGATCCACGGGCGGTACCGCCGATCCGACCGGGACCGCTGAATGGCCAACCGCTACGGGTCCGTTGGCACACGACGAGATGAGCCCCCGGCCTCAGCCCGCGTACGCAGGTCACGGCCGGCGTGGACGGCGTCGCCACCGAGCCTGCATCGGGCGGTGATCATCCGGAGAGGCAGACGCGCAGGCAGGTCCGGCTACGCGGAGGGCCACGCCGGCGGAGGGGCAGCGGAGGGCCATCCGGGGCGGGAGGGCGCAGGAGCCGCGGGTGGCGAACCAGAGGAGCGGCGAAGTGTCACCTGGTGACCATCAGGTGACCGCTGTCGGCCGGGCGATTGTCGGATCCCAGGGAACGATGGGAGACGTCACCAGGACCAGCCGCCGACACACCGCGCGAAGCATCCGAACCGCACTGTAAGGACACGCCATGACCGCCACCGCTCCCAAGGCCCCGACTGCACCAGGGGTGCGGTCCTGGTGGGGGATCCCGTACGCCACCGCCGAGCGCTACCGCCGCCCCGTGGTCGCGGACTTCGATCCGAGCCTCCCCTATGACCGCAAGGGCGTCGTCTCCGTCCAGCCCGACAGCGGCGACTGGCTCGAAGCCGACAGTGGGATGGGTGAGGACTGCCTGAACCTGAACGTGTGGGCCCCCGAGGAGCCGGCCGACAAGACGCTCCCGGTGACCGTGTACGTCCACGGCGGCGGATTCGAGTACGGCGCGAACACGCAGATCACCTCGAACGCCGCCGGTCTCGCCGCGTCGGGGCGCGTGGTGAGCGTGTCGGTCAACTACCGGCTCGGCGCGCTGGGTGCGCTCTCGCTGTCGCAGTACGGCGGGCGACTCGGCGAGGCCAGCAACCTTTTCCTGCAGGACGTCATCGCCGCGCTGACCTGGGTCAAGCAGAACATCGCCTACTTCGGCGGCGACCCCGACCAGGTCACGGTCTACGGCCATAGCGCCGGCGCCTACTCCACCTTCGGGCTGCTCGGCGCGTCCTCCGCCGACGGCCTGTACCGGCGCCTGGCCGGGTTCTCCGGCGGGCCCGCTCGTAGCGTCCCGGCCTGGTGGGCCGAGGAACTCGCGCACCTGTTCGTCACCGAACTCGGCGTCGCGGACGACCCGGAGAAGCTGCTCGACCTCGACGCGGTCTCCCTGAGGGACGCCCTGCGCAAGGTCCTCCCGACGGACCTCGGAGTCCGTGGCGGGATGGACAACAAGGCCACCGGCGTCGTCCTGGACATCGGGCAGCCCGGCGCGGTCGTGCACGACCACCCCATGGACGTCCTCTCCTCGGGCGCCCACCGCGACGTAGAGGTCCTGCTGAGCATGGCCAGTGACGACATGGGCTGGTGGGTGGAGAACGACCTCGACCGCTTCGACCCGCACACCCTCGACCGCATCGTCGACGAGGTCGCGGGGTGGCGTATTTCCCGCTCCCGTGCGAAGAAGATCGTCGACGCCTACGACCAGGGCGGCCGTACCCCGGCCGAGGTCCGCGCCGCGGTCATGGCGGACTACCTCTTCGCGCTCCCGGCCGCCCGCGGCGCCCTGGCCCACGCCGCCACGGGCGGCAACGCCCATCTCCTGATGATCGGGCCCGCCCAGGGCGCGCCCGCGGTGCACGGCACCGAGATGTACGCCCTGGTCGGGCAGGAACAGCCGGGCCGCAGCGCCGAGCAGGCCGAGCGTGACATGCATATCCGCGACATCGTCCTCGACTTCGCCACCGGCGAGCAGTCCCGTCTGTGGCCCGCCGTCACGGACAAGCCCACCTCGGGAAGCGTGGGCAACCCGCCCTTCGACGCCACCGCCCACTACCAGCAGGCCCTCGACCTGTGGGAGGGCATCGCCCGCCCCTGACGGCCGGCGGGACGCCATCCGGAACAGCGCACCAAGGGGGCGAAAGAGAGTGAGGAACTCGGTATGAGCCAACCGACAGCAGCAGGCGACCCCGCACCGGCGACGATGCGGGCCGTCGTCGTCACCCGGCCCGGCGGCCTCGACGCACTTCAGATCAGGGATCTGCCGGTGCCCGTCCGCAAGCCCGGCTGGGTGCGGATCCGGGTGAAGACGTTCGGCGTCAACGAGTCCGAAGTCACCACTCGCAAGGGCGAGTCGGACGCGGTGGTCACCTACCCGCGGGTTCCTGGCATCGAGGGCGTCGGCGTGGTCGATGAGGCCGACGAGGACAGCGGACTGCGCCCGGGCCGGCAGGTGGCCACCATGATGGGCGGCATGGGCCGCTCGTACGACGGCGCGTACGCCCAGTACGTCACCGTCCCCGCGGCACAGGTCATCCCGTTCGAGACCACCCTGCCGTGGGACGTGGTCGGCGCCCTGCCCGAGATGTTCCAGACCGCCTACGGATCCCTGACCCGCGGCCTGGACCTCACGGCGGGACAGACGCTGCTGATCCGCGGCGGCACCTCCACGGTCGGGCTGAGTGCGGCGGCGATGGCCAAGGACATCGGCGCCACGGTCATCTCCACCACGCGTCACGCCGGGCGTGCCGACGAACTGCGGGCCATGGGCGTCGACCATCCGATCGTGGACGACGGACACATCGCCGAGAAGGTCCAGGACCTCGCACCGCAGGGCGTGGACGCCGCACTGGAACTGGTGGGCTGCACAGCCCTGCCGGACACTTTCGGCTGCGTGCGCGTGCACGGCACCGTCTGCTTCACCGGCGCCCTCGGTGGCGCGTGGGCCATCCCCGACTTCACCCCGTTCATGATCCCCGGCGGGGTGCGGCTGACCAGCTACGCGGGCGAGGCCGCCGACCTCCCGGCCGACGTCTTCGCCCATCAACTCCAGGCTGTCGCGCAGGGACTCCTCAAGGTCCCGGTCGCGAATGTCCACCACGGCCTGGAGCAGGTCCGGGCCGCCCATGCCGACCTCGAATCCGGCACCACGCCGGGCAAGCACGTCGTTGTCCTGGACGACTGAGAACTGGTCGTGGGACGCGACAAGGTCACGGCTTGGCTGCTCGCCGAAGAGCACATGCCCAACTGGCTCTGACCACAGCCCGATCGGCACCTACCCACGCGTCGCCCACCGGGCCGCGAAAGCGGCCGGGGTGAGACCGGTGCGGTCGCGGAAGAAGCGGCCGAAGTTCGAGGGATCGGTGAAGCCGAGGTGGACGGCCACGGACCGGGCGTCCCACCGGGCGTCTCCCAGCAGGCGCCGGGCTTCAAGGAGGCGCCGATCGTCGATGAGCTCACGCACTCCCTTACCGGTGGCCTCCCGGGCGGCGCGGCTGAGAGTACGGACCGAGCAGCCGAGCAGTTCGGCGTAGTCAGCGGCCCGGTGCAGTTCGCGGAAGTGCAGCTCCAGAGCGTCCACGAACCGTCCGTAGGAATCACCACGGCTTTTTCCGGCACTCGTCTCGGCGGGAGTGCCCCCCGGGGCGTTGGCGAGGCGCAGCAGCAGCGATTCGAGCAGGCTGCGACGCAGGGCGTGGTGGACGTCGAGGGGTCGGCGTCCGAGTGCGCGGTGTTCGTCCAGGAGCTGGAGTGCCGTCTGCTGGAGCCAGGCGGCGTCGTGGGGGCGCGGGTTCAGCACGGCAGGAGCATCATGCGCGGTCAGCGGGGCCAGCAGGCGGGCGGTGTCGGGCCGCAGCACATCCGGCTCGAACAGGATGAACGGGCCGCGGGCGGAGCCGGGCGGATGCCAGCACTGGGTGTGTCCGGGACGCACCCACAGCCACTGGCCGGGGGCGACGGTCCGCGTGACATGGTCGACGTCGTGCCGCAACTCGCCCTCGGTGACGGCGATGAGGTAGTGGAAGGTGGCGCGGCCCGGACGGGGCGGGTTCCACGGCCAGTCGTCGTGCTGGGCGAAGAAGTCCTCGACGGTGGTCACCTCCAGGCCGTACGGGGTGCCGACCGGGGGCTGGAAGCCGTACAGCGGAACCGCGGCCGGTCCGGCCTGTCCGCTCGGGCCGGGGTGTCGCCTCTCGACCATCACGTGTCCGCAGCCTACCGCCCTCCTCATCGGGTTCGAGGGAAGGATGGGATGTGCCGCCGCGACCACCTCTTGAGGAAGGGCACCGCCCCATGAACGGAACGGACCTGCACAAGACCGCCGCCGACTGCGCCGAGGGACTTCCCGGAGCAGCGCTGGAGCATCCCTTCGGCCCAGACTGGGAGGTCTTCAAGGTGCGAGGCAAGATGTTCATGCTGATGACCGAGGTCCCAGAGCGTCCCGTCGTGATCCTGAAGGCGGACCCCGGTGAGGCCCAGGCCCTGCGGGAGCAGTACAGCCACATCACCCCCGGCTACCACATGAACAAGAAGCACTGGATCACACTGGAGGGCGGGGAGGGCGTCGACAAGGAACTCGTCGGGGAGCTCGTCACCGAGTCATACCGGCTCGTCGTCGCCCACCTGCCCAAGGCCGAGCGACCCGTCGACCCGCACGGCTATGGCGGTGCCACCGGGGAGGCCCGGTGAGCAGGGCAGGTGACCGCCTCCAGGACATCGCCCGCCAGTCGGCCCTCGCCCTCCCGGACGTCAGCCACGGGCGGCCTTTCGCTCCTGGGCCCGACGTGCACAAGATCGCGGGCAAGGTGTTCCTGATCGTCACCGACGACCCGGACGATCAGATCATCACAGTCAAGTGTGAACGCGAACACGCCCGCGCGCAGGAGCGCGGCTACGCCACGATCACACCCGGCCGCCACCTCGACAAACGGCACTGGATCTCGCTGGGGCCGGGACCCGGCATCACGAAGCGGCTGGTCACCGACGCGGTCGAGCACTCCGACGACCTGGTCGTGGCGAGCCTGCCGCAGCGCGACCGCCCCGGTGCACTATGAGCGCCGCCGACTTCCCCGCACCGGCCCCGACGGCGGTCGCGCCGCGGACACTGCCGGCGCGGAGCCTTGTCGTCGCCGGTCTGTCGACCGTCGTGGAGTGGTACGACTTCACGCTCTACCTCTACATGACGACGATCATGGCCAGGGTCTTCTACGGCGGCGACGGCACCTCGGTCCTGGTCACCCTCGCCGTCTTCGGTATCGCGTACGTGATGCGGCCGCTCGGTGCGGTGTACTTCGGACGGCTCGGCGACCGGCTGGGACGGCGCCGGGTGATGCTGACCTCGATGACGGTGATGGCCGTCGCCATGTGGGTCACCGCAACCCTGCCCACCAACGCCCAGATCGGCGCTACGGCTGGGGTACTGCTCCTGATCCTGCGCTGCGTGATGGGTTTTTCCGTCGGCGGCGAGTACAGCAGCGTCCTCACCTACCTCGTCGAGGGTGCCAAGCCGGCCCGGCGCGGCATGATGGCCTCCCTGGCTTCCGCGAGCAGCGAGATCGGTGGTCTGCTCGCCGTCGGCGCCGCCGCGGTTACCACCAGCCTCGTCCCGGGTTCGGCGATGGACAGTTGGGGCTGGCGGCTGCCGTACGGCCTTGGCGCGCTGCTCGCCACCGCGACGCTGCTGGCCCGGCGCTCGATGGAGGAGTCCCCCGAGTTCGAACAGCGCGCCAGGACCGAGGACCACGACGGCACTGTCGAGGTGACCGGTCTGGGCCGCCTCCTGCGCACCGGCTGGAAACCCATCGGCCGGGCCTTCGTCATCTCCGCGGTCGGCTCGATCACGTACTATGGCGGTGTCACGTACGTGACCACGTTCCTCACCGAGGACGCCGGATTCAGCGAACGCAGCTCCCTGTGGCTGTCCACAGGCGCCTCCGTCGTTGTCATCGCGGTCAGCCCGCTGGCCGGTCACCTCTCCGACCAGTGGGGGCGACGCGGGCTGCTGCGCGGCCTGTGCGTTACCTCGCTGGTGCTGTCGGTCGCAATGTTCGCGCTCATGCACCGCCATGGCAGCGCCCTCGCCCTGACCGGCGCCTGCGTGCTCGCGGCGATCGCCGGCGCCTACAGCGCGGTCGCCGCCTCGGCCAGCCCCGAACTGTTCGCACCGCGCGACCGCATGACCGGACTGTCCCTCGGCAACGCCACCGCCACCGCGGTCTTCGGCGGACTCGCCCCCTACACCGCCCAGCAACTGATCCAGGCCACCGGCTGGGGCCTGGCGCCCGGCGTGCTCACCGCCGCCGTCGCCCTCATCGCGCTGCCGGTCATCTGGACGATGCGCGAGACCGCGCCGATGGTGCCGCAGCGACAGGACCCAGCAGATCCGCGGGCGCCGGTCGGCTGAGCCATCGAACCGTCAGCGCCGCCCGGGAGACTGGCATGCCGACCGCCATCCCATCGACATCTCCGACTTCGTCGACCTGGACGCCATCGAGCCGGTCTACTTCGACCGCACCTGCTACATCGCACCCGGCGGCAAGGAACACACCAAGGTCTACGAGCTGCTGCGAGCGGCACTCGCCGAAGGCAACAAGGTCGGCCGTCGGCGGCCGCGACCTCCACCACGGCCAGGCCCGGCTCTGACACATGCGCGTCGTCGCTGCCGCCGACGCGGGCCTGCGGGAGGGCGGGAGGGGCCCTGGCGTCGCCACGTAGGACACGGTGTCAGGGGGAGGGCCCCGGCGTGGCGCGTCCGGCCCGTTCGGGGTCGGGTAAGACAATTGCGTATGACCCGAGACCAGGGGCGCTCCTTCTGGCCAGCCTGGCTCCGAAGGAGTAGTGACCGACAGCGGCGGCAGCCGCAGTCGGACACACAGGAACCATCGCAGCAGCGGCTGCGTTCGGTGGCGAGCGTTCGCAGCGTCGCCGGACAGATGTTCCTGCTCCAAGTCTTGATCGTTGTTCTGCTCGTGGTGGCCGCGGTGGTCACGCTGCTGCTCATGGCACGCAGCGACCGGTTCCAGGGGGCACGCGATCGCTCGCTCGCCGCCGCGGCGGCGTTCGCTCACGCGCCCGGCCTGGTGGCCGCGATGAAGGGTCCCCACCCCACAGCGGTGCTTCAGCCGCTCGCCGAGGCAGCCCGCAAACAGGCCGGGGTCAGGTTCATCGTGGTGATGAACCGGGACGGTATCCGCTACACACACCCGCTCCCGTGGGCCATCGGCAAGCGGTTCGTCGGAACCATCGGGCCGTCGCTTCAAGGCCGTGTCACCATCGAGGAGGTCTCCGGCGGCCCTCTGGGCCACGATGTCCAGGCTGTCGTCCCGGTGATGGACAAGAGCGGTGCTGTCGTCGGGATGGTTTCCGCCGGGCTGCAGGCCGGCCAGGTGAGTAGCGCCGTCGGCCGTCAGCTGCCGGTGGTGCTGGGTGCGGGCGCGGTGGGACTCGGGCTGGCGACTGGCGGAACGGCGCTGGTGAGCGGGCGCTTGCGGCGCCAGACCCATGGGCTCGGGCCGGCCGAGATGACCCAGATGTACGAGCACCACGACGCGGTGCTACACGCGGTGCGCGAGGGCGTGGTCATTGTGGGCGGAGACGGGCGGGTGCTGCTCGTCAACGACGAAGCGCGCCGTCTGCTCGATCTGACCGGGGACATCGAGGGGCGGCCGGTCGCCGAACTCAGTGTCGGATCCCACATGGCTGAGCTGCTGGCCTCGAGTCGGGTGACCACCGACGAGGTGATTCCGGTCGGCGACCGTCTGCTGGCCGTCAACAATCGGCTGACCGACCAGCAGGGCGGACCGCCGGGCAGCGTGGCCACGCTGCGGGACTCCACCGAGCTGCGCGCCTTGGCCGGGAAGGCCGAGGTGGCACGCGGTCGGCTGAAGTTGCTGTACGAGGCGAGCCTGGCCATCGGGACCACCCTCGATGTGCGGCGCACCGCCGAAGAACTCACCGAGGTGGTCGTGCCCCGGTTCACCGACTATGCCGCCGTCGACCTCTCGGAGCCGGTACTGCGCGGCGAGGAACCCCAGGTCTTGATGAGCGGGGAGGGCGCGGAGCTGCGTCGAGTGGCGCTGGCCGGGATTCGGACGGACCACCACTTGTTCCAGGTGGGCGAGCTACTCACCTTCCCGTCGGCAAGTCCGCAGGCGATCGGGTTCACGGGCAGCCAGCCGGTGTTGGTGCCAGATCTGGCGACCGACGTTGGCTGGCGCGCACTCGATCCAGAGCGCTTCCGGGCCGTGCTGGACGACGGTTTCCACTCCCTGCTCAGCGTGCCGCTCAAGGCCCGCGGCGTCCTGATGGGAATCGCCACCTTCTGGCGGGCCGGGGAGAGTGAGCCGTTTGAGGAGGACGACCTTTCGCTGGCCGAGGAGTTGGCCGCCAGGGCTGCCGTGTGCATCGACAATGCCCGGCGGTTCACCCGTGACCATACGATGGCAGTCGCTCTCCAGCGCAGCCTTCTGCCGCGCGGCTTGCCCGAGCAAAACGCCCTCGACACCGCCTACCGCTACCTCCCCGCCCAGTCCGGGGTCGGGGGGGACTGGTTCGACGTGATTCCGCTGCCTGGCGGGCGTGTCGCACTCGTGGTTGGCGATGTGGTTGGCCACGGGCTGCATGCTGCCGCCACCATGGGTCGACTGCGCACGGCCGTCCTCAACTTCTCCGCGCTCGATATGCCACCCGACGAACTTCTCAGCCACCTCGACGAGCTCGTCATCCGCATCGACGAAGAGGGCACCGCCGCCGAAAACGGGCCTGCGGTCGTTGGTGCCACTTGCCTCTACACGATCTATGATCCGACGACCGGGATCTGCACCCTCGCCCGCGCAGGCCACCCACTACCCGCCCTGGTCCACCTCGACGGCACCGTCGAACACCCGGCAGTGCCCGCCGGCCCGCCGCTGGGCCTGGGGGGATTGCCCTTCGAGGCCACCGAACTGCGCCTGACCGTCGGCACCAGCCTGGTGCTCTACACCGACGGCCTCGTCGAGAACCGCGATCGCGACATCGTCTCCGGGCTGCAGCTCCTGAGCCGCGCCCTGGCTCACCCGGGCCGTAGCCCGGAGGAGACCTGCGAAGCCGTACTCGCCGCGCTGCTACCTGCCCGCCAGAACGACGACATCGCCCTGCTGGTCGCCCGCACCCGCATCCTGGCGCCCGATCGAATCGCCGCATGGGACATCCCGGCCGAATTCACGGCGGTGGCCGAGGCTCGCGCCAATGTCAGCCGACAGCTCGCCGAATGGGACCTGGAGGAGGCCGGATTCGTGACAGAGTTGATTCTCAGCGAGCTGATCACCAACGCCATCCGCTACGCCACCGAACCCATCAAAGTTCGACTGCTCTTTGACCGCACCTTGATCTGCGAGGTCTCGGACGCCAGCAGTACCTCTCCGCACCTGCGCTACGCAGTCGCCGACGACGAAGGCGGCCGCGGCTTGTTTCTGGTCGCCCAGCTAGCCGACCGCTGGGGCACCCGCTACACGGCACAGGGCAAAATCATCTGGGCCGAACAGAACCTCGCCGGATCCATCGGGCCAGACGCCGGGTCACCAGAATGATGCGTGACCAGGCCAGATGCGCTGCTAAGACTTTCACGAACGCGGTATACAACGAGTCGGTTGTATATCGAAGGCGGTCACCGCTTCCTTCCAGCAGCTGGTCCACCGGCGCGGCCGTGCCGGTGGAACCGAAAGCGTCCTGCTGGTCAGGTAGAGGCCTTGAAGGCGGCAACACGCCGCGCCTACGACGGGCTTGACCGGCAAGGCGATGCCTCTGGATCGCCGCCCCACTCCGCCATGTCGACAACGCCACCAACTCGGCGAATTAATGGCGCAGCCCTGAGAACGGCTCGGTCCACGCTGGGCAGCCGACCCGGTCCCGACTGCTGCCGACCCGGTGAACCTTCGCGGTCCCCGCTCCGCAGCCGCCGGTGCGCGGTATACCTCGGTGAGCAGCGGCAGGACCAAGAGACCCGGGCCAACACCTCGGGAGCGGCCTCGGAGCTGGGAACCGACCTTCCTGCACAGCGTCCCGACTTCCTTCGGAGACCTCGACTGGGATCACACCTGCCGGAACTTAAGGGCCACACCAGGCGGACCGCACCCTGGCTGCGCTACGGCGCGGCCACGGCGGCAGTCGCGGCTGCGGCTGCGACGGGTGCCAAGGCCGTTGAACCGGAGAACACCTGGTACAAAGCCCTGCGCAAGCCGCCGTGGCAGCCGCCGTCCTGGGCGTTCGGGCTTGTGTGGACGCCGCTGTACGCCACGATCGCCTACGCCACCGGGCACGCGCTCGGAACGACCACGACCCCTCGGCAGCGGAACCGGCTCATCAGCAGTCTGGCCGTGAACCTGACGCTCAACGCGGGGTGGAACTGGCTGTTCTTCGCTCGCAGGAGCCCCACGGCGGCACTGGCCGACGCCGTCCTGCTCGGTCTCAGCAACGCTCAGGTCATCAGCCGGGTCGTCCGTACCGACAAAACCGCGGCGTGTGTCCTGGCCCCCTATGCCGCCTGGTGCGCCTTCGCGGCCGCACTGAACGCCTCGATCGTCAGGCTGAACCGGGAACAGTTGAACTTGAACCCCGACACCAGCTCGCAAGCGCGAGATCAGGCCTGACGTGACGAGCCGTCTGGGGCGATGTCCGGCACGATGAGGGAGCAGGTTTCCCCGGGCGCGATGGTCACCGCCCGATCGGCCAGCATCACGCGGATCGGCGACGCGTCCGAGTCCGGGACGCCGATCTCCAGCTGCCCGCTCCGGCGGCGTACGCCGATGCCCCAGTGACCGCGGTAGTGCACCGTGAACCCGTACTCGGAGAGAGCGGGAAGAGGCACCGGGTTCAGCCACAGGGCGTCCTCCCGGGTCTCCAGCCCCGTCAGGCCACGCTGAACCAGGTCCAGCGTCCCGGCCATGGCCCCGAGGTGGATGCCTTCCCCTGTGGTGCCGCCCTGGATGTCGGCGATGTCGGCCTCCAGGGCCTCGTGGACGTACTGCCACGCCTCGGCCCGTCTGGCCCGGGCGAGAACCAGGCCGTGGACGAGTTCGCTGAGAGTGGATCCATGGCTGGTGCGCCGCAGGTAGTAGTCGACGGTTCTGCGCCAGAGGTCGTCGTCCAGGTCGTACCCGAGACGCCGGAACAGAGCCCGCAGTTCCGAGGGCGAGAAGAGGTAGCCGAGCATGAGGACGTCTGCCTGCTTGGACGCCTTGTAGCGGTTCACCGAGTCGCCCTCGGCCTCCAGGATCCGGTCCAGCCGGCGGATGGTCTGGTAGCGCGCACGGTAGGCGTCCCAGTCCAGCTCCACGAGGCCGTCGTAGCCCTCGAACTGGCTGATGACCCCCTGGTGGAACGGCACTCGCAAGCGGCGGGAGACCTCCGCCCACTTGGGCAGCTCGTCGGTGTTCAGCCGGAGCCGGTCGAACAGTTCCTCGCGGCGCCATGCGGGAAGGCGCCGCACGAGTTCCAGGGTGCGGGTGAGAACCCAGGCGGCGGTGACGTTGGTGTAGGCGTTG
Organism: Streptomyces sp. NPDC006739; assembly: GCF_042869815.1. NCBI lineage: Bacteria > Bacillati > Actinomycetota > Actinomycetes > Kitasatosporales > Streptomycetaceae > Streptomyces > Streptomyces sp. NPDC006739. The sequence continues at coordinate 28,963 of NZ_JBIAGM010000038.1, forward strand.
TCGTCCAGTCCCGGCAGAACGGCCCCGGGGTAGCTGTCGTGGTACTCGTCGGGGCCGACAACCCCGCGGATCCGGTAGCGGTCCGTGTCGGGGTCGTGGATGGCGAGGTCCGCCCAGAAGCGGGCGATCTGCAGCAGCATCTCCGCGCCCCTCGTGTGGAGGTACTCGGTGTCGCCGGTTGCCTCGCAGTACTGCCAGACGTTGTAGGCGATCGCCGAGCCCACGTGGTGCTGGAGGTGGGAGTGGTCGGGCAGCCAGCGGCCCGAGGCGGGGTTCAGATGCCATTCCTGGGATTCCTCGCGGCCGTCGCTGCCGCTCTGCCACGGGTACATCGCCCCGGACCGTCCGGTCGCGGACGCGGCTCGGCAGGCCCGTGTGAGGCGCCGATAGCGGTAGTTCAGCAGGGACCGGGAGACTTCCGGGAAGTGCAGGTTGAGGTACGGGAGAACGAACAGCTCGTCCCAGAAGACGTGACCCCGGTACGCCTCCCCGTGCAGGCCCCGGGCGGGAACTCCCACGTCCAGGTCCGCGGTGTGGGGTGACAGCGTCTGCAGGACGTGAAAGAGATGGAAGCGCAGGATCCGGCCGGCTTCGCCGGGTACCTGGATGTCCGCGCGCCGCCACAGCCGCTCCCACGCGGCAGCATGGGAGTCCAGAAGGGTGGGGAAGCCCGCCGCTGTGGTCACCCGGTCGACCGCTTCGCCGAGCGGGTCACTGATCGCCGTGTCCCGCGAGGTGTGGAGCGCCACGGTCTTGTCCACCGTGACGCGTAGACCCGGCGAGACAGGGATCATCAGACGGTGGACCGCGCGTCGGCGGCCCGGACGGAGCACCGACGAGGCCGGAGCCCCGCCGACGCTGATCCTCATTCGGGCGGCCAGGGCGACGGAGATGTCCGACGTGCTGGTCCGGCATGTCAGCCAGACCGTGTGGGGTTCGTGGGCGCCGGTGCGCACGTGGGTGACATGGTGGCGGTTGAGGGCGCGGTATCGGTGCACGTTGCCGTTGATCACCTCGCCGTCGATCGAGCTTTCGATCTCTATCTCACCTGACCAGTCCTCGGCCGTGACGACCGTGCGAAGCGCTGCCAGGTGCGGATCCTCCATGTGCACCAAACGGATCTGTTCGACCCTGAGCACGCCCCCGTCGTCCAACCGGTAACGGGAGGCCCGGGTGAGCGTGCCGCGGCGCAGGTCCAGGGTCTGCCTGTGGTCCAGGAGGGTGTGCGTGCCGGGGGAGATCCACGGGCCCCACGCTCCGGCGTTTCGGCGCAGACGGAATCGGAGAAGCAGCCAGTTCGGGAGGTTGACCAGATCCTCGTTCACCACCTGCCGCCCGGACACGGTGGACTCCAGGCGGTTGTAGCAGCCGGCCGCATAGGTCGCCGGGTAGTGCAGCAGCCCGGCGCGGCGCTCGGGCAGCGCGCCCCGGGTGGCGAAGTAGCCGTTTCCGAGGGTGCAGAGCGATTCACGCAGCCGCTCGGCGGTGGGGTCGTAGCCCGTCCATTCCCATGTCCACTCCGACATCCGCCACCTTTCCCTCTCCTGCCGAGGCTCTGGACGTTCAGGTATGTGCGGCGTGTCTCAGACCGGTTGCGGAACGACGGCGACCGGGCAGTCCGAGTGGTGCAGGAGGGTGTGGGCCACCCTCCCGAGCTGCAGACCGAAGTGTCCGTGTCGTCGCTGGGCGCCGACGACGATCATGTCGGCCTCGGCCGACGCCTTCAGGAGAATCCGGTGGGCGGCGCCTTCGAGCGGCCGACGGTGGACATCGACCTGGGGGCGCTCTCGTACGGCCTCACGCAGTGCGTCGTCGAGGCCGGTGGAAGCCCGCTCCTCGCGCAGCCTGGCAGCGTCGTCGGCGATCAGCATGTGGTCCACGGGTTCCTGCGACGGATTGCGCCAGGCCCGTACGGCCGTCAGGGCGCAGCCTCGCACCTCGGCCTCGCGGACGGCGAACCGTACCGCCGCCGCGCTGCCGGTCGCGTCACCGACACCCACGACGACGCGGCCAAGGGCTCCTCGGCGGTTGGGTTCCGCGCCTCGGACCACGACGACCGGGCAGACGGCGCGTGCCGCAACCGCAAGGCTTACGGACCCCAGGAGCATCCCGGCGATCTCGCCTCGCCCGCGTGAGCCCGTGACCAGAGCGAACGCCTCGGGGCCCGCCCGCAGCAGCGCGGACACGGCGTCCTGGGCCAGTGCCTCGCCCGAGACCTTCACCTCGGGGTTGCGGCGACGGGCCCGTTCCACGCAGGAGGCGACGATGTGCTCGGCCATGACTCCCTCGGCCGGGCGGTCCGTACTGAAGGACGGCTGGGCTCCCTCGTACATCTCCCAGAGGGAGGCATGGACGAGATGAAGGGGCAGCCCGTGCCGTACCGCCTCGTCCACGGCCCAGTCGACCGCCGTCAGACTGGAGTCCGATCCGTCGACGCCCACGACCAGTGGGAGGTCCATCGCCGTCACCGCCTTTGCCGCCCGGTGGCCGAGAGCCCCCTGTGAATACCGTCGCACTGCCTGCTCGGCGCCGCGACATGCCACCGGGCCGGACTGGTCGGTCCCCGGCCGGTTTGCGGCGGGTGCGCCGGCCGTGATGCTGGAGGCGTGGCCGAGCCAACCACCTCCGGAACCCTTCGAGGACTCAGGACATGCCTGTCGCCGTTCCGCACATCGTGAGCGATGTGATGACCGCGCCCGCTGTCGCCGTCGGGCGCGACGCGCACTTCAAGGAGATCGTGCAGGTCATGGACGAGCGCCACGTGAGTGCCGTGCCGGTCGTCAGTGGCGAAGGGAAGGTTGTCGGCGCCGTGTCCGAGGCCGATCTGCTGCCCAAGGAGGAATTCCGGAACCGCGAGCCGACCCGCTTCGAGCGGATCCGACGCCGGTCCGACCTGACCAAGGCGGAGGGCATGACCGCCGGGGAGGTGATGAGCACGCCCGCCGTCACGGTCCGACCGGACGACACCCTCACCCAGGCGGCTCGCCTGATGGCCGTGCACCACGTCAAGCGCCTGCCGGTGGTCGACGACGCGGATCGGCTGTGCGGGGTCGTCAGCCGTGGCGACCTGCTGAAGGTGTTCCTGCGGTCCGACGAGGACATCGAGGAGGAGGTCCGCCGCACGGTGGTGTCCTACCTGTTCCCCCTGCACGCTCATGCCATCCACGTGTCCGTGCGGGACGGGATGGTCACGCTCCGCGGGCCCGTCCACGACACTTCGCTCATCTGGGTCGCCGAGCGCCTCGTCCGCGGGCTGGAGGGCGTGGTGGGTGTCGAGCCGCTACTGAGTGGAGAGGAACCGAGCCCGGTCGGCCCCTGCCCGGCGGAATGACCCCCGTGCCCGCGGGCACGGGGGTCATTCCGGTTCACCTGGGTGGCTGTCTACTGATCAGCCGGAGTGATGCGACGGCCCGTCAGGCTCGTGGGCCGGATCGACATCCACGTCTCGCGCTCACCGCCGGCCCAGGGGGTGGTGTGCGCGTGCTGGGTGAGCTTGCGCACGGCCTCCGGCTCCGTCACCACGCTCGCGGGGCCGACGGCGAGCACGCTCCAGCCCTGGCTCATGGCGTCGTCCACGTGGTCGACCTCGAAGGCGACCTCCGTCCCCGCCGCCGCGGCCGCCACGGAGTCGGGCGCGGTCCGGAAGACGATGGCGTCGTCGACCATCTCGTAGTTGACCGGGACGACCACTGGGCGGCCGTCGGATGCCGACATCGCGACGCGCCCCACGCCGTGCGTGGACAGCAGGGTGCGGCACTCCTCCGGGGCCAGGTTCCGCAGCCGGGGGTGGAGCAATGCATGTCCCTGACCGGGTGGAAGATCCATGCCTCCGCCACGCAGTGCGGCGACCGTCGTGCCCAGCGCGTCGGCCAGCCGGATGAGAGTCGCAAGACTCGGGTCGGAGGGTTGCTCCTCCAGGTAGGCGAGGTAGTCGGGCGACATCATGGCACGGCGTGCCGCTTCTACCAGGCTCAGCCCCTGCCGTCGGCGTTCGACCCCCACACGCCGTCCGATGTCGCCGGGATTGGCCGCTCTGGCCGACCGCGGAGCGGTGAACACGCTCTCCGTCTCGTGTGTGTCTGGCAGCGGCTCACGCGCGGCCCGAGAGTGTTCATGTTCGAGATGGTGGATGTGGGCGTCGGGCCCGGGAAACACGAGCGTCACTTCATCCGTGTCCGACCAGCGCACATCGTAGGGAGGTGTTCCGTCCTCGTGGTGGAGTCCGACGATTTCGCCGTCGCGCCTGGCCGCGCCGGTCGCCGGACTCTCGACGACGAGTTGATCGCCAAGGTGAGCTCGCATGATCGCCGCCCTCTCCTCAGAATGGTGCTGTATCCAACCTGCCACGCGGACCACACCGCCGCACGAGGCGGCGGCTGCCCCGTCTCCGCGAGGTGGGCGGCCCGTTTCCGGGAGGCGACATGCACCACCGAACGGTCGAGGATCTGATGAGCCGGGACGTCGTCCGGGCGCGGCGTGACACGCCGTTCAAGGAGCTCGTCAGACTGCTGGAGGAGAACGGCGTCACCGCCGTGCCCGTGGTGGACGAGCTGGACCGTCCTCTGGGCGTGGTGTCCGAGGCCGACCTGCTGCGCAAGAGCGCCGACCAGGCCGACCCATCGGGCAGGACACCCATCCCGCACCTGGAGGCCTGGGAACGGGCCAAGGCCGAGGGCTCCCGCGCCGAGGAACTGATGTCCGCTCCCGCGGTGTGCGCACGCCCGGAGTGGAACGTGGTCGAGGCCGCCCGCCTCATGGAGACCCAGAACGTCAAACGACTGCCCGTGGTGGACGAGACGGACCGGCTCCTCGGCATCGTAAGCCGCGGCGATCTGCTGCGGGTCTTCCTCCGCCGTGACGAGGCCATCCGTGAGGAGATCACCGGGGACCTGTTGCGGCGAACCTTGGAACTCGATCCACGGGACGTGAGCGCGGAGGTGCGCGACGGGCGGGTGACCCTCGCCGGCACCGTCGAGTACCGGAGTCTGATCCCCGTCGTCGAGCAGTTGTGCCGTGGCGTCGACGGCGTGGTGTCGGTGTCCGGGAATCTCGCCTACCGGAAGGACGACTCCCGGGAGGTGTCCACCGACACTTGAGTCAGGCGGCCTTCAGCCCCGGAGTTCAAGCGGGCCGTCCAGCCGTCTGAGGAATGCCTGGACGGGACACCGCCATGCCCTGGACGTCGCGTTCGGCGGCGTTCAGCAGCTGATGGGCGAGGTCGTGCACAGCCCTCCCTGCCGCCAGTTCGTCGCCGATCTCCGGCACGTTCGTGTCCGCCGGATTGCAGTGCGCGGTTCCGTGCCCGGTGAGCGCCGTGGTGCCGGTGTCCAGCGTGATCTGTGCCTTCGTCGTCCCGTCGTCCTCTTCGAAGAGGTGGAGACGCACGCTCCACTGTCCGGTGTGCGACATCGTTCTCTCCTTACCTGTGTGTCCGCGGCGCGGCCCAAGTCCGAGCAGCGGCGGTCCAGGCGACCGCAACGGACGCACGGGACGGCTGGAAACCGGGTGGATGGCATCCAGTCGGCCACTGGGCGGCCCCTGGCTTTTCCACGATCAGACTCCAGCGCGCACCGGCCACAGGGCCGAAAGTCCCCAACCAACCGGCGACCGGCCCTGGAAGAGCGGGCGGGGCGGGGGCCGACTGCGTCCCGTTCCCGTCGTGGTGGGGCGTTCACATCTGAGGGACGACGGCTACGGGACACGGTGCGTGATGCAGTAGTGCGTGGTTGATCAGGCCGAGCTGCAGGCCTGGGTGTCCAAGTCGTCGACGGGCGCCGACGACCAACAGATCCGCCGCCGACGCGGCTTCCAGCAGCGCTGAGCGAGCCGGTTTCTCGATGAGTCTTCGGCTCACTGGCGAGTCCCGGTACCGCTCAGCGGGGTGGCACAGAGCATCGTCGAGGACCTGCGCCGGCGGGCGCCGGTGGGCCTCCAGGAACCACGACGGGGCTTGTGGGGTCGTACAAGCACCGGACGGTGCACTCCAGGCATGCACCGCGACGAGTGGGCAGCCTCGTACGTGCGCCTCGCGCAACGCGAAGTCGACGGCCGTACCGCTGCCTTCCCCGTCCTCGATGCCCACGACCACGTTTCCGAACCGGGCAGCTCGATGCTCCGGGGAGCCGCGCACCACGACGACCGGACAGTCGGCACGTGCCGCGACGGCGAGGCTGACCGAACCCAGGAGCATGCCGTCGAGATCTCCGAGTCCCCTGGACCCCAGAACCAGCGCGAAGGCATTGCGGCCCTTGCCGACCAGAGCCGAAGCCGCGTCCTCGTTCGAGACCTCGCTGGACAACCGGACCGCTGGAGCGTACTTCTGGGCGCGCGCGGAGGCGGCGCTGATCACGTGGGACGCTTCCAGCTCTCCGGCCGCCGCGTGCAGCAGATGGAGCGGGACCCCGTGCCGGGCCGCCTCGGCGGTGGCCCAGTCGACCGCCTCCAGACTCGCCTCGGATCCGTCGACGCCCACCACCAGGGGAATCGTCACCGCGCCCGTCTCCTCTCGTGCCGGATTCCACGGCTCCGGCCGCTCCGCCACGGCCCCCGCATGCGTCACGGTGAAGCACAAGGGATCCTCAAAGGGGGAGATACTCCTCGCGCCCGGTATGCAGGGGACGCGCGGTCCGTGCATCCGGCCGGACTCGTCCGCCGCCCCCTCCAGCTTCTTACGAGACGGAGGCCGTCGCCATGCCACCAGCAGTCGTCACCGCAGGCCTCATGGCACGTCCGCGAGCCTGGCCGATGCCCGCTGCGCCGCCACCGCACGGACGAGGACGCCGCACACCACGGGCGCTCGCCTGTCGCCGTTCCCCATGACCGAGTCCGGCCTCAACGCGTCTCGTGCCGACGCGCCGGCGCTGCAGTCGGCCGCCAGGCACGACAGCGAGCCGCCCCCGCGCGCCGGGGTGTGCGAGACCCACACCGCGACGTTGTTCTTCGTCGGTGACCGGGCCTACAAGGCCAAGAAGCCGGTCGATCTGGGTTTCCTGGACTACACCACGGTCGAGGCGCGCCGGGCCGCGTGCGAGCGCGAAGTAACCCTCAACCGCCGGTTCGCTCCCGACGTCTACGTGGGCTTGGGCGAGTTCCGTGGCCCGGATGCGGAGGCGCCCGAACCGGTCGTGGTCATGCGCCGCATGCCGGAGGACCGCCGCCTCTCCCGTCTCGTACGGGCAGGCGTTGCCGTGGACGACGTCCTTCGGACCGTCGCCCGGCACCTGGCGGCGTGGCATGCGGCCGCACCCCGAGGCCGCGACGTGGACGAACAGGGCACGCGAGACGCGCTGTCGGCACGATGGGAGGCGAGCTTCGCACAGCTGCACGCGCTGGCCGCGGAGGGAGTCGTGCCGGAGCACGTGACGGAGATCGAGCGGCTGGTGCACCGCTATCTCGCCGGCCGCAAGCGGCTGTTCGACAGCCGCATCGAGCAGGGGCGGGTGGTCGACGGCCACGGCGACCTCCTCGCCGAGGACGTGTTCTGCCTCGACGACGGCCCCCGGGTCCTGGACTGCCTGGAGTTCGACGACCGTCTCCGCTACGTCGACGGCCTGGACGACGCCGCCTTCCTGGCCATGGACCTGGAACGGCTCGGCTTCCCGGACGCCGCGGCGTACTTCCTCGCCAGGTACGGCGAGTACTCCGCGGATCCCGCGCCCCCTTCCCTGTGGCACCACTACGTCGCGTACCGCGCCTTCGTCCGTGCCAAAGTCTCGGTGATCCAGGGTCGCCAGGGAGCGCCCGGCGCGGACGCGGCGTCCCGGAACCTTGCCGCCATGGCACTGCGCCACCTGCGCACCTCCACCGTCGGCCTCACGCTCGTCGGCGGACTGCCGGGCAGCGGGAAGTCCACGCTCTCCGGAGCGCTGGCCGACCGGCTGGGGGTCACCCTGCTCAGCAGCGACCGCATCCGCAAGGAACTGGCGGGCATTGCGGCGGAGCAGTCCGCTGCGGCCGGCTACGGCGAAGGGCTGTACACGCCCGAGTGGACGGCCAGGACGTACGCCGCCCTGCTCGACCGCGCAGCCCTGCTGCTGTCCGCCGGCGAGTCCGTCGTCCTCGACGCCACCTGGTCCGATTCCCTCCAGCGTGAGGCGGCGGTGCAGGTGGCCGAACGCGCCAGCGCCGACCTGGTGGCCCTGCACTGCCATGTGCCGACCGACGTGTCCGCAGCCCGCCTGAGCACGCGCGCCCCCGGCGCCTCCGACGCCGACGCCGGGATCGCCGACGCCATGGCCGCGAAGGAACCGCCGTGGCCTGAAGCCGTCCCGGTCGACACCAGTGGCGCGCTGGAATCCGCCGTCGCCCGGGCTCTGACGGCGGTACGCCCGTGGCGCAACGCTCAGGCCCCGGTCTTCCGTCGCCCGTACATGGAGCCGGACTGAGGTGCACGGGCGGCCATGTTGCCCGGGGGCCCCGCGGGGTGACCGTGGAGGTGGGGGAGCGAGGAGTGAAGTCGGCGAGAGCGCTCGTTTACCACGGCCCTGCACAGATGTCCTGGGACGCAGTTCCGGACCCTGTGATCGAGGAGGCGACCGACGCGATCGTGCGCGTCGACGCCACCACTGTGTGCGGCACTGATCTGCACATCCGACGGGGAGACTTCCCCGAGGTGAAGCCGGGGACGGTTCTCGGCCACGAAGCCGTCGGCGAGGTCGTGGAGACCGGTGGCCAGGTCCATCACCTGCGTTCCGGTGATCAGGTGATCCTGTCGTCCCTCTCGGCCTGCGGTGACTGCCTGGAGTGTCGCGATGCCAGGTACGGGCAGTGCCGCGGCGGAGGCGGATGGATCCTCGGCAATCTGATCAACGGCACCCAGGCCGAGTTGGTGCGCGTGCCGTTCGCCGATCACTCCACCACCCGGCGACCCTACGACCTCGCGCTGGATGACGCGGTCCTGCTCGCCGAACTCCTGCCCACCGCCTACGAGGTCGGAGTGCGGAACGGACACGTCGGGCCCGGGAGACACCGTCGTCGTGGTGGGCGCGGGCCCCGTCGGTCTGGCTGCCGTGGTTCTGGCGCGGATGTACTCGCCGCGCAGGATCATCGTCGTGGATCTGGCCGGGGCTCGCCTCAAGATCTGTCATGCGAAACCAGCTCGTTGCAGGTGTGGGCAGCTCCCCGCCGAGCCTGGACGCGGTAGGTATCGCCGCGGACGAGGCCGGTACCGGGCCCTGATCGAGGCCGGCGGCGCGCCGATGGGCTCTGCGGGCGCCCGGGGGCGAGTTGGCTTCAGGCGGCTGGTGTCGGGCTCGGCCTGCCAGGTCCTGCGGCACCCGCACTGCCCCGTTGCCGTCGTGCTACGCGAGCGGCTTGACGGTTCGGCCGGGAGGCGGTGTGGGGTGCACGAGGGAAGTGGGTGGCATTCATGCGGACTGCTCCATCCCCTGCGCGGAGGAGGTCGCCTCCATGGTGGATTCCTCCAGGGTGGATATGTCGCCCTCGGGCAGACCGAGTTCACGGGCCCGCAGCAGGCGGCGCATGACCTTGCCGCTGCGGGTGTGCGGCAGGTGCTGGTCGAAGGTGATCTCGCGGGGTGCCACGGCCGGACCCAGTCGACGCCGGGCGAAGGCCAGCAGTTCCTGCCGCATCGTGGTGGTCGCGTCGAAGCCAGGCCGCAGCGCGACGAAGGCCTTCACGATGTTCCCGGCGACGGGATCGGGGCGGCCGATGACGCCGGACTCGGCGACGGCCGGGTGCTCCATCAGGGCGCTCTCGACCTCGAACGGCCCGATGAGGTGTCCGGCCGACTTGATGACGTCGTCGGCTCGCCCGACGAACCAGTACCAGCCGTCCGCGTCGCGTCGTACCAGGTCACCGGTGAGGTACCAGCCGTCCGCGAAGGCCGCCGCACTGCGTGGCTCGTCGTGCAGATAGCCGCGGAACATGGACGGCCAGCCGGGCCGGAGCGCCAGCTCACCCTCGACTCCGGGCTCCTTCAGTACGGTGACGTGCCCGCCGGCGACCTCGGCCCGGCCGTCCCCGCCGCGCCGCAGCACCGCCGCATGCACACCGGGCAGCGGACGTCCCATCGAGCCGGGGCGGATGTCGCAGGCGGCGAAGTTGGCGATCATGATGGCGCCGGTCTCGGTCTGCCACCAGTTGTCGTGCACCGGCAGCCCGAGCACGTCCCGCCCCCACACCACCGCCTCCGGGTTGAGCGGCTCGCCCACCGACGCGATGAACCGCAGCGCACTCAGGTCGAAGGAGCGGGGCAGGTCGTACGGACCGGTCCTCGGTGTGGTCCGCATCAGCATGCGCAGGGCCGTCGGCGCCGTGTACCAGACGCTCACCCGCTGCTCGGCGAGGATCCGGTACCAGCGGCGGGCGTCGTAGTCGCCCTCGTCCACCACGACCGTCACGCCGTGCATGAGCGGGGCGATGACCCCGTAGGACATTTCGGTGACCCAGCCCGGATCGGCCGTGCACCAGAACACGTCGTCCTCATGGAGGTCGAGGGCGTACAGCGCGGTCATGCAGTGGGCTACGGCCGCCTCGTGCACGTGCACCGCGCCCTTGGGGATCCCCGTCGTGCCGCTCGTGAAGTGCAGCAGGGCCATGTCGTGGGGTGATGTCGGAGGGATGGTGAAGGTGTCGGCCGCGTCGGCCATGAGGGTGTCGAGGGACAGGGTGCCGGGCAGGTCGTCCGCCCCGTCACCGACGATCAGCACGTAGCGCAGGGTGGCGAGGCCGTGGTGTCGCGCGGCGACCTTCCTGCGGAACAGGTCCGCCGTGGTGACCAGTACCTGCGCGTCGCCCAGCGTCATCCGCTGGAACACCGGGTCCGGCCCGAACGCCGAGAACAGCGGGCACAGCACACTGGTGTTCTTCAGAGTGCCGAGTACCACGGTGTACAGCTCGGGACAGCGCCCCAGCAGCGTCACCACCCGGTCGCCGTGACCGACCCCGAGGCCGCGGAGCACGTTGGCGAAGCGTGCCGTCGAACGGGCCAGCTCACCATAAGTCACCGAGGTGACGGAGTCGTCCCGACCGACGCAGCGCAGCGCGACCGCCGTTGCACGGCCCGATGCCACGTGCCGGTCCACGGCTTCGTGCGCGATATTCAGTCCCCGCCCGCCGGGCAGCCCCTCCAGCCTGCTGCGCGCCGCCTGCCACGAGAAGTCCGCGCACTCCTTGTCGTAGTCGCGCAGATTGGGGGCGACACGCGGCGGGGCGTCCTTACGGATGGTCTCCCAGGGCATGGCGGCCCTCCTTCCTTCGGGCCTGCTCCTACCATCGGCCCGAGCCACCCCCGCAGCACTGGGTCGAACGGCCCCGTCCGTGGCCGGTCGGCATCAGTCCTCTCGCTGGCACGCCGACGGGCCGCCGCCTTCGGCGCGAGCCGGGCGATCAGTGGGGCGGCCCGCAGCGCGAGCAGCACAGCCAGTGGCCGCCGGCACCTGGAGAGTCCGATCAGCGAGGCCTCGGCCTATGGGCAGCGAGGCGCTCGCGGGCCTCGGTGTAGGCGTCCGTGTCGATCTCTCCCGAGGCATAGCGCCGGTCGAGGATCTCTTCCGGGGTCTCCCGGGGCTCGTCGTCCGCCCAGCTGTGGCTGCGATGGGAGGCGCCACCGGTCGTGGCGTGCGTCAGGCGGATCACGGCCCACACGGCGAGGACGATCAGTGCGATCCACAACAGGGGCATGAACGTCATCCAGGCCCAGCCGCCGTACCAGTACATCCGGGCCACCTCCACCTGCGAGATTTCGAACAGCGTCTCTTGTGGTCATGGTGAGCCTCGGCCGGGCTGCGTCACCAAGGGCCATTCGGCCTCGTTCCCGAGCCGATCGGCACGTCGCGCGGCCGTCGGCCGTGATCCACCTCCCACCACCCGGCGCTGCGGCGGCTCGGAGAGATGGGACCAAAGGACCCGGCGTATGTGCCCAGGTGGCTCTGTCGGCGCGGCACCGTGCCGGAAATGCTGCCATCGTGGGCTTGTGGGGACGGCGGGGCTCGATGTGCCGTCCGCTGCGCTGAAGGAGGTCGGTCATGAGCGCCGACGCCGATGTGAACACCCCCCGGCCGCCCGCGTCCGACGAGCTCGTCATGGGCAAGGACGGCATGGGCGCGCTCGTGGACGTGCTGGTCCGGCGCGGATTCACCGTGGTCGGACCCACGGTGCGGGACGGCGCGATCGTGCTGGCGGAGCTGCTGTCGGCCGACGAGCTGCCGTACGGATGGGGCGTGGAGCTGGAGGCGGGGCGGTACCGTCTGCGGGAGCGGTCGGACGGCGCGGCCTTCGCGAACGCGGCGGGTCCCCAGTCCTGGAAGTCCTTCCTGCATCCGGCGCGGGTACGGGAGTGGAGCGCCGACCGGGTGGAGGGGGAGCTGGTCCTCACCGCCGACCAGGCCGCGCCCCCGCGGTACGCCTTCCTGGGTGTGCGCCCCTGCGATCTGCGGGCCATCGCCATCCAGGACCGGGTACTGACCGGCGGCGCGTACCGCGACTCCACCTACCAGGGGCGGCGCTCCGGGGCCCTGCTGATCGTGGTCGAGTGCACGGAGCCCGGCGCCACGTGCTTCTGCGTCTCCATGGGCACCGGGCCCGCTGCCGGTCCCGGCTACGACCTGGTGATGACCGAGGTGGTCGACGCGGAGGGCCACCGCTTCTGGATTCGCAGCGGCAGCCCGGAAGGCGCGGAGATCCTGGCCGAACTGCCCGCCCGTCCGGCCGACCCGGAAACCCGGGAGACGGCTCGCGCAGCCGTCACAGCCGCCGCGGACCGCATGGGACGGACCATGCCTGAGGCGGATCTGCGGGAGCTGATGGCCGGCACGCTCGACGCGCCCCGCTGGGACGATGTCGCCGGGCGGTGCCTGACGTGCGGCAACTGCACCATGGTGTGTCCCACCTGCTTCTGCACCACCACCGAGGACGTCACCGACCTCACCGGCGACCACGCCGAGCGGTGGCGGTTGTGGGACTCCTGCTTCGACCTGGACTTCTCCCAGCTGCACGGCGGTCCGGTCCGCTCCTCCTCGCGCAGCCGCTACCGGCAGTGGATGACCCACAAACTCGGTACCTGGTACGACCAGTTCGGCTCGTCGGGCTGCGTGGGCTGCGGACGTTGCATCGTGTGGTGTCCGGTCGGTATCGACATCACGGAGGAAGCGGCTGCCCTGCACGACTGGACGGCAGCGGAGCCGAAGGGGGGATGACCACCGTGCCGCCCCCGCTGCCCTATCGCGTCGCCGCCACCTGGGCCGAGACCGCCGACACCCGGTCGATCGAGCTGGTACCGGTCGGGGAAGCACTCGCACCCTTTTCACCGGGGCAGTACGCGATGATCTACGCGTTCGGGGTCGGCGAGGTGCCCATCTCGGCCAGTGCCCTGCGCGGCCGCCACGGGGGTCTTGTGCACACCGTGCGCGCGGTGGGCGCGGTCTCGACCGCGCTGTACCGGTTGCGCCCGGGTGACAGCGTCGGACTCAGCGGGCCGTACGGCACCGGCTGGGACCTCGAAGCGGCAGCCGGACACGACGTTCTCGTGGTCGCCGGCGGCATCGGGCTGGCTCCGCTGCGGCCGGTCGTGCACACGGTCCTGGACCGGCCGGCGGACTACGGCCGGCTCACCGTCCTGGTGGGCGCCCGCACCCCCGCCGACATTGTCTTCCAGGACGAGATCGAGAGCTGGCGCGGCCCGGCCCAGGTCGAGGTGACCGTCGACCGCCCCGGTCCGGGCTGGCAGCGCGCGGTAGGCGTCGTCACCACGCTTCTGGACCGTCTCGCCCTGCGTCCCGAACGGACCTGCGCACTGGTGTGCGGACCCGAGGTGATGATGCGGCACACCGCACGCGATCTCGTGACCCGCGGGCTGGTCCCGCACCGCGTCCAGGTGTCCCTGGAACGGAACATGCACTGCGCCACCGGCCACTGCGGCCACTGCCAGCTCGGCCCGCTTCTGCTGTGCCGGGACGGCCCGGTCGTCGGCTACGACCGTGTGGCAGACCTGCTCCTCGTGAGGGAGTTGTGACATGGTCACCGACCTCGGCCCGGTCATTCGTACACGGCCGACACTCGCGGTGTGGAAGTTCGCCTCGTGCGACGGCTGTCAGCTGACCCTCCTGGACTGTGAGGACGAACTCCTCGGCCTCACCGAACGCGTCCGGATCGACCACTTCGTGGAGATGACACCGGCCGAGGGCGCCGACCGGGAGCGTGCGCGGCCGGCGGGCCGGGGGCCCTACGACCTGTCACTGGTCGAGGGGTCGATCACCACCGCCGAGGACGCCGAGCGGATCCAGCACGTCCGCCGCGTCTCCCGATACCTGGTGACCATCGGAGCCTGCGCCACCGCGGGCGGCATCCAGGCACTGCGCAACTTCGCCGACGTCGACGACTTCCTCGCCGCCGTCTACGCCCAGCCGGAGTACATCGCCACCCTGGAGACCTCGACGCCGATCTCGGCCCACGTGCCGGTCGACTTCGAACTGCGCGGGTGCCCCATCGACCGCCGCCAGCTTCTCGAAGTCATCAACGCATACCTGGCCGGTCGCAAACCCCAGATCTCGAACCACAGCGTCTGCTTCGAGTGCAAGAGGCGCGGCACCACCTGCATCACCGTGGCCCACGGCACGCCCTGTCTCGGCCCGGTCACACACGCCGGCTGCGGCGCCATCTGCCCCGCCTACGGACGAGGCTGCTACGGCTGCTTCGGACCGTCGAGCAAGCCCAATCTGCGCTCCATGATCGCGCAGCTGCGCCACGACGGGATGAGTGAGCGGGACATCCAGCGTGTCTTCCGCACCTTCAACGCCGCGTCGCCGGAATATGCCCCCGTACCCGACCTCGCGGCCGAGGGGCGGCAGCAGAGCCCACCGGCCTGACGCACCCCCGCCCGGAAGGCGCGCATGAACGATCGCGGAAACCGCGTCCTGCGGCTGGACGCGCTGGCCAGGGTGGAGGGCGAGGCAGCCCTCCACCTACGCGTCGAGGGTGACACGGTCGCCGAGACGCGGCTGCGCATCTATGAACCGCCGCGCTTCTTCGAGGCCTTCCTGACCGGCCGCGGCCATACCGAGCCTCCCGACATCACCGCCCGGATCTGTGGCATCTGCCCGGTCGCCTACCAGATGAGCGCCTGCCGGGCGATCGAGAACGCCTGCGGGGTCACGGTGGACGGCCCCCTCGCGGAACTCCGGCGCCTGCTGTACTGCGGCGAATGGATCGAGAGCCACACTCTGCACATCTACCTGCTGCATGCCCCGGACTTCCTCGGGCGTGCGGACGTCGTGGAGCTCGCCCGCGACCAGCGAGCCGCTGTCGAACGCGGTCTGAGGCTCAAACAGGCCGGCAACGCGATCGTCGAACAGCTTGGCGGCCGCCCCATCCATCCGGTCAACGTCCGGGTCGGCGGCTTCTACCGGACTCCGGGGCGGGAGGAGCTGCGTCCGTTGGCCGAACGGCTGCGGCAGGCCCGGGAGGACGCGCTGGGAACCGTCCGCTGGGCGGCGGCGTTCGACTTCCCCGACGCCGTGTGCGACCACGACCTGTTCGCACTGCGCGACCCCGGCCGCTACCCGATCGACTCCGGAACACCGGCGGTCTTGGCCGCTCAGGGCCAAGACCCGGCGCTGCGCGAGTTCCCGCTGGCCGACTTCGAACAGCACGTCCAGGAAGGGCAGGTACCGCACTCCACGGCTCGCACGGCCGCACTCGACGGCCGCCGCCACCTGACCGGGCCGCTGGCCCGCTACGCGATCAACGGCCGTTGGCTTCACCCCGTGGCCGCCGAGGCGGCGCGCGACGCCGGCCTGGGCGACCCGTTGACCGGTGCCGTCTGCGACAACCCCTTCCGCAGCATCGTCGTACGCGCCGTGGAAGTGGTGCAGGCCATCGAGGAAGCCCTGCGGATCATCGGCGGATACGAACGACCTCCCCGACCGGCCGTCGAGGTCCCGCCGCGCCATGCGGCCGGTACCGGGGCCACCGAGGCGCCCCGGGGCCTGCTGTACCACCGCTATGCCCTCACCGAGGACGGCACGATCACCGAGGCCCGTATCGTCCCGCCCACGGCCCAGAACCAGACGGCCATCGAGGAGGACGTGCGCAAGGCCGTCCAGGCGCGCCTAGATACGGCTGGGCCCGCGGCTGGCGACGAGGAGCTCACCCATCTGTGCGAACGGGCCATCCGCAACCACGACCCCTGTATCTCCTGCGCCGCCCACTTCCTCGACGTGACCGTGGAGCACACATGAGCCGCCGGGTCGTGGTGATCGGCGTGGGCAATCCCCTACGCGGCGACGACGGCGTCGGCCCGGCCGCGGTGGAGGCGTTGCGGGGGCGCGTCCCGGACGGAACCGTCCTCACAGTCAGTGACGGCGAACCTGCGCGCATGCTCGATGTGTGGCGCGGCGCGGACACGGTGGTCGTGGTGGAAGCCCTCCGCGCACAGCCGGCCCGGCCCGGGGAGTTGCACACCCTCACGGCGGCGGACGCGGCCTCCCGGACAGCAGCTACTGCGAGCACCCACGCGCTCGGCCTCGGGGAGTGCCTCGCCCTGGCGGAGGCACTCGGGCAGCTGCCGCAGAGGCTCGTGGTGCACGCCGTGGAGGTGGCGGACGTCGAACTCGGTGCGCCCCTGAGTGAAGCGGTGCGGTCGGCGCTCCCTGAACTGGTCGACCGGGTCGCCGCATCCGTTCGGCAGGGACACGGACCGAACCAGGAGCAGTAGGGGGCCGATGGTCCTTCAGCGCGAGCTGAAGCGCCCTCGCGACTACCCACACGGAGTGGGACGGTGAAGTTCACCCCCAATGCCGCACGCTGTCGGCGGCTCCATGAAAGGCGGTGGGGACAATGACACTTCCCCTGGTGGTGGGGGTGGACGGATCGGACTCATCCCTGCTGGCGGTCGACTGGGCCGTGGACGAAGCCGCGCGTCATGGCGTTCCGCTCAGGCTGGTGTACGCCTCCTTGTGGGCGCGCTACGAGGCGGGTCTTCCCTCGGTGGACCCGAGGCGCCCCTCCGAGCAGCTGCTGGCCGAGCACATCGTGGCCTCGGCGGCCGATCGGGCCGAACGGCGCAACCCGGATGTGAAGGTCACCACCGACATCGTTCCGGAGGACGCTGCGGCCGCTCTCGTCAGCGCGGGCGACGGTGCGTTCGCGCTGGTGACGGGTTCGCGTGGCCGTGGTGAGCTCACGGGTCTGCTGCTCGGGTCGGTCGGTCTCGGCGTGTCCGCCCGGGCGCACTGTCCGGTCTTCGTGGTCCGGGGTGATCGCGTGGGCCTGGCGGGTGCGCACGAGCGGATCCTGCTCGGCCTGGGCGAATCGGACACGACTGCGGAGGCTGTGCGTTTCGCCTTCCGCGAGGCCGAGGTGCGAGGGTGCGTCCTCGACGTCGTGCGTGCCTGGCGCAGGCCTGCCTACGACAGACACGGTGACCGGTTGCAGCCCGGCGGACCGGCGGACACGTACGAGGAGAACGCCTCCGTCGTGATCGACGCTCTTCTCAAGGCGGCGAGCGCCGAGAATCCGCATGTCCGGACGCGTCCGTCCGTCGTCGAAGGACCGGCCGGCAAGATCCTCGTGGACCGGTCGGCGGCCGCGGATCTCGTGATCGTCGGGGCACACCGTAGGACGGGTCACTTCGGATTCCAGCTCGGCTGCGTGAGCCATGCGCTGCTGCACCATGCCCAGTGTCCGGTCGCGGTCGTGCCTGAACGGCAGTGACTGTGCTCCTAGGCATGCCTGCCGGTCCACTGTTCTCGGGATGGCGCCATCTGCGCCACGCTCGCAGCCGAACAGATCGCGCACCCTGATGGTCTCGACGTGTCGCCACATGCCGTCGGGCAGCAGCATCCGTGGGAACGCGGGGTGCCCCGGCTGGGTCACGTGTCACGGGTGCTGACGGCACGCCGCCCCCGTCGCCCCGTCATGCCGCCGGCTGCTCATCTGTGGCGGTGTGGCGATGGGTCCCGCAGCGTGGAGAGCAGGGGCGGGCCGGCCCCGTGGGCTCAGACACCGAAGGAGAGTGGGACGCATGGACACGGATGTCTCGGAGCCGCGGGTGGTGGTCGGCGTCGACGGGTCGCAGTCCTCGTACGAGGCCCTGCGCTGGGCCGTGCGCTATGCCGGGCTGGTCGGCGGCACCGTGGAAGCGGTCGCCGTGTGGGAGCTGCCGGGCCTGTACGGCTGGTCGGGGCCCGCCGTGGACATGGACGTCGACGAGGAGGAGACCCGGCAGAAGATGAGCCAGGAGCTGGCCGACGTGCTCGGCGCGGAGGCCGCGGGCTCTGTGCGGACCCGTGTGGTGCACGGCAACGCCGCCGATGTCCTGCTGCGGGCCGCCGAGGGAGCCGAGGTCCTGGTGGTGGGCAGCCGGGGCAGGGGCGGGTTCGCTCGTGCCCTTCTCGGCTCCGTCAGTCAGCATGTGTCGCAACATGCGAGCTGCCCGGTCGTGATCGTGCGTTCCCTGAAGCAGTGACTCGAGGCCGGGGCCAGTGCGGGGCCACTTCACTGGAATGCCGCGTGAATCTCCTGCTGGGTCGCCTCGTGTGACACGAGCAGGAGCTCGTCGCCCGGGAGCAGCCGCACCTCGGGGCCAGGGACCGTGGGACGGCCTTCGCGTACGACGGTGGCGACCACGGTGCCGGCGGGCAGCTCGATCTCGGCCAGCCGGTGTCCCGCTGCCCGGGACTCCTCGGTGATCGCGGTCTCGATGACCTCGACGCCCGCCTTGCTCAGCCGCAGCAGCGCCACCGTGTCCGTGGCACCGGTGGCCTCCTCGATGAGGGAGATCAGTGGGGTGGCAGCGGGCACGGCCACGTCCACGCCCCACCGTTGGTCGAAGAGCCAGGCGTTCTCCTCCTCGTTGACGCGCGCGGCCACCCGCCCCACTCCGAACTGCCGCTTGCAGAGCAGACTGATGACGAGGTTGTCCTCGTCGCGGCCGGTGGCGGCGATGACCAGGTCGCAGGCGAGGGCTCCCGCGTGCTCCAGGAGCGCCGGCTCGCAGGCGTCCCCGGCTACGACGCGCACGTGCGGAAGATCTTCGAGTTCGGCCACGCGGTCGTCGTCGTACTCGACGAGGGTGACGTCGTTGCGGGCGGCGGACAGCACCTGGGCGATCTGGGTGCCGAGTCGGCCCGCGCCCGCGATCAGGACCTTCACGTTCCCAGCTCCTTGTCGAGGAAGCCGCTCAGCCGGCCCAGCGCCGTGGCGGCCACACTGAAGGTGACCAGGTCACCGGGCTCGGCCAGGACACCATGGGCGGGGAGCAGTGAGCGACCGGCACGGGTGATCTCCACGACGCGGATCTCGCCGTCGACGTCGAACTCGGTGATCTGTCGTCCGGAGAGGTAGGACGGCAGCTGGGAGCGGACGAGGAGTGTCTCGCCGTTGCCGAAGGTGAGCTCGGGGGTGAGGTGCCGGTGCAGCAGCATCTGGTGGATGCGGTTGACAGCCCAGCGGACGCTGGAGATCGTCGGGATGCCCAGTTCCCGGTAGATGTCGGCGCTGCGCGGATCGTGGATGCGGGCGAGGACGATCGGGACGCGGTACGTCTCCTTGGCGGTCCGCGCGCTGACGATGTTGCTGTTGTCCCCGGACGTGACCGCGACGAAGGCGTCCGCGTGGGCGATTCCGGCCGTCTCCAGCGCGGAGCGGTTGAAGCCGTTGCCGATGTGGAAGGTGCCGGGGAAGCCCGGTGACAGCCTCTTCTGCGCTTTCGGCTGCCGGTCGACGAGCCGAACATCGTGGCCCTCGGCGACGAGCTGCGTGGCCAGGGTGGCCCCGACCCGGCCACAACCCGCGATGATCACTCTCATTCACCTTCCTCCCTTCGAGGATGTCCTCCGATGCCGCAGCGCCCATTTCCTGAGTTCCTCGGCGGCCAGCAGCAGCGCTCCGAACGCGGCCAGAACCGCCCAGTCGGCGGGGGCCAGCGGCGCGGTGTGGAACACCGCCTGGAGCGGTGGCGCGTAGCTGATGGCGGCCATCAGCCCGATGCCGAAGCAGCCTGCGACCAGCAGCCAGGGATTGGTCAGCAGGCCGGCCCGGAAGACGCTCTGCCGGTCGGTGCGCACGGCGAGGGCGTTGAAGAACTGGCTGACGACGATGCCGGCCTGAACCATGGTGATCGCCTCGCGGTAGACGGGATTGTCCTTGGTGAAGTCCGCGTAGGGGATGCCGGAGGCGTGGATGTGCCAGAAGAAGACGGCGCACACGCCCAGGGCCTGGATGTCGCCGAGGAAGAGGATGCGGCCCATGACCGCCGTCGAGAAGAGCCGCTCCTGTCGGGGTCTCGGAGGGCTGTTCATGACGTCGGGCTCCATCGGCTCCGCACCGAGCGCGAGGGCGGGCAGCACGTCCGAGCCGAGGTCGATGGCCAGGATCTGTACCGCTGTGATCGGCACCAGCGGGAAGCCGGCGAAGGTGGCGGCGAGGATCGGTACGAGTTCGGCGATGTTGTGGCTGAAGAGGTAGATCAGGAACTTGCGGATGTTGCGGTAGACCGAGCGGCCCAGTCCCACCGCGGTGGTGATCGAGGCGAAGGAGTCGTCGAGCAGCACCATCACCGCCGCTTCACGGGCGACGTCGGTGCCGGAGGCACCCATGGCGACGCCGATGTCGGCGTGCTTGAGGGCCGGGGCGTCGTTGGCCCCGTCGCCGGTGACGGCGACGACCTCGCCACGCCGCTGCAGTGCCGTGACCACCCGCATCTTGTGCTCGGGGCTGACCCGGCACAGCAGCAGTTCGCTGGAGTTCGCCAGCAGGGCGTCCAGGCCGCTGTCGTCCAGCGCGTCGAGCTGGGTGCCCGTCGCCACGGCCGGAGCCGACTCGCGCACGATGCCGACACGGCGGGCGACGGCCTCCGCCGTGAGGGGATGGTCGCCGGTGACCATGATGATGCGGATCCCGGCCCGCCGGCACGCGTCCACCGCGTCCCGCACCTCCGGCCGGGGCGGGTCGTACATCCCGGCCAGCCCCAGCAGCGTCAGCTCCGACTCGACGTCCCCGAGCGACGGCCGTGGACCGGAGACCGGCCGCCGGGCGACCGCCAGAACGCGCAGGCCCTGTCCGGCCATGCCGTCCGCGGCCGCCGCCACTTGGGTGCGGGCCGCATCGGACAGTGGGGCCTTCGCGCCGCTGCGGTCGATGGCATCGCAGTGGGCGAGCAGTTCGAGCGGGGCGCCCTTGACGTAGGCGAAGAACCTGCCGTCGCTGTCGCGGTGCACGGTGCTCATGAGCTTGCGCGCGGAGTCGAAGGGATGCTCCGCCACCCGGGGTGTACCGGCCTCTTCTCGCGCCGGATCCAGGCCGGCTTTCCGGGCGGCCACCAGCAGGGCCCCCTCGGTGGTGTCTCCGAGCACGCGCCAGGAGTCCCGCCCGGTCGGCGGCACCAGCCGGGCGTTGCTGCACAGAGCAGCCGCTCGAAGCAACTCCCGTAGGGCCCCCGCGTCGGTGATCTCACCGGCCGGTGCGTACCCCACTCCGGACACGGCGTGCGACGCACCGTCCGCCCACAGCTGTACGACGGTCATCTCGGCCTGCGTGAGGGTGCCCGTCTTGTCGGTGCAGATGACGCTTGTCGACCCCAGCGCCTCCACGGCCAGCAGTTGCTTGACGAGTGCGTGCCGGCGGGCCATGCGGCGTACACCGATCGCCAGTGAGACGGAGAGCGTGGCCGGCAGCCCCTCCGGCACCAGAGCGACCATCACACCGAGCGAGAAGACGAACGTGTCGACGAACGGTTGCCCGCTGGGCAGGCGCACAGCGAACAGGGCGGCGCCGGTCGCGAGCGCCACGCCCGCGACCCGGCGGGCCATGACGGCGACCTGCCGTTGCAGCGGGGTCCGCTGCCTCGGGGCGGCGGCGGTGAGCCGGAAGATCCGCCCGAACTCGGTGGCCGTACCCGTGGCGAACACGACGGCCTTCGCGGTGCCCGCGACCAGGTCGGTGCCCATGAACACGCAGTTGCGGGCCTGCAGCGGCGGTCCCGGCGGCACGGGTGCCGCGACCCGCGCGACCGGATCGCTCTCGCCGGTGAGCGCAGCGTTGTTGACGGCGGCTTCCTGGGCCTCGACCAGCCGGCAGTCGGCAGGCACCGCGTCCCCGGCGTCAAGGATCACCACATCGCCGGGCACCAGGTCCCGCGCGGGCAGCTCGCGCCGTTCGCCGTCGCGCAGCACGCGGCAGGTGCGCGGCACCATCGCCTGCAGGGACTCGGCCGTGCGTTCGGCGGAGTACTCCTGCGCGAAACCGATGCCGGCGTTCAGCAGCACCACGCCGAGGATCGCCAGGGCCAGTTGGAGGGTGGACGGATCCCGGGGCTGCCCCAGCCAGTACGCGAGAAACGTGATCGCCGAGGAGACGAGCAGAACCACCGCGAAGAGGTCGGTGAACTGCGCGACCAGCCGACGCCACACCTGGCCCCGCCGCACGCCGGGCAGCTCGTTGGGGCCACAACGGTCCCGGCGTGTGGCCGCCTCGGCCGACGTGAGACCGCGCGGAAGACTTCCCAGGACGGCAAAGACGTCGGAGACCGGTACCGCGGGGATCGACGAGGCGGAGGTGTTTCGCCGATCCGGTGGCGCCGTCGTCGTGACGCCGGTCGATGGTCCGCCCGCGCGGAGAGCGGCCGTCGCCTGCCGAGCCGGTTCAGGGCTCATGCGGGGCTCCGGTCTGCGAAGGCGGGCCGGGCGGCTCCTGCATGACGCTCCAGGCGACCGGGCCCAGCAGGTCGGCAAGCCGCCGCAAGACGTCGAGGAAGAGGTCGTCGATCGTCAGCACGCCCACCACCCGGCCCGCGTCGAGAACCGGAAGCCGGCGGACCCCCGTACGGCGGAACGTCCGAAAGGCCACCTCCACATCATCGGTCGCCTCCACCCGGACGACACCGGGAGACATGACCGCGTCCACCCGGGCCTCCGGATCCAGGCCGCCGCCCATGCCGCGTACGGCGAGGTCGCGGTCGGTGACGATGCCGTGCAGCGTTCCGTCCTCGACCACGAGGACCGAACCGACGGCGCATTCGGCCATCCGCCGGGTCACCTCGACCAGGGAGGCGTCCGGTGCGACGCACACCGGAGGAGCGGTCATCACCTCGGAGACCTCCACGTGTCCCCTCCTCGCTGTCCGATGGGTCCGCTCAGAGGACATCGAGCACATCGGCCACCGGCCGCCGTGGACTCGCCGGGCCTTCGGGGCCGTAGCCCAGCCGGATCACCATCTGGACGTGCGCCATGGACGAGACGGGGTCACGGACGGTCCACCGGATTTCCGGCCACTCCAGGGGCTGGGAGGTGACCGAGGCGGCGAGCCCGTCCGCGGTGGCCCGGAGCAGGACCCGTTCCAGCGCCTGACCGGCGCAGAGCCAGTCCGCGGGTTCGTCGTGGGCCGTACCCAGCAGGGCGATGTTCGGATGCTTCTCGAAGGGCGCCCAGCCGCGCCCGGTCATCGGGCGGCCGACGGCGAAGTCTCGCACGGGGGCCGAGGTACCGCGTTGCCGAGGACCGAACGCCTCGCCGGGGATGCCGTCGGCCGCCCCGGCAACAGCCGACGGCTCCGTGCGTGTCCACTGTGCCGTTTCCCCGCGCACTTCCGGGTCCACGGCCTCCCTGCCCTCGGCGTCCCGAACCAGGTCCAGGATGGTCTGCACGTGCCAGCCGCCGGGGAACAGCAGCTGTGCGCCCTCGGCCCCGGCCGCGTCGTACAACCTCTGCCGCACGGCGGCGGGGATGTCCTCGTCGCGGAAGGGCAGCCGGCTGGAGTGGCGGCGCCGGATGGCAGGGTCCAGCTGGGCGAGCGCCCCGTCAGGTGGTCCGGTGCCGCACAGATGCACCTCGGCGAGGAACTCCGGGTAGGCCGGGTCGGGCAGCAGGCGGACGAGTGGCGCCAGGCCCGCCGCCGCGGCGGCCACGCGCAGATTCAGCAGCGCGGCGCCGCAACCGATGTGCAGGCCCCGATTGTCCGGGTCCGTTCGCGGCAGGGTGCGTTCCAGGTTGGCGTACAGACGGAGGACTCCGATGTCCCGCAGGTAGCGGAAGGTCCAGGGCTGCGCGTTGTGCAGCGAGGGCGCCGCGGCGGCGTCCGCCACGAGTGTGGTGACGGCGTTCACGTCGAGAGGTTCTGCGGTCACGGCGGCTCCCCTTCGTGAGGGTCCTGGGACTCACCCAGGTGTCGGGACGGCGATGACAGGGCAAGTGGCGTGGTGCAGAACGCCTTGGCTGACCGACCCCAGCAACATGCCGGCGAAGCCCCCGCGGCCCCGGGTTCCCACCACGAGGCCCAGCGCATGCGCCGACGCATCGGTGAGAACTTTGACGGGATGCCCGAGGACCACTTCGTGCCGCAGGTCGACCTCGGGGTAGCGGGCATGGCGGCCTGCCACGATCTCGGAGAGCAGGCGGCGGCACTCCTGCTGCGGCTCGTGCTCGTCGAAGATCCGGAGCGGTCCGGGCTCCCAGATCAGCAGGGCCCGCAGCTGGGCGCCACGCAGGGCCGCCTCCTCGAACGCCATGTCGACCGCCGCGGCGGAGTGTTCGCTGCCGTCGACGCCGACGACGAAGTACGCCGGCTCCTGGGTGATGTGTTCCGGCTCGGGAACGACCACCACGGGACAGCGAGTATGGGCCATGACCGGCAGGGCCACCGAGTGTGAGCCGAAGACCTCCTGCCTGCGGCTCAGGTGCCGTGATCCCAGCACGATGGCGGCGGCGCCGCGACTCTGCTCGCGCAGCACCCACACCGGGTCGCCCTCCGCGAGCAGAACGTCCACCTCGAGCTGCGGTTGCCGGGCCGTGACGAAGACCGACGCCTCCTCCAGCACCTGCCGGCCCGCTTTGTGCAGCGCCTCGTTCCACTCCTCCCACGACGGTGGGACCTCCCGCCCGCGGTAGCCCCTGGTGGGCACGCCCTCGACGTGGACCAGGCGCAACGGCAACCGCCGTCGGGCGGCCTCGTCGGCCGCCCAGGCCAGTGCCATCCGATGGCCGGGCTCAGGATCGAGACCCACCACGATCGGCCGACGGTCAACGGGCCGGGACATGGTCGCCCCCGGTCACCAGATGGCGGATGCAGGAGTCAGGACCCGGGAAGTACAGGGTCACCCGTCCGCTGTCGGCCCAGCGCACGTCGTAGGGCGGGCTGCCGTCAGGGTGATGGAGGCCGACGATCTCGCCGTCTCGTGCGATGACTCCGGCCGTGGTCCCCCGTACGACGATCTCGTCGCCGACGCGGGCGCGCGCCGAGGCGCCTGTCGCCTCGGGGCCGGTCGCCGGTGCGGCCTGGTCGTTCTTCTTCAGTGGTGGGGGGACGGACATCGTCCTCGCCTCCTCCCTGCGGTGGCGCGGAGCGATGCCGCCGCCGATTCCATGGAAGGCTTCGGCGCTGTCGGCTCGCCAGGGGCCAATGGTCCCGATGGCGGCCCTGTCGACCCTCCGCTGGCGCGGGGACCGGTCAGTGTGTGTGCGCCGACAGGGGGACAGAGCGGGAGATCGCTGTGTCCGGGGGTGCGACGTGCGCCTGTGGGCCGAGTCGGGCTTCGATGTCGGCGCGCACCGAGGCGGTGAGCCGCGCAAGAGCCTCGGACCATACCGGCGGGACCGTTTCGGGGTCCTTGATCCGGAGTGCCGGGCCGGGCAGAGCGGCGAGGTCCTCACGGAATCGCTTGCGGGCGTCGTGCCAGTGGTCCGGCGACCAGGTCCGCCGCCCGCCGCGCATGACCGTGCGCAACAGCGGCTGACCGGAATCCGGAGGCTCTTCCCCGGCCAGGGCGATCACGTCGGGCCGCCCGGTGCGGCGGAAGACCTGCTTGCGCCCCGGGGCCGTGACCTTCGCCGAGGACAGCTTCATCACGGGCCCGCCGTCGTACTCGACGAGCTTGTAGGCGGCGTCCAGGTAGGGGGCGTCCGCTGCCACCCCCACCTTCGTGCCCACCGCGTACACGTCGATCGGGGCGCCGGCGCGTACCAGACGGTCCACGCCGTACTCGTCGAGCCCGCCGCTGGCCACGATCCGCACGTCGGCCAGTCCGGCGGCGTCCAGGATGGCGCGTGACCGGCGCGCGAGTGCGTCGAGGTCACCGCTGTCCAGGCGGATCGCGCAGCCGGGCCCGCGCCGCAGCTCGGCCAGGACCCGGGCGGCGATGCGTACGCCCTCCTCGGTGTCGTAGGTGTCGACGAGGAAGGTGACGGGGCCCGGGTGGGCGTGCGCGAACGCACGGAACGCCTCCTCCTCGCCGGGGAACGCCTCGATGTAGGAATGCGCCATGGTGCCCGAGGCCGGGATGCCGAGGGCCGCTGCCGCGGCCACGTTGCTCGTGCCCGCGAACCCCACCAGGGCGCCCAGACGAGCGGCCTGCAGACCCGCCCACGGGCCGTGCGCGCGGCGCAGGGAGAAGTCCACGACCGGTCGTCCGGCCGCGGCCAGGACACAGCGCGCCGCCTTCGACGCGACCACCGTCTGGTGGCACAGCTGGTTCAGCAGGTACGTCTCGACGAGCTGGGCCTGTGGGAGCGGGGCGGTCACCTCCAGCAGCGGCTCACCGGCGAACACCACACGGCCCTCCGGCACGGCGCGCACCTCGCCCTCGAAGGAGAGTCCGAGGAGCGGTTCCAGATCCCGGACAGGCCGGTGCAGGGCGTCCGCGAACTCCTCGATGTCGTCCTGCTCCACGCGGTAGCGGGCCAGGAAGTCCAGGGCGGACTCCAGACCCGCGGCAATCAGGAAGCCCCGCCCGGACGGGAGGTCGCGGACGAAGAGGCTGAAGGTGGCCGGGGCCCGCATGTCCTCCCGGAGGTAGGACATGGCCATGGTCACTTCGTAGAGGTCGGTGGTGGTGACGTCGGACATGGTGATCGCCGCCGGGTGTCTTGGTTCCTTGGTTCCCAGTCTGGCGGCGACCGCTCGGTACGAAAGGGACCTCAGGTCCCGGGGGAGGGGCTGTTCGGCCTCAGCGGTACGGGTCCGTGCGCGCTGGACTGGAGGTGTCGGCAGGCCGCACAACAGCCGAGGAGGTACGGCGATGACCACGGTGGCACGTAAGCAGAGGTTCGCGTTCCCGGAGATGTCGGACTGGTTCGAGAACCTTCCGGCCCGGTTCGCGATGCCCACGATGGGTGACCTGTACACGGTCCGGATCGAGGACTACACGGAGGACGGCCGCTATGTGATGCGGGCGGAGCTGCCGGGCATGTCGCCCGAGGACATCGACGTCTTCATCAGCGACGGCATCCTCACCGTCCAGGCCGAACGCACCGAGAAGGACGTCACGAAGAACCACGGCGAGATCCGGTACGGCGCGATGAGCCGCAGCGTCACGTTGCCGCCGGGCGCCGACGAGGACGACGTCAAGGCCGACTACACCGACGGCATGCTGACCGTCAGCGTGGGTCTGGGCGCCGAGAAGGCGGAGGCGAAGCACGTGGAGATCCGGCACGGGAACTGATGCCGAACCGGCGGGGGGGGGGGGGGGGGGGCGGCCGCCCCCCCCCCCCCCCCCCCCCCCCCCCCACCCGCGGGCCCCGCCCCCCGCCCCCCCCCCCACACGGGCACCCACCACGTGAGCCCCCGGCGGGTGCCGTACGCCCACCCCGACCGCC
>NZ_JBIAGM010000039.1:0-53099 GCF_042869815.1 Streptomyces sp. NPDC006739
GGCGCCCGGATCTCGGCCGGGAAGTTCGGCAGAGTCGACAGATCATTACCGAAACTCGCCGTCTCCGAAGTGAAACGATCCCCGGTGAGCTGCATCCCGTCACCGGAATCCCCCGCGAACCGAATGATCACCCGGTCCAGACGCCGTACGTCCTTCACGGGCGCCGTCCCCGTCTCGGGCAGCGCGGTCATTTCCACAGACATACGTAGGTCGGCTCCTGTCGGTCCGTGACGAGTCTCGCGGCGGCACCGGATAGTGCGTCCACCTGGGCCCGAGGCTAGTAACGGCCGTTAGAGGGCCACTCGCGCAAGGCTCTTCCACCGGTGATTGCCAAGCTCGGTCATTTTCGTTGGCAACATTGAGCAGAAATCGACTCGTTCCTCAGCTATTCACGAGATCTGTTTGTCAATCTTCTTGGCAAGAGGTTGCCAAGAAGCACACGCCGAACGACCGCCGAGGAGCCCGCCATGAACCGCATCGCCGCCACCACCACCGCCGCCGGCCCGACCGTCGACTGGCCGGCCACCACCGCCGCCCGCGTCGACTGGCCGGCCGCCGGTCCCGTCGACTGGCCGACGGCCGCCGCCCTCTGATCCGCGCCCGGGCAGCCGCCCGCCCCCGTGGCGCCCCCGCGGACCGCCGTGCCGTCACACCGCGGTGCCCGAGCCCGTGGCGGACGGGGCGAGGGACTCGGCGAGGATGCGCCAGATCTGCGCGGCGAGGTCGATGTTCGCGTCGGCCTGGGCCTGCTCGGCGAGGGCCCGCAGCCCACGGATTCCGCTGTCGTCGCCGGAGCGGATGCACAACTGGTGGCGCAGGATGTCCATCTGCACGCGCTCCCGGTACGTCATCCGGTTCTCGGCCCGGGCGAGTTCGCCGAGCAGGGCGCGGGCATCGTCGTACCGGGCGGTGACGAAGGCGAGGTCGGCCTTGAGCGCGATGAGCTGCTGGAGGAGTCCGGGTGTGCCGACGAACGCGAGCGCCGACTCGGCCGCGGTGACGCAGCGCTCGGCGGCCTCGGGGTCCGGCGGCGACTTCTCCAGGTGCAGCCGGCCGGCCGTGAGCCTGAGCCTGAGCCACAGCACCAGGTCCTCCCTGCTGGCGAACTTCTCCAGCGTCTCCTCCAGGTAGACCTGCGCGGCGGTGTGATCGCCCTGGCGGACGCGGACCACCGCCGCGGTCCACAGCGCCTCCGCCCACAGTGCGTCCGACCGGCCCGCGACCAGCTCGACCAACTCGTCGGCGTGCGTCCGGGCGTCCGGGGTCCGGCCCCCCTCGCCCTCCACCGAGATCAGGGCCAGCAGCACGGCCGCGCGGTCCTCCACGTCCAGGTCGTCCTCGCGGGCGAGGTGGTGGGCGGTCAGCGCGGCGTCGAGGGCGTCGTTGATGTCGCCCAGCGAGCGCAGGCAGCGGGCGAGCCGGGTCAGCCCGCGCACCCGCAGCGCGGTCAGCCCGACGCCGTCGCCGAGCCGCACCAGCTCCTCCAGGTACTCCCGTTCGCCCCGGTGGTCGCCCTGGAGCCGGCGCTGCTGGGCCAGTTGCCACAGCGCCTGCCAGCGCAGCACCGGCGCCTCGTGGCCCTCGGCACCCAGGGCCTCGCGGAGCGTCTCCATGGCCGTCTCGGAGCCGGTGGAGGCGACCAGCGACAGCGCGTTGGCGAGCGAACCTCCCGCGGGCTCCTCGAAGTCGGCCACGTCCAGACCGAGCCGTTCGGCGAGGTAGGCGACGGCCCGTTCGGTGGGCTGGCGGGCGCCGGACTCCAGCCGGGAGAGGTATCCCGTGGACATGCCGTCCCCCGCCAGCGCGGTCTGGGACAGCCCACGGGACTGGCGCAGTTTCCTCAGACGACCACCGAAAGCGGGCTGCTGCAGCATGTGATCATTCCCTGGGGCCGGACGAGTGGGGGCGGCCACGGCGGGACGGGCGGCCACCGAAGCCGCAACGAGCGTAGGGGCGGGGCAAGAGCCGGGGCAATGTTTTGCCAGCCGCCGCGCCATGAACCTCGTGCGAACCTCACGTGGCCCTCATGCGTTCCTCGAGCGGTCCTTTACCGGTGCCGGGCACCATCTCCAGCGTCAGTGGCAGTGCCTGCGCACCAGCCCGCCATAGGTCACGGGAGCCGCTCCCGTTCCATGCCACGGGAGGCGTAGT
The DNA here is from genome assembly GCF_042869815.1 of Streptomyces sp. NPDC006739. NCBI lineage: Bacteria > Bacillati > Actinomycetota > Actinomycetes > Kitasatosporales > Streptomycetaceae > Streptomyces > Streptomyces sp. NPDC006739. The sequence continues at coordinate 2,152 of NZ_JBIAGM010000039.1, forward strand.
TGAAGCAGCCGGTTCCCGCCCTCGAGGGCCGCCGGGGGCGACCAGGTCCGATGCGCGGCACATCCTCCGACGACGACATCGACTGGCCGGCCCTGCAGGGGGCCCTGCGTCACGCGGCGAACAGGTCGAACGTCGAGGAGTGGCGGGACCCCGCCAGCACGTCCAGCTGTGGATCGACGGCCAGCATGGCCTGGTGCATGCGCTGCAACTGCGGCGAGGGTTCCACGCCCAGTTCGTCGATGAGCCGCATGCGCAGCCGGCGATAGACCTCGAGCGCGGTGGCCTGCCGGCCCGACCGGTACATCGCCACCATGACCTGCGAGTGCAGTCCCTCGTGGTGCGGATGGCGGGCGGTCAGCTCGGTCAGTTCGGCGATCAGCTCCGCGTGCCGGCCGAGCCGCAGGTCGGCGTCGATGCGCCGTTCCAGGGTGACCAGCCTGCTCTCCTGCAGCCGCATCACCTCGATGTCGAGGACCGGTCCGAGTTTCACGTCGACCAGCGGAGCGCCGGTCCACAGATCGAGTGCCGCGCGGAACCGCGCCGCGGACACCTTGTCGTCCCTCTCCTCGAAGGCCGCCTGTCCCTGCCGGACCAGTTCCTCGTACTGGTGCACGTCGACACAGCTTCTGTCGGTCTGCAGCAGGTATCCGCCGTGCCGCGTGACGAGGACGTCCTTCGCCCCGGTCGGCACGCCCGGCCCCATGGCCGTACCGAGCCGTCTGCGCAGTTGGAGAATGTAGGTCTGCAGGGTCGTCAGCGCGCTCGCCGGGGGTTCGGTCCCCCAGAGTTCCTCCATCAGCGTCGGAACCGGCATGACCCGCCCCGGATACAGCGCCAGCAGCGACAGAACCTGCCGCGGCTTACCAGCCGTCGGAACGATCGATCCCCCGTTGACCTCGGCACTCAACGGACCCAGAACCTGAATCTTCATGGTGTCCTCCCCACTTCGTCGAGTTCCTCGCCCAGTTCCATTCGTTGGCCAGAAATCTGCGCCGCTCCGCACGCTAGGCCGTGTCCCCGCCCCCGGGCGTTTTTCTGTAGTGGGGCTCTAGCGGCACTCCAAGTGGGGTGTTGTAAAGGGCGCCCGCGACTTCACCCCGCCTCGCCCGCTTTGCCCACTATTGGACTGACAGGGTGGTGCGCGCGCCGCCCGGGCCCGTATGCCCCGGGTACGGCGGTGATGGCTGCTAGCTTCGCGAGCTGTCGAGGGGTCCCGGGTGTCTCGAACCGAGGCGGGGCCATGGCCATGAGCTGAGGCGAACGTGACTGGTACGAGGGAAAATCCGGGGATTCCGACGGTTGCCCCGCTCAAGCGCAGGAGTTTCCTGGCATCGGCCGCCTTGGCGGCCGGCGCACCGGTCGCCGCCTCCGGTCCCGCACAGGCGGCAACACAAGCGGCGGCACAGGCGGCGGCACAGGCGGCGCAGGCCGCAGCGCAGCCGGCGAGTGGGGCGCTCGCCGCGCCCGCCCTCGGTTCCGTGGCGCGTCTGCTGGCCGTGCCCGAGGACGGTCGCGGCGTCGAGTGGCTCAGGTCGGCCCTCCAGGTGGCCGTGGCACTCGAACTCGCCACCATCCCGCCCTACCTGTGCGGCTGGTGGTCCATCGAGGACCGTGGCAGCGAGGCCGCGCGGCTGATCCGGCGGATCGTCGGCGACGAGATGTACCACATGGGCATCGTCTGCAACCTGCTCGTGGCCGTGGGCGGCCGGCCGAGGATCAAGCAGGCCGCACACCCCTACCCGGGCCCGCTTCCCGGCGGCGTCCGGGCCGGGGTGACCGTGTACCTGTCGGGCCTCACCAGGTCCTTCGTGCACGACGTGATGATGGCGATCGAGGCCCCCGAAGCGCAGTCGGTCCGTGGCGCGAACGCCTCCCCCAGCGTCGGTCTCTTCTACGGCGACCTGGCGAAGGCGTTCCGGACGGTGGCGCCGGAACTGTCGGTGAGGGGACAGCTGTCCTCGCAGATCGGCCCCGACCTGCTGGAGCCCGTCCAGTCGCCCGACGACGTCGAGCGCGCCATCGAGATCATCAGGGAGCAGGGCGAGGGCACCGCCGACTCCCCGGCCGAACCCCTGGACGACGACTTCCCGGCCCACTACTACGCGTTCGGCGAGATCTACCACGGCCGGGAGCTGCGCGAGGCCGACGACGGCAGCTGGGAGTACACCGGCGCACCCGTCCCCTTCCCCCGGGCACGCCCGATGGCCCCGGTCCCGCCCGGCGGCTGGACCAACCCGCCGGCCAGGGTCCGGCAGCTCCTGGACCGCTTCGACGCCACCTACCACGCGCTGCTGCACGGCCTCGACGACGCCTGGGCCGGCGGCGGCCAACGCGCCCTGAACGCTGCCGTCCACACCATGCGGGGGCTGGAACATCCCGCCGTGGAACTGATGGAGACCCCCATCCCCCACGGCCGGGGCACCTACGGCCCCGAGTTCCGCCCGTTCTGAGCTGACCGGAGGAGAGCGGACCGGAGGAGAACGGACCGGAAAAAGTTTTTCCGGTCCCCGGTCACATTCGCACGCGCCGGTCCGTCAGTGCTGTGAAGACACCAGCCAGACACCAGCCAGGCCGAAGCGAAGGACCGCAGCCATGACGAACACCTCCCTGTCCCGGATGCCCAACCCGGCCGAGTTCGTGCCGGAGCTGAACGACGTCAGCGCCGCCCTCTTCCGGGCCACCGGCAACCGCTCCGTGCCCCGCACCACCATGAACCTCATCCACCTGCGGGCCGGCCAGATCGTCGGCAACACCTATCTGACGGTTCTGAACACCGGTTTCCTGCGCAAGGCCGGGGAGTCCGAGGAGCGCATCACCGCCGTCTCCTCCTGGATGGACGCCCTGTGCTTCACCGACGCCGAGCGCGCCGCCCTGGCCCTGCTGGAGGCCACCCTCCAGCCCGCACCGCACGGCAAGGAGCGCGTCCCCGACGAGCTGTACGCCGAAGCGGCCAGGCACTACGACGAGAAGGCACTGGCCACCCTGACCATCGCCATCGGCCAGATCAACTTCTACGTCGCCCTCGCCGTCATCGGCAAGCCGCAGCCGGTCGGCTCCCTGGCGGACGAGCAGTGGGACTGACCTGTCCCCCGGCGGCGCCCGGTGTCACCCGCTCGGCGTGCCGATCCGCAGCCGGTTGCCGTCCGGGTCGCGCAGCTCGACCTCCCGCGCCCACGGGAGGTCCCTGGCCCGCACACCGAACTCGGAGGCGACGGCGTCGACGTCCCGCACGCGCAGGTAGACCAGCGTGTCGGGGCGGGCGTCGCCCTGGTGCTCCGACAGGAACAACCGCACCCCGCCCCGGGCGACCTCGACGAACGCGGGAAGCCCCGGTTCGAAGCGGTGCTCCCACTGCTGGGTGAAGCCCAGTCGCTCGTACCAGGCGGACGCCGCCGCGGCGTCCGCGACGCGGAGAATGGGAATCGCTTCCTCGTCCATGCGGCTCATCGTCGCAGACCTTCCGGCGGGGCGGACCTCGTTCGACGCGGCGGCAGGGGCGTCAGAAGTCCAGTTCCAGCTGCTCCAGGTCCGTGAACTCCACCGACAGGCCCTGGGCGCGGCGGCCCGCGTCACGGAAGTACATCTCGCCCAGCCCCTCGGCCAGGATGGTCCGCAGTTGCTGCTCGGTGGCGCCGGCGTCCTGGGCCGCGAAGAGGCGGGCCGCGTACTCGGGTGGCAGGGCCTGGTTGACGTGGCGGACGCGGGGGTCGTCGGTGGTGCCCGGGGCGGCGGTGAAGCCGAAGCGGGCCCGGGTCGACACGAAGATGCCGTCCGTGGTGGCCGCCCGTTGCCGTGCCCGCTCCCGCACCCGCGGCTGCCAGCGTCTGCGGGCCTCGGCCGTCAGCCGGGCGGCGAGGTCGGGGCGGGGGCGCTTGAGCTGGCCCTTGACGTAACGCTCGACCGTCCGCTGCGAGATGCCCAGCAGGTCGGCCACCGCCCGGGTGCTCTTGAGCTGCCGTACCAGGAAACGCATCTGGGCCTGCGCCGACTTCGGCAGCGGGCGCGTGAAGTGCCCGGCGACGGCCTCGTCGAGAGTGTCCCCGATATCGACCATCGCGCCCGTCCCGCTCTTTCCTGATCCCGCCGGTCCCGCCTGTCGGGGCAGACGTTACCCGTCCGGGCCGCTCGGCCCGTGGTCCCGGTCTCAGACGACGTGGAGGCGGTGTCCCACCGGGCGGGCCGGGCGGGCGCGTTCCTCCCGTACGACCTCGCGCAGGGCCTCGGCGAACCGGGTGATGTCCTCGGGTGCGTTGTCGTGGTGGACCGAGACGCGCAGGGCCGTGGCCGGGCCGAGGGGGTCCGCGAGCAGCGGCGTCTCCTGGGCCACCGTCTTCCACACCGCCACGCCACGGGCCGCGAGCCTGCGCCGGATCAGGGCGGAGGGCAGGTCCGGGTGGTGGAAGGCGAGGACGGCCGACTGCGCCCGGCCGGGGGTCAGGAGTTCGATGCCCTCGACGGCCTCGACCGCGGCGCGCAGGGCGGACAGCAGGTCCTCGCGGGCGGCCGGTACGGTCCGGGCGTGCTGGGCCAGGGATTCGTTGAACGCGGCCACGGCGGCGGTGGCGGGGGCGGCGGGGGCCGGGGTGAAGCCGTCGGAGGCGAACTCGCCCAGGCCCAGGTCGGCGACGGCGCGCACCAGGTCGGCCTCGGCGCGGTCGGCCTCGGCCTGCTCGGAGCGCAGGTGCGGGTCGGCGTAGGCGAAGCCGACGGAGCGCGGGCCGCGCAGGAAGCGCCAGGCGTCGCCGGTCAGCAGCCGGCAGCCGATGCGCCGGACATCCACGGGGAGCTGTCCCACGGAGTAGGCGGCGTCGACGGCGTACAGGCAGCGGTGCGGGGCGAGGAGGCGGCCGATCTCCTCGACGGGGGCCACGATGCCCCGGGTCGCGGGGACGTGCGCCACGGAGACGAGGGCCACGTCGTCGTCGATGTGCTCGGCCATCCAGTCCAGGTCCAGGTCGCCGTCGGGGCGCAGGGGCACGACCTCGATCCGGCAGCCGGTGCGCTCGCGCAGGGCGTGCAGGGTGCCGAGGTGGGCGGCGCTCTCGTAGGGAGTCGTCCAGACCCGGTGGTGCCGGTCCAGCGGGAGGCGCGAGACGTAGGCGTCGTACGCAGCCGCTCCCGTGGTGAACAACTCGGTGCTGCCCGACGGGGCGTTGAGCAGGTCGCCCAGGCGCTGGTGGATCTCGGTGTGTACGACGCTCTCGACCCGCTCTTCGAGTTCGTGGGCGCCGTAGTGGTCGTCGAGGCGTACGCACTCGGTGAGGACCGCCCGTGCGGAGGCGGACATGCGGCCGAGGCCGGCCGTGTTCAGGTGGACCGTCGCTGCGCGGTGGTACGTCGGCGCGTTCATTTCCCGGGGCCTCCCTGTCGACTGTGCCAGCGTTTTGCCAAACTGCTTGGCAACAGATTGCCTACAGAGAATGGGATTTGGCAATACGAGTTCCAGCGAGGCTCTAGGTGAGGCAAACCTGTTGCCGTTCATTGCCAGCAGGTTGCCAGATTCGAGCAGAAATTGAGCACATCCCGAGCAAATCCCGAGTCAGCGCTGCCAATCTTCTTGGCAGAAGGTTGCCAACACGGAACGCAAAACTTGTCACAGAGGAGTCGGTCATGAAGGTTCTCGTTCGCGCCCTGGTCATCACCACCGCCGCCATCGCCGCCGCGCTCACCACCGCGGGTGCCAGCTCCGCCGCCGAGAACATCGGCTGGCCGACCGCCCCGGCGACCACCCGCGCGGTCGCCGCCGACGACCCCTCCATCGGCTGGCCCAAGGCCCCCACCGCCGTAGTCGCCGACGACGGCATCGGCTGGCCGAAGGCCGGTACCGCGGTGGTCGCCAGTGACGGCATCGGCTGGCCCACCACGACCGCGGTCGCCACCGACGCCCCCGGCATCGACTGGCCCAAGGCCGGTACCGCCGTCGTCGCCAGTGACGGCATCGGCTGGCCCACCACGACCGCGCACACCGCGGCGGTCGCCACCGGCGACCCCTCCATCGGCTGGCCGACCGTCGCCGCCGTCTGACAGGTCGCGTACGCCCGCAGCACCGAGAAGCCCCCGCCGGCCCACCTGGGCCACAGCGGGGGCTTCGGTCGTCGTAGGCCACCGGCGAACAGGGCGGCAGAGCCCTGACCGTGAAGTCCCGCTGATCTACCGGGAGTCGAGCGAGGCGGCCGACCTCACCACCTGAAGGACCGACGAGACCCCTGGCCGAGTCCGGAGCGGCGGCCCTTCGCGCGGTGTGGTGTCGAGGGTGGTGGCGTCGGGGGTGTGAGAGCCGGGGGTGTGAGAGCCGGGAGGGTCAGGAGGCCGGGCGGAGCTGGGACAGGGCCTCCGCCAGGATCCGCCAGATCTCGGCGGCGAGGTCGATGTTGGCGTCCTGCTGGGCCTGCTCGGCCAGGGTGCGCAGACCCGTGATGCCGCTCTCGTCACCCTCAAGGACGCGCAGCTGGTGGCGGAGGATGTCCAGACGGGTGCGTTCGCGGTAGGTCATCAGGAGTTCGTCGCGGGCCAGTTCGCCGAGGTGGGCACGGGCGTCGTCGTAGCGGCCGGCGATGAAGGCGAGGTCCGCCTTGAGGGCGGTCAGCTCCTGGCGGAGGGCCTCGGTGCCGACGTAGGCGAGCGCCGGTTCGGCCTCGTCGATGCAGCGCTCGGCGGCCTTGGGTTCGGCCGGGACCTTCTGCAGGTGCAGTCGGCCGCCGGCCAGCCGCAGCCGGACCCACAGGGTCAGGTCCTCGCCGCTGGAGAAGTCCTCCAGGGCCTGTTCCAGGCAGTGTTCGGCGCCGGTGTAGTCGCCCTGGCGCATGCGTACGGCGGCCGCGGTCCACAGGGCCTCGGCCCACAGGGTGTCGGACCTGCCGTCGACGAGGGCGGTGAGTTCGTCGGCGTGGGCGCGCGCGTCCGGCAGCCGGCCGGCCTCGGTCTCCACCGACACCAGGGCGAGCAGCACCCCGGCCCGGTCCTCCACGCCGAGTGTCGCCTCGCCCGCCAGGTGGTGGGCGGCCGTCGCCGCCTCCAGGGCGGCCGGGATCTCACCGAGGGAGCGCAGGCAGCGGGCCAGCCGGGTCAGCCCACGCACCCGCAGTTCGGGCAGCGCGACCTCGTCGCCGAGCCGGACCAGTTCCTCCAGGTGCGCGCGCTCGGCGTGGTGGTCGCCCTGGAGCCGGCGGGACCTGGCCAGCAGCCACAGTGCCTGCCAGCGCAGTACGGGCGACTCGTGGGCCTCGGCGTCGTAGGCCTCGCGCAGGGTCTCGACGGCCGTGTCGGAGCCGGTGGAGGCGGCCAGGGTGAGGGCGTGGGCGAGGGAACCTCCCGCGGGCTCCTCGAAGTCGGCCACGTCCAGGCCGAGCCGTTCGGCGAGGTAGCCGACGGCGCGTTCGGTGGGCTGGCGGGCGCCGGACTCCAGCCGGGAGAGGTATCCCGTGGACATGCCGTCGCCGGCCAGCGCGGTCTGGGACAGGCCACGGGCCAGGCGGAGCTTTTTCAGACGGCGACCGAACGCGGGCTGTCGCAGCATGGGCCAATCCCTGGGTCTCTGGGGCGCGGTGAGGCGCTGTGGGGGCGGCTTTCGGTATCGGTTGACGTTCGAGAGTAGGACTCCCGGCAACACCCCGGCAAACCTTTGCCAGGTGCTGTGTGCGGCTCTCCGGCAGCGCTCTCGCCGGGCTCTGGCACACCTTGAGCGTTTCTCGTGCGGTTCAGGCCAGGATCTCGATCGACCATGCCAATTGTCCGTTCTGACAGGGGAGTTCGTCGATGAACCACTCGGTGAATCGCTCGGTGCTCGCGCCCCGGCTGGAGACAGACGACGACATCGGGTGGCCGCGACTGCGAAGGGGGCCGCGCCGGCCGGGGTCGCCTCAGCCGAACTGCCGTATGCCCGCCTCGAACGCGTAGATGGCGGCGTGCACCCGGTTGCGCAGGCGCAGCTTGTGCAGCAGGTTCTGCACGTGCGACTTGACGGTGTGTTCGGAGACCGTGAGGGAGGTCGCGATCTCCGCGTTGGTCAGACCGCGGGCGATGAGTTCGAGCACCTCGCACTCGCGGTCGGTCAACCGGTCCGGGTGCACCGAGGAGACGCGGGGGGCGGCCGGGGCGGTGTGCGGGGCGCCGGGTACGAGGGTGTAGCCGGCGGCGGTGAGGACGACGGCGGAGGCGACCTGGGCCGGGGTGGCGCTGGTCGGCAGCTGTCCGCGGGTCACCGTCCAGCGGCCGGCGTCCGGGCTCGGGCCCGCTCCTGCGACCGGGCCGCCGAGGACCAGTACGCCGACGGCGTCACCGGCCTCGCGGTCGACGAGTTCGCGCTGGTCGGCGGTGAGTGAGCCGTGCACGACCAGGACGTGGGGGCGCAGGGTGCGCAGGGCGCCGGGGAAGCGGACGTCGGGTGCGGCCTCGCCCGCGATCCGGATGCCGCTGTGGTTCTCCAGAAGGCTGCGGATGCCGACCCGGGCCAGTGGGTCGTCCCCCACCACGAGGACCCGTACCGGCGCCGTCGGGTCCTCGTCGGACGCGGGGGCGGCGACGGCGGACGGGAAGGGCGGAGCGGGTGGAGAGGGCAGGGAGGGCAGGGAGGGGAGCACGCGCAGGGTCGCCTGTCGCTCGTCCATGGCCGTCCTCCTCACGCTGGGCGACAGCCACCGTAGTACCGGCGCACGGCCGTTCCGATCCGCCTCCAGCGGGTCACGAGCGCTCCCCGGCCGGCTCTCGGGCCGTGGCCGTACGGCCGTTACCCCGCCGGGGACGGGACGGTGCGCACGGGCACCAGGAAGTCGTGGTACTCGGTCACCTCGCCCCGCGTGTCGAAGCGGATCTCGGCGATGAGGCCGCGCGGGGAGCCGTCGTGGGTCACAGTGGCACGCAGGGTGACGCGGTCCCCCTCGGCGAGGACCAGCTCGTACTCCGGCTCCGGGTGACCGGTGGCGACCAGGGCGCGGGCGAGTTCCTTGTTGCGTTCCTGGACGGCGCGGTCGGACAGGAGACGGGAGAGCGTCCCGCTCAGGGAGTCGTGCATCGTCACAGCCATGTCCGGGCCTGCCTTCCTCACGGCAATGGGTGGCACGAGCCTGCGGGGCGCGGGTGGAGGAGCGTTGGAGCGGCGGTGCAGCCGTCGGGCCACGGCGGCAGGCCCCGGGCAGTACACCTAGGGCAGGATCTGGCGGGGGCCGACGCCGGGGTGGCCGGGGCGGCGCCACTCGCGTGGGTAGCCCACCGAGACCTCCTCGAAGCGCACGCCGTCGTACCAGGTGGTGCGCGGGATGTGCAGATGGCCGTAGACCATGGCCCGCACGGGGAAACGGATGTGCCAGTCGGCGGTCAGTTCGGTGCCGCACCACTGGGCGAACTCGGGGTGGTGCAGGATCCGGGTCGGGTGGCGTACCAGCGGATAGTGGTTGGCCAGGACGAGAGGCAGCCCGGGGTCGAGTCCGGTGAGCCGGGACTCGGTCTCCTTCACCCGGTCGCGGCACCAGGCGTCGCGGGTGGGGTAGGGGTCGGGGTGCAGCATGAACTCGTCGCTGCACACCACCCCGGATTCGTAGGCCCGGTCCAGGGACTGCTGCTTGGTGCGTGTGTCGGGGGCGCGGAAGGTGTAGTCGTACAGGAGAAAGAGGGGGGCCACGGCGACCGGGCCGCCGGGGCCGTGCCAGGTCGGGTAGGGGTCCTCGGGGGTGAGGACGCCGAGGGCGCGGCACATGTCCACCAGGTAGTGGTAGCGCTCGGTGCCGCGCAGCTGGACCGGGTCGTCCCGCGGCGTCCACAGTTCGTGGTTGCCCGGGGCCCAGAGCACTTTGGCGTAGCGGTCGCTGAGCAGCGCGAGGACCCACTCGATGTCCTCGGACATCTCGCCGCAGTCGCCGGCGACGACGAGCCAGTCGGCGTCCGAGCGCGGTCGCATCTCCTCCACGATCGTCCGGTTGTCCGGGAACGCGACATGCAGGTCGCTCACGGCCCAGAGTGTCGGGTGCTCCCAGTCCGGCATGAGCCGACCCTAAGACGCGAAGGTCGTCGCGGAGAAGTCGTGGCCCGTGGCCGGGGCGGGTTCGAGACAGCCCGCCGACCTGGTGATATGTGCTCCGGTGGGACTCTGCCGGCGAGCCGGGTTCAAGGGTGGTTCGAGCGGTCCGCGAGGGTGCCTCGGGATCAGCGCGCGGTTCGTCGCACCGCTCACCGCACCGTTCATCGCACGAGCGCGGACAGCAGCGCGTCGGCCGTGTGCCGCAGCGCGGGAGGCAGCGGGAGGGCGGGGTCGGGCCAGTGCGGGTGCTCGGCGGCCTCGACGCCGTACACGAGCAGTCCGGCCGGGGTGACGCCGTCGGCCCTGCTGCCGCGGGCCGCGCCCGCGCCGGTGAGGAGGAAGACGGCCGCCGCGGCGAGGGTGCCCGCGACCGCGGCGGAGCGCTTCATCAGGGCACTCCTTCGTGGGTACCCCCGCCTTTAGGCGGAGAGAAAGTCAACGGATGTCCTTCGGCGGAGCGGCGCGCGGGCGGACTGCCTCCGGGAGCGTGCCCCGGTACGCTCCACCGACACTCGACAGCCGCTGGAGCCGCTGCTGCCGCTGGAGCCGCTGCTGCCGCTGAGCCGCTGAGCCGCTGAGCCGCACGACGGTGCGCCTTCGGGCGCACGCCCTGTCGAGTCTGTCGAACTGGTATGCCATCAGGGTCGTTTGCCACCATGCATACGGGTCGCTGGTCGGCGGTTTCCGTCCGGCCGGACCCGCGCGATCCACGATGAGTCCGAGCCATGGAGACGGGGAACCCGACGTGAGCATGCAGACACCGGTCGAGACCAACGCGTGGATCCGCCGCTTCCGGCCGGTACCGGAGGCCCCCCACCGCGTGGTCTGCTTTCCGCACGCGGGCGGCGCCGCCACCTTCTACCTGCCGCTCTCCCGGGCCCTGGCGCCCAAGGCGGAGGTTCTCGCGATCCAGTACCCCGGGCGGCAGGACCGGCACACCGAACCCTGCCTGACCAGCGTCGCGGAGCTGGCGGACGCGCTGGCCGAGCAACTGCGGCCGTGGCTGGACCGGCCGGTCACCTTCTTCGGACACAGTCTGGGCGCCTCGGTCGCCTTCGAGGTCGCCGCCCGGCTCCAGGCCCGCGGCTCGGCCCTGCACACGCTCGTCGTCTCCGCCCGACGCGCGCCCTCGCGGATGCGGGAGGGGCGGGTGCACCTGATGACCGACGGCCAGCTGCTCGAGCACCTCGTCGGGCTCGGCGGCACGGACCGGCAGCTGCTGTCCGACCCGGAGCTGATGCGCATGCTGATGCCCATGATCCGTGCGGACTACCGGGCGGCGGAGACCTACCGGTGCACCCCCGGTACCACGCTCGACTGCCCGGTCCTCGCCCTGGCCGGCGACCAGGACCCCCAGGTGACCCCCGAGGAGGCCGCCGCCTGGGAGGAGCACACCACCGGGTCCTTCGCCCTGGAGACCTTCTCCGGCGGCCACTTCTACCTGCTGGAGCACACCGGCGGGGTGGCGAGGGCGATCGCCGCCCGTCTCGACTGACCGGACGTCCGAGCCGGTCGCGCCGGACGCGGCGGACGCGGCGGACGCGGCGGACACGGCGGACACGGCGGACACGGCGGGGTGTCGGGGTGTCGGGGTGTCGGCTCAAGCCACACCCCACCACCGCGAGTCATGATGAATCCCCGGCCGGGCACACCCCCTCAGCCCCGGCTCGTGGCCCGCGGATCCCGAGACGTCCTCCCACCCGTCAGGACGCCCCGGGATCCGCGCACGTCGGGCGGCCGCGGGCCCGCCATGACCAAGCGGGATGGGAGTCGCCTCATCCCATCCCGCCCGTGTCCCCCTGGTGGCGCTGCAACCCCCGCCAGCCGCAGCCCCAGCCCCTGTGCCCGCCGTCTCCCCTGCCTCGGCCTCAGGCCGGGAACAGGTCGAACGTCGACGTCCGTCGCGGTCCCGCCAGCACGTCCAGCAGCGGGTCGACGGAGAGCATCGCCTGGTGCAGCCGCTGCAGCTGCGGCGACGGCTCGACGCCCAGGTCCTCGATGAGTCTGCCGCGCAGTCTGCGGTAGACGTCGAGCGCGGAACTCTGGCGCCCGGAACGGTAGAGGGCCACCATCACCTGGGAGTGCAGCCCCTCGTGCTGCGGATGGCGTGCCGTCAGGTCCATCAGCTCGGCGATGACCTCGGCGTGCCGCCCCAGCCGCAGGTCGGCGTCGATCCGCCGCTCCACGGTGACCAGGCGGCTCTCCTCCAGGCGCATCGCCTCGATCTCGAGCACCGGCCCGAGCCGTACGTCGACGAGCGTCCGCCCCCGCCACAGCCCCAGCGCGGTCTTGAACCGGTCCGCCGCCACCTCGTTGTCACCGGCCTCGAACGCGGCCTGGCCCTGGCGGGCCAGCGTCTCGTACCCGTTCACGTCGACCGCGTCGTCCGGGATCTGCAGCAGGTACCCGCCGTGCCGGGTGGCGAGTACGTCCTTGGCGCCGTGCTGCGCCCCGGTCCCCATCGCGGTGCCGAGCCGCCGGCGCAGCTGCAGGATGTACGTCTGCAGTGTGGTGAGCGCGCTCTGCGGCGGGTCCGAAGCCCAGATCTCCTCCATCAGGGTCGCGACCGGCACCACCCGGCCGGGATACAGCGCGAGCAGCGCCAGGATCTGCCGCGGCTTGCTGGCCGTGGGAACTATCGACCCTCCGTCGACCTCGGCGTTCAACGGTCCCAGAAGCTGAATCCTCACGCGACCCTCCCCGTTGTTCGTCCGCTTCGCGCCACCTCTCGTGGCCAGAAACCTGTGACGAAAAGCAAGCTAGCCGGGCCCTTGCCCCCTGAGCGCTTTTCTCCAGCGGTGCTGTAGCGGACTTCCACATTCGATGATTTGTGCAGGTTTTCGATCATGCCTACGAGACGAGCAACTCGTCCTCTTCGTCCCGTTCTTCTCCCACCGGTTCGGGCAGCGCCACGGCCAGCGGCGCGGAACGCGTCCAGGGAAAGCCGTGGTGCAGCTGGAGCACGGGCGGCCGGCCCTCGTCGGCCTGGACCGCCACGGCGACCAGCACGTCGGGCACCGGCTCCAGCTCCAGGAAGCTCCACCGCCCCGTCGCGTCGTCCTCGGGCGGCCGGAAGTCGAGCACGCCCCGGTCCGCGTCGAGGATGAAGGCGAAGGAGTCGAAGGGAAGCCCCAGGCCGAGCCCGCGCGCCTTGGTGTAGGCCTCTTTCAGCGTCCACAGGCGCAGCACCCGCCGCTGCCGGGCACCGCTCCCGCGGGCCCGCCCGATCCATGCCTGCTCCTCGAGCGTGAAGGTGTGCGCGATGGTGTCCAGGGACTGCGCCTCGCGGTCGAGCCGCTCGATGTCGACGCCGATGCGCTGGCGCCGTACGACGCCCAGCAGGTTGTAGCCGCCGGCGTGCGAGAGGTTGAAGTCGAGCTGCTGCCCGCCGCGTGGCAGACCGCCCTCCGGGTACTGCAGGAAGGGTCTGCCGCGCGGTGAGCGCCAGATGACCAGTTCGGGTTCGACCAGGCCGGCCTCCATCGCCAGCGCCCGGCGTACCAGGGTGTGCGCCACCGTGTACTGCCGCCGGTCGCGTTCGAACATGAACCGGCTCGCCGCCTCCTTCTCCTGTCCGTCCAGCCAGTTGGCGGCGAGCACCCCGGCGATCTCCGGCGGCAGGTCCTCGTTGGCGCACAGCCAGAGCTTGACCGGCGCCTCGGCCCGTGCGGCGCCCCCGCTCACCGGACACGCTCCGGGGTGTCGCCGTACCACAGCGGCCGGCGGATCAGCGCGGTGGAGGGCAGGGCCACCACCCGCCCCGGCGGCCGGGCCACGGCGGTGATGTCGACGCCGGCCAGCCACAGCCGGGTGAGCTGCTCGTGCCGGCGCGCCCGCCACAGGGCGCTCAGGTAGTCGCGGGTCTCGGGCAGTTCGTCGACGAGCGGCACCTCGGCCGTGCGCGTGCGCAGGTCGACGCCGCGTACACCGGTTGGCCCCTCCCCCGCCTGGCGGGCGAACTCCTTCAGCACGGCGGCGAGTTGGGCTGCGTCTTGTACGGTCACGGCGAGCCGGCAGTCCTGGGCGCGGCGCCCCGCCCGCAGTTCCGCGGCCACCTCGGCGAGCGTCGGCCGCTCCCGCCGCGCCTCGTGCAGTGCCCCCGCCCACAGGGCGAGGCGCCGGGCGGTGGCCACCAGGTGCTGGGGGGTCGGCGCGGACAGCAGCACCAGTTCCTCCGCACCGCCGAGCGGTCGCCGGCGCGGACCGCGCTCCTCGAACTCCGGGAAGTCCCGCTCCTCGTAGTCCTCGACCACGACCTGCCCGCAGACCCCGCCGCGTCCGTGCACGGTGACCGAGGCGCGGCGCGGCAGGGGCGCGCCGTTGGCGTCGCGCGGGGTCCAGGGCACGGGGCGGGCGCCCGGCTGCTCGGGTGCCAGGGTGTGGTGGCGCAGTTGCAGTACGGTCCGGGTGAGCGCGGCGACCCCGGTGGCGGCGCCCGCGTCCCCGACGCAGCGGCTCACGGAGTGCGGGGTCTCCCACAGGGTGATCTCGGCGAGGTCGATGCCGGTGGTGGCGCGGGCCGTGCGGGCGAGCCGGTCCTCGGCCGTGGAGATGTCGCCGAGGCCCTGGTGGACGACGGCGCTGGAGCGGATGACGGCGTGCACGGTGTCCCCGTCGGCACGTGCCGCGCCGAGCGGCTTGAGCAGCATCGCGCCCACCGCCTCGCCCCCGCCGGGCGCCTGCCGGGCCGGGTGCAGCCGCAGGTCGACGGCGCCGACCAGGGCTGCCGCGCACTCCCCGGACCGCAGCGCGGCCAGCGCCTGGTGGACGGCGGCGAGGAAGGAGGACTCGGCGGTGTCCACGGTGTGGCTGGGGCCGCGCAGGTCCAGCAGCGCCGACAGCCGGTTGGGCAGCCGCCAGTGTCCGCCGGTGAGCTGCCCGGCGCCGCCGTCGGCGGCCAGCACGGCGTAGTCGGCGGAGCTGATGGCCGCGTAGACGCCGACGCTGCGGGGCTCGCCGTCGGCGGCGGTCAGGGTCTCCAGGCGCACACCGGTGTAGCCGGCGCGTTCCAGGGTCTCCCAGGCGACCTCCAGGAAGAGCCTCTCCTGGGGGTCCATCAGGGCGGCCTGTTCGCCGGTCAGCCCGAAGAACTCGGGGTCGAACGCGTCGGCGTCCTCCAGGAAGTGCCCCCGGCCGTCTCCGTCCGCGGTGGCGCGCCGCTCGGGCGGGACGCAGGAGGTGTCCCGGGCCTGGAGCACGCCGAGCCAGAACGCGTCGAGGTCCTGGGCCTGCGGGTAGCGTCCGGCGAGGCCGATGACGGCGTAGCCGTCCTGCGCGACCGCCGGTTCGTCGCCGCTGCGTCCGCGCGGCACGGGCAGCCGGACCGGTCCGGCCGGCCGGACCGCCTCCACCGCCCGCTCCTGCCGCGTCTGCGGCTCCGGCCGTGTCCGGGGTGCCTCACGCAGGGCCCCCCGCAGCAGTGCGATCGCGTGCCGCCGGTCGAGGGTGCCGGCCTTGTAGCGGGTGAGTATCTCCCTGTTGTCCATGCGGCTGTGCGTCCGTCCTGTGTCAGGCGCGGGCCGCCAGCAGCGCCACTGCCTCGTCGACGCTCAGCACGTCCTCGCGTACGGCGTCGAGCAGGGCCTCCAGGTCCACGGGGGCCGGCGGCTCGGGTGACGCGGAGGAGGCGCGGAAAGCGGGGGAGGCGAGGGAGGCGACGTGGGCGGCCAGGGCGGCGAGGCTGGGGTGATCGTGGAGCACGGAGGCGTCTTCGGCCAGTGCGTAGGTGTGGTTGACGCCGGCGAGGAACTCGGCGGCGAGCAGGGAGTCGAGGCCCAGCGCGGCGAAGGCCGCCTCGGCGTCGATGCGCTCGGGCGCCTGGTGCAGGAGCCCGGCGAGCTGTCGCCGCAGTTCCTCGATCACGGGCGCGGGCGCGGCGGCGGGCCGGGTGTCCGTCGCCCGCTCGGGACGCGGTGGGCCCGTCTCCCCGCTCACGTGCCGGGCGAGCGCACCGAGGGTGGGGTGCTCCAGCAGGACGGCGGGGCTGAGACCGAGGCCGTAGCGGCTGTTGAGCGCGGCGACGAAGGCGACCGTCAGCATGGAGTCGAAACCGAATGCCCTGAAGGGCTGTTCGGGGTCGACGGCCTCGGGCTCGAGCTTCAGCATTTCGGCCAGCACCGCCTGGAATCCGGCGAGCACCTCTGCCTCGGCGGCCGGTAGGACGTGCTGCCCTGGTGTGCGTACGCCGCTGGTCATCGCGGTATCCCCCATTCCGGTACCGAACTGTCGTACGTACCGGAAGTGTGCGATTGTCAGCCATTCACTCGCATCGCCGTACGAGGTGAAGGCCGGGGGCCCGCGCTGGCTCGCGCGAGGGAGGCGGGAGGGACGGTCTCAGCACAAAGAATGAGAGGCGTCCGGTTCCGCGCCCGGCACGGACGCGGTCAGCCGGCCCTGACGAGGTCCTCGTCGTCCAGCGCGATCCCCACTCCCCGGGCGGCCGCGGACGTGCCGTCGGCGGTGGCCGCCAGCAGGGACTTGTGCAGCCGGCTCAGTCGCGTGGAGGGCTCCAGGCCCAGCTCCTGCACGAGGGTGGTGCGCAGGCGGCGGTAGACGTCCATCGCCTCACCGCGCCGGCCGGAACGGTAGAGCGCGATCATGAACTGGGCGTGCAGGTTCTCGTGGGTCCGGTACCGGCTGGACAGCACGGTCAGTTCGGCCAGCAGCTCGCGGTGGCGGCCGAGCCTGAGGTCGGCCTCGATGCGCTGGTCGAGGGCGCACAGCCGGCTCTCCTCGAGCCGCTTGACCTCCATCTCCAGCTGCATCCCGGGCTGCACTCCGGCGAAGGCGGTGCCGGTCCACAGGTCGAGGGCCTCGCGCAGTGCGCGGGCGGCGGCGGGGAAGTCCCCGGCGTCCATGGCCCGGTAGCCGGTACCGGCGAGCCGCTCGAACTCCCGGACGTCACTGACTCCGTCGCCGCTGACCAGCATGTAGCCGCCGGGCGCGGTCACCAGTACGTCCTTGGGAGTGCGTGCCGGCATGCCCTCCGGGTCCTTGAGCAGCGCGGTGGCGATGAGGTCGCGCAGCTGAAGGACGTACGTCTGCAACGTCGTCCGCGCGCTGCGCGGCGGCCTGCCCGCCCACAGCTCCTCGACGAACACGGCGAGGGGCACCACCTGATCCGCGTGCAGCGCCAGCAAGGCCAGCACCTGACGGGGCTTGCGCGCCGTAGGGGTGATCGAGACCCCGTTCTCCCGCACGTCCAGCGCACCCAGAACGTCGATGTCCACGTCGTCCGCCTCCCCTGCTGTTTCGCGGCACTAGGCTCCACGATTAAAAAACAGCACAGACGGTTTGTCAAAGCCCCAACTCGACTCCCTTAACAGATTTTTCACCCGTAAATCTACATAACGGTCACACAAATCACCCCTGAACGCCCCCGAAAAAGACCACCTCATGCTCCGTCGGGCGAGGGGTACTGCCAGCTGGTCGGTGCCTGGTACGCCGCCGGGCGCCCCCACCACCACGAGCCGCTCCGCCGCGACTTCGCGTCCCGCGATCCGGTGCGTGCCTGCAGGCCGAGCAACACGACGGTGAGAGCGGCCAGTTCCTCGGCGCTCGCCCGCCCCCGCTCGACCCGCACGGTGAATTCCGCGTCCACGGTCTCCCCGGGACGCTCGGCGATCTCCGCATCGCTCATGACGGCCTCCTCCGGCTACCTGGCCACGGTTCGCCAAGGCGCTAAAGGAACGCTCGGATGCCACTGATCCCTACGAACATGATGTCCTGAGACATCACAGAGGCGGAGAGGGCAGGATTCGAACCTGCGTGGGCCCCGAAAGGCCCGACCCTGAGCTGAGCTCCGGTCCCCGATCAACCACTCCGGGCACCTCTCCCCGTGTCCGGCCCGGTCTCCCGTGCCGTTCACAAGTAGAACTCTGCCAGCAGGGGCTGACACCCGACTGACCGGCCACTGACGCCACCCACGCCCCTATTACGCCGTAATAGCCCCGGCCCGGCGGCCCCAGCGGCTATTACGGCGTAATAGCCCGGCCCAACGCCCCGCCCGCCCACGTGCCCGGACGAGGCAGATGCGCAGGCCCCCTACGACCGTCCTGCCAGCACGGACCGCAGCCCCGCCACCAAGGCCTCCGCGCTCTCCCCGGCCCCGCCGACCCCGGTCATGACCACGATCGCCTCCTCCCCGCCGGCCACGGTGCGCGCGATCTCGTACGCCGTCATGGCGCCGGGCCCGCAGCCGCACAGCAGCAGCCGGCCGCCGTCGGCCGACGACTCCACCAGAACGGCCGGCAACGCGCGCGGAGCGCCCTGGCAGCGCAACTCCACCACACGTTCCGGGCCGTCGTAGCGGCGTACGAACTCGTCGTGGGCGCCGGGCACCACGCCCTCCTCGGCGACCAGGCAGATGACGTCCGCGCCGGGCTCACCGAGCCGCAGCGTCGCCAGCGCGGGCCGGCCGGTGACGGCGGGGCGCGGGGCGGCACTTGGCACCTCGGAGTCGTCCAGCACCCGCAGCACCTGCCCGACGGTGGTGTGCGTGTCGGGGAAGTCCGCGAGTGCGCACAGCAGCCGTACGCACTGCGACAACGCCTGCGTGGCGTCGGCGTCGCTCAGCACCTCGCGGTCGTAGAGCGCGGTGAGGGCGAGGCCGCCGTCGGGTTCGTGGCGGGCGACGAGCGTCACCGCAAGACTCGTGTCACCGCCCACGAGGTGCGGTACGTCGACCCGGATGCCCTCGACCTCCAGCTGACCGCGCACGGCGGACGGCAGTTCGGGCCGGCTGTCGAAGACGAGCGTGGTCTCCATCGGCCGGCCGTCCGGGACACCGTCACCACCCCCGTCGTTCCACTCCCGGACCAACTCGTCCGACACCCACGGATAGGCGGCCATGTCGAGCACCGCGTCCCGCACCTGCCGTACCAGCGCGCCGGCCGGCGCCTCGGGATCGACGGTGACGGTCAGCGGCAGCGAGCCCCCCAGCAGCCCGGGCGCGTCCGCCGCGCCGGGCAGGGCGATGTCCCGCCCGGACATGTAGACCCCGAAGCTCACCTGGACCGGCCCGGTCGCGCCGGTGGCCCGGTGCAGCAGCAGCGCCCACACCATGTGCAGCGCGCTGCTCTCGCCCGCGCCCCAGCCGGCCGCCCACGACCGCAGCCGCAGGGTCTGCGCGGACCTGAGCCGGCGCCGCACCTGCGCGGAGCCGCTCTGTCCGGTGGGTGCGCCGGGCCGCCCGGGGCTGAGCGCGGCGCCCCGGGGCGGTGCGGCACGCAGCCAGAACATCTGGGCCGCGTCGGTGCTCTGCCGGGCCAGCCAGCGGGCGTGGTCGCGCACGTCGGGCCGCCGTTCGCCGCCCGGCAGCGCCCCGCCCGCGAGGTAGGCGCGGTAGAACTCGCGCAGCAGCACATGGACGGCCCGCTCGTCGAGGAGCGCGCGATGGTAGGTCAGCAGCACCTGGGTGGACGGCCCGGCGGCGGTCCCGGGCACGTCGTCGAGCAGCGTCAGCCGCAGCAGCCCGGCACGGTGCAGCTCGAACCCCTGCAGCCGGTCGCGTTCGACCACGTCGTTCCAGGACAGGGCGGTCCGGGAGTGCCGTACGACATCGACGGCGGCCCGCTCGTGCAGCACCAGGCGCGGCCCGGCGACCCAGTCGAAGGAGGCGCGCAGCACGGACTCACGGTCGACCACCGACTGCCAGGCGTCGACGAACCGGGCGGTGTCCAGCGGGCCGTCCCACTTCCAGGTCAGCTGCTCGACGTGCCGGCCCCGGTCGCGCTGCCGTTGGGCGGCCTCGCGCACCAGCCCGCGCTGGGCTCCGCTCAGTGGCACCGTCTCCGCCCCGGCCGGCATGACCAGCAGGTCGGCGAGGAGTTCCGGCGGCGGATGGGCCGGACCGTTCCCGGTGTCGTGCGGGACGAGGGTGAGGGTGTGGTGGCCGCCGGCATGGCTGTCGAGGGCGACCGAGAAAGAGCGGTGGCGTTCGACGACTCGGGCGGCGACCCGTTCGGCCTGGGCCGGGGTCAGCGGTCCGCGCAGTTCGAACACCTCGGGGGAGGCCGGGTTCGTTCCGCATGTCCGGTGGATCGCGCACAGGACGGTGCCCGACACCGAGTGATGGCTGCTCATCCACTGTCCCGGGCGCCCTGATCCACCGCCACGGCGGGGACGCGGCCCCCTGCCCCCCTTCTCACCTGTGCGTCTCGATGTCGTCCCGGTCCGCCTGACACGGCGGACGCGGGCGTGCCCGGTCTCCCTCCACGGTTCCTCATTCCGTCATCCGCTGCCGGACGTGCCTGGTCGGAAGCGTAGGGCCGTTCCCGGCCCGCCCTCCGGTTCCTCCAGCGAGGATGGAGCGGTGCTCGATCGGACCGAGACCGGCCGGTCCAGCCGGTGGGCCTCGCTCACCACATACCCGTCCTGCACCAGGTGCGTGGCGAACTCCCACTGCCCGGCGTCGGGCGCCCCGGTGAGCAGGGTGTGCCCGGCTTCGTCGTCGCGGAAGCCGACCTGGGAGAAGCGGCGGCGCAGCCCGTATCCCACGGCCTTGGTGTACGCCTCCTTCAACGTCCACAGCCTCAGCATCCGGGCCCGGCGTTCCTCCTCGGGCAGTTCGGCCAGCGCCCGCGCCTCGGCCGGCGTGCACACCTGCTCGCCGAGCAGGTCGAAGGAGATCTCACGGCCGGCCGGTTCGGCGTCCACGCCGACCGGGCCGGTGCGGCTCACGCCGACGACGAGGAGTTCGTCGGTGTGGCTCAGGCTCAGTTCCAGTTCGCCCTCCCAGCCGCGTACGGCGGGCCGGCCACCGGGCTGGTAGGAGAAGTCGACCTCGGCCGCGGGCACCTCCAGGACGGCGGCCACGGTGTGTTTCATCAGGTAGCGGGAGGCGGCGAAGCCCAGCCGGCTCTCCGCCGCGCCCTGCTGCCGGTAGCGCGGCCAATCCCGGGCGAGCAGGGGGCGCAGCCCGGGGTCGAGCAGCGCGGCCGGCGCCCACACGCCCCAGGTGGTGTGCACGACGGCCCGACCCGCCACGCCGAATCGGCTCTGCAGCTCGTCCCACGGCCCGTCCGGGCCCGCCAGGTACAGCGGCTGCGCCGACACGGGCGCCTCGACGCGTGCGGCTTCCGCCGCGTCCCGGCCGCTCACCACGGGATCCTGGTGGCACGGAGGTCGAAGTCGACGCCCTGGATATTTCGGGCCGCCAGTTCCGCCGCTACGTCCGCCCGGGCATCGGGTACCGGCCCCGCCGGCGCGATGCCCAGCCGCTGTGTGAGGCGGGTGAGCGCCAGTAGCGCCCAGGACGGGTCGGCGAGGAACCGGCTGCCGTGGTGGGCGGCCGCGTCGTGCGTCCCGAGTACCGTGCAGGCGAGCAGGAGCTGTGCGTGCCGGTCGGCCAGTGCCCGGGACGCGGCCGAGTCACCCGCGCGTGCGGCGCTCCGGCCGGGCGCGTCGAGCAGCCGCCGCTCGGCCAGCAGCCGCCGGGCGGCCCGGGCGAGTCCGGTGGCCGGATGGGCGGCAACGCCGTCCGCCACATGGGCCGCCGCACCGGTGAGGAGGGCGCGCAGCGCCGCCTCGCAGTCGGCGGGCCCCTCTTCGGTGCCGCTGTCGGCGTGCCGCTCCAGCCGGAACAGTACGGCGCCCGCCCGGCCGCCGTCGCCCTCCGACCCGGCGGCCAGGAAAGGCAGTTCACGGCCGAGCGCGGTCCGGCGGGCCGCCGTGGTGCCGGCCGCCTCCATGACGTACGGGATGTCGCCCGCCACCTTCGCGCACAGCCGCATCTCCAGGTCTCCGGGCTCGTACCCGCCCTCGGTCAGCGCCAGGACGACCTCGTCGAGGATCTCGCCGGCCAGGACCGGCACCACACAGCCGGCCGCGGCCCGCAGCGCCCGGCCGGTGTCCGCGGGCAGCAGCGTCGAGCGCAGCGCGGCGGTCGTCAGGCTCTCGCAGGCCAGCAGGTCGGCGAAGGCCCCGGCCAGCGTGGGCCCCCGGCCCGTCCCCCGGTCGTGCGGCCCAGCCCCGGCGACGGCGCGGAACGCGGTGCGCACGGCGGTGCCGACGGCAGCCGTCAGCGCGGCGGGACCGAGCAGCCGGGTCAGCTCCACCGCCCCGTGCCCGACCACCGCCCCCCGTGCCGCCTGCGACCCGCCGTCGCCCACCGCGAGCAGTGCCTCGCTGACGCAGGCGTATCCGGCGGCCAGGTCACGGCGCAACAGCGGGCGAAGCGCCCGTACCAGCAGGTCGGCATCGGTGAAGCGGCCGCCCCGGGCGGCCGGCAGCACCTCGACGGCGACCAGCGGACGCAGGCCGGGCAGCCCCCGGGTGCCGGACGCGGCCAGGGCCTCGAAGCCATAGGGGTTGCCCGGCTCGCGCGGGTCGCCGAGCAGTTCCTCGAGTCGCCGGGCGCGCAGGAGTACGTCCGCGGGCAGGGGCCCGGCGGTGCGCGGGGACGCCTGGCCGTGCGGCCGGGGCGCGCCCGCTTCACCGTGCTCCAGGAGCGGGCCGTTGCGGGTGGGGCCCATCGGGGGGTACCTCCTCGAAGTCGTCTCCGCCGCCGCGACCGGCGCGGTCATCCCACCTGGCGGAGTGCGCTCTCCGCGTACCACTTGGCCAGCGCGAGCGCCTCGCTGCTCGCCTGCCCGAGCCCCGCGCGCACCTCGTGGCGCGCGTCGGCGAGGGTGGCGCCCGCCCCGAGGAGCGGCTCGACGGCCTCCTGCCTGAGCATCACGGCGTGCGAACAGACCACGGTCACGCCGGTCTCGTCCGGCACCAGCGACCATTCGCCCGTGTGTCCGAGGAGGAGTTCGGGGGGTACGACGTCCTTGTGGACGATCCGTCCGGCGGAGGGGAAGCACAGCCGTACCGCGCGCGAGGTGATCGTGCCGCCGCCGTCCCAGCCGCAGGTCTCCAGGTCGGCCACCTGCACCCCCGGGGACTCCTCGGTGACGTCGGTCCGCTCCACGTGCGGGAGCAGGTCGGCCCAGTCCCGGACGCGGTAGAGGAAGTCGTAGACGAGTTCGGCCGGTCCGCTCACGCGCACACTGTCCTCGAAGGCCAGCAGCAGTTCGTCCAGCAGCTCCCAGCGTTCGGCGGCGGCCTTGACCTCGGTGAGCCGGGTGCGTACTTCGGCCTCCACGGCCTGCTGGGCGGTGGCGAGTTCGGGTTCGGGGCCGGCCTGCGCGGGCCGTTCGCGGCGCAGGGTGAGCAGCGAGCCGCCGCCGTCGGCGGGCGTCACACTCCAGCTGCCGCGGGTCGCGGCGCCGGGCACCTTGGGGTCCGTCCGTACGCTCTCCACGGTCCTGCTCTGCGGGCGCAGCCAGCGGCGCACCAGCAGGGGGCGGACCCGGCCGTCCGCCAGGTCCCACACGCGCAGCAGCTCCTGGGACCCGTCGTGGTCCATGCGCTCCACGTGGACGTAGGAGGGCAGCAGCACGGGCCAGTGCACCGCGTCGGCGAGCAGGCCGTAGACCACGCCCGCCGGAGCGGCCACGGGAACGGTCAGTTCGGCCGTGTGCGCTCGCTTCGACGACATGCGTGACCCCCTCCGGCCCGGATCAAGGGTGTGCCGCCCGGCTGGAGTGCGGCTAGAGCCGGGCAGGGGCCGCCATGGCGGCGGCCGCTGGTACGGCGTGCTCGGGGCCGGCGCGCAGGATGGAGCGCTGCAGCTTCGCCAGCGGCGGGGAGGGTTCGAGGCCGAGGTTGCGTACGAGCGTGGTGCGCAGCCGCTGGTAGGCGTCGAGGGCCTCACCGCGGCGGCCCGACCGGTAAAGGGCCACCATGTACTGGCCGCACAGGCTTTCGTGCCCGGGGTACCGGCTGACCAGCACGGTCAGTTCGGCGAGCAGCTCACGGTGCCGGCCGAGCCTGAGGTCGGCGTCGATGCGCTGGTCGAGGGCGCACAGTCGGCTCTCCTCGAGGCGCTTGACCTGCGTTTTGAGGTACGGGCCGGGCACGACGTCGGCCAGCGGCGGTCCGCTCCACAGTCGCAGCGCCTCACGCAGCTGCTGTGCGGCCCCGGCGTAGTCCTCCGCGTCCATCGCCCGGTAGCCCATGCCCGCGAGCCGGTCGAACTCCCTGACGTCGTGGACGCCTTCACCGCTCTTGAGGAGGTAGCCGCCGGGCACGGTGAGCAGGATGTCCTTGGCGCTGCGGGACTCCACCCCCTCCGGCGCCGCCTCCAGCGCGGCCGTGATCATCTCGCGGATCTGCAGGATGTACGTCTGCAGGGTGGGGCGCGCGCTGCGCGGCGGCTTCTGGCCCCACAGCTCCTCGGCCAGGGTGTCCAGGGACACGATCCGGTCGGCATTGAGGACCAGCAGGGCCAGAACCTGCCGGGGTTTGGGTGCGGACGGGGTGACGGAAACCCCGCCCACCCGCACGGCAAGTGTGCCGAGTATGTCGATGTCCATGCCATCTCCCCGTGTCGCCTACCGCCGCTCTGGAGCGGTTCCCTAAGCATCTACGAGTAAAAAACAGCATGCGCGGTTTGTCAATACCGTACCGGGCATCCCCTTTCTTTTCGAACAGTGCACGAGAGCTGCTCAAGTAATCGGGATTTTAACGGCACTTACCTCGCAAACCAGACATACAGAAGCACCCGACCTGTGAGCACCGGAGAGACGATCAAGAAATGAGCAGACCGTGCGAGCTGTTTTCAGGAGAGTGCGTCGCTCGACGACTCCGTGCCACCCGCTCGGAAGGCCTGCTGGTACGGCGGCGACGCAGCCAGTCGCGGCAGCAGGAAGGCCCAGAACTGGGACATGCGTTCCTGCGACAACCAGTCCTGGTCGCGGCTGCCGATTCCCTCGAACCCCACGGTCGCGGCGACGATCGTGGCGGCCGCGCCGTCGGGCGACACGCCCTCCGCCAGTTCTCCCGCGGCCTGCGCCTGCGCGATGAGGCCGTGCACCCACTCGCTCCACCACTGGAGCAGCCCGGTCGCATCCCTGCGTGACGGATCACCACCCAGCCTGAAGCCCGCCCTGACGACGGGCTCGGTGAGGACGGCGAACATCAGACTGCAGGTGGTGTGAACGAGCGTCTGCAGCAGGGTGTCAGCCGTCGAACGGCAGTGCTCGGCCATCTTCTCGGCGGAGTTGGTGGCAGCGCTCTCCACCTCTCTGGCCAGGGCGTCCTTGCTGGCGAAGTGAAAGTGCAGGGCGCCGGCGCTCACACCCGCACGCTTGCTGATCGACGGCAGGGAGGCCATGGCGTAACCGTCGTCCGCGAAGACCTCGGCCGCCGCCCGAATGAGTGACTGGCGCGTGCGCGCCGCCCGTACCTGCTTGACCATCACGCCTCTCCTTCTGGGGCCCCCTCCCCACTAAACAGCATAAAGGGTCTGTTTTTGGCCGTGACTACGAGGAAAGTGACCTTGTCTAGTGACTCTCTAGGGGTTCTCCGGCGTTGAGTGCATCACTCAAATATCGGCCACCCCACCATCGCCCCACTTCAAGTGGGGTCCGCAGCGCCGAGAGAAGCCGCTGCCCGCCCGGTGAGCATATCCACCGGCGGGAACAGAAAACCGCTTAGACGGTTTATTTTGTGTTGAACATGTTCCGTACACCTGTCCTACAGCCGCTCGCCACGCCGTCCTGGCGGTGGCGCAGGGGCACACGGAGCCCCTGCGCCACCCCACGCGGTCATCCCGCAAGACTGGGGGCGGTCTCCTGGTACTCCGCCTGCTGGGCCAGCCGGTCGCTCTCGGCCGCGACCTCGGCCGCACGGTCGGCGGTGATGATCAGCTTGCCCAGTACCGCGGGCACCGCCACCGCGGGAAGCAGGTGTTCGAAGAACGCCGCCACCCGCGCCTCCAGATCGGCCCGCCCGTTCAGGGTGGAGGAGTACACCTGCACGCCGGTCCATCCCGCAGAGAAGATCCACGCACTCTCGGCGGGGTCGACATGCGGCAACAGCTCACCGCACTCCTTGGCCTCCAGAAGGATCTTCTCCACGCCTTCGATCCACGCGGTGATCAGCTGGTGTCCCAGCACCGCGGCCCCCTCTCCCTCCAAGGAGAGCCGGGCGCCCGCGCTGACCAGCGGATTGCGGCGCATCCGGTACGCGGTGAGCAGTCCCAGGTCCACCAGCTGCTGCAGTTTGCAGACCCGGGGCTCCATGTAGAGGACGGTGAACTGCTCAGAGAGCACGCCTTCAGCCAGTGCCTGCTTGGAAGGGAAGTGGAAGTACAGCGCTCCCTTGGTGACGCCGGCCCGCGTCAGGATCTCTCCGATCGTGGCAGCTTCGTAACCGCGCTCGTCGAAGACGGCCGCCGCGGCTTCCAAGATCGTGTGTCGGGTGCGGATCGCACGCTCCTGTTGTGCCACGAGCCCTCCAGCAGTAGTTCCGTGGGTAAACCATGCGCGTTCACCCCGTCTTGCCACCCCCCTAGAAACCAAACCAGGTAGTCCGTATTTTCACAACCTGGCGGGGAGACTAAGTGCACGTCTTCGGCTGGATCACATTGTGTCCGCGACACCGACAGGGGACTCGTGACAGTGCGGCATCTTCTCATCACCGGAGCCAGCGGCTTCCTCGGGCGCCACGTGACCCGCGCGGCGCTCGACGGAACGGAAGCGCGCATTCGACTGGTTCGGCATGCTGGCTCACTTGCCGGAGCCGCCCCCCAGCGGGCCGAGATCGTCCACGCGGACCTGACGGACGCCGCTTCGGTGCACGGACTGTGCCGGGACGTCGACGCGGTGGTGCACTGCGCCTCGCTCATCGGCGGGGACAACGACAGTCTGCGCGCCGTCAACCAAAACGGCACTGAGGCGCTGGTGGCGGACGCGCTGCGGCACGGCGTCCGCCGCATCGTGTACGTGAGCACCGCCGCCGTGTACGGGCGGGGGCCGTTCCGGGACGCGGACGTGCACGGCCTGGCCATAGGTCCGCAGTCCACGACCAGCCGGACCCGCGCAGCCGCCGAACGCCTCGTTCTGGCAGCCGGGGGAACGGTCCTGCGTCCTCATCTCGTCTACGGCGCGGGTGACCGGTGGGTCGTGCCGGGTCTGGCCACGCTGCTGCGCCGGCTCCAGGCCTCGGTCCGGTGCCACTCCCTGCACTCCGCCGTGGACGTCGGCGCCCTGGCCCGCGCCGCGTTGGCCGCCGCGCTGTCGGACCGCGACCTCTCTGGTGCCCATCACGTCAACCACCCCAGCCCCGTACGCGGATCGGATCTGGTGGAGACCGCGATGGCGCACCTTCAGCACGAGTTGACCGACAGTGTCCTGCCGGACGAGGCCAGGTCCCGCCTGGCAGGCGATCGGGAGGCGCTGCATCACCTCGACATGCTCACGGAAGACCATTGGTTCCGCAGCGAGACGGTCTGGCGGCTGCTGGACTGCGATCCGGGACCGGAACCCGCCACGGGGCTGGCCCGTCACGCGTCCTGGTACCGCCGGCGGATCGGGTCAGCGGCCGTCGACGGTCGCTGACGGGGACGCGGCCTGGCGACCCAAGAGAAGCGGCACCTCCTGGTGACCGTTGGAAATGAACGACTCCAAGGGCCGCAGCCGCTCCGGGCCGACGGCCAGTCGGACGTCGGGAAACCGGCTGAAGAGAGCGCGCAGGGCGGTCTCGGCCTCCAGCCGGGCCAGCGGCGCCCCGGGGCAGAAGTGCGCACCGTGTCCGAAGGAAAGGTGGTCGCGCCTGGTGGCGCGTGTGACGTCGAACCGGTGGGCTTCGTCTCCGTGCACGCCGCGGTCCCGGCCTGCGGCCGCGAAGGAGATGACCATCGGTTCGCCCTTGCCGATGACGGTGTCGCCGACGATCAGGTCGTCCACGGCGTAGCGCAGGATCCCGTTGGCGCCGGGGGCCTCCGCTCTCAGGGCCTCCTCGATCGCGTCGCTCCAGGTGGCGCGTCCCGCCTTGACCAGAGCGAGCTGCTCCGGATTGCTCAGCAGCAGGCAGACGGCGTTGTCCAGGAGGTTGACGGTGGTCTCGTACCCTGCGGTGAACAACAGGATCAGGTTGTCCACCAGTTCCTTCTCGGTCAGCCGTCCTCCGTCGTCCTCGTCCCGCACGGCGATGAGCCCACTGGTCAGATCCTCACCGGGGACCTCTCGCTTGAACGTCACCAGGTCGCCCATGGTCCGGTAGAGGTCGAGCTGGTTCTGCCGAGCGGCCTCGAGCGACATGGTGGTCTCGAAGAAGCCACTGATGATCCGGTGCAGGGCGGCACGGAACTCCTCCGGAATGCCGAACAGGTCGATCAGCACCTGGGTGGGGAGCCGGTGAGCGAAGTGGCGCCTGAAGTCCACCGGTTGGTCGGGCGCCTCCAGGGCGAGTTCGTCGAGCAGGCTCTCCGCGATCTCTTCGATGCGAGGACGCAGCCGCAGCACGCTGCGCGTGGTGAACGCCGATGACACCAGCCGTCGCAGCCGCCGGTGGTCCGCTCCGTAAGCGGTGACCATGTTCTGTACCGAGACCCAGATCGCAAGCGGCCAGCTCTCACCGATCTCGCCGTTGATCCACGCCGGCCAGTGCTGGTAGGCGTCCTTCGAGACGCGAGGATCGACCAGCAGTTCCTTGATCACTTCGTGTCCGGTCACCAGCCACGCCTCCACCCCTCCGGGGAGGACGACGCGACTGACCGGGCCCTGATCGCTGAGCCGGGCGGCTTCTCCCTGGATGTCCCGGCCGGAGGGGTCTATCGCGTACGGGCACTGCTGCTGACGGGCCATCGATGCTCTCCAGAGGACGTCGGGTCGCGAGGCCTGGCAATTACAAACCGCACATCTGGTTTTATCATGGGCTCGTGCGAGACTCCAGCGTCTCTGCAGCTTCCCTCAGCCGCTCTCCCCGCGGGTCGTTTTGACGAAGTCGTGGAGTGGAGCGGAATGAAAACCACCGCTTTCATCTGGACTCGCTGAGCCACACGGACGAATCATTCCGATTTCAACCTTGATCGACTCCAGCGCGAACTGATCTTGTGAACATTGCCTGCAAGGGTTGAAAAGAAAACCGGTAGGTTCGTATCTTATGGAGGCACTGACCTTCCTCCCCCTCGGTGACGGGCGAACGAGCGGAGATCCAGATGTCTGTCTTGACATTCCAGGAAGAACAACGGCCCATATCGGGCTCTCGCACGCAAGCACCCCGGATCGATCCCGGCCTCATGCCGCGGCTCACCACGACAGTGCCCCGGGAGTACGTGCACCGGTCATCGCACGCGGAGGTCTTCCTCACCGCATGCGAGAAGAACAGCGCCACCCGCTACACCCTGGCGGGTCAGTGGCCTCGGGCCCACACGTTCTTCACCAGCCCCGACGGCATGAGCCACGACCCCCTGCAGGCTGCTGAAACCATTCGCCAGGTGGGTCTCTTCCTGGCCCACGCCGAGTTCGGAGTCCCCCTCGGACACCAGTTCCTGCTGTGGGACATCTACGTGAACGCGCATCCGGAGCAGATGACCATCGGTCCCGGCCCCAGCGAACTGACCCTCGTCACCACGGTCACGGACATGAAGCAACGGGGCCGGCGCCTGTCGGAGTTCGCCCTGGAAGTCCGCATCATGCGCGGAGAGAGCCTGTGTGCCGTCGGCGGGGGACGGTTCACCTGCTTGTCACCAGCGACCTACCGACGGCTGCGCGGGCAGCCGAACGGCCTGCCTCCACGCAGACGCGTGCAGGCGCAGGCGTCGGTGCTGCCGCGCACCATGGGCAAACTCCTGCCCATGGACGTGGTGCTCTCGCCCACCGACAACCCCCGGCGCTGGCTCCTCGACCCCGACCCGGGCCATCCCATCCTGTTCGACCACAGCGGGGACCACATCCCCGGCATGGTGCTGCTCGAGGCCGCCCGTCAAGCTGCCTGCGCCCTGCTGAACCCCTCTGTCCTGCGCGTCTCATCGGCCTGCGCCGACTTCCAGCGCTACGCCGAATTCGACACTCCCTGCTGGATCGAGGCGTCCCTGGCCCCCTCCGAGGCCGATGACAAGCCGAGCGTGCTCGTCACTGGACGCCAGGGCGGACACGTGATCTTCACCGCGCATCTCTCCGGAGAAGTAAGCCTGCCTGGGGGCAGCACCGACCTCGCCCCCGTCACTGCCACCCGCTGAGCAGTACGGACGGCGTTTCCCCCGGAAACGCATCGGCCCCCGCATGGGGGAGGCGCTTCGACGCCGTTCCATACTCGCGGTCCTACACGCGGTGCACGGCAAAGCTCACCTACGGCGCCGTATTCACCTCCCGATGGAGGGTGAATCGCTCCGGCTTTGCCCACCCCCGCCCCGGCGCCCACGCGGAAATCCGATCGCAGTGGTGGCACAGCACACTTGGCCCGCCCGCGCCCGCAGCGCCGTGTTCACAGCGGCAGCGTGATCCCCATCTCCCGCATCGCCGAAGACGGCGGTCCCCCCTCGGAACGTTCCGTCTTGCGCCCCTTGCTGCCCGGCGCCAGCGTGCGCGGGTCCACGGCCTCGGCCGGCGCGCCGGTCGCGTACAGCCCGTCGGGGTCGGTGTCACGGTCGTGCGGCAGCAGCCAGAACACCCGCCGTCGGAACGTTCCGGACGAGCGGGAGGGTTTGGCGTCGGGACCCAGCTGGGCGTAGCCGACCATCCGGCCGTCCCGGTGGTAGGCGGGCCTCCCCTTGCGGGAGGGCAGCCGGTCCAGGCTCTGGCGGACGTAGTCCAGCCCGCCGATGTCCTCAAGCCAGACGAACTCGATCTCGTGGGAGATCTCGTCCTCCTCTATGAGGGCGCTCATGCTGTCTCCTCGTCGGCGACCAGTCCGATGCCCGGGTAGTACTTGCGCTGGTTGGACAGGATCATCTCCTTCGGAGAGGCCAGCCCCACCACTTCTCGGACCCGTGCCGCGAAGGCCCGGGACGATATCGCCGGAGCCCCCTCATTTTGACACCACGTCTTGTAGGCGGCGTAGAGCTGGGCCTGTTCTGCCCTCAGATCCGCCGAGAGGATGCATGATTCGGACAGGAACCGTCCAGTGTGGTCCTCCGTTTCGGCGTACGCCGTGGTGGCGATCCGGACCCGCTCCGGGCCGGTGAGGTCCTTCTCCCCGCTCAGATACCGGCGTGCCCCCAGGATCAGCCAGTTGAGGATGCCCGGGCCCTCCTCGGTGACCAGGACGTCCGCGAGGTTGTCGATCTTCCGGTCGTCCGGGACGACCCGCGCGAACGGGATCAGCCGCATCCGCCGCCAGAACGCGAAGCCGCCCGTGCCCACCTCGGGCCGGTGGTTGCCCAGCAGCCAGAGCTTGTGGGTGGGCTGGAAGCTGAAGAAGTCCTGCCGCATCCGCCGCGCCTTGATCCGGTCGCCACCGGTCAGCAGCTTGACCCGCGCCTCGTCGAACCGGTCCCCCGGCTTGACCTCGCTGCACACGATGACCCGCCGCCCGTGCAGCTCGGCCAGGTCGGTCGGGTGCCCCTCGTACGGCCGCGCCATCAGGAATCCGGGGGGCGCCGCGTCGGCGTAGTCCCCCACCAGCTTCATCAGCACGTCCAGCAGCACCGACTTGCCGTTCTTGCCGGAACCGAACAGGAACGGCATCACCTGGCCGCCGACGTCCCCGGTGATGGAGTAGCCGAGGAGCAGGTGCAGGAAGTCGGTCATCTCCGCGCCCTCGGGGCCGTCACCGAAGGTGTCGGCCAGGAACCGGTCCCAGCGCGGTGTGGGCATGGCCTGCGGCGCCGCGCTGGTGGAGCGGGAGTGGAAGTCCTTGTCAGGGTCGGGCGTACGCAGCAGCCCGGTGCGCAGGTCGACGATGCCGACGGGGGTGCACAGTGCGTACGGGTCGGCGTCCAGCTTGGCCGCGTTGAGCACCATGCCCGGCGCGGCCTTGGCCTGCAGGAGCATCGCGTTGATGCCGCTGGTGCTCAGCGACCGACGCCGGTGCTGGTACAGCGCGGTGGAACTGTGCTCGCCGTGCGGGTCCTTGGTGGCGAGGGCCTCGGCCAGGTCCCCGGCCGCCCACAGCACGGTGTCGTCCTCGTCCATCTGCCAGCGGTTGCCGTCCCAGCGGTACCAGCCGAGCCCCGGGACGTGCCGGTAGTCGTTGGCGTAGAGCTTCACGAACAGCTTGGCGTTGCCGCGGTCGCTGAGCGAGTCGGGCAGCAGCCCGTCGGCAGTGGCCTCACCGTTGGCGCCGGCCGGGTCCGTGTCACGCCCGACGGGCTGCTGCCGGGGCACGGAAGGGTTCTGCCGCTCCTGCTCTTCCTTCCGTTCCTGCTCCCGCTGCTGCTGGGCACGGATCTGCTCGGCGACCGCCTCGGCGTCGAAGAGCGCGTCGTCGTCAGGGGTCACCGACGGCCTCCCGGAGACAACGGGCGCAGCCGCCCGGCGCTCATTCCGCTGCGGATGATGGCGCCGTAGCGTCGCTCCTGCCCGGGCCGGGCGTGCTCCGCGGCCTGGGTCAGCACCCGCTCGGCCTCCTCGTCACTCAGGTATCCGGAGGCGGCGAGACCCCCGGCGGTGTAGGCGGCCCGGTTGAGCTTCTCGGAGAACCCGGCCCCTTCCGGTACGGCCGCGCAGTCGGCCACTTCGGCGAGTACGGCGGCCAGGGTGCGACCCGCCACCGAGCGGCCGCCGCCGGCCGCCAGGACCGCCTGCCTGGCGCGTGGCGGCACCGTCCGGGGTACGGGCACCTGGGCGGGCGGCAGATGCCCGGTGCGCTCCAGTTCCAGGGCCAGCCAGCCGGGCAGCGGCGCGGGCTCCCGCACCTCGTCGACGGGCTCGTATTTCCCGGCCTCGGTCACGGTGCCCGGGGCGACGATGTACCCGCCGTGTGCCCGGACGTCCACCTGCCAGGCCAGCGAACGGCCGCCCCCGGACCCGGTGGAACACTGCCAGCGTTGCCCGGCCTGCGCCCGGTACCAGACGTGCAGGCCGCCCGAGGGCGTCCGTACACGCAGGGTGCCCGTGTCGCGGGCCGGGCTCTGTGCACCCCGCAGAGCGGCCAGCACGCCGATCGTGTGAAAGCCGTTGGCCAGCCCGGTCAGGTCGACGCCGGCGGAGATGTCGATGCCGGGCAGCAGCCGGTCCCGACCCGGGAGTTCCTGGGCGTGCGCGTCGATGTCGATGACCACCAGTCCTGCGGGCCCGCAGGCGACGCCGACCCCGAAGGCCGGGTTGGCACCCCACCATTCCTCGATCCTGGCGGGGGCGAGCGTGGCGGCCCGGAACCCGTGACACCAGCGCCCGGAGGCCGGACAGGCGCAGTTCCGATAGGTATGCCCGGTTTCCCGGCAGGCTTCACAGTTGCCCGCAGGCGTTTTGCGGCCCGGTGCAAGGGGATGAACCGGCCACCCGCGCCCGGCACACCATCGCGCGGTCGCAAGCCCACGCTCCGAGCCCGCCCCTACGGGTCCCGGCTGCCTTGAGTCGCTGCGTGAAGCCCGCAGCTCAGGCACCATTCACATCCCCCACCAGCGACCGAAGCGACTCAACGACTGAGACAGATTAGCGAACCATGGAGACTCAGGGGGACACCAGGCAAAACAAAAACCTCACGTGTTGCCCCCGGCCCTCCAGCGACCAAAAACCAAACCCCGAGCGACTGAAGCAACTTCGGTCGCTGTCTCAGTAGCTCAACGAACGTGCAGGTCAAAGGGCACGAGGAAGCAGAACAGCGACTGAAGCGACTCAAGACCCCTATATATGACGCGCACACGCGCACACGCGCACGCGCGCTTTGCGACTCATATACCCGGACCTTGAGTCGCTTCAGTCGCTACTTGGCCACCGACAGGTCTCTGACCTGGGCTTTTCTGACAGCGACTGAAAGCTACCGAAGGGGACTTGGGTCGCTTTCCTTCAGTCGCTACGGGCCCCGAGCGACGAAGCGACTCAAGCGACTCTCCAACGAACATGGACCAGCCACCGAGCGGGTCACTGCGGGTGGGGCGCGAAGTCTGCCTCTGTGCGGGCGGACGACCAGGGCCAGCTGAAGCACCGCCCCCGCTCTGGCCCCCCTGGGACGCCGTCACCGCCGCAAGGCTCGCCGCCACTGCGGGCCTTCGTGCCAGAGCCCCCGGACGCGAAACCCACCCGCCGAGCCCCAGCACCCCACACAACCGGACCCGAGCACTCCCCACCAACCCCATCCCCCAGTCGCTTCGGTCGCTTCGGTCGCTTCGGTCGCTCAGCCGGCCCGCCCCCGCCCGGCAGGCCGCGCCGGGTTGTCGGCTATTACGGCGTAATAGCCGGTGCCGGGCCACCGCCGTCCTCGCCCGCGCCGTGCCCCCTCGCTCGCCCGCGCCGTGCTCTCCCCCGCCCGAGCTATTACGCCGTAATAGCCAACAGCTCACCCGGTCGCCCCCCGGTAAGGCGCCCTGCCAGCCCAGGGCCCTCCCCTGCAACTTTCCCTAACTAACGTGTCGGAGGAGATTTGGATCAAGCACGTTAGTAAGGTAGCCACATGAGTTCTCCAGCCACCTCCAGCGACCGCGAGAAGGTCGTCTCCAAGCTGCCGGGTCGGCTCCGGCAGGACCTCAAGGTCAGAGCCGCCCAACACGGCCTAGAGATCCAGAGCGCGGTCGAACAGGGCATCACCGACTGGTGCGCCCTCGCCTCCGCCCTGGAACCCATCGACACCTCAGGCGCCGACTCCTTCTCCACCTTCCTCCCCGAGGGCCAATGGGACGAGTTCAAGCGCACCGCGGCCGACCGGAACGTCTCCCTGATCCAGGGTCTCGCCCAGTCGGTCAAGCTCTGGCTCGACACCAACCCGGCCCCGGATGTCGTACGCCCCGCCGTCACCCGCCGCATCATCGTCTGCAACCAGAAGGGCGGCGTCGGCAAGACCGCCATCACCGCAGGCACCGGTGAGGCGATGGCCGAGGACCCCAACCGCCTCTACCCGGTCCGGGTCGCCAAGCAGCTCGTCGCCGCCCTCCGCGCAGGCGAGTCCTCCGACGCCCCCGCGGGTGACGACCCACTGGAGGTGGAGAACCTCCCCGGCCTCGGCATGCGCGTCCTCCTGGTCGACTTCGACCCGCAGTGCCACCTCACCAACCAGCTGGGCGCGGCCCCCCTGCCGATGAACGGTGACAGCCTCACCAACCACATGGCGGGCGACCCCAAGGGTGACCTCCACGACCTGGTCGTCTCCATCGACGACGACCACTTCGCCGGCCGCCTGCACCTGCTGCCCGGCTGCAACGACGCGTTCCTCCTCGACGTACGACTCTCCGCCGTACGAGCCCGCGAAGCCGCCCTGGAACGCGCCCTGGCCCCCCTCGAAGCCGACTACGACGTCATCCTCATCGACTGCCCGCCCAGCCTCGGCCTGAGCATGGACGCGGCCGCCTACTACGGCCGCCGCCGTGACAGCGAGAAGCCCGGCCAGTCCGGCGCTCTCATCGTCGTCCAGGCCGAGGACAGTTCCGCCGACGCCTACGAACTGCTCACCACTCAGATCGAGGACCTCCGCACCGACCTCTCCCTCGAGATCGACTACCTCGGCATCGTCGTCAACCTCTACGACGGCCGCCGCGGGTACATCGCGACCTCGTCCCTCCAGGGCTGGGTGGACATAAAGGATCCCCGCGTCGTGGGCCTCGTCGGCGATCTCAAGGAGCAGAAGGAAGCCGTCCGGATGAAGCAGCCGCTGCTGTCCTACGCCCCCAAGTCCCAGCAGGCCGTCAGCATGCGTGCCCTGGCCCGGGAGATCTCATGACGAAGAAGGCCGACCAGCTGGGCGCCGGCCGGTTCGGCGGCTCGGCGCGTCCGGTCAGCGCCCGCCGCGCCGCCGTCGCTGCGGCCACGGGCGTTCCCACCGATGGAGTGGCCCCACCCAGCGAACTCGCCACCGACCGCATCAGCCTCAACCCCGACAACCCCCGCTCGACCCTGGGAGACCTGACCGACCTCGCGGGCAGCCTGCGCACCCACGGCCAGAAGCAGGCGATCACGGTGATGAACCGCGACACCTACATCAAGGCCAACCCGGACCGCGAGCCCGATCTGGAGCCGGACACCTATTACGTCGTAATCGACGGCAGCAGCCGACTGGCCGCCGCCCGTGAAGCCGGCCTGCCCACCGTCAAGGTGATGGTCAGTGACGACCAGGGCAGCACCTCCGAGGAGCTCCTCGAATCGGCCCTGGTCGCCAACATCCACCGCCAGGACCTCGACGAGCTGGACGAAGCCAAGGCCCTGAACCGGCTCCTGGTCATCCACGGCAGCCAGACCGCCCTCGCCAGGCGTCTCCACCGCTCCCAGGGCTGGGTCTCCCAGCGCCTGTCCTTGCTCAACCTCACCCCCGAACTCCAGACCCGCATCGGCCAGGAACCCATCGACCTCCTGCGGGCGGTGGGCAACAAGCCGGCCGAGGAGCAGCAACAGGTCCTGCAGGAGCTGAAAGCGGAACGCGCCCGCAGGGAGGCCGAACGCCTACCCCAGAAGCCGGGCAAGCGTGCAGCACCCGAGCCCTCCGACCCGGAACCCTCTGAGGCCCCCGTCTATTACGACGTAATAGGAGAGCCCTCCCAGGACACCCAGGCCACCAAGGGGACCCAGGACGCAGCCGAGACGTCGAACATCACCCAGACGCAGCAGACGTCGGAGACGACCGAGACAGCCGAGACAACTGCTGAGGTGGCAACCGAGCCCCCCCACCAGGAAAATGCCCTCGTCCCCGAACCCCGCACCGACCCGGCCTCCGCCAACCCCCCGAAGCTCCCCTACGACGACGGCGCCTTCCTGGCCATGCACCTCATCCGCAAGATGACGGACACGGAGTTCGACAAGATGCTCCGGATCCTCATCGACCACCAGGCGCACCGAGCCACCACCGGCGACAACTGACAGCCCCGACTGACGACCGCCCGGAGTGCGGGCCCCCACCAACCAAGGCGGGGGCCCGCACTTTGGCTATTACGCCGTAATAGCCGAGCCGCCGCCCTCCGCCGTCTCTGGGGAGTCTCCGCGCCGTGCCGGTAACCAAAACAAACGTGGCCGAGCCCCGGAGCGGGGTTGCTGGAAACACACGCGCGCCTGCCCGCCCGGCGCCCCCACCGTCGTGGCTGACTTTCGGTGGCTGAGGTCCAGGCGGGGGAGGGGGCGTGAGCACAGGTGACAAGAACGGGTATAGCTGCCGAGGGCCCCACGGGGCCCTCGCCCTCGCCCGCCACAAGGGTCAGCCGAAGTAAAAGAGCACGCAACCCTCATCTCCTCGCTGACCTGCGCAAACACCCCTCCGCACCCAGTTCCTGCGATCTGCCACCCAGTTCGGTGAACAGCACAGGCGGTTCGAGGGATCGTGGCACCCAGTTCCCAGGAACTGGGTAAATGGACTTCACGTTCATGACGAGAGGCCCCTCACCCCCACCTATTACGCCGTAATAGCGAGGAGTCGGCCGCCCCGGATCACCCTCCCGGCCCCCCTCCGAAGTCCAGCGACACGGCTGACCGAGCAGGGTTCATCGACTTCTTGCTCATGTACGTTAAGTTCATCTGGTCGACCTGAGAGCCACCCGTCATGAACTCTCCAGCAACCAGGCACGGAGGCCCCTGTTGGGAACAGCGCGCAGACTGCTGGACGCTGACACCGGTGAGATCGTCCCCTATGCGCCCTATGCCTTCTCCGGCCGTCACACTCAGGTCGACAAGGCACGCGTGGAAGCGATCACCGAGAGCAAGGCCTTCACGCCCAGTCAGAAGTTCCTTGTGCTGTGGTGGATCGGTGTCTCGCCGGAAGGCCTGGAGCCGCTCAAGGCCACCGGCGCGGACATCGCCAAACGGGTCGGCATGTCCACCGACGCCGTAGGGAAGATCAACCGGAAGCTGACCAAGCACCGGATCCTGATCGTCCGCGGCCGCATCGGGAACTACAACTTCTACCGAATCAGCCCGTACATTGCTTTCCACGGGACCGGCATCGAACAACGCGAAGCCATCAAGACCTGCAACCCGCCGGACATCCCCGGCTTCGACGAAACAACCCCTGCACGGTGGGAGGCCAAGTGAACAGCCCCAAGGACATGACCCTCCGCCTCCTTGAACACACAGCCGGCCTGCCCGCCAACCAGCGGCTGATCCTCATGCTCTACGCGGCCCACCCGACCGACCGGGCAGGCACCGTGAGCAAGACGGCCGCCGAACTCGCCGACACCCTCGGCATGTCCCCCACCGTCTTCTCCCGCACCCGCCGCCAGGTCGTCGAGGCCGGCTGGCTGGAGGAGTCGGAGCGCCTGGGCCACATCCGCTACTACCGCCTGAGCCCCAAGGCCACCGGCGAGGAGGTAGTCGTCCCCCTCCGCCGCACCGCGACATGACAGCGGGACGTGGCTGATGAACACCACGTCAATCAGCCACGTCCGTCAGGACGCCCCGGCTGCACCCAGCGTCAAACCGCACCAGCGTCCATGAGCCGCGCGGACACGGGACCCCAGCTGCCACGGACACGCGACACACGAAGAACCCCGCCCCCCGGACAACCTGGGGGCGGGGTTCTTCGTTCTCTGTTTTCGAGCGCCGGGCAGGCCTTGCACCTGCATCTCCCCGCAGGAAGCGGGACGTCTTTCCTTGGACCACCAACGCATTGAGCACTGCTCGTTTTTGGCGACGCGCTCAAGATCAATGATACACCACTCCGGGCACCCCTCCCTCCCAGCAGCCGACTCATACGACTCAGCCGCCTCGACCAGCCAGGCAGGTGGGTGCCGCACGCATTTCATGCCACCGGAATCCCTTCCCGCGCCCCCTTCCGGGTGAGCAGACTGGCGACGTGGGGGCGCCTCACCCACCCAAAGCTTTTCGTCCAGTCCAGTCGGCGGACAAGGTTGCGGCTCATCCTGACTGCGTCCAGGGCACACGCCGTATCTGATCCCGCAGACAGGAGGCTCGATGTTCATGGCCAGGGCCACATTGGTCGCAGGCGGAGAAGCCCCGCAGCCGGACCTGGACTCCGGGATCATCACCGACATTCTGTGGACGACGGCCCACCCGGGCGAGGGGCTGGAGCACATACACGCCCGCACCGCCGCCGGCCGCGTCGACGTCACGTTCTTCCACCGGGCCGAGAGCCCGTCCGCGGCCCTCGCCGCGGCGGGAAGCATCTGCCGCCGCGCCCTGACCTCCAGTCCGGCTCTGCGGGGTTGGCAAATCACGCCTTCCCCCGACGGGAGACGTTGACGGCAGGACGGTGCCAGGGGCCGATCCTGCCATCGGCGCAGGCTTCCGCCGCCGACCGCGACTGGTGAGACTCGGCTGGAGACCGCCGTGTGTGCCGCCGCTGCAGGCGCACGCTCCATCGAGGAGAGAGCGCACGTGTTTCATGCACCCCGGGCCAAGCTGCTCAGCAGGGCCATCGTCGCGGGAACATCCGCCTACCTGGCCGGCCAGGTGTGGCACACCGTCACGAACACCAACCGGTGGCCGTTCTCCACGTTCAACATGTTCGCCTACCACAAGCGTGACCGGGCCCTACAGATGCGCGTACGGCTCTTCACGGACGACGGCCGGGTGATCGGACCCGCCGATCCCTGGTCGCTGCTGCCCCTGGAGTTCTTCCGGGTGGTCTCCGTCCTGGAGCGCGTCTTCCACACCCATGACGACATCGCGGCCCGTGACCGGTTCTGCCGGCAGGCGCTGGATCGGTTGAACCGGCGGCGCTGGCCGGCCTGGGACGAGGTGAAGGCATCTTTCTCGCCGGGTCCCGGACGCCGCTTCGTCGCCATGGAGCTGTACTTCGTGGAGGTCGACTTCCGGACCTGTTCGCCCTTCGACCGCTCCCATGTGCTGTCGGCCGAGTTGGTTCACCGCTACGACCCGGAGGGTGCGGCGGGAGAGGAGCCCCCGGAGTCGCTGTGGCGGTTCGCTCCGCCCGGTGCCGACGCCATCGACCCAGAGGGCGCAGAGGATGCAGAGGGCGCAGTAGACGAGGAGAAGGAGGCAGCCGCCCATGCTGTCTGAGATCACCGGTGCCCGTGAACGGATCGCCCTGGCGCGGATCACCACCGGCCTGGCAGCGCTGAACACGCTGTGGCACCTGCCGCCCGGTGATGTGCTCGCCGAACCGTGGAATCCCTCGCCCCCGCAGACCCCCGCGGCCTCGGGAAAGCTCACGGCCGAGCAGTACGAGGCCCTGCGCCGGCTCGCGTTCGTCTCGGTGGCCGCCTGGACCCTCGGATGCGAGAACAAGGCCGTCAAGTTCGCGGCCAACGTCTCCTTCGCCGCCGTACAGCGTCATGTGGCCCAGTTCGACCAGCGGGCGTGGAACTACAACTCCAACCTCAACGTGTATCTGTTGTTGCTGTCGCTGACCGACTCCCGCGGAAGCCTCGCCGCGGAGGACACCGACGAGACATCGCCCGAGGTCGCAGCCGCCGTACTCGCCGCGATGCGCATGTACTACGCCTGCCTGTACTTCCAGTCCGGACTGTCCAAACTGCTACGGAGCGGACCCGCCTGGGCCGACGGCCGGACACTGCGCGGAAGCTGGGCCGAACTCGGCACCCGGGCCGGCAAATGGCTCAGCCTCAGACCGATGAACGTGGCCGCCGCCGCCAGTGTCCTGACCCTGTGCTTCGAACTGCTATACCCCACCGCCCAGTTGGCGTTGCGTAAACGTCCGCACACCGTCGGCCTCGCCTCGCTCGCCTTCCACGCCTCCGTCAAGGCCACGATGGACATCTCCTTCTGGCACCACGCCGTCCACGCCCTGCCGCTGTACGTGCTGCGCCCCGAAGCCGAGAGACATACAGCGCGCTTCCTGCGCCGCCTGCGCAGGCGATGACGTACGTCCCTGTCGTACGCCGGCCCTCCGAGTCCTGCTCGGAGGGCCTTTCTCATTTCCCGGACCGGCACCCCGACACCCTTTCAGGCACTTTGCTGCCACGCTCAATTGATGCCACCAGGAACTACTTCCGCAGGCCCCTCGGAGAGGACATGATTAACCCATCGCCGCAAAGGACCGGCGAGACCGGGAGGAAATCCCGGTAACCGATTCAACCCTCCAGGGAGTCGAAATGCTGAAGATCATCAAGGTCGTCACCGCCAAGGCCGTCTCCGGTCGTAT
This sequence comes from Streptomyces sp. NPDC006739, assembly GCF_042869815.1. Classification (NCBI taxonomy): domain Bacteria; kingdom Bacillati; phylum Actinomycetota; class Actinomycetes; order Kitasatosporales; family Streptomycetaceae; genus Streptomyces; species Streptomyces sp. NPDC006739. Next base: position 43,091 of record NZ_JBIAGM010000039.1, read on the forward strand.
GTTCAACTGATCTCTTGCCTCGCGGGCCGGGAGTAGATCACCGCTCCCGGCCCGCGGCAACGGAGAATCCCAGGTCAGAGCATGCCTTCGGAGGCGGAAGTTCTCATGACGACTACCGGAACACACCAGCCGGAGGCCGGAAAAAAGCCGCCGATTTCCATCTGGCGTGATTTCAGGTTCCGCCGCCACTTCGCCGGAATGTGGGTCAACGCATTCGGCAACGGCGTGTTCAACATCGTGCTTCCACTTCTGGTCTTCGACCGGACACGTTCTTTCGCCGCGATGGGCGGAGTGGCCCTTGCCACCCAGCTCCCGAAGGCGTTCCCGGGTCCGTTCGTCGGAATTCTGGCCGACCGGCGCTCACCCCGCGCGCTCATGCTCTGGGCCTATCTGCTCCAGGCCGGCCTCGTGCTCACCATCCCCTGGGCCGCCGGGACGTCGACGGGCGCGGTATGGCTCATCGGCGCGATCGCGTACGCGATGAACAGCATCGACCTCTTCGCCCGCACGGCCACCTTCGTGACGATCCCGCGGCTGTACGGAGAACGGCGCAGCAAGGTCAACGCGGCCTTCGCCAGCGCCTGGACCTCCGCCTCCGTCCTGGGACCCGCCGTGGGCGGCCTGCTGCTCCAGGTCACCTCCACCGGCGTACTGATGCTGCTGGACAGCCTGACCTTCCTCGCCATCGCCGCCGTCGTCCTCACCATCGGTGTCCCCACCGAGCCGGGGAACACCTCCTCGGCACCCATGCACAAGAGCGTCGCGGCGGGCATCACCTGGTTCCGGAAGGCCGAGGGCGCCGGGCGCTTCCTCGCCTCGATCACCGCCGTCGCCGCCGTCTACGCACCGCTCGGCACCCTCGCCGTCTTCGCCGTACGGGACGTCTACCACGACGGCCCGACCGAGGCGGGCATCGTCACGAGCGCCGCCGGAGTCGGCCTCTTCCTCGGCACGCTCATCTGCCAGCGGCTCGCCGACCGCCCCAAGGAACCGGTGATGCGCCGGGCCGCCCTGCTGATGGCCGCCGGCGCCGCGCTCTTCGCGATCCCCTCCTGGTACGGTGCCGCCGCGTCCATGCTCGCCGTGAACCTGTGCGGCATGGTCTACGCCGTATCCCGCTCCAACCTCATCCAGGAGCGCGTCCCGGTCGAACACCTCGGCCAGACGATGACCGCGGTCCAGTCCGTCGAGTCCCTCGCCCAACCCGTCTCCGTCGCCGTCGCCTCGGGCGTGCTGGCCCTCGCCGGGCCCCCCGGAGCGGCCTCCTTCCTGACGGTCTTCTCGCTCGCCGCCGCCGCGCTGCTCGCCCTGAGAGGGGGACGGCTTCTGACCGCCCGCACTCACCACTCCGCAAGCGACCACTCCGCAAGCGACCACTCCGCAAGTGATCACTTGGCAAGCGAACGCACCGCGACGGAACACCGCGCGACCGACCACGCGGAACCGTCCGACTCCGCCCTCACGACCCGACCCGTAACCGCGACCGCGACCGCGGCCGTGGCGGCACACGGAGACACCCGATGACATCATTCAATCTCCGGCAGGGACTGTCCGTCCTCCAGCCGGGCAAAGACCTCATGATCGGCCTCATGCCGCCTGCGGCACTGGTCATCGAGGACGCCCCCGACTACCTGCGCCACGTACTGTCCGCCTTCTCGACCCCCGTACCGCAGGAGCAGGCACTCGCGACGGTCATCGAGCGCTCGGGGCTCAGCACCCTCGAAGCCCAGCAACTCCTCGGCGAGCTGCGGGACGCCGGTGTCCTCACCACCCACTGGGTGGACCGCGCCGAGCGCTACAGCCGGCACCGCCTCTACTTCGGGGTCTCCGGCTTCGACGGCGACCCCATGGCCATCCTGCGCGAACGCTCCATCGGGCTGATCGGTACCGGCGGCATCGGCAGCAACGTCGCCATGATGCTGGCCGCGGCCGGGATCGGCCGGCTCGTCGTCGCCGACTCCGACGTGGTGGAAACCACCAACCTCACCCGGCAGTTCCTCTACACCGAGGGCGACGTCGGCACACCGAAGGTCGAGGCACTCGCCCGCCGCGTCGCCGAGCGCAACTCCGAGGTGCGCGTCGACATCGTCAACGAAGCCTTCGACTCACCCGAATTCGCCGTCCGCAACTTCGCCGACTGTGACCTTGTCGTGCTGTCCGCCGACACCCCGCAGGACGTCCACCGCTGGATGAACGAAGCATCCGTACGAACCGGAGTCCCCTACAGCTGCGCGGGCTACCTGGACACCACGGGAATCGTCGGCCCGCTCGTGGTACCGGGCCGCACCCCCTGTCTGGAGTGCGACTACGCCAACACCAGTCTCGCCGCCTACAACAGCGGCGACCTGGAGGGCACCGACTTCACCGAGTACAACCGGGCCTACCAGGCGCCCAGTTACGGCCCGCTCAACGCCCTGGTCTCCGCCACCCAGGTCAACGAGGCCCTTCGCTTCCTGCTGGGACTGCCGACTCGGTCGCTGGGCACCAAACTGCTGCTGGACTCCTCGGAGTACGGCGTCCAGGCCGAGCGGTACGAACGCAACGAGCAGTGCACCGCGTGCGGCGCAGGCGCCCTGGAGCGGGTGCCGGTCGGCGCGGCGTAGCCGCCGCGTCACCACGGGTGTCGGCCGGGGCCGTGGAGGACCCCGGCCGGCACCCGGATTTCGTATGTGCACGAGGCCGTCAGACGGCCAGGGAGTCCTCGACGTGGCCGAGGCGGAGCGGCAGCACCATCTCCACCTCCTGCTGGCTCTCGTTCAGCGGGTACGGCTCACTGTGCCCGGTCGCGACAAAGCCGCTGCGCCGGTAGAAGGCGATGGCACGGCGGTTCTCCTCGTGGACCAGGAGGGCGAGCCGCTCGGCCGAGGTTTCCTGGCGTGCCCAGCGGACGATCTCGTCCAGCATGAGCGTGGCCGCGCCGCCCGACGCGCCCCGGTGGTCCGGGTGCAGCCAGACCCCCACCAGCTTGGCGGTGTCCGGCGCGGGCAGGAAGGCGTTCATGACCCCGGTCCAGGATCCCCCCGGCTCGACGGCGGCGACACCGATGTTGCCGGGGCCCGCGGCGCGCGAGGTGCGGAACTGCCATTCGCTGTCGGGGTGCCCGAGGGCGTCCTCGATCGTTTCGAGGTAGGCGAGCGGGGTGTCCCGCAGCATCTGCAGGCGTATCACCCGGTACGCCTGCCAGTCCTGCGTGCGGACACGGTGCAGGGAGTAGTCCATCACCGCTCAGTCCCAACCCCAGCTCTCACCGCCACGAACAGCGGCACACGACACCACATGGGGGAGAAGAAACCGGCTCATTTACGTCTCATCCTCGATTCGCTTCCTTGATTCGTCCAGAGCGACGGCCTGCAACCTCGGCAGGTCACAACCATCCTGCGCGGGTGGCGAGAATCCCCGCCTCGAAGCGGCTGCGGGAGCCCAGTTTCGCCGTCACACTCGCCATCAGACGCCGGGCGGTACGAAGGGACAGCCCCAGCTTGCGCGAGGCCACCTCGTCGGTCTGTCCCTCGGCCAGCATGCGCAGGAGGGCCATCTCCTGAGGGGTGGGCGCGTCGGACACACTGGGGGGCGGCGTTCCGAACGGTGTGGCGCGTTCCCACAGAAGGTTGAACAGCGCCAGCAACCCGGCCACCGCGCCCGGAGTCTGGATCACGACGGCGCCAGCCCGGCTGTCCTCCGGATCGATCGGCACGAGAGCCACCGACCGGTCCGCGATCAACAGGCGCAGCGGCAGTGACGGCACGGTTCTGATCTCACCGCCGAGCCCGGAGAGCCACTGCGCGTAGTCGTTCGTCGCACGGTCGTTGCGAATGCTGTCGAGATAGAGGGTTCGAAGGCTCACACCAGCCGCGAGGCTCGCTTCGTCGAGCGGCCGGCTCGCTTCCAGCGCCTCCGGGCTCTGCGCACCGCCAGGCATGAAGGCGAGCAACTCGCTGGTGGCCTGCTGGGCGATCTCGGAGAGACGCGCACGCACCTCGGCGACACTTCCGAGCCGCTCCAGGCCCAGAGTGCCGTAGTAACCCCTCTGCGTCGCGTGCGCCGCCGTGAGCTTTGCCGCGGCTTCGCGAATGGAGGCCAACTCCAGCTGCTGGGCGTGGATCTGCCGTTCTCGCTGGTGAATGTAACGGGCGAGCCCGACCTCAGGAGCGATCCCCACCATGTGAGCGGTCTCACCGGACGGGAACAGCATCGACGACTCGGCCAGCTTGTCCAACTTCCCCCGCACCTCCGACTCCGGGAGGCGCAACTCATGGGCGATCTCGCCCACGCCCCAGGCCGGCCGGGTGATGACGAGGCGGTACACCTCGACGCAGACCTCGTCCTGCTCGATGAGGGTCGCCAGCATGGAGGTCTCGGAATCAGGCTGGACGTCTTTGGCAGAACCGATCATTGTCCATCCCCTTCGCGAACCGACCGCACCGGACTGCGAACGACCATCGATCGGAGAGTAACCGGAAGGTACTCAAAGCCCAGTCGAGAACTCCTCAGCTTGCCCTCGAACCCTTCCACGCGCCAATAGCGTTCACCGCCACTCCATTGCAATGTGCAGGTCCGAGAATGTTGCGTTCCCTGCACGTCATCGCAACGATTTCATGGCCTCTGAACAGCAAAAATGCTCGACAACCCCAACAACTCGATTGCGAAAACAATGAACGCAACGTAGCGTTTCCACTGTCAGAAACATCGAACCGGGGGTGGAACCATGGAGACAGCGCACAGTCGGCAGTACGCGGCACCGGGCGCGTTCACCGCCTTCGCCCGCTTCGTGCTCTGCGGCGGTGGAGTGGGCCTGGCCTCCAGCTTCGCCGTGACGGCACTCGCCTCCTGGCTTCCCTGGACTCTGGCCAACGCCCTGATCACCGCGGCTTCCACACTCCTCGCCACCGAACTGCACGCCCGCTTCACCTTCGGCGCAGGCAGGTGCGCGACCTGGCGCCAGCACGTGCAGTCGGTCGGATCCGCAGCAGCGGCATACGCCATGACCTGCGTGGCGATGTTCATCCTGCAGCAGCTGGTGGCAACACCCGGCGCGCTGCTCGACCAGGTCGTCTACCTGTCCGCTTCCGCACTCGCCGGCATCGCGCGCTTCGCGGTGCTGCGCCTCGTGGTCTTCGCACGCAACCGCTCGCAGACCGCCCCCACAACCCCCACCTCCCGGCCCGTACGCACGACCACCCCCCGCACCACGGCCACCCCCCGCACCACGGCCACCTCCCGCACCACGTCACCGCCCGCCCCCACGGCACTCTGCCGCGCCGCCTGACGGCCTGGCCGCGTCCTCCACCGATCAGTGGACGGTGAAGCCACCATCGACGGGGAGAGCCGTTCCGACGACGAAGCTGGCGCCCGGGCTGCACAGCCACAGAACGGCTGCTGCGAGCTCGTCCGCTCGCCCCAGCCGGCCGATGGGCTGTTCCCTGATGATGCCGGCCATGGCCTCGGCCTGGTTCTCGACCATGTCGGCGACCATCGGGGTGTCGATGACGCCGGGGCACACGGCGTTGATACGGACCCCCCGTGACGCGTACTCGACCGCGGCGCTGCGGGTCAGACCGATGACGCCGTGCTTGGAGGCGTGGTAGACCGCACGCTCGGGCAACCCGACGAGCCCGCCCAGGGACGCGCAGTTGACGATGGCGCCGCACTCGCCCCCGCCACCCTTAGGCGCTCGATCTGCTCGGCCGTACACCTAACCCCCGTCGCGGTCTCCGAGCCCGCATGGCGCGGGGGTTACCCGGCTTCGTCGACGAGTTGGTGGTGTGCTGTGGTGAGGAGTCGGGTGACCCTCAGTGGGGTGCAGAGGGCGGCGGGGGAGTGCATGGGTACGGCCCAGTAGGAGGCGTACGTGTGCGGGTTGTGCCGGACGTCGGTGAGCCGTGGGACGCCGAGGTAGGTGCCGCGCCCGAGAAGTTCCACGTCGAGCTTGGACCGCCACTCGTCTGCGGCGTGGCGCCACGTGCGAGGCATGCCGGCCGGGACGAGCACGTAGTAGCGACGCCCATGGGGGTCGCAGATGACCGGTCCGCCGTCGAGGGCGTCTTCCAGGAACTCGTCGGTGTCGTCGGCTTCTTCCGTTCCGGCGATGCTGTGGACGAGCCGGGCGGGGATGCGTACGGCGGAGAAGAGGGTGCCGAGGGGGAGGAGGGCAACTCCTTGTTCCTGCCATTCCAGGCGCGCTTGGCTGGGTGCGGAGCGGGTGGAGAGCAGCCAGTGTTCGGTGGCGAGTCTGCGGTCGGCGCTGGAGTGGACCAGCGTGCTGGGTTCGGTTCCGACCGGCCGCAAGGCGGCTGTGCCAGTCACGGCGGTAGGTTGCATGTGTCGACGCTCCTCAGCGGCGTGGGCACCCTGGCGAGGTCTCACCACCTCATCGGGGCTTGACGCTTTGAACGGTAGGAGCCCCTGCAGGCAATCGCCGACCGCGATCCGGTCGCTACGTTCAGGCAGTGAGCAGTCCCACCTTCCCTGCCAGGTCGGCGGCACGGCGGCGGCGGGGAGCCTGCGTGGACTCAATCTCCTCCAGCAGGATCGCTTTCGCGTAGCCGTTGTAGCGGATGGTCTCGGGCGCGGCTTCGTACGCCTTCTCCAGGGACGCGACAGCGACGTCCGGCTGATTGTCCAGCTGGTAACCGCGGGCCTCTTCGATTCGGTGCCGGGCCCGGCGTGGACGCGACTTGATGACGCTCTGCTCAGCCCTGGCTGCCTGCCGTACGGACTCCCCACCCTGCCGCAGCTCGACGGCGACAGTCACCGCGTGCGCGCGCATCACCGCGTGGGAGAAGGACGTAACGGGGTGGTAGTAGGTCTCTGGGAGCCGCGCCGCGATGTCGTTGGCCTTGTCCCAGTGCCGCCATGCCGTACCGGTCTCTTGTCGTCGAGCGGCGGTGTAGCCGAGTTCGAACTCAAGGGCACCTGCGATGGCGAGGACGTCGTCCGACGCTTCGGGCAACAGCGGTTTCAGGAATCGGATCGCTTCGAGGTTGACGAGGTCGGCGGCATCGTAGTGCCGCGATCCGCTGTCGCGGTGGGCCTGGGCCAGCAGCCATGAGGCCACACCGATGGCGTGCGGGTCCTCGCTCTCCTGGGCGGCGATCATGCCGCGTTCAGCGGCGCGCCAGAGCAGGTAGCTGTCAGGCTGGTAGGCGAGGAAGAACTGCGCGAGGGAGTACGTCTGCGCGAGCAGCGCCTGGGCCGCGCGGCGCTCGACCGCGCTGCCGCAATGGCGTACGAGGGCTTGAGCGTCCCGGATCAGGTCAGGCAACAACGCGCCGATCGCCTCGCGGTGGTTCATCGAAGCGTGCCGTGCCTTCCACGCAGCGTGGAGCCGGGCCTCCAGGTGGGCTACGGGAGGCGGCTCGACGCGGTTGGTGAGCGGGAATCCGTCGATGGCTGCTTTGACAGCGGTGAGCCGAGGATGGCCGGGCCCGACGAAGAGGTCGACCCTTGCCTCCGGCCGGCCTGTGAGGTCCGCCAGATCCCGCACCCGAAGGATCTCGGCGAGGCGCAGAACTGTCTCGATACCGGGCGCCTTCTGCTGTCCATTCTCGATCTTGCGATACGTGTGCGGCGAAACACCAAGCAGATCGGCAACTTGAGCCTGCGTCATGCCTCGGCGTTCGCGGAGGATCTGTGCACGCTGGCCGAACCTGAGGGGATCGGCGTACGGGTCAGGGGTAGCGTTTTCTGACATCTCAGCCTTGCCCCTCCTAGCAGGTCCGTTCATGTCAGCGTAGGGGCAGCGTCGTTCTCTCGTGAGTCCCCAGCCGCGTCCACCCGGTCATTGGGCAGTTTGTTAGGTGGTGTGGGGAAGGTTCGCCGTTTGGGCGGCGAAGCGTTGGCGGCGCTGTTGGGTGAGGTGTTCTGGGTGGCTGGCTTGGATTTGGGGCACGGCGCTGGTGGTGCTGGCGAGGCGGCCGCCGGTGATGAGGGGGTGAAGCTGGTACTGGCCGCGTTGGTGGATCCAGGCGATCCCGCATTGGCGGAGTTCGCGGAAGCCTCGGTTGACCGCTGGTTTTGCGGCGCCGAGCGTGGCGCACATTTCGTCCTGGCTGATGTGGGCGGTGCCGGTGTCGGGGTCCTGGAGGGCGAGGAGGATGTCGAGGACGCGTCGGCCGGTGGGAGAGATGTCGACCAGAGCGAGGAGCTGCAGGACGTCGCGGGAGATGGTGACTGGCTCGTCCGTTGGGGGGCTTGGGATGTGGGAGCTGGTCACAGGGTCTCGATTCCATTTGGTGCGCCGCCTCGGGGCAAGGGTATCCCTGTGGGATTCACGCCGTCTCCTTCGCCTTGCATGATTGCCGTCGGCGCAGCGGTACGACGGCCTGCCTCAACTGGGCGGCGGCTGCTTCCTTCTTGGCCTTGGCCCGCTCGGCGCGCCATTCCGCCGGGTAGTCGGGTGTGGGGATGACACACATGGGCCCCTCTGCGGTGTTCCAGGCGGCCTGCCACCGCCGCTGCTCGCTGGAGGTACCGGCCACTGTCAGCCAGGGGTTGAGCTGGAGCAGCGCGGGTTTCACGGTACGCATCCAGCCGATGTGGGTGAAGAACTGGCTGGGCTCGCTGATCGAGGCAGCCGACAGCCCGCAGCGCTTTTGAAGTGCGCGTTGCGAGATGCGGATGTAGCCCCGAGGTGCGTTGGGGCAGCCATCTGACCGGCCAGCCGGATCTTGGAGAGAGATTAACTTGGACCACACCTGAAACCACGAACCGGGCATCTTCAGGCTGCCGAGGACATCCCAGAGCAGTCTTGCATCGAGGACGTATCCAGCGCATTCAGCACTGACCGCGAAAGAACGGCCCTCGATCTTTTCCACGCCGAGGATCATGCCGCCCTTGCCGTCCGAGCGTGTCACAACCCGCTCACCTGGCCGAACGATCGGCAAATGCTCCATCGGCACGCTCCTCAGATGATCAACGGATGTACACGACGGTATCACCAGAAATACCGTCTTGTTTCACGGATGCAGAACGAACTGGCTGGCGCACATGCCTGACAGACCGTCAGGTAAAAGTGCCGTTTGTTCTACAGATCTAGAACGCCACGAAGGTGCTTGTTCTAAGGATCTGAAACAAGCCGCTCGGCGTTTGCCCAGGTCAGGTACGGTTTTCGCGTTGCGCGCTCTTAACTACGTAGTAGAGGTCGACGCCGCATAGCCTCGGGCGGCCTGGTTCGGGCCTTCACGAGGCCCGAACCAGGCAGATCTGTTCCTGTGCTGCGGTCTCTGTGTCACTCGAACGTGTCAGCGGTTTGCGGTAGTTCTGTTGACTGTGGTTGGGGGGTGGGTTGTTTCGCGTTTGAGTGTGGGGTACCGCCGACAGTTCCTTTCCCTTTATAGAGATTTCTCTAAGGCCTACCGCCGAGAGGTGCCGGGCCTCATGATTCGCGGGGGTGGAGCAGGTGCGGGTGGTGTCGGGCTGGGGTTCCTGTCTCCTGGGTGTAGGTCGAGTGGCAGCTCGGTGGGTGTCGGTGGTGGGGTGTGTCGGCAGGGTAGCTGTGGTCCAAATTGGGTCTGCTGCTCGTTTTGATGCACGCTTTGCTTGGGACTTCGGGGATGGTCAGTGCCTGGGCGTTCTGAGGTCCTGTCAGCGCATCTCACTGGGGGGTTGTTTGTGGCCGGCTGGAGCGAAGCGGAGGCCGTGTGGCCTGCAGTGTGGGTTGTGTTGTGGAGTGTGGGTGTGCGTCTGCTTCGCAGCCGCTTGGGGGCGCTTCTTGTTGTGTAGGTGCCGCTCCCGCTTCGCGGGAGCTTGATTTGCCTGTGTAGCAGGTGAGTTACCCGTGCTTTGCGTGGGCGGGTTCTTTCCCGCGAAGCGGGAAAGGTGTGCCTTCGCTTCGCGAAGGCATGGTGGGTTTCTTCCCGCGGAGCGGGAAGGCTGCGCTGCGCGCAGCGCAGCGCTTCGCTTGTACTGCGCGTAGCGCAGTGGGACCCGCGGAGCGGGTCCGGAGGTTCAGCGCGCAGCGCTGAACCTCGCTAGCCTGGGCGCGCAGCGCCCAGGGGACCCGCTCCGCGGG
>NZ_JBIAGM010000040.1:0-46629 GCF_042869815.1 Streptomyces sp. NPDC006739
CCGCGATACTCCCGCGCCGCCCGCTGCCGATTCCCCACACCCATCCGCAAACCTCCAGTTCACAGGAGGTGTTGCGACCACCGATTGAATCCGCCGAATACACATCCGAGGCGTTCCAGCAGCTGTGCGGCCGCTGGGGCGTGGTTCAGTCGATGGGGCGCGTCGGGTCCGCGCTGGACAATGCCGCCGCGGAGTCGTTCCACTCGGTCCTCAAGGTCGAGTACATCCACCGGCACGCCTTCGCCACCCGCGCCGAGGCCCGGCTGAAGACCGCCACGTGGATCGCGGACTTCTACAACACGAAACGCCGTCACAGCGCGGCAGGCGGGAAACCACCCGTCGAGTTCGAACTGATCATCCAGGAAACGCGAGCCCGGACCGATCAGGAAGACCGGGTCGCATAACCAACGTCTCTACGCAACCAGGGGATTGACAGTTCCCGACCCGCGGGGCCCCGCATCGGCAGGTTCGGGGGTCCTGCGAGTTCTCCTGGCCTGGCTGGGCGCCGAGGCACCGTTCAGCGAGGAGGATGTCCTTGGTCTGTCCGCCACGTTCTCCCCGACCGCAACGGCGCGCGCTCTGGGGTACCTGCGACGCCAGGGCCTTCTACGCCCCGCTGGCCCCACCCAGCAGGGCGAAGATGCGCTACGCGAGATCCACGCCGGGCGGCGCCAGCGTGTCAGCGAGCTTGGCCGCGAACGCCGCAACCGGCGACACGAGGCCGCGATCGCCACCAAGCTCACCGTGCTGCCCGGCCCGGTCGCCGCCCAGGTCCAGGTATGGGTGAGGGTCATGCGCGGCCAGGGGCGACGCCGTCACCGGGCTGCCGACTACGCCCGTATCCGGCGCAACCTCAGCACCGTCCTGCCCGTGCTCAAGGCATGGGCCAGCGTCGGCCTGGACCTGCGGCAGATCACCGCCGAGCACATCCGCACCGAACTCAACCAGCGTCAGGGCAGCCAAGCCCGCGCGGTGCACCACGTCCTGCGCAGCGTCTTCGCCGCGTTGAAGCAGGAGAAAGTTGTCTTCCACAACCCTACGCTGGGAATCTCGCTGACCACCGCGGTGCCCGTCCCTACCCCGCTGCCCAGCGACCGGCTCCGCGGCCTCCTGGACCGCCTCGACGGCCCCCGTGCCAGTCTCACCGTCGGCCTGGTCGCGGTCCACGGAGTGCGGCCTCTCGAAGTCACGCGGCTCAGACTTGACGACCTCGATCTGCACCGCCGCACCCTGCGCATCCGGCGCGGCAAGGGCCACCAGCACGTCGTCCACCTGGACGTGCTGACTCTGCACCTTCTCGCCGCCTGGCTCACGAGCGCCGCAGGAACTGGCCCACCTCGGACAACCCGCACCTGCTCATCACGAGCCACTGCGCCCACCACCCCGCCCAGCCACCCATGAACTACTGCGCACTGAGGGCCGCCTTCGACCGGACCGGCATGCTGCCCAAACAGCTGTGGAGCGACCGTGTCCTCGACGAAGCCAGACACACCGCCGATCCTGTTCACCTCGTCCGCGTCTTCGGCATCCACCCCCACACCGCCGTCAGGTACGTCCACGCAGCCCACCCGGACAAGGCACTGGCGAAAATCCGCTGAGGCGACACCAGCCCCCCCGCGCGGTGATCCGCGCCAGCCCCAAACCCTGGGAAAGGAAGTTCTTCGAGGGGGAAGGAGGTGTACCCCGAGGCCGTCGCACAGGCCCACGCGGGTCGGGACACGAGCGCCGGGCGGCACGTGGTACCGCTGGTCACTGTGATGGGCGGATGTACCCCTTGGTGATGAGGTCCTTTTTGTGGTGCTCGTAGTGCTTGATGCCGTCGCGAAGAGCCGTCTTCAACGACTTCTCGGACACATGCACGCTCATGCGGAGCTCCGCGCGGATCTGGTCCCGGTGGCGGCTGACTTCCTTGTCGTCGCTGTACACCGTCAGCTCCCTCTCCGCGAGCGACCGCGAGAAACCGGGGCCTGACTCGTTGATCACCCAGCGCGCCGTCTCGATGAGCGAGCCCAGGCGCTCCTCGATGGGCAAAGGCTCGGACGATCCGGGCACCGCACCCGGCGGCGCAGCCGAGTGGGAGACGATCATGTCTCCGACGTGATACATCGCAGATGTGGTGCGGGTGGAGGTCAGCAGGTTCAGGAAGACCCCCGTCGCGTCCCAAATCGGCTGCCGCGCGCCGGTGGCGACCATCTTGCTCTCGGGCACGATCACCACCTTGGTGTCGGCACCCCACACCTTCTTGACCAACTCGCCCATCTCCGACCTGGCCAGCTTGGAATCCGGGTCGGGCAACACGAGGAGGACGCACGCCACCCTCGGCTTCTCGTCCGAAATCAGCTCGGCGACGTGCGCAAGGAGCCGCTCCACGACCTCGGGATCAGCGATGTGCCCATCGGCGAGGCAGTGACGCGCCGGTTCCTCCGCCTCGTGCCCTACCAGCACTTCCCCGTCGGGACCGTCACTGACCACGGCCGGTTCGTCGATGATCGTCCGTCCGTTCAGGGTAACGAACAGATCCTCCGTCAGCGACACGGCAACCAGGTCGTCCATGCCCGTGCTCCTCATCTCCCGCTGTAACAGTGCCACACCCAGCCACAACATAAAGTAGTTAGATAATGACAGCGAGTTGTGCAGGGTGACCGACCTCGGGGAACACCGGTACAGCAGTTGGCGCTGAGAACGATCATGGCCAGTAGCGAATGCCGCCTGTGACGGCGTGGGGCACCTGTTTCACGGTGCCTGAGCAGTGGAAGGGCTGAGCGGTACTTCTTCGCTCCTTGGAGGACTTCATGCCAGAAGATTTCGAAGACGTCCCTGAGCCGTACGAGGACACCGTCGACGAGCCCGTCGATGAGACCGGGGTTGACCCCAAGGACATCGAATTGGTTATGGCGCAGACTGGTGCGTCAAGAGCGAAGGCGGTCAGGGCCTTGAAAGAGAGCGGCGGCGACCTCATCAACGCGATCATGGCGGCCGGCGAATAGTCGGCGAACCGCGCCGCCCCCGATCGGTGTGCTAGCCGACCATGATCGTTCTCAGTGCCAACCGCTGTACCGATGTGCCCCGAGGCCGGTGACCGGGTTCAAGCAGCGGCGCGGCCGGGGGCCTGCTGGCCGGTCAGCTCCTGCCAGGCCAGCCAACATGCGTGCAGTCGAGCGACGGCGACCGGGTGCTCGAACCATAGGTGGCACCAGCAGGCGTACGCGCTGGGCTCGGCGAGGTATCCGGGCACGAGGACGCCTTTGCCCCCCTCGATCAGCGCCCCGTAGTTCCTCGTCGTACTCGGGCGAGTCCAGCAGCAGGATGAACGGTGGGGAAGCCCACTCCCCCCTCGGCTGCTTCGTCGTCCTCCCCGGTCTCCGCGTCGGGCTCCGGATCGTTGCCGGCGCCGTCGGCTTGGTGTTCGGCGGCATCGATGAGGGCCTTCACCTGGTCGGTACGCACGTCTTCGGTCTGCCGGCCGACACGGCCGAACGGCATCCGCCTTTGCTGCCGCCACCCCCGACGATCTGGAACCGCCCCACCCCACCCATCAGAACCGCACGCACACAGGCAGGTTCCGAGTGTTCGGGCCCCCGGAATCCGCGAACCCGTTCGCTTTCGCCTTCGACCTCCTCCAGCTCGACGGCCAGGAGCTGCCGCACGTCCCGTACGGCGAGCGGTGCGCGCAACTGGAGCAGCTGTTCACCGACCACGGCCTGAGTGCCCCGTGGACGCTCTGCCCGGAGACGACCGACCCGGCGACGGCCAAGGAGTGGCTAACGTCCTGGACGCAGGTGCCCGGCGTCGAAGGCCTCGTGATCCGGGGGAGCGGTCAGCGGTATCTGCCGGGAGTCCGTGCGCTCTACAAGGTGCGCCGCCGCGATACCACCGAAGCCGTGGTGGGTGCGATCACTGGCACCGTACGGCGGCCGCAGACGCTCGTGCTGGGCCGCCTCGATCAGACCGGCACGCTCCGGCTGGTCGGGCGCAGTACGCCGCTGCGGCCGGACGCGGCGCGGGACCTAGCCGAGCGGCTGACGCCCGCAGGACCCGGCCACTCATGGGAGGGCGTCCGGTTCACGACCTCCTGGGGGTCGCGCACGCCGCTCGACGTCGTGCTGGTCGAACCGGAGCTGGTCGCCGAGATCACGGTGGACACGGCGCAGGAGCGCGGCGCGTGGAGACACCCGGTGCGCTTCGCCCGGCTCCGGCTGGACGTCGCGGTCACGGACGTCCCGCCCTTCGGGGCGGGCGCCGAGCCCGCCAGCAGCTGACCCCCTCCCCTCCGCTCCCGACGCGCTCCGAGCAGCATCACGGGCCGGTGAGGATGTCGTGGGTGCCGATGCGACGCCAGATGACGTGCTGTACACCGGGGCATATTGCTGGCCCGTGCTGCCAGGTCGCCCACCCATTGCCGTCCCAGGCCAACTCGAAGACACAGGGCGCGCTCCGGATGCCCTTCACACGAAGTCCGGCGCGGAAGCGCCCGCGTCCGGCGCGCAGGTCGTCGACGAAGGCAGCCACGGCCTGGCAGAAGCGGCGGCGCTGGGCGGGGGCGGTCCAGATCGGCGGTGAAGCGGGGCAGGACCTCGTAGGTGGGCACGGCGAACTCCTTCAGGACGCACGAAGCCCCCGGCCGGTGGCCGGGGGCGGTGGTGGCTGTTCGTGTTGAAGGGCGTCGGTGACGTGGTGCTCAGTCGTGGCGGGTTGTCGGCGGAGTGGTGCGTTGGTGTGCGGTCGATGACGGTGGAGTCGGTTGGTGCGCGTTTTCGCTGCGGGTGGGGCTCGTGTGGTCGTAGCGCAGTATTCGCACGGCACGGTCAGCTCTCGTAGAGAGCGCGCATGGCGTCCCAGAACTGCTGGGGCCGGGTGGCCTCGCAGCTGGAGCATCGGCGCCCTGTGATCCAGCTACGGGCCGGGTGGTCCTGCTGGGCGGAGCGCTGGGTGTGGCCGTACTCGATCCGGAGCGGTCGGCGGCAGAGCGGGCAGAGGTCGTCGTGAACGAGGTTCGGGTTCATGGGCGGCAGGGTGCACACGTCGGTGGCTTACCGTCTCGGGCTGGCCCGGCGGCCCGCCTGACGGGCGCTCCGGTAAAGACTTGGTGATGCCCTCCCGCCCGGCGGGAAGGACCTCGGATCGCGCTTTTCCGCAGGTCAGGACCGGGGTCCCATGTGGCGATGATCAGCATGTCGGCAGTTCGCCCGGGGACCGGGTGGCGCTACCTGTTCCGTGGTGTGATGGTCGGCGACGGCCACCGCCGGGCGGGCACGCCGCTGCGCGCCGCCCAGGACGAGGCCGGTGTCCCACCCGGTGTCTGGAAGGGGCGGGGCCTGGCCGCGGTCGGTCTCAAGGCCGGGGATGTGGTGACCGAGCGGCAGGCCGAACTGCTCCTGGGGGAAGGCCGGCACCCGGATGCCGACCGGATCGAGCGCGAGCGCCTGGAGGCGGGCGACGATCCGGCGACGGCGCGGCGGGCGACCGTGCTGGGCAGGCCCATCGAGCACAACCGCTCGCCGAAGACCGAGAAGGCCAAGGAGCGGACGCCCTGGCTGGCCATGGACCTGGTGTTCCGGGCGCCGTCGACGGCGCACATCGCCTGGGCGCTTGGGGATGACGAGACCCGGCTGGTGCTGGAGCTGTGCCAGGACATCGCCAGGGACAAGACGCTGGCGTGGTTTGAGGATTCGGTCGCGGAGATCCGCTGGAAAGGCGGCGGCAAGCACCGCGCCCGGGTCAAGGATGGGCTGATCATCGCGGTTTTCCGGCACTACGAGTCGAGAGCTGCCGAGTCGAAGCCGCTTCTTCACGATCATGCGGTGGTGTCGATCCGTGCCCGGCGGCCGGACGGCAAGGGGACGTGGGGCAACCTGTCGGCGGACTCGCTGATGGCTCACATCGTCGCCGCGGACACTCTCTACCTCCTGTACTTCATGGAGGAGGTGTCCGCCCGGCTCGGGTGGGCGTGGGAGCCGCGCGAGGTGACGCCCGGCCGCCGGCCGGTCATGGAGATCGCGGGCATCGAGCAGCGGCTCATCGGCTGGCAGTCGACTCGCCGTCAGCAGATCGAGGACGCGCTGCCCGTCCTCACGGCCAAGTACGAGGAACGGCAGGGGCACGCGCCGGGGGAGCGGGCCTCCTACGCGCTGGCCTGCCAGGCCGCCGACCAGACGCGCCCGCCCAAGCGCACGGAGCTGCTGTCACTGACCGAGCTGCGCAAGCGATGGCGCACCTCAGCGATCCGGGCCTACGGCGCCGACGTCGTCGATCGGCTGGCGGAGCGGGCGCGGGCGGCGGCCGTGGCGGTGTGGGCGCGGGTGCGGCCGGTGGTCGACATAGCGCTGGCGGCCGTCGACGTCGTCGCCGTGGTGTACGTGATGCGCGGAGCGTTCAAGCGCCACCACCTGCTCGCCGAAGCCCGCCGCTACCTCTCCTACGTCCTGCGCGGCCGACCCCACCAGCCCGGGCTGGACGAACAGATCGTGCAGACAGCCGTCGACGACTACACCCGCCCGGCTAGCCGACGGATGATGACCGCCGACCTGCGCGCCCTGTACCCGCGCGACACCGAGGACCAGGCCGTGCTGCGCCCACTGACCCGGAAGCGGTCCGCGCCCCAGTACGAGCGGGCCCGCCTCGCCGCCGGCGCCCTGGCCGCCCGGGTCCACGCAGCGCGGCGTGCGGAGCGCCTGAGCTCCCGCACCCGGCCGCGCGCCGTCGCCGTGCCCGCCGCCTTGAGGTCGCACCCGCGGCCGTTCCACTCCGGCCGGGAGGCCGGCCGCGTCCTGGAGCAGGAGACCGGCGTCGACACGGTGGAGCAGATCCGCCGGACCCTTGAGGCCGCCGCCGCCAAGCTCCAGGACGGCATCCGGGAGCGTGCCGTCGCCCACGGCCCCCGACCGCAGCCCGCCCCGGCGACGGCCCCGCCGCCGCACACCCAGCAGCCCGGCACCCAGCACACGCCGGGCCGGACCACAGGAGGAGTCGCGTGAGCACCCCGGAAGAACAACCCAGCCTTGATGACGCCCTCGCCCGCGCCCGCGCTGCCGCCAAGGACATATCCGCCGCGCTCGATGAGGACCAGGAGCCCGAGTCCGATGAGCCCCTGGGGTGGCAGCCGATCTGGAAGCGCCCCCGGAAGCCGAAGTCGAAGGCGGCGAAGAAGCAGGAGCTGCGCAAGCAGCGGCGGCGACTCCAGGACGCCGGGAAGCGCCGCCTCGCCGCCGCGCAGTCGCGCCGGCCCCGGTCCCGGCAGAACCGGATCGGCAACGCGGCCGCGCGCCGCGATGTTCGTGCCCTGTCCCGGGTGCGGCACTCCACCGCCTGGCTGTGGTGACGATGCCGGGCATCGTCCACCGAGTGGAGCCCACGATGTTCTGCATCCAGTGGCGATGCACGACATCGGGTGGACTCCACTCAGTGAGCCTCCGCCAACTTGAAGTTGCAGGTCAAAGGGCTGGTGTGACCCGTTCTCGGTTTGCTCACGCTGGTCGTGGGCGGGAGTCCGCGAAGAAGATCATCCGTCAGCGGTTGACTTCGAGGTTCGTCAGGACGAGCAGAGCGCGCATTACACGTTCAGCGACGGCGAGTTCGTCCCGCTCGGCCCGCACTTCGGTCAGCTGTTTGGCCAGCTGATCTTCGAGTTCGTCCAGTTCCGCGCGCCGCGCGGTGATCCGTTCCAGCAGCTCGGGATCCAGCATGCACCGGATCGTAGAAGGCTACCGAACTGCTGCGAGCGAGAATCAGCAAGCTGACCATTGGAACGGGAGACAGCGGTCTTCGAGCTGACCAGGATCACCCGTTGCCGCTGAAGTCAGAGCACACGCCGGTAGCGAAGCTCAGTGAGCGTGATCTCGTCGTAGGGGTCGTCCTGAGTAGCACCGTCGGCTTGATAGCCAGACCGCTCGTAAAAGCGCCGGCCTCGTTGGTTGTCAGAGAGAACCCACAAGGCCGACACTTCGAAGCCCTGACTCTTCATCTGCGCGTGGGCCTCCTCCAGGAGCCTCCGGCCGATGCCCTGGCCGATCAGATCCGGCGAGACGTACAGGGCGTAAACCTCACCGACCCGTCCCAGACCAGGCACTTCACCTCGCCACGGCCCGAAGCAGACCCACCCCACCGGGCCACGGTCACCGAGTGCCACAAGATCTCGTGACTGTCGTCCGGGTTGAGAAACCCACTGCCGCCGTTGACTGGCATCACCCTCCACCGTCATGGCATCCAAATACGTCTGGGGAACGATGCCGGCGTACGCCGCCTGCCATCCCCGGACTCGGATCGTCGAAACGGCCTCGACGTCGGCCGCATCCATCTCCCGCACGTGCACCATCGCGCCACCGTAATCGCACAGGTGCCTCAGGACGAACTCCTTTACCCCGCCGTCGGTGCCTCTCCAACGAGAGCAACTCCTGACGAACGATCTACTGCGCAGACAGTCGCTCATGAGCTGCGTGAGTCCCCCGAGCACGAGGCACACCAGCCCTTTGACCTGCGACTTCAAGTTGGCAGAGGCTCAGTGGACTCCACCCGATGGGATCCACCGAGTGGACTCCACTCCGGTGCACCGGATGACGATGCACGCCACGTGGTGCGCATCGCGATGTCCGCCACCGCATCCGGCGGCGCACCACCCGACGATGCCCGGCACTCTCGCGCGCGCCTGGTACGCCGCACCCGATGTCCCGCACCGCACCGGTGCGCACACCGCCGACCGACCCCTTGACCAGGTGCGGCCGGTGGCGTGCGCTACCCCTTGACCAGGTCCGCCACCGAGGACGATTCCCCTTGACACAGCCCCTTTCGGCTGGCGATCAGGTCGTGGTCAAGGGGGTGTGTGATAGAGGAGCCGGCCCGGCCGTGGCGCGCGCCCGGTGCGGTGCGGCGATGCCGATGGAACGCACCACTATGGGCGATGCGGTGGGGCGCGCGGCGGTGGCGCGCATTGGGTGCGCTTAAACGACGGTCAGGCGCACCGGATGCGAGCCGGCCGGTGCGGGGTGGGCATCGAGGGCCTGGCCCACACCGACGGCCTCCAGCTGGCGCAGAGTGTCGGCGACGTCCTCGTGGTCCTCGGTGAGGAACTGCAAGGCGAAGTCGATGACGGAACGGGCGATGCCTTCCGCCGTGTCCGGCCCGGCCTGCGCCCAGGTCCGCAGCGAGGTCACGAAGACGCGCCCGAGGGCCTCCAGAGCGAAGGTGTCCGCGCACGGCTCGCCCGCCTCCGGGCCGGGCAGCGCGGTGACGGGGACGACGATCCGTTCGACGACGTCGACGAGCAGCTCGGGCATCCGCGGCTCGCCGCCGGCGAACTCGCGGGCGGCTTCGACGTCGTCGGCCTGCACGGCCCGGAGGTAGCTGAACGCGGAGATGGCCGCGTCCGGGGGCATCGGGGTGAGCGGCATGTCGGTGGTGGGCATGATGGCTCCTCACGTACGGGGCGCCGCGCCGATCGCGGCGACCTCATAAGCGATCTTCAGAGCAGATGCCTGTGGATAGAGTCCGCGCACCGACGGTGAGCGGACTCGCCTGGCCGGCGCATGCGTTGCCCCCTTGTCCAGTTCCGCTACCTGCGACATTCCGCCCATTCCGGTGAGGAGAAATCTCCGTCCCGCCACGCTGCGCGACGGCCAGAGGAAAAGCCGCTGCCGCCCGGGGCGCGCCGCTGGGAGACTGCGGAGATGACCACGCAGCGGCTGCCGTTCCCGGTCCCGGACGAACGCGCCCACCTCGTGATCGGGCCGTGAATGCGCCGCTAGGCTGCCGACCGTGACAAGGCGACAGTCTTCCCGGCCTGCGGGCTCCATGTCCCCCTGCGCCATCTGTAAGAAGCCCATCGGTACAGCCGCGCGGACGAAGTCCCGGTCCGGGAAGGTCTGCCACGAGGCGTGCTTGAAGCAGGCGAAGGCTGCGGGCGCGGGCGGCGCGAGCAACCAGCCGCCCGCGCTGCGCCAGCCGACCGTGTCTCGGCGTGACCGCCCGGACAAGTCCTCCAAGAAGCCGTCGCGGCCGAAGTTGCAGATGCCCACCCTTGCGCAGATCCTGCGGGTGTCGTGCCCCGCGTGTCAGGCTTCACCCGGCACAGCGTGCACTCTCCGCGGCGGCCACCAGGCCCGTGTCGAGGCATACCGTGCGGTTGCGGGCGAACTGAAGGGCAAGGCGCAGACGCAGAAGAACGCTCGTCGTTCACAGCGTGGGCCTGGTCCTGTAGAGGTCTCCCGTGTCGCCCCGGCGGCGGTTCCGCCGCCCCGGCCGAAGCAGGTCACCGTTTCGCCGTTCCAGGGCCAGCCGGCCCGCTTGCAGACGTGCCCGCAGTGCGAGAAGCCGATCGGGCCTCGCGATCCCGTGGCACCCACCGAGGAAGGGCGCTTGGGCCATTACCGGTGCGTCACGGGGCACGGCTTCGACAGCGGCAAGGCCCTCATCGAATCGGGTGAGACGTTCCGCGCGCGGCGGTCGTCCGGGTGGCGGCTGGGGGCATCCCCGTCCAGCACGGGCGAGAACAAGCGGTAGCTGACACATGGCGGTGACGATCACGGCTCGGTAACGCCGCTCAGTGGAGTGTCACACCGTCGACTTTCGCCACACCTCTACCAGGTGACGGCGGGATTCTTTCCGGAGTCCCGCGCCACCTGCGTGAGGAGCTTCGTCATGACGTACACCAGCAGCGCCCGGCAGCCCGAGCCGGAGCCGCGCCCGACCTGGACAAGGGGTGCTGAACGGCCTCCGGGCGGCCCGGAATCCAGTGCCGTGAACGGTGCCGCGAACGAATCCAACGTCGTGCCCATCACCGCAGCTCACACCGCCCGACAGGGCGCTTCTCGGCATGCTGACACCTCTCTCCCTTCCCCTGAGACGTCAGCGAAGGGGAAGAAGTCCACTCCCACGGCCGGGAAGGTGCGGGCCGATGCCCTGCGGATGCTGGGGTGCGTGCGGATAGCCACGGTGCGGCAGATGACTCAGGTGATCACGAAGGATGAGTCGGACGGCCGGTCGTACGTGCGCAGGGCGATGAAGGAACTGGCGGAACTCGGGCTGGCGGAGACGAACGGCAAGGCGGGCAAGCACCCGATCTGGAACCTGACCCCAGCAGGACAGAAGGCTCTGGCCGACGGCAACGAACTGCCTCCCCGACCGAAGGCCGGCACCGGAGCGAAGGCGGTGAAGGCCGGGTTCGGTCCGCACGGCGTCGCGGTGACGGACATGATCCTCGCCTACGGCGGCCGCAAGCACCTGACCGACTGGCAGGTGGAGGTCAACCACGCCATCAAGGAGACCGGCCTCAGCTTCAACACCGACGCCGTCCTCGCGCTGCCGACCAAGACCAGCGAGGTGCGCCTCTTCGAGCTCGACAACGGCACCATGTCCCAGGCCCGGCTCGCCAAGGAGGTCTGGGACTACGAGCGCTACGCCGGACACCGCGTCTGGGAAGGCGCCCGCGGCACGATCGGCAACACATTCCCGTTCTGGCAGCGCCACCGCTACACCAGCTCCCAGACCTTCCCGCGGCTGCACGTCGTCCTGGCGGGCAAGGAGGAGCACCTGCTCGACAACCGCCTCCAGGCGCTTGCCGACGACGTGAAGGGCATCGCCGTCGCGGTGTGGGTGAACACCCTGCCCCGGCTTCAGCGAGGCGAGCCCTGGTACGAGATCGGCGTCGACGACCCCGATCGGCGCCGCCGGCGGTACCCCGAACCCGTAGGCCGCTGAGCCGCGCGCGACGCCGGGCAAGCCCTTCGCGCGAGGGCTTGCCCGGGGCACGGCTACACGAGGGCGGCGGCCACGGTCTCAAGAACAGCGCGCTGCTGCGGATCGACGGGCACGTCGGCTTGGCGCAGTGAGCGCAGTGTGGCGCCTTCGACGCACAGCCTGCACAGCCCGAACACCGGCATCGGACCGGCACCGATGAGGGTGTGCGAGGTGGAGCTCTCGTAGACAGGGCGGTAGCAGCCGGGGCACAGCTGGCAGTCCTCGGGCTCATTCGCCGGCGGCGCGTCGGGGCCGAGCAGCGGGACGATCCGGCGGAGGTTCTCCCCGGCCTCCGCCCACAGTCCCATCGGCCGTTCCGCGGACCGCTCGAACACGACGTCGCCGTCCGGGCCTTCGCTGGTACGGACCCGGGCTAGCGTGCCGACGCCTTCCTCGGGGTGGTCGGGAAGGAACGCCAGGACGGTCCGGTAGCCGGGCCCCTCGGTCACACCGAAGACGTGTCCCCGCCCGGCAGCGAGCGCCGCGGCCACCTCCTTCAGCCCCTGGCCGTCGTCGTCGTTGCGCAGACGCAGCGGCCACGCAGCCGGAGCGCCGTCGATCTCGGCAGGGGAGGAGGTGATCAGGATGCCGTTGCCGGACTGGCGGACGTCCAGGTGCTGCATTCCCCGGGTGGAGTGGAAGGCGGTGCCGAACCATTCCGTGGTCGGCTGGCTCTCGCCCCGTGGGCGGCGTGGCTTGTGCTGCTTGTGACGTCCCATGTTGTGCCTCGCAGACGTGGGCCCCTGCACGGGCCGGATCGGTCCGCTGAACCCACAACCGGCTGCCCGGCAGGTCGGGTGCGCCACGGGCCCGTCATTCACCCGCACAGCCGATCCGGCTGTCGGGTGCCCGCTGTGAAAGCGGTCGTCGTCAGCCGGCTACGACGTCGCGTAGTTCCTGTACGGCGCGTTCGCGGTGGTGCTGTGCGGGGATCGCCTCGTACAGGTCCAGGGCGCGACGGCGGACCAGGCCGGTGCGGTAGTCGACGGGCAGCGCCGTCAGGGCAGCGACTGTGCGACGGCACGCCTCTTCGCTGTCGCCGTTGTGATGGGCACAGGCGGCACCGTCGATGTACAGCAAAGTGCGCGTCATCGTGCTGGTCGGCGCGGACAGCTCCAGCGCCCGCTGCTGGCTCTCCCGGGCGCGGAGGGTGTCCCCGAGGGTGGTGAAGGCGTGGCTGAGGTGGACGTGGTGCTTCTGTTCGCCGTACGTCAGCCACGTGTCCGACCGCTCGCCCTCGGGGAGCCGGTCCATGAGGGCGTCGGCGGCCTCGAGCGCGGCGCGGGCCTGTTCGCTCTGGTGGTTGAGGGCGAAGGCACGGGCGGCGACGGCGGCCGCCAGCACCGCGGCGGCGGTCGGCCGGGTGCCGGCGATGCGGCGGGCCTGTTCAGCGAGGCCGGCCGCTGCCCTGGGAGCGCCGTAGTTGAGCGGCACCATCGCCTCGCGGGCGAGGACCCAGGCGTGCAGCTGCTGGTCGCCGGATTCGGCGGCGGCCCGGGCGGCGGTGGCGAACCAGGCGCGGGACTCGCGGCGGCTGCCCAGGTCGTGTAAGACGATCGCGGTCATCCCGGCCATCTGCCCGGTCGTCCGGCACAGCCGGGCCCGTACTGGTGCGGGCTGCGGGACGGTGAGCAGCGGGCGCAGGGTCGTGAAGTCGGTGACCAGGTCGGCCAGGACGCGGGTGGGCGCTTGTCCGTGGTAGCCGTATCCGTAGCTTTCGGCTGCGGCCTCGAGGTCGGCGAGGTCCTGGGGAGTGTCGGGGGTTAGGGTCTGGTCGACGTCGGTCCGGGCGGTGGTGAGGGCGGCGAGGGCCGGGGCGGTGAGGCCGGCGGCCAGCGCGCCGCGCAGCAGGTTGCGGCGCTTCATCGGATCGTCTCCATGGTCGGGCTCCGTGCTGTGAACGGCGGTGTCCTCCCAGGGTTGCGCAGCAAGCCCCAGTAGGGCACCGGGAATGCGCAGTCCGCCGGCGATTCGCTCGACAGTCGTGAGGGCGGTGACAGCTGTGGTGCCCCGGGCGATCTGGCTGACCCGCTCGGCTTTCAGCGCGCACGCTTCGGCGATCCGGTTGAAGGAGATCCCCGCGTCGTGGGTCATGGCGAACACGGTGGTGAAGTCCCGTTCGCGCAGGGCACGGACGAACGCCGGGTCGGCCAGGAGGCGGTGCGGCACTTGGGCGGGTGACGGCGGTAAGTCGTCCACAAGGCCCCCAGAAATCTCGTGGAATGACAGTGCGTCAGCCCAACGACCATACCCACCGTGGGGGCCCCGTCACGGGGTTATTGCCCGCGTGGTTCGCGGCTGTACTGACGGTGTCCGTGGCCGTGCCGTCCAGGGCCCGGCCACCAGCCCATAGGAGGATTCCATGCAGAGTCCCGCCACACCCCCGCCCGCCACGTCCGGGCCGTCGACCGTTGGCCTGGTCCGCTCCCGCCGGTCGATCGTCGCCGCCCGGGGCCGCAACGCCATCCCCTCGGACGGCGGCGGCACCGGCAAGAGCGACGGCAACGACTGACGATCGGGAGCCCCACGCGATGACGCACCCGTCCATCGCGGCGTGCCTGGGCGAGGACTTCCTCGCCCAGGCACTGCACCGCGAACACCGCCACGTACCCGGCGCCCTCGATGTCGCCGGGATCATGACCTGGGATGACCTCAACCAGATCCTCGGCGCTCACCGGCTGGAGCCGCCGCGCATGAGGCTGTCCCGCGACGGCGAGACGCTGCTGGTCGGCGGCTACACCACACCGGTCGCCACCCGCCGGCACACCGTGTGGCACCGCCTCCACCCTGCCGAACTGCACGCCCGCCTCCAGGACGGCGCCTCCCTCGCCCTGGACAGCGTCGACGAACTCCACCCACCGATCGCCCGCCTCTGCGAAACGATCGAGCGCGAGCTGCGCACCCGCGTCCAGGCGAACCTCTACGCCTCGTGGACCAGCACCGAGGGCTTCGGCGTCCACTGGGACGACCACGACACGGTCATCGTCCAGCTGGACGGCGCGAAGCGCTGGCGGATCTACGGCACCACCCGCCCCTACCCGCTCTATCGCGACATCGAAGACCCCGGCGAGGCGCCCACCAAGTCGGTCGCCGACCTAGTCCTGTGGCCGGGCGACGTCCTGTACGTGCCGCGCGGCGTGTGGCACGCAGTCTCCGCCGACCAGGGCACCCGCTCCCTGCACGTCACCTGCGGCCTGCAGACCCACACGGCGACCGACCTGATGGCGTGGGTGTCCGAGCAGCTGCTCACACACGAGGACTGGCGGCGCGACCTGCCGCTGCTCGCCGCGCCGGATGTCCAGGCCGAGGCCGTGGACGGGATGCGCAAGCGGCTCGCCGAACTGTTGGACGATCCCGGGCTGCTCGCCCGCTACCGGGTTGCGATGGACGGGCAGGCCGTGGGCCGGATGGTGCCGAGCCTGCCGTACATCGACACCGTCCCCGTCGACGGCGGTCTGCGCGTGCGGCTGACCACCGCCCGCGCGGTGCTAGAGGTCGGCGAGGACACGGTGACGCTGTCCGCCGCCGGGAGCACGTTCGCGTTCGCGCCCGAGGCGGAGGCGGTGCTGCGGCCGCTGGTCGCCGGGCGGACCGTGGACCTGGCCGCGCTCGCCGACACGGCCGGCCTCGCCCTGGAGGACGTCACCGGGCTGGTCCAGGAGCTCGTTGCCGGGCAGGCCGCGACCGTGGGGAGCCTGCTGTGACAGCGGAGCTCGCTCTGGGCACCTACCGGTGCCGGGCGATCCCGGAGGCGGCCGTCCGCGCGGCCGCCTCCGGCGCGCAGTGGATCGACACCGCCCCCAACTACGCCACCGGCCAGGCGCAGACCCTCCTGGCCCCGGTCCTGGCCGCCCGCCCGCACGTACGCATCGCCACGAAGACCGGGTTCTTCACCGCGCCCACCGGCGCCGACGCGGTGAACGACGGCGCCCTCACCGAGGAGCAGGCCCTCGCCGGGCACAGCCTCACCCCGGACTACGTGCGCTGGCAGATCCGCCGCAACCGCGCCCAGCTCGGGCGTGACCGGCTGGACCTGGTCCTGCTGCACAATCCCGAGCGCGCCCACCCCGGCGACCGGCCCGCCCTGCACCGAGCGATCCGCGAGGCCTTCGCCGTCCTGGAGGAAGCCGTGGCGGCCGGGCACGTGACCGGGTACGGCATCGCCACGTGGGCGGGCCTGGAAGAGGGGGCGTTCACGGTGGCGGAACTTCTCGCTCTGGCCGGTGAAGTTGCCGGGGGACCGCAGAGCCATCACCTGGTCACGCTCCAGATGCCGGTCAGCCTGGTGATGATGACGCCAATCGTCCAGGCCCTTGACGGCCGGGGCCCGCTCCCGGCCGCCGCCGGCGCGGGCCTGCGGGTGATGGCGTCCGCGCCGCTGCACGGCGGAGAACTGCCCGGCATGGTCGACCAGGAGCTCGCCGACCTCATCCGTCCGGGCCTGACCCCCGCACAGACGTGCATCCTCGCGGTCGCGTCCTGCCCAGGAGTGACAGACGTCCTTCTCGCCGCCTCCGGTGCGCCACACTGGAGGGAGGCGGCCGACGTGGTTGCTCAACCCTCCCTGACCGCCGCCAAGTTGCGGGAGATCACTGGTGTACTCGCCTCCCCCTGACCCGGACACCGAGCGCCGTATGCGGGCCCACCATGCCCGAGCCGCGCAGGCCCTGGACGTACGAGCCCAGCCGGGCGGGGAGTTCTGGGGTTGGGCCGGGCGCACCCTGGGTGCCCCGGCCCGCACCGCGGCTGGCGTTCCGGCGTGGCTCCGGTTGGTGTCGGCTCCGGAGGACAAGGCGTCGGGGAAGCTGTGGGACGGCGCCCTGGATGCGCAGCACGCCCTCGGCGACCTCGACGGGCGCCGGCCCGCACTCCTGGGGGTGCACGACGCTTTCGACGACGGCACTGCCTACCGGGCGGAGCTGTCGGCCCGCGTCGATGAGCCCGTCCTGTCCGACGATCCGATCCTGCGGCGCGACCTGGACCTGCCCGACTCCTGGTGGGAAGCGCTCGCCGGGACGCTGGAGAAGCTCTCGGCTACCAGCACCGACCGCGTCGCCGTGCGCGAGCAGTACATGAGCCGGGCCATCCCCGAGTTCGTGGGCATCCCGGCCCCGGCCGTGACCTCCGTGGCGACAGCCCACGCAGACCTGCACTGGGCGAACGTCACCTCGCCTCTCCGGGTGCTCGATTGGGAGGGATGGGGGCAAGCCCCTCAGGGCTTCGATGCCGCCACGCTCTACGCCTACTCGCTACTCCAGCCGAACATGGCCGCCCGTGTCCGCGCCGTCTTCCCCGTGCTGGGCAGCCCGGCTTGCCTCGCCGCCGAAGCGACCGTGTGCGCCCAGCTCCTGCAGACCGTGGCCCGCGGCGACAACCTCGTCCTCGAAGCCCAGCTCCGGAACTGGGCTGGGGAACTGCGCCACCGCTGATCGAGCTCCCCGGAAGCTGACGTGGCCGTGGCCGTTCCCGGATGCGGGGACAACCGCGGCCGCCGACGCTGGAAGCATGAGCGCCACCGCCACCTGGTCGGGCACGATCGCCTTCGGGATGGTCGTGATCCCCGTCCAGCTGCTCGCGGCCACCGAAGCGCACACGGTGCGGCTCCATGAGATCCACACCGCCGACGGCAGTCGCGTTCAGCACCGCCGCTTCTGTGCTGCGGAGGACCGCGAGATCCCCTATTCCGAGGTGGGGCGCGGCGTCGCCCTCCCGGACGGTCGCACGCTGCCGCTCTCCGAGGACGACCTCGCCCGCCTGCCGCTGCCGACCAAGCGCACGATCACGGTGGCGGGATTCATCGAGCCGCAGGGCGTGGTCCCGCTCAGCTACGACCGGCCGTACTACATCGCTCCCGCATCACGGGATGCGGACCGCCCGTACGCCCTGATGGTGGAGGTCCTCTCCAAGACCGGGCTTGTGGCCATGGCGAAGGTCGCGATCCGCAACCGCGAACGCAGGGCGATCATCAGCCCGTACCGCGGACTGCTGCTGCTGCAGACCCTGCGCTGGCGCGATGAGATCCGCGACCCCGCAGACCTCGCCCACCTGGTGCCCGCCGTCCCGCTCAGCGACCGCGAGCGACGGCTGGCGGAGGTGCTGGTGCAGGAAATGATCGGCGTGGACGACAGCGTGGATCACGACGGGTACGCCCACGCCCTGGAGCAACTGGTCGACGCCGTCATCGCGGGAGAGGAACCGGCCGAACCGCCTCAGCCCGAGCCTGCTGTCGATCTCATAACCGCACTGCAGCAGAGCGTCGATGAGGCACGATCCACCCGGCATCCCACGAAGCACCCCTCGAAGGCTGACCGGGACGGGAAGTGATCAGCCCGCCCACCCGATGTCACGGACCTCGATTGCTCCGGCGTGCGGCATGTACTGGATCCAGCACCGCCGGCCGAACGCCTCCCGGATCTCCTCCACCGAGCCCGGATCCCGCACATCGGGCCAGGCCCGCGGATCCATCCGCGCGACCTCCACGAGCGCCATCACCTCCCGTCGCGCCCAGTCGTCCGGCAGCTGCGCCATGACCTCCACCGCGAGCTCCTCCACCACCACGCCGTACCGCATCCCGCACACCCCCGTGTGATCGACTCGGGCAGCAGCGTACGAAGGAATCGCCGACCGCGTTTCGGCCTGTGGATAACCCGGATCGGGGAGGTCCAGGCGACGGACGGCGGCGAGGTACAAAATGGGCCGGACCGCCGTGGTGGAGGCCGACCACAGGCCCGACCATGACCGAGGAGGAGCAGCTCCACGTTCGATCATGTGATGTCCGTCACATGACCGATTGTGTGCTGGGCAGTTCATGGCATTTCCTGCAGTCGCTTGCGTCGACTCCTGAAAGCTGTCCTCCCTGGTCACAGTCCGTGCCCGAACGGTAACTCACCGGCAGGTCAATGCCTGTGTGTGCGTATGTGATCACCGAGGGTCAGAAATTGATCGGGCGGACGCTGTGCGTTTGGGCCCTGTGATCCGAAAAGCTGCCGCCGAGGACCCACCGCGGTGTCCTCCAGCGCGACCTGCCCTGCCCGAAGGGCCAGGACGCTGCGTTGGCAGGAAGGACAAAGGTCCCGTGTCCCACAACGATCTGCTCGCGCTGCTGGCGGTGAGCACCGCCCTTCGCGTCTTCCTCCCCGACATGCGCTCGGGGATGCGCCGCCTGCTGCGCGCCGGCGCCCGGGTCGGCGTCGCCGAACTCCTGCACACCCAGCAGACCGCCCCCAGCGAGGCCCGCGCCTCCATGGCTGCCCGGGACACGGAGGTCTGAAGCGATGAGTGACGACAGCGACGCCCACACCCTGCCCACCTCCTTTGAGGAACTCAACGCCTTGCACGGCATCCACTACGAGATGCCCGCCAGCCTGGACGGCTTCTACCGCCGCTACGCCCGCGCCCAGGTCCGCTACGCCGCCACCATCCTCGGCAGCAAGGAAGCCGCCAAGACCGTCGTGCGCAGCCTCTACACCCACCTGGCCCTGAACTGGGGCGCCACCCTCCTGGAAGAGGGCGGCCCGGAGGCCTACGCCTGGCGGGCGCTGAAGCTGCGGGTGGAGACGCACGCCCGCATGACGATCACCCCCACCGCCGACGGCCGTTCCCAGACTGCGTCAACAAACGACCGAACCACCGCCGTCTACCAGGCGGTGCGTGCCACGCTGTCTGACATGCGCTCGCAGATGGCGGACATGGAGTCCCCGATCGGCCTCTACACGGCCATAGCCGCCCTGCCCGAGCGCCAGTTCGACGTGATCATCCTGCTGTTCGCGCTGGGCTACTCGGTGAAGCAGGCCGCGGAGATCATGGGCATCCATGAGGGCACGGTGCGCACCCACCGGCGGGTGGCCCGCCGCAGCATCGCCGCCAAGCTCAGTATCGATCTGGGTGACGACGAGGAGAAGGAGTAGAAGGTGTCGCGCAGCATCGACAGGATCCTCGACCAGGCGGCCATCCCGGACACGGTCACCGACGACGAACTCGACGGCCTGAAACAAGAGATCGTCCGCGACGTCACCGCCACGCTCATGTTCGGCGCCCAACCAGCGCCGCAAGGCCACCACCCCACCCGCCTGGAGTTCGCCGACAGGCACCTGAAGACACTCTCCTGCGACCTGCTGCGCAGCAGCCAGGCCGCAGAACACATCGCCGGCATCGCCGACGACCCCGTCGACATCGACGGCGCCCTGCACTTCGGCTGCCTGCTCAACCTGGCCAGGAAACCCGAGGGAGCGCTGTGGTGGTGGCAGTACGCCGCCGGCGCCGGCAACGCCACCGCCGCCTACTGCCTCCACCTGCTCCACCTGGGCCGCGGCGAGCTGCGCGACGCCGACCACTGGATGCGCCAGGCCCTCGACCTCGACATCAGCCTGGCCCGCCGCCCCACCCGGCCAGAGCATCCATGGCCCACACACACCCGCGTCCTGCGGGAAGCCGTAGACCGTCTCAAGGTCGAGGAAGCGTGCGGCGAATTCCACCACCCCGACCAGCGCCTGGCCGATCAGATCGAAGAACTCGCCGACGCCTGCTGACCGTGGTAACAGCCCCGGGCGCAGAGGGCTCCGGGTATTCACGTGGTGCCGCGTCCCGCTCGAGGACCGGCCGCGGCACCACCACCTAGTAACGCGCCCGGGCTATGCCCGCGCTCCTGGGCACACACCGGACAACAGAGCGCGGCGAAGTGAAAAACCAGTAGCGGACGCCGTTGTGGTGGGAGCAGGTGCCCTGCGAGTGCCGCGAGTACGACGGTGCAGGAACAGCTCCGGCCTCCCTTCAGGCCGGAGCTGCCGATGCCCTGGGGTCAGGTGGCTCGGGCGCCGGCGCCGCGTCGGATGCGGCCGAGGAGGTCGCGGTGGTAGGCGGCGAGGCCCCCTCGTGGGATGGGGGAGGGGCTGCCGGTGAGGGTGTACCACTCGTCAGCACCTGTGTACTGGACGGCGACATGCGCGCCATGCCCATCGTCGGTGAGGGTGGTGCGGACGGTGAGGTCGCCGGTGATGACGCCGGTCTCGTCGGTCATCGCCCCGCCCGGGCCGGCGGTGACGTTGCTGGTGTAGGAGTCGGTGTCCGGAGTGGTGTTCATGCGGGGCAGGTATCCAGCATCTCGTCCAGCTTGCTCTTCTCGGGTTCAGTGATGTTCAACTCGTACACGTACTTCACGTGGGTCCACGCCCGGGCGTAGGTGCACCAGTAGGAGCGCAGCGGCGGTGCCCACTGGTCGGGGGACTGGTCGCCCTTTTGCTGGTTCGAGCTCGCGGACACCGCGATCAGCTGCGGATTGGTGAGGTCGTTGGCGAACTGGCGGCGCTTGGCGGTGGCCCACTCATCGGCTCCGGAGCGCCAACCGTTGGCCAATGGGACGACGTGGTCGATGTCGACCTCGGTGGACGGCCTGGTGGAGACCTTCCCGTCGTAGGCGCTATACCAGGTCCCGGAGATCGCGCGGCACTGCTCGTCCTGGATGACGCCCTGGCCGTCGCGGGCGAGGACGACTTCGCGGGTGTCGCAGGTGCCGTACTGGGTGATCCAGTGCGGGAACTTCGAGCGCGAGTAGCCGGTCATCGGATGCGGGGCGGCGACGGTGAGTTCACCGAGTTCCTTGCGGACGACGTCGGCCGGCGGCGGCTCGGGAAGGTCCCGGCGCACGCTCTGGGCGCCGGCCAGGCGGGAGACAGGTTTTGCGGATGCGGCCGCAGCCGCGGGAGCGGAGCTGGCGGGGGCGAGCAGCGCGGCGACCACCGCGGTGACCAGGGCACGCTTTGCGTGGGACGGATGCATGCGCTCATCTCTCTTGATCGGCAAAGATGCTGATCAAGACAGGTAGCGGCAGGCGGGCTTCCCTGCGGGCGTTCTGGCAGTGGCCTCACTCGGATGGCGGGTGGGGGTTCACCGGAGAAACGAACCGCCAACGTCCAGCCACTGTTTGAGGCGACTGCTCGGCCGCGGGGAGCGATGGGCACTCACTTCCGAGAAAGTGATTGATTCACATCGATGCGCTGGTCTCATGCGCGTCGCCCACGGTCTTGCCCGTGTTGCCGCATGAGTTCCCTCGGTTGCCGGCCCCGGGTGTTGGCTGTACGCGCGACCCCGTAACGCTCCCGGTAAATCCGAGGCCACGGCATCGCTTTGAGCGATACATGCTGCGTAGTGGCGGTGCGTGAGGTGCGAGAAAGGGGGAACCGTCCACGGCGTGCGACGCGC
This sequence comes from Streptomyces sp. NPDC006739, assembly GCF_042869815.1. Taxonomy (NCBI): domain Bacteria; kingdom Bacillati; phylum Actinomycetota; class Actinomycetes; order Kitasatosporales; family Streptomycetaceae; genus Streptomyces; species Streptomyces sp. NPDC006739. Next base: position 21,925 of record NZ_JBIAGM010000040.1, read on the forward strand.
ATATGCCCCTCATTCCTTGGAAGTAACTCATATTTTGTGTGCTTGTAGGGCTGAAGTAAGGGCATCCGGTGGCCAGGAGGTTGATAACGATGGTTCCCCTGCTTCTGGTTCTTCTGCTGGCTCTGATCCTCTTCGGCGCGGGTTTCGCACTGAAGGCGCTGTGGTGGATCGCGGTGATCGTGCTGATCGTGTGGGCGCTGGGCTTCGTCGTCCGAACCGCGGACGGCGCAGGCCGCAAGGGCCGCTGGTACCGCTGGTAGACGCATATCCTCAGCGTGAGGAGCGCTGCCCTGTAGCGGAGTATGACGTGGGGCCCGGCCGGGACGGCCGGGCCCCACGTCATACAAGAGGCGCATTCCCGCTCAGACGGAGCGGATAGATCGGGCGTACCGGGCGCACCAGAGGGTACGTGAGTGATGCACCGGCCCCGCAGAAGCAGCAGTGGAACCCTGCGCCTCCTATATTCTGCGGGGCTGCTGCACGCGCCCCGCAGGACCGCCTGCCGCGCGACGAAACGCCAACCTGTTCACCGTCAGAAGAGCCTGAGGTGGCGGCCTGATGCTGAACGAGGACGCCGCACCAGTTCGACTACTTGAACCAATAGCTGACGCCGTGGTGGTGGGAGCAGGTGCCCTGCGAGTGCCGCGAGTACGACAGGGAATCGTCCTTGCACTTCGCGGTCTCGTACTTGTCCGCGGGCTTCTTGTGGTGCGTCCAGCCGCACACCCCGGTGGTGTGGTGGACGCAGTGGTGAGCGGTGTTGGTGGACGGCAGTGTCGCCGCGGACGCGGACTGTGCGCTGAAGAAGACGCCGGAGACGGCGACAGCCACAGCGCAGGCAGCAAGACGAGTACGCAAAGGATCCCCCCGTTGAAGCTGAGCAAGTGCAGCGGGAGCTTATAGCGCTCTCACCTGCCTCCTCACGTGACCTTTGCACCTCTTTACCCCGGGTTCGAGCCGATCCGCCCGTTCGGACACCTGTCAGAGGAACAGGGAGAGGCAGCGCCCTCCGGAGTTCCAGCAAGGGCACCGGGACCAGGACCAGACCGTGCCCGAGCAGCAGGCCGGCGGCACCTGGCTCTCGAGCTTCCGCAGCTGACGCGACCGACCCGGCTGTCAGTGCCGGCGGCCAGGCTGAAGGGATGCACCAGGATGGCGAGCAGCTGCTACGCCGCCGGGTCCATGGCGCCGAGCGCGGCCACCCGGGACCGCGGACCGGTCGGAGCTGCGCCGAACTGGTCGGCGGCCTGCTGGACGGCCTGCTGCTCGGCAGTACCGGCCGAACGCCGGACGGGCTCGACACCTGCGTCGCGCTGCCCACCGGGCTGGGGCAGTTCGGTCCCCGGCGGCCGGGTCATGCATCTCCCGATCTCCGCTGATCCGGCCCGCGCCGTGGGCGGTATGTGACCACAGTCGGAGCGCGGCGACGGTGATGGCAGCCGGTCACAGCGAGCGTGAGTCCTCCGGATGCAGGTCCGGAGGACTCCGCGGGGCTTGCTTTCGAACCCCGCCATCGGTGAGTAGCCGCCGCTGCACCACTCATTCCCCACCACTTCCGCCAGCCCGTCAGGCACGTGATGGGGGGACTTCGGGGGCGGTTGTACCGCACTGCCGGGCGGCCCGGCACAATCCCCGCATGAGTACGGCCGATCGCGACGGACAAGAATCGTCTGCTCGCCTCAACGGACATGCGTATGGGCGAGCGGCGGTGGTTCAGTACGAGCTGGGCGGGGCCTGGGTGGTCGTCGCTCACGGCGATTACGACATGAACTCCATGGGCCCGTTGGCCGAGGTGCTGCAGACAGCCGCCCAGAAGCATTCCCGGGTGGTCCTGGACGCTTCGGGCGTCACGTTCGCGGACTCGACATTCCTGAACCTGCTGCTCCAGATCCACCCCGTGACGCGCCTGCGTGTGGCCGCGCCCACGCCACAGCTCAGGCGGGTGCTTGAGATCACCGGAGCCGACACTGTCCTGGACATCCGTGACAGCGTCGAGAACGCCACCTCGGACTGACGACAGCGCACGGACGACCGCCAGATGCCGGACCGCCGAGTGTTCCTTTCGGGCTGTAACGGCTGACCGCGTGCGCCCGTGGCACCGTCGGCCTTTGACACCGTGACGCCCCGCATGGCGGGGTGGGGCGGGTCAGGGGGAGGGCGTCGTGGAGGGTGGGGTAGCAGGCGCAGCCAGCCGTGCTGCCCAGTCGTGGCCCGGCGGGCGGTGATGAGCAGGTTGATGCCGGCGGAGTCCATGAAGGTGACCTGCCGCATGTCGATCACGACGCGCGGCGGGGAGCCGAGGCGGGAGAGGTCCAGCGCCTGGCGGAGGGGCGGGGCGGTGTCGTGGTCGATTTCCCCGGCCGCGGTCAGCACGTGGATGCCGTCGGTGGTGGTGGCTGTGACTGGCAGGGGGCTGGGCTCGTGCGCTTGGTCGGAGTCCGCCACGCTTGTCCTTGGCACTGTCGGTGATACTTACGGACCGGTTCTCCCGGCGGGCTGATCTGCATACTGCGGGCAGCGCCGGTGCGGGTTGGGCCGGAAAGGTCCGGACCGGGGCGTGGGGGATGGGTCGGCGGGTAGTCGCCGGGGGTGAAGGGTGAGGGTCTTGGTGGAAGCAGTGCCTGTGGGTGAGGACGGTGCGGTGCCGGAGGCTGAGCCGGTCCGGACGGCGGTTGCCCTCACGGGCGACGACGGTTGCATCGCTGAGGCCCGCCAGGTGGCTGTCCGATTCCTGGCCCGGGTGCAGGCGGAGCATGGGCTGCCGGTGTCGGAGCGTGCGATGGATCTGACCCGGCTGGTGGTGAGCGAGCTGGTCACCAACGCCCTCAAGTACGCGCCGGGCCCGGTGCTGATGGAGCTGCGGATCGTCGGTGACCTGGTCGAGGTGAGCGTGTGGGACGGTCAGCCGGTGCTGCCGGTGGCGAGGGCGGCGGATCCGGGCCGGGTGGGGCAGCACGGCCTGGAGATCGTGATGGCCGTGGCCCAGAGTTTCGAGGTGGTGCGGGAGCCGGTGGGCAAACGCATCACCGTCCGTATCGCCCTGCCGGACGACCCGGGCGGCAGCATCACCGGACGCACACCCCTGTAGGGGGCCGGTCAGCTGTCCGTGCGAGGCCAGGAGGCGTGGCGGGCGAGAGCGCCGTCCAGTGCGCTCAGGAGCGAGCGCCGACCCTCATCCGGGTGCTGGAGATCACGGGATGCGACGTACTGTTCGGGCTGCGCCAACGCCCGGCAGCCCACCCCGATGCGTCGGCCTGCTGACCGGGACACCAGGCCAGTACCTGTGCGGCCCAGGATCGTCCCCTCGGTGACGCATCCGATTCCCGGATATTCAAGTATGAAAAGCAAGGGTTCGGGCCGATGTGCCCGTTCGAGTGCCCGCCGACATGAGGGATACGGGCGGCGGCGCGCTCCTGGGTCCTGGCGCGGCGGTGCACCGGGGCCCAGTCCGAAAGCCGCCCCGACCGCCTGCTGCCCGCCCCTTCCCCGGTTCTCCCCTGGTGCGGGATGGTGGTTTCGTGGCCGAGGCGACAGCTGCTCCGCGGGCGAGACGGCGCACCCGTTTTTCATTCGCGCGCATGACCTGAAGATACCGGGGTAGGCGCGCGGTCGTCGGCCCGTGGCAGGCCGGCAGCGTGCAGGAATAGGGGAGGGAAGCATCATGACGACAGTGACTGCGGCGAAGACGGACACGACCGTAGCCGGTCTGCCGGAGGTCGCCGACCCCTCCCAGGTGGCGCCGAAGGACGCCCGGCAGCTCACGCGCCTGTTCTTCGACCAGCTGGCGGTCCTGGAGGAAGGCACCCCCGAGTACCAGTACGCGCGCAACACGCTGATCGAGATGAACATGTCCCTGGTCCGCTTCGCGGCCGGCCGGTTCCGCAGCCGCGGCCCGGAGGAGATGGAGGACATCGTCCAGGTCGGCATGATCGGCCTGATCAAGGCCATCGACCGGTTCGAGCTCACACGGGAGGTGGAGTTCACCTCCTTCGCCATCCCCTACATCGTCGGCGAGATCAAGCGCTTCTTCCGCGACACCACCTGGGCCGTCCACGTGCCACGCCGCCTGCAGGAAGCCCGCGTCCAGCTCGCCCGCGCCACTGAAGAACTCCGCAGCCGCCTGGGCCGCACCCCGACGGTCAAGGAACTGTCGGAGCTGATGAGCCTGCCCGAGGACGAGGTCCGTGAGGCCCGCCTGGCCTCCAACGGCTACACCTCCGCCTCCCTGGACGCCGCGATCAGCGGCAGCGAGGACGGCGAGACGGCCCTGGCCGACTTCATCGGCACCGACGACCAGGCCCTGGAACTCGTGGAGGACTTCCACGCCCTGGCCCCGATGATCGCCGCCCTTGATGAACGCGACCGGCAGATCATCCACTGGCGCTTCGTCGAAGAACTCACCCAGGCCCAGATCGGCGAACGCCTCGGCGTCTCCCAGATGCACGTCTCCCGCCTGCTCTCACGCTGCCTGGCCCGGCTGCGCGAAGGCATGCTCACCACCCGCTGACAGCACCACACGCCCGGCCCCAACCGCCTGACCGCACCACCGCCCAGCGGCCGGCCACGCCGGCAGTTGCCTCCTCGCGTGCCATCACAGTGGGACAAATCGCCACTGAAGGCGCACAGTGAAGGAAGTACTACGCTCAGCGGGAGGCGGCCGTGATCATCCTCGGCATCATCTTGCTCGTCGTCGGTTTCGTCACCGGCATATCCATCCTGTGGACCATCGGCATCATCCTCGCCGTGATCGGCGCCGTGCTGTGGATCCTGGGCTCGGTGGGCCACGCAGTCGCCGGCCGCCGCCACTACTGGTAAGGACCGGACTGGGCCGCGTTGCCCGCTACCAGCTGCTGTGGCTGTCAGGGCGCTTGCGTGGCCAGCGGCCGCATCTCCGCCAGCGGCAGTCTGCACCTCCGGAACCGGGCCAGCAGTCCGAACAGGTGCGCCTGGTCGAGCACGGCGCCGTAGAAGACGGTCTGCCCAGCGATGGAGACCGCCCTGAGTTCGGGAAAGGCCTCGGCTGCTTCCGGCGGCACAGGGCACGAGACACACGGAATTCGTAGAGCATGCGCATGCCTCCCCCCATGTGCAAGGCTGCAGGTGCCGCCCATGCTCGGCCGTACAGACAGCTCGGGCGTCACCCGGCACGGGTGAACCGACTGGGAAATCGCGAAGGTGTGGCCGGTCAGACCCCGAGGTGCTGGGCGGCGGCGGTGAGGGTGAGTCTTGGACGGCCCCATCTCTCTTCATCCGGTCGGCGGCGGTCTGCCGTGCCATGTACTCGCGGGTGCGGGCGTAGATGGGCATGCGGACCAGGGCGATGCGGTAGACGGCGGCGTTCGCGGCCCGGTCACCGCCGCGTTAGAGGTGGTGACGGTTGGTGCGGCCGGCGGGAAGCGGGGACCGGTGCGGCTCTGCAGAGAGCGGCGAGGGAAGCCGCGGTCCGTATGTGTGCGGGATTGTCTTCGGCGGTGACCATCAGCCGGGCCGCGGGGCGGGGACCGACTCCGTGGGCGGGGCTGCAGGCGTGGTCGTGGACGCTCACCACGCTGCCCAGGGCCTTGATCAGGGCCTGGTGCTCGGTGCCGCAGACGCTGTCGTCTCGCGCGTCCCCGGGCCGGCCGTCTCGAGCAGTGCCGGCTCTCGTCCTGGAGGCAGTCGGCTCACTGGCGCCTCGACTGCCGTGCGGCCTGTGAGGCGTCCTGCGGCGGGGTGCGCGTTCCCCCGTTCGGCCGCATCCTGGAGCTGGCTCCGTCAGGTGCCACAGACCGACCTTCTGGGAGGTGCTGTGATCCTGTTTGCCCTGCTCACGCCCGTGGCGATGATGGCTCTGCTGTTCGGGGTGACCGCTTTTGAAGAGCGCCTTTTCCCACATTCATCGGTCACAGAGGACGCCGGCCCGTCCGCACGTCATGCACCCACCCGCTGAGCAGCTGGAGGTCGGCTCGTTGCTCCTGGCGGACACGGAGCCGCTTGAACTGATGGAGCTCGGTCCGCTCGACGACCCAGCGGGTGCGGCCGAGGCCGGAGCCGTGGGCAACGCCGCGTCGGGCGATCAGGAACCTTGCCCAGTAGGACCCTCAACCACCAGCCGACACGCCGACCTCACCCGAAGTGCTCATCGGCCCTCTTCCGGCGCTGACCGCCGGTCGGCGAGACGATCCTGGCCGGCGACGTTACCGTTAGCCTCGGTGCGGTGACCCCGCGCCAGGTAGTCCAGGACGATCAACTCGACAGCGTCCTGCGGACTCCTCGTACCAGCCAGCAGCATGACCTCGATGGCCAGATCATCGAGGCACGACGCGAGCCCGGGTTGCGCATCCTGCCCGAGACTATCGGGACGTCCTCGCGGTCACCCAACGCTCAGCGGGCGTGCAGGCCCTGAAGGCCGAACGCCCGGAGTAGCCCGGCGTGCGCGTCCGTCCGGCCGGGAGCAGGGTGAGTGCATGGCCACCCCGCGCGTCGTCGTCTACCCGCCGTCTGAGACCGGCGGGCGGCGGGTGCGCGTCGACGGGGAGATCTTGGGCACGGCCTACTCGCTACACGACCTCGCGGTGTTCCTCGAGCGCGCCGGCCTGGAAGGCTGGGAGGAGTTGGACGTGATCGAGCATGCCGAGCTGGGGCTGATCGAGTGGCGGGGCGGCGGGGCGGAGACGTGGGGCTACTGAACGCGGCATCCGGCCGTCGAGCAGCCGGTAGGTGTCACGGCTCGATCTGCTCCCGAACGCGGTAGGCCCGCACCCGCCGACGGGCCGGTGACCGGAGATTTCGGGAGAGCGGCGCGCGGGGGCCGGCTAGGCAGCAGGTTTGCGCAGGCGGAGGTGAGCGACGATCTGTTTGCCGGTTTCCAGGGCTGTGGTGTGCAACTGGTCGTATAGCCGGCTGAGCAGCTGCATGCCGTGTCCGCCGACGCGACGGGGGTCGGGTGCGAGCGGAGCTGTCACGCACAGTCGGCTGGCGATCAGGTCGTGGTCAAGGGGTGTGTGATAGGGGATCCCGCCCTAGCCGTGGCGCGCGCCAGGTGCGGTGCGGCGATGCCGATGGAACGCACCACTAATGGCGATGCGGTGCGTCGCGTGGCGGTGGCGCGCATCGGGTGCACCTACACGACGGTCAGGCGCACCGGGTGCGAGCCGGTCGGTCTGCTGTCAGGCTGCGGCGGCGAGTTCGACGGGGAAGGCGGTGTGTTCTGTGGTCGTTGCCGCCCGCTGTCGGGCCCGAACTCCGTGGCGGTCGACGGGCGAAGAGGGCCCGGCGCAAGGTGCGGCGCCGGGCCCTCGCCATGTCCGGCCGAGTAACCGGCCGATTCCAGCGCATCAACGCTCCCCGGCCGGAGGGTGTCAGGCGGTGTTGATGCTGGCGAGGGTGCTTTGGAGTCGACGGACCGCGTCTTCGGCTTCCGCGTACTGCTCGGGAGTCGGCACGACTGCACCGAAGGTGGGGCCGCCTTCGGCAGGCACGGCGCGCCAGTGCAGGACTGGGGTGAGTGCGGTAGCAGCTGCGCCCAGGAACCAGGCCAGGCGTCCATGAACGTGGGCGAGCGCGATGGCCACAGCAGCGAGTGCCTCCCGCAGGTGCTCCAACCGGTCGACCTCGGACAAGGTCGGCTGGGACTGCGGGGTGCCCACGGCGGCGTGCAGGTCGGCGGCGGCCTTCGCCGCGACGGTACGGTCGGCGGGTGTCAGGACCCACACCTGATCACGGATCAACCGTTCGGCTTCCTCCGCAAGGGCCTCGATGACCGCCAGCATGTCCATGCCCGTCATCCTACGGGTGAGCGATCTTGCACATCGGCGGTAAGGCTTTCGTCGTCCGCAGGTGTGTGGAGCGGGAAGAGGAGGTCTTCGAGCTGTCCAGCCCAGCCGCCTGGGCGCGTACGTCATCGGCAGCCGCCGTACGCCAACCGGTTCACGTACCGCGCCGTCCTCGCCGTCGACCGGGCGTAGCATGCGGCCATGCGCTTCCGCTGGGACTGGATCGAGCGCGTGATGCCCGTGCCGTACGTGCCGACCCTCGGGCCGGTCCACCCGGGCAGCTCGCTCCCTGACCTGTTCGCCGCCGTGGTGGCGACCGCCGCAACGGGCCGGTTCCTCCCCACGACATAGAACGCCGCTGGTCCGACCGCAAGGCGGAGCGCGTCCTGACCACGAACCCCGACCACGCCCTCAGGCGCACCGCGCGCAGCCCGACCACAGCTGGTCGGACAAGCGGCGGCGTGTCGACGTTCCCCGCTCCCCAGTGCAGAGTTCAGTACTGCTCGGTCTCTACGAAGCCCGTGCTCCCGTTGTCGTCCGCGCCGAAGGCAGCAGCGGTCGGGTGGAATCCGGGCGGGCTGTCCCTGAGGGCCAGGCCCAGGCCGGCCAGCTTCGCCTTGACCTCGTCGATGGACTTCGCACCGAAGTTGCGGATGTCCATCAGGTCGGCTTCGGAACGGGTCAGGAGCTCACCCACAAAGTGGATGCCCTCGCGTTTGAGGCAGTTGTAGGAGCGGACGGTGAGGTCCAGCTCCTCGATCGGCAGCGCCAGGTCGGCGGCGAGGCCGGCGTCCGTGGGGGACGGGCCCATGTCGATGCCCTCGGCGTCGATGTTCAGCTCGCGGGCGAGACCGAACAGCTCGACCAGCGTCTTGCCGGCGGAGGCCATGGCGTCACGCGGGCGCATGGCCTGCTTGGTCTCGACGTCGACGATCAGCTTGTCGAAGTCGGTGCGCTGCTCGACACGCGTGGCCTCGACCTTGTAGGTGACCTTCAGCACGGGGCTGTAGATGGAGTCGACCGGGATGCGGCCGATCTCCTGGCCCGCCTGCTTGTTCTGCACGGCGGAGACGTAGCCGCGGCCGCGCTCGACCGTGAGCTCCATCTCCAGGTTGCCCTTGCCGTTGAGCGTGGCGAGGACGAGGTCGGGGTTGTGGACCTCGACACCGGCCGGGGGCGCGATGTCGGCGGCGGTGGCCAGGCCCGGGCCCTGCTTGCGCAGGTACATCACGACCGGCTCGTCGTGCTCCGAGGAGACGACCAGCTGCTTGATGTTGAGGATCAGGTCGGTGACGTCCTCCTTGACGCCCGGCACGGTGCTGAACTCGTGCAGGACACCGTCGATGCGGATGGACGTGACCGCCGCACCCGGGATCGAGGAGAGGAGCGTGCGGCGCAGGGAGTTGCCGAGGGTGTAGCCGAAGCCCGGCTCCAGCGGCTCGATCACGAACCGGGAGCGGAACTCGTCGACGACCTCTTCGGTCAACAAGGGACGCTGAGCGATCAGCACGGGGTATTGCCTCCAGTGTGTGGCGCCCGCCATGTGACGCCGCCGTGGACACCACGAGGCTATGAGCCCGCCTGCTGGCCGGCCGACAGGCTCGCCTTCCAGCCGGATACCGATTTCAATCGGCGTCCGGCCGAGCCGGACCCGCCGCCCAGGTCCATCGGACAGGTAGCAGCCCAAGCGCCGGGGTTACTCCGGGAGGATGGTCACGACTACGAGGAGCCGCTGACATCCTCGTCCGCCTTTGGTGGCGTCCTTGCCGCGCAGGGGCCTGCCAACACCGCTTCCTTGGCCTGGGCCGCCCAGTCGAGTCCGAGGCCGGCGAGTCGCTGGAGCTGCGCGGCGCTGATCCCCGCGCGGCGGGTCTTGGGGTTGGACAGGAACACCCCTGATTCGACCCGCTGTTCCTCGCCGTTGATAGTGATCGTTCAGATGTGTGAGCGGTTGACGGGTCCGGTGGTGCCGGTGCGCTGCCGGTACTGCTCCAGTGCCGCGCATCCCTGCTCGAACGCCGCGAACCGTGTGCGCTGCCCCGGCGCGAAACCTCCCCACACGACGTGCTGGCGCTGGCGGTGCAGCCATCCACCAACGTCGGTGCCGCCCGGCTTCCCGGACGGTAGGGGGCGGATCTCCCGGGGGTTCGGGCTGTGTCTTTGACACGCAGGGATTGGGAAGCCCCGGTCTTATGGGGGCCGCTGCTCGCGGCCAAGCAGCCCTGCTCGGGCCCAAGCAGGGGCGAGCGGCGAGCAGAGACCGCCGCAGAGGGTCAGGGTGACTCACGCATGACGATGAGGTTGGGATCGACCGGGACCCTCCAGTACTCGTCGTTGGTGTGCTGGGGGTGCTCCAGGCTCAGCGCGTTCCAGGTGCCTCCTTCGCCGAGGGGGGTGCTGGTCTGCCTCAGGACGGTGGATTCGTCATCTCGGGGGTGGATGGAAACCGTTCCACGCGGTGTCCAGCCATGCTCCGCCCACAGCTGGAACTGCTGGTTCGTGGCGCTTGGACTGCATGGCGACAGGGTGACTACCCAGGGGCCGTAGCGGTCCCAGTCGCCACCGGTATAGGGCTTGGGACTGCGGGTCCAGCAGGTGTTCTTGGTGGTGCTCTGGATGCTGTAGTACCTGCCGTTCTCGCGTGGGGTGAAGATCCAGCTTCTGTCCACCGATCCCGGCCAGTACGAGTCGGTGAACGCGGCAAGCACCACGCCGGCGTTGCCGTAGGTGCCGATGTGCCGGTCGCTGCTCGCGTTGCGGACTTCGCCGGTGCCGACGGGCGGGGCGGCCGAGGCGGACGTGGCAGTGCTCAGGACACCGCTCAGCGTGGCACAGACCGTGGCGGCAGCGACCGCCGTACGGCGCCACCTCTGATGGCTCGGCAAGACCCTCGACGAGGTCCCATGGCGCAAAGAAGCAGAACGCACAGCATTCCCTTTCCGTTGATTGCGTCAAAGCAGACAGCGCCCCTATGCGATGCACATGAGAGCAATGCTGATGCGAAGCGGGGTGGCTGCCGCTGGGTCACGGGCGAGTCCTATGCTCACGCGGCAAGTGCTGCGTTGCGGTAAAAATCAAGACAAACCCCTAAATTGGGCGTTTTGTGCATATTCACATTGACCGTTTCGACATCACAAAGGCTCCCGGAGGACGGGCGTTGGAGGCATCAAGACGTTCTCAGGTGGGGACGTGGCCGGCACCGGCAAGGTGGCTCACGACTTCCCGAACCAGTGAGCGACGCTCGGAACCGCGCGCCAGTAGGAGTGCGCGCCTTGGCTGCCGTCGTCGACCGCAGCGGCAACCTGCGCACTGCTTCCTTGACCGACCGCTGGCGACGCCTGGCCGAGTGCTCGGAGGCCGGGGGTGTGGTCCCGGCTCCACGAGGGCCTTCTTGCCAAGCGCCGCAGCGCGAATGCCCTAACCTGCACCAGTGCGGGCGGCACTGCTTGTATCCCTGACCTGGCACACCACCCAGCGCGCCGCCGAGGAGCTCACGCCGACATCCTTGAGAGACACAAGACCTGGAAGGCTCATGAGGATCTCGGTCGGGGGCTGCCCGGGCCGTAGCTCGGGCAGCCCCCGTGAGGTCGCCAGGGGCGTGTGACGCCACCGGGCAGGATCAGCCCGGCTGGTCTCCGGTGTAGCGGTAGATTTCGCCGCCGGAGTTGACGCCCCATACGGTGCCGTCGGCGGCTGCGCCGATGTCGGACAGGCCACCGGGGATCTTGACCCAGGGGTTCTGGTCGTCGTTGGTGAACCGGTAGATCTCCTGTGCGGAGTTGACGCCCCACACGTTGGTCCGGGATCCCACCGAGATCCGGGACAGCCCTCCAGGGATCTTGACCCAGCGGGTTGAGCCCTGGTCTCCGGTGTAGCGGTAGATTTCGCCGCCGGAGTTGACGCCCCATACGGTGCCGTCGGCGGCTGCGCCGATGTCGGACAGGCCACCAGGGATGTTGACCCAGGGGTTCTGGTCGTCGTTGGTGAACCGATAGATGCCCTGAGCTGAGTTGACACCCCACACGTTGGTCCGGGATCCCGCCGAGATCGCCGATAAGCCGCCGGCGATCTTTGTCCAATGAGCCATACCGCTCGTTCCCTTCGTCTCGGACGTTGCACCCGAGTACTTGGCGAGCGGACTGGTCACCCAAACCGAGCAATATGATGACTGATCACCAAAACCATCCAAAAAAAGCTGTTTAGTGTCAGTGCCACCCTGTGAGGAAAGGCCGGGTAGAGACGCGCTGCAGGAGCCTTATGGCCGGAAGCTCCGTACCGCGTTAGGGGGATTGACGTGACATCCGTCCTTTGCCTCTTGAGACAACCCCGCCCCGTGCTGTTTGCATCCAACAGAGACGAACCTGGGCCGTCGTCCGGGCCACTCCATGGCGGCCTATGACTCAACCGTGCCGCCGCCCGCGCCTCACGCCCCGCGACTGCGAACAGACCGCTCTGCAACTGGCGCGCATGCCAGCACGGCCTTCGCCGGTGTCCGGTGCCACGCCGCGGCCTGTCTTTGAGCGGTCTCTGGTCAGAAGGGGGTTGTCAGCATCGGCAGGGAGGAAAGGTGCTCTTCGGGGATGGAGAAGGCGTCTGTGAGAGCCGGCAGGTGGGGAGCGAGCCGGGCGGTGAGAGCGTGCCGAGTGTGGGGCAGTGAGCGGACCTGGTCGCGGCTGAGGGCGCCTTCGGCCAGGAGCAGTCCGCTGCGGGAGTGGACCTGGTTGAGCAGGAACAGAACGTGCAGGTCGTTCAGGGCCGCCCGGGCGTGGGGGTCGGTGACTTGGGCGATGGTCGCGGTGAAGGCGTCGGCGGCCTGGCCGATGGTGTAGGCCTCGGCAAGGTTCAGGGCGGCGGCGGAGGCGTTGTTCCAGCGCCCGAGTGCGTCGCCGGCCTCACCGCGTCGCAGATCATGCCGCGCGCTGGTGTGCCAGTAGTGCTCGGCGGCGGTGATGTTCCGGCGAAGAAAAGTGGGGTCGGTCAGGCTCTCCTGGCCGGTAGCCTGCCGAGGCGCGGCAGCGAGCGTGTGACCGAAGATCATCTCGGCTGCGGCCTTGCACCAGATCGCGAGGTTGTCTTCCTCGGCGGTGATCGCCCCGTCCGCGTTGGCGGGGTACTCCGCGAGCCCGTTCACGGGGAACAGGGCGCGGGCGCCGCAGCGCTCCCGGCTCTCGGTCACGATCTCCCGGGCCTGCCAGGTGATCCAGCCCTTGGCCAGGGCTACAAGACGCTCGCTTGCCGCCCGTTCCTCCAATGCGTGAATGATCCAGTGTTCTGTGACCGCCCGGTGGAGGAAGGTCATCGCGTAGGCGGTGGCCACCCGCTCCAGCAGCCGGGCGTGGTGACTGCGGTGCGCGGCCAGCGGGACACGCCGGCCCGCTACCGGGCCGGAGATGTGCCGCGTGTGCGCGTAGCTGACAGCGATCGCCAGCGCCGCCCGGCAGCCGCCGAGCGTGCTGGCGCTCATGCACAGCTTTCCCACCGTCACCCGGCCGATCGCGTGCAGGAACCGTTTGCGCGCGCTGCCCACGGAACTGACGAGGCTGCCGTCCGGCAGCAGCCGCCCGTGCTCACCCTGGACGAGGGCGGTCCGCGGCAGGCGCACCCGGTCGAAGCTGGTGACGCAGTGGTCCACCGGACTTCCGACCCGCTCGGGCAGCACGGTCACGGTGACACCCGGCAGGGTCCCGCGGTGGTCGCTCAGCGGGACGAGGAACAGGAAGACGCCGTGGTCCGTGTCCTCGACCAGCAGCCGGGCCGCCACCACTGCGCTCTTCGGCCCGCCGGCGCCACTGGTGTTGGGCATGTACTTCTGCGCACCCTCGTGCGGGGTGTGCAGCACGAACTCCTGGCGCTCAGGGTCGTACCGGGCCCAGGTCTCCAGGGCGGCGGCGTCGTTGCCGTGGGCGCGCTCGGTGCACAGGAACGTGCCGATGCGGTCAAGGGTGTAGAACACGCTGAGGTCGCGCGGCGGTGAGATGCGGTCGTCGAGCAGGCTTCCGAGGAAGAGGTTGTGGTGGATGCCGGCCACGGTCGCCGTCGCACCGTCCACCACCGCGGTCCACTCGTGCAAAGCCGCCAGCCCCCGCGGATCCCGTGCCAGGTCTTCAGGGCACACCAGTTCCTCGTTCAGGGCGCGCAGCCGGTCGTAGGAGAGCTGCCACCTCTCTTCGGTGCCGGCGTCGCTGCGGTGACGGAACAGGCCGGTCGAGACCGCCTTGCGCCACATACCGTGAACATCGGCGCTCTCGGGGCCGTCAGCGAAGAGCACCTCTGCGAGCCTGGCACTGTCGAGATCCGGGTAAGTGCCGACTGCACGAATGGTGTTGATCATCACGCCTGGACCAACGACCCAGACCCGCGAACGGAAACCACCCCAGCTAGAAACTGATCAACACTGGCAGCTGGAAGACCGGGCAGTTGATCGACGGCCCGAGTGCGCGACGGACGCACGGTGCGCCAAGGCGTCACCACCTGCAGAGGTACCCATGCCCCCAGCACGCCCAGTGGCCGGGCGATGCCCGCATCACCCGGCCACTGGACTCCGTGAGGAACGCCAGCTCGTCCTCGTGGACGGTGAGAGCGTCGACGATCGTGCTTGCCCGCCGCCTCGCTTGATGCCTGGACGGGCACAGGGCATGCAAGGCGGGCGGTCAGGGGTTGTGGGACCTGGTCATCGGAAGGGCCATGAGCTGCGCGACGACCCTGCCCGGATCGCCGACGGGGGCGAAGTCGACCGGCTCCTGCGTTTGGTAGACGTGCCCCTGCGGGGGGAAGGCGGTCAGGCTGTCGTTGCGGGTGGTCATCGTCTTGGTGTTGGACAGCACCATCGGCCCGTTGGAGCCGGGCGGCTTCTCGATGGTGAGGGTGAAGTCGTGGTACAAGGTGTTCCGGTACACCGCCGGATTGTCCGAGATGATTTCCAGCAGGCTGAGCGGGGTGACGTCGGTGTCGGCCTGCGAGAGCGTGACCCTGCCGAGCATCGGGTGGTCGGCCGTGTACTCCTCACCGATGATCTTCATCTTCACTCCGCCGAGACCGGCGCCGATAGGCGCCTCCACGCGCAACCTGATGCCGCCCTTGAGGTCGAGCTGGACCATGCCGATCGCGTCGATCTTCAGCGGTACGGCCGCGGCGTGGCTGGAGCACGGGATCTCCATTCCGATCGGGGGCAGCAACCCATCAGGACTCGTCATCACAACACCTCCGGAGCAGGAGCCGCGCCAGACGACGCGGACATGCCGTGCGAGTGACGGCACGTCCGCACGTTACTGATCACCTGCAGCCCGGGCCTGCTCCCGCACCGGGCGACCCCGAAAGGATGAATCCGGCCCCACAGCACCAGGTTCAAGGCATCCCTTCGGACGCTCCCCCGCCTACGCCGGCCGGACCAGACCGACCGAGCCGCACACCCCTCTGGGCAGGCGCCGCAAGGCGCTCGGCGCACAGGGCGCCGAGCGCAACGGGAGAGCGGAAGCCGGCGCGACCGCCCGCTCCGGTATGCGCCAGCTCGCCAGTGGGGGAGAGCGCGCGCGGGAACGGTGGACGCAGTCAGCCGCAGCCGCCCCCGCACTGGCACGAGCCACCGTCCTGGCAGCCGCAGCTGCAGCCGGGACCGCACTGGCAACCACTCATCTGAGAGTCCTCAAGCTGGGCAGGTCGCTCGCCGTTCATGGGCCCATCCTTCCGCATGTGCCCGGCGTTCTACCGAGCCACCAATGACCCACACTTCCCATGCCGCGGGCGGCCCCAAGCCTGCTCCGCGTGACATGCCGGGTGGACCGGGGTGACCTTGCGGCGCGGCGCGCTCCCCGACAGCTCCGGCGCACGCGGCTTCGACAACGACGCGCTCCCGCGGAAGGCGAGAAGCCGCGTGGAGCTGCCCCGGGCCCTCGATCAGGGTGAGGTCACCGCCGGGGGCGCCCGCTTCGAGCAGCGCCGTTCACTGGCTCCTTGGCTGTCGTGCGGCCTGTGGGACGGGGTGCGCGGTCCCCCGTTCGGCCGCATCCTGGAGCTGGTTCCGTCAGGTGCCACAGACCGACCTTCTGGGAGGTGCTGTGATCCTGTTTGCCCTGCTCATGCCCGTGGCGATGATGGCTCTGCTGTTCGGGGTGACCGCTTTTGAAGAGCGTCTTTTCCCGCAGCCATCGGTCCCAGAAGACGCGGGCCCGTCGACACCTCATGCACCACCCACCGAACAGTAAGGCCCGGGTGCGTGCGCGGTCAGTCAGCGCCTGGTCACAGGCCTTGGCAGGCGCGGCGTTGCAAGTCGTGTGGCGGCGAGCCTGCGGATGGTCGCTGCTCGATTACGGCGTCGGCGGCATCGGGGACACAAACTGTTACCAGTCCCTTTGAAGTAGGCAAGGTGAGCGCGCATATCGCTAGCCCCGCGCCCGCGCATGTGTAGGGACAATCACCCGCCCGGGCCCGATCCGTTACCGGCCGAGGTCATCGTGGCGGGCAACCACGGGCCCGACCGTGAGGCCGACCACGCCGGGTGTGAACCCCGACCACGGCGCCAGGCGGGGCGTGTCCGAAGTGACACGTAATTCGAACAAGCGATCTAATGCCGGTATGGACGTGACCGACTTCCCCGACGACCTGGTACAGGCGCAAGCCGCCTGGAACGCCACCTACCAAGCGCTCGCCGCACCCCGCCCCCGCGACACCACCGCCCTGCGCCGCCGCCTGCTGCTCCTGTCCGTACGGCTGTGGTGGCACCCCTACTGGGAGACCGTCCCCTCGGTGCCAGCGGCGCGCTCCGAGCTGCGCCACCGGGTCCGCGCCCGGCGGGCCGCCCAGGCGGCGTGACCGCGCGCCTCGGTCGTGACCAGGAGCACGAGTGCCAGGGGGGAGGCATCCCGATCCACGGTCGGGTGATGTTCACCGAGTTTTGACCGCACTGCGGTTCCTGCCACAACAGCATCGGGGTGGGCCCAGTGCAGGTCATGCGCATGCGCGCAGGAAAAGCGGCCGACCTTCTCGGGTCACGTACCGACGTTCGAACAGGATTCTCCCGTTATAAGTCCTTTTCAAACAGAGCATCACGAACATAACTCTTCGCGTCGATTGGTGGATAGCTTCGTGATCGGTGCGCGGCCCTGCCGTGGGGTCGTGCCGGGGAGGACAAGGGGAGAGCTATGGCCAATGAGCTGAAGTACGGGGACCCGGTCACGCTGCAGAACGGCTGGGCGAATTGGACGGGTGGTTTCCTTGACGTCACCGGAACCCAGCAGCCCCAGGCTGTCTTCGCGGTGCAGACGGCCTCGACCCCCAAGCGCGATCGCGAGAGCGGCACCTGGAAGATCGCCTCGGCGAGGGGCAAGGCCGACGGCACCACCGTGATGTCAGGAGACCTCGTCTACCTGGTGAACCAGCTCGGCAGCACGTCCTACCTCGACGTGAACGGAGTCCCGGACCCAGCCCCCACCGGCGAGCGCTACGGCGTTCACACGGCGGCGACACCGAACCGCAACGGCAACAGCGGCGAGTGGCTCCTCTTCGCCGAGACCTCCTCCCCCGACGACGGCGCCATCCGAGTCGGCGACGTGGTGCACATCCTGAGCAACTGGAACAACACCAGCGGCGGCTGGCTGGACACCAGCGGTGGCGGCCCCGGCGGAAACGGCCTGCACACGGCCCTGGTCGGCCACTACTCCAACCGTGCGAACGGCTCCGGAGCCTGGCGCTTCGATCACGCGTAACCCACCGCCGCACGCATAGGAGCCCCTCTCCTTGTGGGGCAGCCGAACATCTTGTTCGGACGAACTCCGGCGCGGGCTGCCACCGACCTGCGGCAGCCCGCGCTGTCGTGTGTCCCGGACACCCCATAGGGGCCGTTCAGGGCGTCGCCACGCGCTGCCGCTATCGCTGCCTCTGAACATGAACAAAGCCAGCACGAGGTTGCACCAAGTTGCGCCAAGGGTTGCGCCAGATGTTGCGCGGCCCGCAGGACCGTCTCCGTGTCCGCGCAGGTCACCACGCGAATTCGCCGTGGTCGGAGTGCTGATATCCCCGTTGCGGCCGCTCTGCCCATGTTCCCTGGCTGGAGCGAAGGAGTAAGGGACGGGCTGGATGGGCGGTACGGCCGAGGCCGGGGATCGGGCGTGCTCGGTCCGGTCCGGCGGCGGCCGGGCCCGCCGCGCCGCACCCGGCGTCGGTCCGGCGGCCGGGCCGGGACAGAAGTCGCCGGCACTCCGGTGCTGTCCTTCGGGCGCTGGGAGGTCGTTTCATCCAGGTGTTTTATAAGGAATCTACTTTTTGGTCTGTGGTGTCGGGTCGCGCCCCGTTCTGCGCGTCAGCCGCAGCGAGTCCACGCCGAGGACTTCCTCCCTCTTTCGAGTGACATCGCCAGACGCGCGGGGCCTCTTGCCGTACGGGTCGGGCAGGGTGGCTGACTGGTTCCCCCGGTGCGCTTGTCCCCGTGGGGCGCTGTGTGACTGTCCTTCATGGACCGGCGCAAGGTCCGGAAGGTGGGGGCGTGGTGACAGGGGAGGATGCAAGCAGATGGCCGGTACCTCGGTGTCCTGGGGGCCTCATCCGTCCGGGGGCTGGTCGCCCTTATGGGCACCGGGTCGAGTTCCCGCACACGTAGCTCTGATCGTCGACGGCAACGGCCGGTGGGCCACTCATCGAGGACTGGCGCGTAACGCCGGGCACGCAGCCGCGGTGCCGCGTCTGCTCGACACCATCGACGGGGCTGCGGAGGCGGGGATCCGGTACCTGTCGTTCTATCTGTTCTCCACCGAGAACTGGCTACGTGAACCGGAGGAAGTCGCGAGGATTTTCGAGATCATCGGCGGCTTCGTTACCGACAACCAGGCCGCGTTGCATGCCAAGGGGATGCGTGCGCTGTGGTGCGGCAGACGCGACCGTGTCCCTGACGCGCTGGGCCGTACTCTCGCCGGCTTCGAACAGCTCACCCGGGACAACCGGACCATGGACCTGGTCTTCTGCGTCGACTACGGCGCTCGGGACGAACTGTTGCGGGCGGCTGCCGAGTTGGCGCGTGAGGCCGCCGACGGGCGGTTGAACCCTGACCGCATCGACGTCGCCTCGCTGACCAGTCGGCTGTACCAGCCGGGCGTGCCCGATGTGGACCTGCTCATCCGTACCTCGGGCGAGCGCCGGATCAGTAACTTCCTGTTGTGGCAGTGCGCTTACGCGGAGCTGTACTTCACCGACGTCCTCTTCCCGGATTTCGACCGATTCGCCCTCTGGGAGGCGGTGGCCGACTATGCCGGGCGGGAACGCCGCTTCGGCAAGGCGGGGGCGGCCTGAATGATGGTTGTGCCGCCGGCCTCGTACCGGGCCGTGCTGGATCATGCCGGAGTGCACGAGCCTTCGATGCGGAGCACTTATCAGGACATCGCCCGCAAGGTCCGCCGACTCGAGCCTCCCTACTACGCTGCCACTCGGCTCCTGGCGCCCTCCTGGCTGCAGCCGCACATCTTGTGCGTGTACGCGTTCGCGCACGCCACGGACACCGCGGCCGACAGTGGGCCGGTGGCCGGGCGCGCGCACCGCTTCCATGCGTGGGACACGGCCGTACGGGCGGCTCTGGCCGACCGTCGTACGGACGATCCGCGGCTGGCGGCGCTGCTGCACACCTTGGAGCGCACCGGGCTGCCCGAGACGTGGGTAGGCACCTTCGTGGACGGCATGGCCGGCGACCTCGGTTACCGTGACTTCGGCTCGGAGGCCGGCTTCCAGGCGTACGTGGACCGAGTATCGCATCCGCTGATGCTGCTGCTCAGCGGGGTCCACCCGGGGTGCCGCACGCGGGAGGTGGTTCGTGCGCTGCGCGACGCGGCCGAGGCGGCGCAGCGCATCGACTGCCTCAGTGACCTCGCCGATGACGTGCGGGCCGGGCGGCCCTGCCTGCCACACACCGGCTGGCAGCTGCGAGGGCAGATCGAGCTCGCCCGCCAGGCCCTGCGCCGGGCCCGTGACATCCTGCCGTTCCTGCCGCCGGAGTTCGTCCCGGCTATGACGGCGTTCCTCGACGTGCACACCCTCCAGCTGCGAGCGGTCGAACGAGCCGGCCCCCTCCTGACACGCACTACCGTACGCCCCCCTTTGCTGGCCTCGCTCAAGGTCCTCCTCTCCGCCCGGCGACAGCACATGAAAGGCGCCCTGTCATGACCGCATCCCTGCCAGCTCCCGAGCCCGAGGTCTCCATCGACTGGACGGGTTTCCCCGGCCCTGGGTCGGCGACCTGGACGTTGCTGGGCCAGTGGCGGATGACGCTGGTGATGCCGCGCCTGCTGGTGCTGCAAGCGGCTCACCCCGTGGTCGGTGCCGGCCTGGCCAAGCACTCCACCTACCGCACCCATCCCTGGCGGCGCGTCGATCACACCCTGATCAGCCTGCAGCGTTTCATCTACGCCGCACCCGATCAGCGGCACCAGGAAGTGCAACGCATCCTGCGCGCCCACCGGCGCATCAAGGGCACCGACGAGCGCGGCCGCGCCTACAGTGCCGAGCAGCCGGAGGTGCGCGCCTGGGTGCTGGGCACCGTGTTCGAGGCGATGAGCAGCATGGAGCGGCTCGCGGGCCGGCCACTCTCGGCTGCCCAGGAGGCACGGCTGTACGAGGAGTGGTGCGCCACCCTGGGCGCCTTCGGCCTGGAACGCGACCTGCTGCCGCCTGACGCTGCCGGGTTCTGGGAGTACTTCGAGCGGATGCAGCGTGAGGTGCTGGAGGACAACACCGAGGTCCGTTTCCTGATGCGGGACATGTACCGAGGTGCCGCGACACCGTCGCAGCTGGAGTGGTGCCCGCCAGTGTGGGCGCTGGCGCGCTCCTCAGCGGCGATGCTGATGCCCGGCGCGGTGGCCGCACAGCTGCCGCGGACCTACCGAGAGCGTCTCCACCTGCATGTAGGGCAGGCCGACCGCACGCTGTCGCGCACCGTGCACCACACCGCGCACGCCGCGATGAAACCGCTGCCGCTGCGCAACCGGTACATGCCGATCGCCGCCGCCGCGATGACCGGCCAGGTGCTGCACGAGGCCCAGGAGGTCCCCTCCAGCGGCTTCAGGATTCCCGGCGCCGGTTTGTTGACCCGGCCCTTGGGACTGGTCGCGGCGGTGGCTTCGGCGGCCCTTCGCGGGCCGGAGCGCGACGTGAGGGCCGACCGGCTGGGCCGCTTCTTCTCCCAGGTGCTCGACCAGACCGGCGACGGCCGCATCGACGCCCCCGACCTCCAGGCGATGGCCCGTTCCCTGTGCTGGCAGCTGGAGCTCTCCGCGGAGCAGGAGGACAAGGTGTACGCCGGGTTCACCACGTGGTGGGAGCACATGCGCTCCACCATGGACACCGATGGCGACGGAAGTATCAGCAAGGACGAGTGGGTCACGGCCATGCTGCGCAACTGCGACGCGGACCCCGGCTATGTGCGCGACGGCGTGCACCACGCCGTGCGCGCCATGTTCGAGGCAGTGGACACCGACGGCAGTGGGGCGATCGAGCGGCACGAGTACCGCACCGTGTTCGCCGGCGGACGCGTCGACCCCGGTGACCTCGACCGCGGCTTCGACGAACTCGATGTCGACAAGGACGGCACGATCAGCCTGACCGAACTACTCGACGGATTCACCGCGTTCTTCATGGCCCGCCAGACCAACGTCTCCGGAACCCAGCTGCTGGGCCGGGCCTGAGCCGGTGGCCGCAGTCATGGAACCGGTTCGAGGGGTCGGCGTGGCCCGCCTGGCCGGGCTGCTCGCCCAGGACGTGCTCGCTGCCCGGCAGGGCACCGATACGGCTGAGCGCACCATGGGCGCGCAACGCCACCGGGCGCGGCGGATCCGCATGACGATGGAGGCGCTGGGGCCGCTCTACATCAAGGTCGGCCAGGTACTGGCCACCCGACCGGATCTGGTCTCCGGGGCCCTGATCTTGGAGCTGGAACGGCTGCACACCACGGTGCGCGTCGCGCCGTTCTCCGTCTTCGAACCGGTACTGGAGCAGGAGCTGGGGCGCAGGTGGGAGAAGCTGTTCCGTGAAGTCGACGTCGGCCTGCCCTGCGGTTCGGCGTCGCTGGCCCAGGTGTATCCCGTGGTGTTGCACGATGGCAGCCGCGCGGTGCTCAAGGTGCAGCGGCCCGGGGCCGAGGCCCGGATGCGGGCGGACATGGCGGCCCTGAGCCGGGCAGCTCGTATGACGGGGCGGGCGCTTCCCCGGCTCGCCGAGGTGCTGGACCTCGACGGGATTCTGCAAGGGATCTTCGACTGCATGCGTCCGGAGCTGGACTTCACCGCCGAGGCCGCGCACATGGGAACCGGTCGCCGGGCGGCGGAAGGCTTCCGGTACCTGACGGTGCCCGCGGTTCGGCAGGCCGGGCGGCGGGTGCTGATCCAGGACCTCGCGCGCGGACGGGCGCTCAGCGCCGGGGCGGCGGAGGACCTGTGCGAGGAGCAGCGCGAGCGGGTAGGCGCCGAACTGCTCAGGTACATGTACCGGGGCTACTTCGTCGAGCACTTCTTCCATGCCGATCCTCATCCGGGCAACGTCTTCCTGCACCCCGAGACAGGGGCGACCCTCATCGACTGGGGCATGGCCGGGCGGATCGACCGGCACACCGGAACGCTGGGAGCGCTCGCATTCACCAGCATCGCCCACAACGACGCGCGCGGCCTGGCCGCCGCCTGGCTCGAGCTCGGCCGGTCGACCCCGCGCACCGACCTGCCCGGTTTCCGGGACGACCTGACACGCGTGGTGCCGCGACTGGCCGCCAGCCGCCTCGACGGCATGAACTTCGGCTCGGCCCTGGCAACGATCCTTCAGTGCGCTGCCCGGCGCGGGATCCGCACCAGCCCCATGATCGGGATGCTGGGCAAGTCCATGGCCAACGCCGAAGGCACGGTACGCGGCATCGCCCCGAACCTGTCAGCCACGGACGTCTTCCGGGAAACGCTGGTAGACATCATGGCCGAGCTCGCACGGAAGTACTTGTCGTATGAGCAGGTGGCACGGCAAGGGCTGGAACTGATCGCAGTGGGTGACAGCGCCCTCGACGAGGTCCGCGCCGCGCTCCGTATGCTCGCCGGCCGGGAAAACACGACGCGAGCGGAGCCGTGGCCCAGCCAGAGAACCGGTGGTGACGGCCTCGGCCCCCTAGGGCAGCACGGTATTGCCGCAGCCACGTGGGTCTTTGCTGCATGGGCGGTACACCGGGTCACACGCCACGCCCCCTGACACCTGTGTCCGCTTCGGTGATCTCGATACAGGTCAACCGCAGGCCCGGCCGGCCAAGCCTGTCGCCGGTCGTGGCGCTATTGGATCGGCGCCCTCGCAAACGGCCGGTGACCCGCCGACGGGACATCGGCGCCTGGCCGTGCCGCGAACGCGCTGCTGGATCAGCGTTCTGTGCCACGTACGGTGGGAGCGGCGGCACGATCTGCTTGGTAAAACCGACCTCGGAGGGACGAAGCCTGCCGTGGGCGCGGCACCAGCTGCTCGCTCAAGACGTGCGGACCGGCGCTGGCCGCAGGCGTTCGGCGACTCCGATAGACGAAAGCGGCCGGTGCCCAATCCGCCGAAGCGGGTGGCAAGGGCACCGGCCAACCAAAGGACCCCTGGAGCAGCTTTAGGAGCACGGCGCCGGTGCGGCGGTGTGGCGGTGGCTGGGACGGGACAGCGCGCAGACGCTGTCGGACGCGCTCGACAACCCCGACGGCCACGCCCTCTACCGCGACCAGGAGGCCCGCGCAGGCGCGGAGGACAAGCGGCTCTGTGCCGGGCAGCGGGAGGCGCAGCGTCCGGTGTGCACGCGGTGCGGGGGGAAGTTCACCGTAAGGGACGGGCGGGATGGGCGGCGCGGCCGCGGCCGGGGATCGGGGCGCGCTCAGCCGGTTGCGCGTCGGCCGGGGCCGCCGCGCCCGTGCCGCCGTCAGCCCGGCGGCGGAGGCCGGGACGGAAATCGCCGGCGCCCGGGTGCTGTCCTTCCGGTGCCGAGCCCCACCAAGGGGTGAGGCGGGAAGGTCTCGCCGGATGGAGGTACCGCTGTGATCGTCCGACTCCTGGGTTGCTCGCTCGCCGGTCGTGTGCTGGAGACCGCCGACACCCCGTGTGCCGGAGGCTGGCTCACGGCCGGTGACGCTGACTGGGGCCTGTACGTCCCCGTGCACCGCGACCCGGCGACCGGCATCGTCCTGGCGGAGATCTGGGCCACCGTCCCGCGTCGCACCACCGTCAGCCGGTCTGAGTCGTGTGCCAGCGCACCGACTAATGTCCACCGCATGGCACACCACCAACTGGGCAATTGAGTACCCCGTCGACCCGTCCGCGACCCCGACCCCCGTCGGAGGCAAGATCCTCATGGGCCTGGAAGCCGCCCTTCATGACGCCCCGCTTGATAAGTGGACGGCGAACCGATAAAGGGCTACCAGGAGTTCAAGAAGCGCCTCGGTGAGGCGGCAAGCGTCCGTGAGGGCGAGTTCGTCGTGCGCGCCAACGGCATCGTCGTGCGGTCCATCTGATACGCGGCTAGGTGTGCTGTCCGGAGAGGTTGGTGACGGCCTGCATCGTGAATAGTTGACAACGGGCCAGTGGGTAGACCATGGCCAGCAGGCCGAGAGAAGGGTGACAGCGTGCGAGCCAATGTTGGAGACCGGATCATCGTTCACAGCAGGGCCGTGGGTATTCCGGAGCAAACGGGAGAGATCATCGAGGTGCGAGGCGCGGACGGAGCACCTCCCTACGTGGTGCGTTTCGGTGACGGGCACGAGTCCCTGATTTTTCCGGGACCGGACACCGTGATCCAACCGGACTAATAGACAGGACGAGACCTCGGACATCTGCGGCCCGGGGTCTCGCACATTCCGGCTCAGCGCTGGACCGTCATGCCCAGTCGATGCCTAGTGCCGCATCAGGCAACGTTCGCCCTGTTCACGACCTCACGGAGGCGTTCGTCGGCGGCATGCTTGTTCCGCCAGATGATGTAGCGGCGGAT
>NZ_JBIAGM010000041.1:0-43420 GCF_042869815.1 Streptomyces sp. NPDC006739
GGGCGGCTTCGCCGCCCGCTCAACCGGGCTGCTGCGCAGCCCGGTTGATGGTCCGTACGCTGCGCTCCCGGACCGGTGGGACTTTGTCCCGCCGGTCCCGGTCCGGCTTCCGCTTCGCTTCAGCCTGACCGGCGGGTCCGCTGCGCTCCCCCGCCTGACGGCCCGCTGTCGCGGGCCAGGCTAGCTACGAGAGACAGTGCGGGCTGGTGACGGCTCGTCAACCAGCCCACACCACCCGGGTCAGCGTCTGCGGGCCCAGCCGGTACCGATTCCGGCCACGTGCAGGGCCAGAGCGGTCAATCCCAGCAGCATCACGTTCGTCGAAGTGAACGCATGGTTGGTGCTGAGATCCGCCGCGTTGATCAGAAACGCCACAAAGAACAGCACCGCCGCGACTATGCCAAGCATGAAAGGACTCCTCTCACAGGGGGTGAAGCCCGTATGCCCGGCCACCATCCCAGCAGACCTGCAAACGGCACCTCCAAGCCGTTGGGCCTGCCGGCACGGGCCAGCCCGGGCTTACAAGGCGGCTGATGGACGTCCAGGCGCGGGCCGTGACCGGGGACTTGCCGTCTTATGGGATGCAGCGTGATGCGCGGGCCGGCCTGCCTCGGGGGCTTCAAGGCGCCGCAGGGACAGGCCGGCGGTGACGAGGAGGCCGGTGAAGACCGCGAGAAGCAGGACGCACGTCCACATCTGCCGACTTCCCGGAGCCTGCCAGCCGCTCCAGGCGGCGGACACCGCCCACAGGAGGACGCCCGAAGCGTAGAAGGAGCGGACACGGTGCAGCTGCCGTTCGGCTCGCAGGAACCTGATGCGTTCGGTCTTCGGTGCCATGCAGGGCCGTGTACCCCGATACGCCATGGCCACCAGGACGGAAGGCATCGTGCGAGAGAGTTCTTCTCGAGAGTCTGCCATGCTGCCTCTCGGTGTGATGCAGCATGTAACATTGGAGTAATTCGGGGGCGCCCGGCGGGAGGCGGTGTGTGGGTTGATTTACGAGTACCTTCCGCATGAACTTGCCAGACTTGGTGTGGTCTCGAAAGCAACTGGACTCGATGGCCGCCAGGTATCCGCGCAGGTACGCTCGGCTCAGGAGCGCGCCGGGCGTGCACGGATGCTCCCGGCGGAACCGCATCGCTTGAGTGAACTGTTCATCGCGGAACTGCGACGTCTTCAGTGGGAACGGATCGCCCGGCTCATAGAGAAAGAGCGGATGGCCGCGTACATGCCCTCGCGTGACGCGCGCGGTGTCCGGTATGAAGAGCAGCGTCTGCAACGGCTGATGAGGGACGTGGCCGAGGCCGAGCGGTCCGGTGTCAGGGGTCCGGAAATCTGCCGGTACCGCGTCTACCGGATCGATGCCCGGCCTACTGCCGGCTGCTCCAGCCCGGACACGCCCGCTCCCGTCGTCCACCTGATGGCCCCGTCAGCCGACGCAGCGGCCGAGCGGGCCTGGGCCGTACACGGCAGAGACGGCGGTCTCTACCCGCGTGGCGGATACCGGATTGCTTCCGTCACGCAAATGCTTCCCGAACCGGGAGAATTTTTTTGATCCAGCTCCGAGAACACCAGGTGGAACAGAAATCCCGGTTCCGGAAATGGGTGGGATTTCCTGCAAGATCCTCTGTGCCCCCGCAGGGCGCGAGGGGCACGATCGTGTCCGCGACCGGGTCGGGCAAGACGATCACCGCTGCCGCGTGCGCGCTGGAGTGCTTCCCCGGCGGCCGGATCCTTGTCACCGTGCCGACCCTGGACCTCCTCGTGCAGACCGCCCAGGCGTGGCGCCTGGTGGGCCACCGGGCGCCGATGGTGGCGGTGTGCTCGCTGGAGAACGACCCGGTACTGAACGAGCTGGGCGTGCGTACCACCACCAACGCGATCCAGCTGGCGCTGTGGGCCGGATCCGGGCCGGTCGTCGTGTTCGCCACCTACGCCTCACTCGTGGACCGCGAGGACATCGACGCACCCGAGAGCCAGCAGAAAGTCCGCGGGCCGCTGGAGGCCGCCCTGGCGGGCGGAGAGCGCCTCTACGGCCAGCAGATGGCAGGCTTCGACCTCGCCATCGTGGACGAAGCCCACGGAACCGCCGGTGATCTCGGCAGGCCATGGGCGGCCATCCACGACAACCAGCGGATCCCCGCCGACTACCGGCTCTACCTCACCGCAACCCCACGCATCCTCGCGTCGCCCCGCCCACAGAGAGGCGCGGAAGGCCACGAGCTGGAGATCGCGTCGATGGGCCAGGACTCCGCCACCTACGGGCCCTGGCTCGCCGAACTCGGGCTGAGCGAGGCAATCGAGCGCGGAATCCTCGCCGGCTTCGAGATCGACGTCCTGGAGATCCACGACCCCTCCCCCGTCATCGGAGAGTCGGAGGAGGCGCAGCGGGGCCGGCGCCTGGCACTCTTGCAGACCGCACTCCTGGAACACGCGGCGAAGTGGAACCTCAAGACCGTCATGACCTTCCACCAGAAGGTGGAGGAAGCGGCGGCGTTCGCGGAGAAGCTGCCCCAGACGGCAGCCGAGCTGTACACAGGCGACGCCACCGACGACGACCTGGCGGCCGCAGACCGGCTCCCGAAGTCCTCCATCGACGCGAAGTTCTACGAACTGGAAGCTGGCCGCCACGTACCCCCAGACCGCCTCTGGTCAGCCTGGCTGTGCGGCCACCACCTCGTCACCGAACGACGCGAGATCCTTCGGCGGTTCGCGGGCGGCATCGACGCGGCCGGCCGCCGGGTGCACCGCACCTTCCTCGCCAGCTGCCGCGTCCTTGGGGAAGGCGTCGACATCACCGGAGAGCGGGGTGTTGAAGCCGTCTGCTTCGCCGACACCCGCGGCTCCCAGGTCGAAATCGTCCAGAACATCGGCCGGGCCCTGCGGCTCAACAAGGACGGATCCACAAAGGTAGCCAGGATCATCGTGCCCGTGTTCCTCGAGCCCGGCAAAGACCCCACCGACATGGTCGCCAGCACCTCATACCGCCCCCTCGTAGCCGTCCTCCAAGGCCTGCGCTCACACTCCGAACGCCTCACCGACCAACTCGCCAACCGCGCCCTCACCAGCGGGCAACGACGCGTACACGTGAAACGGGACGAGGACGGGCGGATCATCGGCACCACGGCCGAAGACGAGGGTGACCAGGACGAGACCGAGGGCGCGGCGGAGTCAGCGCTGCTCCACTTCTCCACACCACGCGACGCCGCGACCATCGCCGCTTTCCTGCGCACCCGCGTCTACCGGCCGGAATCCCTGGTCTGGCTGCAGGGCTACCAGGCGCTCCTCCGCTGGCGGAAGGAGAACGAGATCACCGGCCTACACGCCGTGCCCTACGACGTAGAGGTCCAGGCCGGCGTCACCCAAAGCTTCCCCCTGGGCCGGTGGGTGCACCAGCAACGTAAGGCACTGCGCGCGGAAGAGCTCGACCGCCACCGCAAGGAGCTCCTGGACGCCCCGGAGGCCGGCATGGTGTGGGAGCCCGGTGAGGAGGCCTGGGAGGCCAAACTGGCCGCACTGCGCTCCTACCGACGGGCCACCGGACACCTCGCACCCCGCCAGGACGCCGTCTGGGGCGAAGGCGACGCGATGATGCAGGTCGGCCAGCACATGGCCAACCTGCGCCGGAAGGGCGGACTCGGCAAGGACTCGAAGCGGGCTGCCGCACGCGCGGAACAACTGGCGGCCATCGACCCCGACTGGAACTGCCCCTGGCCACTCAACTGGCAACGCCACTACGCCGTACTCCGCGACCTCGCCACCGACGAACCCCACGGCCACCTCCCCCACATCGCACCCGGCGTGCTGTTCGACGGTGACGATCTCGGGCGGTGGCTACAGCGGCAGACGCAGCCAGCCACCTGGAAACTGCTATCCACCGAACAACAGGCACGGCTGACCCGGCTCGGCATCAAACCCTCCGAAGCCTCGACTCCCGCCCCGGCAGCCGGGCCGACGAAGGGCACCATCAAGGCACAGCAGGCATTCCAGCGCGGCCTCGCGGCCCTCATGCAATGGATCGAACGGGAAGGCCATCGGCCTGTCCCACGCGGCGCGGCCGTGGAGATCACCCTCGACGACGAGACCGAACCGGTAACCGTAAGGCTGGGTGTGTGGATCTCGAACACCCGCGCGAGGCGCGACAAGCTCACCTACGACCAGCGGGCAGCACTGCGGGAGCTGGGCGTGGAGTGGGCGTAGCGGTGTCGGCGTCCGTCGGGCTGCGGACCGGGCGGGAGGAGAGGCCGGCCGTCATATGGCGAACGCCCTCTCCGTATCTGAGGAGCAGCAGGGACGGCTACGTGGAGCGGTCCCAGCGAGGGCCGCTCCGTGTAGCGGCCCAGGGGCTCCGCGACGTACATGCCGTCAGGCAGCTCCACGTCGGTGAGCTCGAACCCGTTCCGGGCCGCGACCGGCGTCGCGGGTGACGACGGCGCCTGGGCGGCGGGGCGTAACATGCAGGACCTGGTTCCGTGTCACCAACCTTGCCTCAAGGCCCGGACAGCGGTGTAGCGGGAGGCGGACCACATGCTCAGCCCGAACAGCATGCAGATCATCTTCACGTAGCAGACTTATCAGCCCTTGACTTGCGACCTCAACTGACCGCACAGGCTCCAGTAAACCTCTTCGTCGCTTACCTCAAGATTATCAACGGCTCCCCGCCCTCCAAGAAAGATGGGGACCTTGAAACCGACACACTTCCCAGCTGGGATTCTTTCAGAATTCTCAAGGCGCCACTCAGAGAATAGATCAGCTGCAAGAAATGTATCTGGATCCTCCACCATCTCCCGATCGAAAAGGTCAACCAGAGTGGCGTCGACGACGAAAGCATCTCCAGATCCAGGTTCAATGAGAAGAACCTGACCTGCAATTGGCGTTCGCTTTCGAGTGGGAATTGCAAACTGTCGGCCCAGCCAGTCCTTAGCGAAGGGGACGATACGATCCCGGTACTCGGGAAAGGCTTCCCCAATGAGGATCGCGGCACGGCGAGATTGGTCGATATCATGGATCCGCATGATTCCACCACCAAAGGATTTCCCAGCGCCGAGCGCCACCAATTCTTGGCCTCCCATCATTTCCATGGGGAGATATCCAGTTGCGTGACGTGTCTCATCCCCAGCATCTTCTGGATACAAAGCCAAGAAATTTTCGTACATTGCGACTCCTAGCAGATAGAAACACCACAGATGCGCGTCCCGTTCGGCAGGCCTCTCAGCCGTCCTGCGATCTGTGGACCCAGACTCCTGTTCACGCTTGCGTCCAGAGGCGATAGGTTATCAAGAGTGTCAGTTCCACCGAGCTGGAGATCCCGCATGTGGTCCCCGTCAGAGCCGCTCGGAACGTCCTGCCCAGCCTTACGGAGACGGCCTGCCGCAGAGCCCTTCTCCACCCGCACCGCGTCAGTTTTGACCAGGTCCCCATTCTTGGCGAGTCCGTCGAGGTATTCCACCTTTCCATCGGCTGCAGCCTTCTGGTCCGCATCCCAACCATCCTTGTAGTTGAGGTCGAGGTGGACGGCGTCTTCCTCGCCGCAATTGTGAACCAGAACCGGCGTGTTTCCGGCCTCCACATAGTACGTGTGGAGGACGTGCTCTTCCGAGCTGGGTTTTCGCAGGTCGGCCGTGAGTTGTCAGTCCGTCGCCGTCTGCTGGTGTGCGCTGATGTCCGCCCCGGTTGCCGTCAGCGTTGCCGTCAACGGCTCGGGCTCTGCGGAGTAGTTGAGACCGAACCTCCGCACGGGTCCAGCCAGAGCGGGGTGGGTCCCTCCTCGGTCGGGCAGCTTCGCCGTACCAGGGTTCTCCAGGGGCCGCCAAGGCTCACGTCGTGACGCTTGCGCTTGGCCTTGGCGGCCCCTGGAGGTTCCTGGTACGCCTCCGGTGGCCGGCCGAGGAGGGACCCACCCCGCGACCCACCTTCCCGCACTACGACGAACCTGCAGACAAACACAAGCCCCGGCCCCCTCCGAGAGAGGGCCGGGGTGTGGGGCGGAGCCCCATGAGTCTTTTCGGTTTGACGCAACTTGCTGCGCTCCGGCGCCCGTTCGGGCCGGGCGCCGGAGCGGGACGAAGGCAGGAGCGGCGGCGCGCGGACCGGGCGGGCGCCGCGCCGCGCATGCGCGGCGCCTTGAACCCGTAGAGAAAGTTGTAACGCAATCGGGCGTCTGGGGCTTGTCCGGTCCCAGTTGATGCTTGACGGCCGCTCAGGATGTGAGGGATTTGAAGTCGTACGCGCACGTGGGGAGTTCGATGCCCTGGCGGTGTGCGAGGGGCAGGAAGAGCACTGGTCGGACTGTCCATGTGATGCGCGTGCTGGCGTGGGTGATGGCCACAGCCCAGGGCTCACGTCGTAGGAGTGCTCGTCGGGTGTCGATGCGGTGGTCGTAGAGCCGTTCCCACGCCTCCGCGCTGGCTGCTGTGTCGAGTGCCGGTGAGATGGTGCGGAGGATCGTGGCTACCCAGTTGTTCGCCTCCACCACGTCGTACGCGTCGTAGGAACCGAAGAGGGCCGGGGGCTGTCGCGCGTCCAGGTTGTGTGTCCAGCACTCGCACCAGAAGCCGGGCCCGGTCGTCGTCCTCAGCACAGGTGCCCTCCTCGTCGTACGTCTGTGAAGAGCTCCGCGGTGACCGTGTGGCCGGCCTCGCTGTCGTGTACGACGACCCGGTGGGCGATCGTGCTGACCATGCCGAGTCCGCGGCCGCCTTCGGCGTCCTGGTCCTGGTGCTCGATCTTCGGGGCCGTGCCCGTGCCTCCGTCGTCCGTCACCGAGACGGCTACCACCTGGGCGGACACCGCGACGGCCAGGTGAAAGCTGCCCTGGTCCCGGCCGCTGGCGGTGTGGAGGATCGCGTTGGCGCTCAGCTCGCTCACGATCAGTGCGGCGTCCTCGGCAAAAGGGGAGCCGCGCAGGATGTCGCGGGTCCAGCGGCGGGCCCGGCTGACCTCTTCCGGGAAACCTGGGCAAGACAGTCCCCAGACTCGCGTCATACTCGTATACTCGTGCATACAAGCTCCTTCGTGCTGGTAGGCCGCCATGTGCAGCGGGTTCGGGCTAGACGAGTTTCACGCCGTCGTGGGCGCGGATGGCCGGCGAAGTCGCCGCGTCCAATGCGTCGGTGACGCGGATCGCGTACGCCTCGTCGGCGAGTTCGGAGACCTCTTCGCGGGTGGCCCAGCGCAGTGCGCGGGTCTCGTCGCCGGTGGTGGGCACGCCGTCGGCGGCCTCGCACCGGAAGACCAGCGAGACGATCAGGCCGGTCATGTTCTTGTAGACGCCGGTGAGGGTCGCGGGAAGCGCGATCTTGATGCCGGTCTCTTCGAGGACTTCGCGCTGAAGGGCTTCGGGGATGGTCTCCTCGCGTTCGAGGACACCGCCCGGGGGCTCCCACTTGCCGTTGTCCCGGCGCTGGATCAGGAGGGCCCGGCCCTGGGCGTCGACGACGACCCCGGCCACGCTCACGGAGTGCGGGCGTTCTGTGCTCACGTTCCTCGGCCCTCTCGGATGGCTAGGCTCTCCACCGTAGCAACAACACTCGCCAGCTCGTCTAGATACCTAAAGGAGTACACACGTGAGCCCTTCACTTCCTTCGGGCCTGCTCGGTGATCTCGACCCCACGAGCGATCGTGCGGTCTTCCGGCAGATCGCCGATCAGCTGCGCGAAGCCATCGACCGGGGGCGGTTCCGGGAGGGCGAGAAGCTGCCTTCGGAGGCTGAGCTGGTGGACCACTACGGGGTGTCCCGGATGACCGTCCGCAACTCCTTCTCCGTCCTCCAGGGTGAGGGCCTGGTGCACGCCGAGCACGGCAAGGGCGTGTTCGTCCGGCCGCGTCCGCCGGTGCGGCGTCTCGCCTCGGACCGGTTCGCCCGGCGCCATCGTGAGCAGGGGAAGTCCGCGTTCATCGTGGAGGCGGATGCGGCCGGCAGTCACCCCCAGGTCGACAGTCTTGAGGTGAAGGAAGAGAAGGCCAGTCAGGACGTCTCCGCCCGGCTGGGCTCTGTGCGGCGGGTGCTTGCCCGGCGGCGGCGGTACCTCCTCGACGGCCGTCCGGTCGAGTTCGCGACCTCCTACCTGCCCCTCGACATCGCGCGCGGAACGCAGATCGCCGAACCCAACCCCGGTCCCGGCGGCATCTACGCCCGCCTCGAGGAGCTGGGTCACCGCCTTGACCACTTCGAGGAGGAGATCCGCGCCCGGATGCCCTCGCCCGCCGAGGTCAAGACGCTCCACCTGGCGGCCGGCGTGCCCGTCATCCACTTGATCCGGACCGCCTTCGACACCGAGGGTCGGCCCGTGGAGGTCTGCGACACGGTCATGGCGGCGGACGCTTACGTGCTGTCGTACCAGCTCCCGGCCACGTGAGCGGGTGATTGGTGGTGGTGCGCGGGGGACGCTTCTCCGAACTCGTACACCCCAACACGCTTACTCGTATAGACGAGTGGGCAAGTTGTGTGGCAGGGCGATCCCCGTGAGCCCGGGAGATCGGGTTCACAGATCGCTACATGTATAGACGAGTAGATAGGGGAGTGCCTTGCGCACCATCCGTGTTGAGACCTCGGCCGCGACGATCCTTCTGACGGAGGCCCCGGAACCGAAGGTCCGTGACCGGCAGACGGGCGAGATCGCCAAGGACGCTGTGAGCGGTGAGGCGCTGATGACGATCGGCGTCGTGTACATCGAGGACGGGGAGTCCTCGCTCATCAAGGTCACCGTCCCGGAGGGCGGGGTCACCGAGGGCCTGATCCTCGGCTCGCCCGTCTCGCTGCCGGGGCTGATCGCCCGGCCGTGGGAGTCGGTGTTCAACGGGCAGCAGCGTCACGGCATCGCCTACCGGGCCGCCGCCGTCACCCCGGCCGCCTTCCCGGCCGCCATGGGGGCCACGGCCTGATGACCGACCTGACGACGCTTCTGGAGGTGGGTGGTCCCCTCGCCGCGCTCGGTGGCGGGGCCGTCTACACCCGGGCCACCCACCCGGCCCTGTACTGGTCGGCGGTCGGCGGTCCGATATCCACCGTCCGGCTGCTCAGCTCGTACGCCTCGGTCATGGAGGCGTGTGGCCTGACCGTGGCCCCCTCCCGGCTGCGGGTCCTCGCCGTCAAGGCCACCACCCGGCGGGAGGTACGGCCCGTGCCGCCCCGGCGGGGCATCATCCGGCCGACGTCGACCGGGCTGCGGCTGCGGCTCCGGCTCGCTCCGGGGCAGGAACCTGCGGACGTCGCCGCCTCGGCCGAACGGCTGCGGCACGCCTGGGGCGTCCATGCCGTCTACGTCACCACCGTCAAGCCCGGTGTCGTCGAACTGCGGCTCGTCGGCTTCGATGTCCTGCGCAAGGTGCGGATGCCGCGCAAGCTGGGCGGCGGGTTCCTCAAGGTGCCGGTCGCGCTGCGGGAGGACGCCATGCCCTTCGTACGCGACTACCGGGCCGTGCCTCATCAACTCACGCTGGGTGCCACGCTGTCGGGCAAGTCCATGTACTTGCGCCATCTCGTCTCCGGGCTCGCCCGGCAGAACGTCGCCCTGGTCGGCTTCGACTGCAAGCGCGGTGTCGAGCTGGCCCCGTTCGCCCCGCGGCTGTCCGCCCTCGCCACCGAGCCGGATGAAGTCGCTGAGCTGCTGCCTGTCCTGGTCAAAGAGATGGAGGACCGATACGACCTGATCAGGGCCCGGCAGGGCATCGCCCCCGGCACCCCGGACGAGGAGATCACCTCGGACATCTGGGGTCTGCCCGAGAGCGAACGGCCCGTGCCCGTCGTGCTGTTCGTGGACGAGGTGGCGGAACTCTTCCTCGTCGCCACGAAGAAGGACGAGGAACGGCGCGATGAGATGGTCACTCAGCTCATCCGCCTCGGCCAGCTCGGCCGCGCGGCCGGCATCTACCTGGAAGTGTGCGGGCAGCGCTTCGGCGCCGAACTCGGCAAGGGCGCCACCATGCTCCGGGCCCAGCTCACCGGCCGCGTCTGCCACCGGGTCAATGATGAAGCCTCCGCCAAGATGGCGCTCGGCGACATCGCCGCGGAAGCGGTCGGGGCTGCCTGCGCCATCGCCCCTGAGCTGCCCGGCCTCGCCGTCGCGGGGGACACCTCCGGCGGCTGGTCCCGCATCCGCACCCCCTACCTCTCCCTCGGCGACGCCGCCGACATCTGCCAGGAAACGGCCCACCTGGTGCCCGACCTGCCCGCGCTGAAGCCCTTCCGGCCCGCCGTGCCCGTACGGACCGTTGAGACCTCGGTTCCGGCCGTCCAGCCGCACCCCGTCAGCGACTGACGCACCCTTCCCTCCTTGGTCGGCGTGACCGCCTCGCGCCACGTCCCTACCCCTCCCATGCCTGAACCCGGAAGGAGTCGCCCTCATGCGCGCCCAACTGGCTCGCGTTGACGCGGTGCTCGTACAGGCGCTCATCGCCGCCGCGCTGTCCTTCGCCCACATCCACGACATCGCCATGGCCGCCGGACAGGACGGCTGGAAAGCCTGGGCCTACCCCGTGTCCGTAGACCTGCTGCTCGTCGCCGCCTGGCGTCGACTGCGCTCCGGCACAGGGAAGACGGCGGCCTGGTGCTGGTTCGTCATCGCCATCACCGCCTCCCTCGGGGCGAACGTCGCCACCGCCGGCCTGCTCGACCTCGCCGACGTACCGGCCTGGCTGCGCATCCTCGTCGCGGGCTGGCCCGCCGTCGCTTTCCTCGGCGGCACGCTCCTCGCCCACTCGACACCCCAGACAGCCCCGGCCGCCGAGGTCATCGAGGACCAGGAGGACGACCCCGAACCCACCCCCGAGACAGCCACCCCGCCCGCCATCGAGGCACCGCCAGAACCCCCGCCCGTCCCGGTCCCGGCCGCCCTCATCAACCACGCCCGCAAGGTCGCCGCCGAGCACCACACCCGCACCGGCACCCCGATCGACACCCCGACCCTCCGGGCCCGCCTCGGCGTCCCCGCACCCATGGCCGAAGCCATCGCCGCCCACCTCTGAAAGGAAGCCCGATGCCCGCCAACCGCCGCTTCCGCAACGTCACCCGCATCGGCCCCGTCCAGGTCGGCACCGCCTACGACCACCGTGGCCGCGAGAAGCACACGGCCGCCTGCACCGCCCCACGCTGCAACTTCTCCGCCGACTACGACAGCCGTGCCGCCGCCGAGCTGGCTGCCCGCACCCACCGCTGCCCCGTCCGCTGAAAGGACCCCGCACCCCGTGACGCTCAACCTCCCCCTCGTCGTCGTCCTCGGCTTCTTCGCCTGGGCGGCGGTCAAGTACCTCGGCGTCCGTACCTGGATCGTCGTTCTCATCGCCCTCTTCGGCTTCTGGCTCTCGCACACCTTCCTCGCCCCCGCCATCGAGTCCGGCACGCGCTCCGGCGTGACCGTCATAAACGGCCAACACATCTAGACGAGTAGACAGGAGATCGCAGCCGTGTTCCTGCCCAAGTACCCGGACAACCCCACCCCGCAGCCCACCCACACCCACGCCCCGACCGACCCGGCCCCCGTCCGGCGCCCCGTGCTCCCCTCGGTCTCCCTCGATCAGAAGACCGTCGCGGCCGTCCTCGTCGGCGGAGTCGTCCTGACCGCGCTCCTGGCCGCCGTCGCCGTCACGGCCATCTCGGTCGCCGTCGCCGCCGTGGTCCTGCGCTCCCTGCTCCGCGAACACCACCGCCGCTGACCAGCGGTCCGGCCTCCGGGGCGGCATGACACGCCCAAGCATCCACCGCCCCGGTGGCCACCCCTCCCGACCAGTGCCCGTCAGAAGGAGATCGCCATCTTCGCCCGCCCCACCACGCCCCCACTCCCCGAACTCAGCAAGCTCGCCTCAGACGGCTCGCTGCCCGGTATCCTCCGCCAGCTCTCCGGCCTCGGCGGCTGCACCCACCCGATCCGCCTCGACGGCCACCGCACCGAGTACGACGTCGACACCGCCACCGGCGAGATCGGCCGCATCCTCCAGCACCTCGACTCGACCAGCCTCCCGGCCGGCCAACTCCTCGTCCGCTGCAACAACCGCCGCACCACCCGCTGCCCGGCCTGCGCCGAGGTCTACCGCCGCGACACCTTCCAACTCATCACCGCCGGGCTGCGGGGCGGCAAGGGCACTCCGGAACAAGTCGCCGTCCACCCGCGCGTCTTCGCCACCTTCACCGCGCCCGGCTTCGGCCCGGTTCACAACCGCCGCACTGATGGGCGCCCCTGCCGCTGCGGCATGCACCACGACCAGGAGGACGAGACGCTCGGGACTCCACTCGACCCGGACACCTACGACTATGAGGCGGCCGTGCTGTGGAACGCGCACGCCGGGCCCCTGTGGCGGCGCTTCTCGATCTACCTACGCCGGGAGGTCGCCAAGCGCGCGGGCCTCTCACAACGCCGTCTCCGCGACCACGCCCGCGTCTCCTTCGCCAAGGTCGCCGAGTACCAGAAGCGTGGAGCCGTCCACTTCCACGCCGTGATCCGCCTCGACGGCCCCGGCGGCGGAGACACCCCGCCCCCGGCCTGGGCCACCGCCGAGCTGCTCACCGACGCCATCAGCGCCGCCGCAGCCAAGGTCCGGGTCGACGGCCCAACCCTCGACGACCGCGCCCACACCTTCGCCTTCGGGCGACAGCTCGACGTCCGCACCATCCGCTCCGCCGACTTCAACGACGGCCAGGAGCTGACCGAGCGAGCCGTAGCGGCGTACATCGCCAAGTACGCCACCAAGGGCGCCGAGACCGCCACGGGGGCTCTCGACCGCCCGCTGAAGTTCGCCGCGGAACTCGCCCCGCTCGACATCAGCGACCACGCCCGCCGCCTCATCCGAACCGCGTGGACCCTCGGCGCACGCAAGGACCTCGAACACCTCCGCCTGCGCGCTTGGGCCCACATGCTCGGCTTCCGCGGCCACTTCTCCACCAAGTCCCGCCGCTACTCCACCACCCTCGGCGCCCTCCGCGACGCCCGCGCCGAATGGCGCCGAGCACAAGCCACAGCCACCACACCCGACAACGGGCCCGAGACGACGTACGTCCTCGCGCACTGGGTCTTCGCCGGCACCGGCCTCTCCGACGCCGAAACCTGGCTCGCCGCATCCATCGAACCCGCCCCCGGAACGGAAGGAAAACCCACCTATGCGTGACGAAGAGCTGCTGACCGTCCCGGACGTCATGGCCCGGCTCAAGCTCGGCCGCTCCACGGTCTACGACCTGATCCGCTCCCGTCGGCTCCCTTCAATCACCATCGGCCGCACTCGCCGTATCCCCTCCATCGCACTCGACGACTACATACAGCGTCACCTGGAAGAGGCCGCCCGATGACCGCACCCAAGCGCAAGAGCCGCGCCAACGGCGAAGGAACCATCTACCAGCGCAAGGACGGCCGCTGGGAAGCCGCCGGCTACGTCCTCACCGCCGACGGCACTCGCAAACGCGTCCGCGTCTACGGCACCACCCGCAGAAAAGCGGCCGACAAGCTCACCGAAAAGATCGCCGACAGCAACCGCGGCCTCCCCGTCGCCACCGCCGACAGCACCGTCGGCGACTACCTGACCTACTGGCTGAATGGCGTTGCTATCCACCGTCTTCGGGAGAACACCCACGTCCGATACGCCGCCTGCGTCCGTCTCCACCTCATGCCCGACCTCGGTACCAAGAAGGTCGCACGGCTGACCGCCAAAGACGTACGTACCTTCCTCGACCGCCTGCGCGCCACGTGCCAGTGCTGCACCCAAGGGCTGGACGCCGAACGGAAGGCCTGCTGCGCGGTCGGCGAGTGCTGCCAGAAGCGGCTGTCCCCCTTGACCGTGACGTACGTGCACTCGGTGCTCAAGTCGGCGCTGGAGCACGCCGTCAGGGAAGACGAGCTGCCCCGCAACGTCGCCCGGAACGTCAAGGCCACCGCAGCTCGGCCTCGGCGATTCCGACCGTTCACCGCAGCCGAAGCCCGCCAGTTCCTCGACGCAGCCCGCGCCGACCGACTGCACGCGCTGTACGCACTCGCCCTGCGCACCGGACTCCGCAAAGGCGAACTCCTCGGCCTCCGCTGGGCAGACCTCGACCTCACCAACGGAACGGCCAGCATCCGCCGTTCGCTCCAGCGCACCCGAACCGGCGGCCTCACTCATCTGCCCACCAAGACGCTGGCGTCCGAGCGCCGTATCGCGCTCCCGACCGAGTGCATCCCCTCTCTCAAGGAGCACAAGGAGCAGCAGGACAAGGAGCGCAAGACCGCGGGGTCAGCCTGGCAGGACAGCGGCCTCGTCTTCACCACGCCGGCTGGACGGCCTCTCGACCCGGCCAACCTCACCCGCCGTTTCCGCAGCTTCCTCAACCGGGCCGGACTCCGGCGCATCCGATTCCACGATCTCCGACACTCCACCGCCACACTGCTACTGGAGCAGGGCGTCGACCTCGTCGTGATCAAGGAACTTCTGGGCCACGCCCACATCGGCGTCACCGCCGGCGTCTACGCCCACGTCCGACTCCGACTCCAGCGGGACGCCATCGACGCCCTGGGCCACGCTCTCGGCGGCCAGGACGACGACCCCGACGACCCACCGGCCGCAGCCGTCGTCCCCTGACGTTGCCGTCAGCGTTGCCGTCAAACGACACAGAAGCCCCACCGGAATTTCTCTCGGTGGGGCTTCTGATATATCCAAGGACATTCCGCCTTACAGTTGCAGAAACAGACGGATCAGAGCAGAGGTCTATCCATCAGCCCAGTTGATTCAGTTCAGAACGGATTCTTTCTGCTTCGGCGCGAGCAGCGGCCGCTTCGGTGGCAGCTCTCTGGCGATCTTCCTGATAGATGAGAACGCCAGCCAGTGAATCCAAAGCGTCTGCAATCCTTTCCCGCCACGCGGCAAAAGATTCAGTTTCACGCTCACCCGGAGGCCTTTCGGATCGCACTTCTCTCAATCTTTGAAGTGCGGCGCGCAACTCTGGAGAGACGGTCATGAGACTCACCCACGTCCACCGATGAGAGGCAAGAACCGCTGACAGGCAGGGCATGGTGCGATCAGCTCGCCATGATTCTCAATTGGGAAAGAATTTCCTCTTCCGCCACCACCAATCATGACGGACTGGAATGTCGATCCTTCCAGTGGAATGCCAGAATTCTCAAACTGGATGGCACACCCAACTTCCCCACATCCGCCATGGTGTCCGGAGTTGGCTACCGCCCTCGCTGTCTGCGGAGGCATTGCACCACTGCGCGTATCCGTTGCGTAGGAGAAACGGACATGTTCTCCATCCGCAGAAGTAATCTTCGTCGCAACGTTGGGACGCGATTCCGGGCTCATACTCAGCGCCTCGTCTGCGAAGTCGAGCAAGTCATCAGAGGCCTCACCACAGTTATGGACAAGGACCGGCGTAGCCCCCGCCAGCACATAGTACGTGTGGAGCTGCTGGACGGTCAGGTTCCATCGATTTGCCGCGCCTGGGGTGGTTCGGACAGATATGACGTGAACGTGGCCGTTGTTGGTGGTGTTGAGGGCGTCGCCGCGGTGGAGCTTTCCGGCAACGACCCACTGGTGGGTGGTGTCGTCCCAGAAGGGGTGCTTGGCTGTGGTGTGGACGGTGGCGGTGTGGCCGTTCTCGGTGCGGATGGTGACGTCGAGCAGGTCGTGGTCGTGGTTGATCCAGACGTGCTGGACAGTGCGCGGGCCTTGGTGTTTGCCGGTGCGGGGATTGCCGGCTTCCACCTTGTCGCCTGGTTTGATCTTGGCGATGGCCTGGGTCTTGCCGTGGGCCATCAGCACCCGGGTCGACGGGCTGAAGCTGAGCTTGCAGCCGACGCTCATGAGCTCGTCGCCTGAGGTGGCCAGGTCGGCGGCGCCGCCTTCGAGGGCGTCGGCGCCGAGCATGACAACCTCGTCCTCGCCGCCCGTACCGACGGTGAGGACCACCATGAACGCGGCTTTGGTGCAGCCTCCCCAGCTGGGGTCCTTCAGACAGCCGAC
The DNA here is from genome assembly GCF_042869815.1 of Streptomyces sp. NPDC006739. Taxonomy (NCBI): domain Bacteria; kingdom Bacillati; phylum Actinomycetota; class Actinomycetes; order Kitasatosporales; family Streptomycetaceae; genus Streptomyces; species Streptomyces sp. NPDC006739. The sequence goes on from NZ_JBIAGM010000041.1 coordinate 15,919, forward strand.
GACGTCGGCGGCTCCGGATGCGTGGTAGATGAACTTGCCGGCGTCACCGAGGAGGTCCAGGCCGCTCTTCCACCACGCCGTGCCCTTGTCGTGCGGGGCTGCGGGGACAAAGACGGGGTCGGAGAGGTGGTCGTTCTCGTAGATGGGGGGAGGCGTGCCGTGCCAGGTGTCGGTTTCGGCGCTGCCGTAGTCGGTGGGACTGAAGCCGTAGCAATTCCAGGGCAGGCTGTCGCCTTCGCCGGAGCACCCGTTGTCCCCGCTCGTGTCGCCGCCCCCGCCCGTGTCGAGGTTGCCCGGTCCGCACTCCTGCCAGCCGCCCTTGCACTCCGAACCGTCCGGGTTGCGCAGGATCGTTCCGGTCGGGTCCGAGTTCGTGACCGGGTTGTCACCCGCGTAGCCGTAACCGGCCATCTGCTGGGGGTCGGTGGCCTCGAAGAGGGGGTCGAGGCTGATGAAGCGGCCGGTGGTGGGGTCGTACTGGCGTGCGCCGATGATGGTCAGGGCGGTGTTGGTGTCCGTGGGGGCGTTGAGGAAGCCGCGGTTGTCGCTCCAGGTGACGGTGGTGCCGCGTGGAGCGCCGTACGGGGTGAACTCGCGCCAGGTCGGGGTCTGGGCGGTGGAGTCCAGGGACAGGCCCGCCGTGCCGTGCTGGTCGGGGATCTGGAAGGTGTAGGTGCTGGTGCTGCCGCTTGCTGTGGATCCCGTGCGGACGGCGCGGCCTCCGCCGGGGAGGGTGTAGTAGCGGACACCGTTGACGGTGCCGCTGGTCGTGTCGAGGGTGAGCTGCTCGCCCGGCAGGTAGAGGGTGGTGCTGGACGGGCCCTTCTGGAGCAGGAGGTTGCCGTCGGCGTCGTAGAGGTAGTGGCTGTCGCCCTTGGCGCCGCCGGTGATGCCGGTGAGGCGGCCGGTGTCGTCCCAGGCGAAGGTCTGGGTGCCGTTGGCTGCGGTGGTGCGGGTCTGTGTGTTGCCGGCGCTGTCGTAGGTGGCGCTGGTGGAGGCGGTGGCTGCGCCGGTGGTGTCCGTCGAGGTCAGAGTGTGGGGCTGGTTCGCGCTGTTGCCGTCGTAGGCGTAGCTCGTGGTGGTGTCAGTGCCGCCTGTGGTGGAGTGCTGGACCTCGCTCTTGCGGTTACCGAGTGCGTCCAGGCTCCAGGTGGTCCAATAGGCAGCCTTGGTGTCCAGGGCGTCGCCGACCGTGGAGGAGTCCGTGCTGGAGGGGGTGGCGGCGCAGGAATCGGTGGCGGTCCAGGCCTGGGTCAGGCGGTCCAGTTTGTCGTACTGGTAGCACTGGGTTTCGGTGGACGTGGTGGAGCCGAGCCGGGTGGCGGTCTGCTTGGTGATGTTGCCGGCCGGGTCGTACGTGTACGCCTGCTCGTCGACGTTCGTGGGCATAGCCGTGGAGCGGGTCACCAGCTGGTCGCTCAGCTTGCTGGTGTGCGGGTCGTACGTGTTGGTGAGATAGGCCTCGTTGGTGCCCATCCCGATGGTCTCCTGCTGGACCCGGCCGAAGGCGTCGTAGGCCGTGGTCTGGGCGTAGCCGGAGAGGGTGCCGCCCAAGCCGGTGGGAAGGTCCAGGAAGCCGGAGTAGGTGTGGCTGACGGTCTCGGCGGGCAGGCCTCCGGCCGCGGGGTAGATGTCGCGGAACGGCAGGCCGGTGGTGGTGGTGTAGCTGTGCTGGAAGGTGTAGCTGGTGCCGAGTGTGCTGCCCTCGGTAGTTGAGGGGATGGTGACGGTCTCGCCGAGCGATTCACCGAAGACGTTGAAGCCCTTGGACTGGGTGACGTACGCGGCACCGCCCGAGTAGGCGGTCTCGGTGGTCACGTGGCCGATGGCGTACTTCATGCCCGTGACGGCGTTGTCGGAGTTGTCGTAGACCCAGGAGGTGAGCTCGTTCGACGCCGACTGGCCGGTGGTGGGGGCGTCGTACTCGCCGGTCTTACGGCCCAGGGCGTCGTAGGTGAAGCTGATCGTCTTGTGGCGGGAGTCGGTGCTCTGCAGCACGTTGCCGGCGTTGTCGTACGTCAGGGTGCTGTCGCCGGCGTCGGGGTCGTGCTTGGCCGTGGTGCGGCCCAGGAGGTCGTGGGTGCTGGTCCAGGTGCTGCCGGCGGCGGAGACGCTGTTCTGGTTGCCGTGGTCGTCGAAACCGTAGGTGGTGGCCTGGCTGCTGCCGCCGGTGACGGACCAGGTGCCGGTGAAGGTATTCAACGGAGTGTTCAGCGTGGGTGCACTGGTGTACTCGTCAAGTTCCGAGGTCCTGCCCAGGGGGTCAGTGACGGTCGCCTTGGTTACGCCGCCGGACGGCGGGACGACGGTGGTGCGGTCGCCGTTGTAGACGGTGGTGGTCCGGGAGACCTCGACGTTGTCCTTCTCCGACAGGTCGATGAGCGTCCGGCCCAGGCCGTCGTACGTGAAGTAGTCCTGGTTCGGGACTTCGTCCTTGAGGTTGGCCGCGGAGACGAGAGTGGTGTTGGGCGTGGTGGCCGAGTCCCACCAGCCGTTGTAGGTGGCCGACTTCCAGCCACGGGTGTCGTAGAAGGTGTCGGTGACCAGACGGCCGCCTTGCGGAGTGCCGGTCTGGGCCTGCCTCACCCGCAGCAGCGCGTCATAGAGCGTCGTGGACGTCTGGTAGCCGGACGAGTCGTTCAGCTTGTTCGTCGTCACGGCGGTGATGCCGCTGTTGGAGATCGTGTAGGTGTACGTGTAGTTCGCCGGGCTGGTGGTGGCGCGAGAGTCCAGCCAGGCGCTGGTCGTGCGGCCCAGGGTGTCGAACTGTACGGTGCTGACCACGCCGTTGGGGTCGGTGGTGGTCAGCGGCAGGCCGCGGGCCGGGTCCAGCGTGGTGGTGGTGCTCTGGTTCAGGGGGTTGGTCGTGGTCGTGCCGGTCACCGAGCCGTAGGCGTCGTCGGTGAAGGTGGTGGCGGTCTTCTTGCCGTTGGCGTCGTACGCGGCGGTGACCCGGCCGCGGGAGTCGAAGACCTGTGATTTGGTGGTCTGCCAGGTGAAGGCGCCGCCGCTGTAGTCGGACGCCTGCTGCGTGACCGATGCCTCGCCCTTGGTAGGTGCGCTGGTCTGCGGGAACGTCGGGGACGCTGGCTGCGGCCAGGTGGTGGCCAGGGTCTGGTCGTCGTAGAAGGTGCGGGTGGCGGAGACGACCTGGTCCGGGCGGTTGACGCTCAGCGGGGCGGTCAGGGTGTTGACCGAGCCGGGGACGCTGCTGGTGCTTCCTTCGGTGAAGCCGCCGCAGGCGACGGAGTCGGTCTCCGAACTCGCGACCAAGCCCACCAGGTTTTCACCGGAGTTGGGGGCCGCGTATGTGGTGGTGGTGCACCGCTCGTACGCCGCGTTGTCCGGAACCGTGTGTTTGTACTGCGTGGTCTGCAGGCCGAAGTCGGCGTCCGTGGTGGTGGCGTCGTAAGCGGTGTCGGTCTCGTTGATGCGCCAGGTGGTGGTGCCGCCGTCGGTCACCGCCTGCCGGGTCCAGGTCTCCACCGGCTCCACGGCGTTGGCGGTCAGGTCGGGCAGGCCCGTGCGGGTGCGGGTGGCGGTGGCTGGAGAGACCCAGTAGGAGGTGATGGCGGAGTGGTCGACCGGGCCGCCGTTGCCGAGGTAGGAGGTGGACTCCAGCGTCTGCCCGGCCAGTTGGTTCGAGTCTGCGTGGCTGCCGCCCTGGGAGTCGGTCAGCGACACCGAGGTCGTGTTGTTGTCGTCCGACATGCCCTGGTAGTACGTCGTCTCCGCCAGGGTCTGCTTGTCGTTGACGCCGTCACCGGTGAGGGTCTTGACGTCCTCATAGCCGCGCCACTGACCGTAGGTGCGGTACTTCTTCTTGACGACCTCGTTGTCGTCGAAGTGCCAGGCGGGCTTGGCGTACTGGTAGGAGGTGGCCATCGTGGGCGCACCGCCGGTGGGGTCGGTCTGGGTGACCTTGTTCGCAGCGTACTTGTTGAACCAGTCCAGGATCGGCGCGCTGTAGCCCTGCGGGGTCCAGTACACCGGGTAGCAGGATGATGTGTTCGACGCAGGGCTGATGGTCACCGGTGCGGAGCAGGCTGCGGTCTTGGCGTACTGCACCCCGGTCACCGAGCCGGCCTCGGTGGTGACCGCGGAGATGCGGAAGCGGTCCAGCGGGGGCAGGCCGTCGGTGACGGTGTCCACCCGGTTTTGCAGGTCGACCGCGGTGAACGACACGCTGGGCAGCGTGATGGGCGAGGTGCTGCCACCGCCGGCGGTGTCCTGGCCGGTGTGGGCGATCCCGGACAGCCAGAGGGTGGCGTTGCCGTCACCGGAGGTCGGCATGGTCTGGGTCAGCGCCCAGGAGTCCACCTTCGCGTATGCCGAGGAGGCGGTCGCGTACTGCTCGGTCGTGACGGACGTGAGCCGCACGGTGGAGAAGAACGACGGGCTGTGCGCGGTACAGGTCGTTCCCGAGGCGCAGACCAGGTCGTAGGGGACGTCCGGCCAGTTCGCCTTGGTCGTGGAGTTCAGCGGGTCGCAGGTGCCGGAGACGCACCGGTCGCCCGTGGTGAACAGCACCTTGTCCGGGACGGTGGCGTACGCGTTGCCGCCGGTGAAACCGTAGTCGATGTGGTCCAGGTGCGAGTCACGGACGTAGGAGACGTTGTGGGCGCCGTTGTCCTCGCCGTAGTAGTTCGTGTCCTGCTTGTAGTAGTAGGACATCGCGTCGCCTAGGACGTCGGTGACGTAGTCCAGGTTCCAGCGGTAGGCCATGGTGCAGACCGAGGAGGTGAACCCGGATGAGCTGTAGCAGGGGTCACCGGAGTGTGCCGAGTAGACCGGCTCCGTGTCGACCGAGTTCGTTGTCGCCTTCCCCGAGGCCCAGCCGGGCAGTTCGTTGCGGCCGAAGGAGTAGACCTTGCCGTCGCGTTCCGTCACCGTCCAGTAGTCGGTGTTGTACGTGCCGGTGCCGTTGTTCGAGTTGGTGACGTGCTTGACGACCGCGCCGTTGTCGTTCTGCGGCTTCCACACGCTCTTCGAGGAGTCCCACACCAGGGAGGCCGTCGACCCGTTGAGGGAGAGCGTGAGGATCGGGCCGTCGTAGCACTCGTCCGAGGTCGAGACCGGCGACGCGGTCCCTTCGGGGCTGTCGCTGCAGGAGACGAACGACTGCTCGATGAACGACTGCGGGGTGCTCCAGCCGTCGCCCACCCAGGAGGACTGGGCCTGCGTGGCCGAGGTCTGCCCGTCCACCGATCCCGAGTCGTAGTCGAGGGAGGGCTTGGGAGTGAGCGCGGACGCCGACGACGGTACGGTCATCGGGTAGGAGTAGGTGAACGAGCCGGACGAGCCGCCCGCCGACCACGATCCCGAGGGCTTCAGCGTGGTCGCGGCGTAGGAACCCGAGGGGCCTCCCCCGTCCCCGCCACCCGATCCGGACACGGCGGCCATCACCATCATCGATGGGCCGGTAGGCGTGCCGCTGGACGTGCCGCTCAGGGGCAGCGAGGTGGATACGGACTTGCTCCGCGCGTCGTTCTTGGACCGCAGGGGTGTCTGGGTGCGGCAGGCCGCGCGCTGGGGGGTGGTCAGGGCGCAGGCGGGCAGTCGTACGAGGTGCAGCCGGGAGCCGAAGCTGCCGCCGTAGGCCTGTGCGAAACCGGAGTAGTCCAGGCTGAGCCGTGCCGTGCCGCTGCCCCTGCCCCTGCCCTTGCCGGAGGGTGCGAGGGTGAACAGGACACCGTTCACCCCGGCCTTTGCCGCCTGTGCCTGGGGCTTGACCGTCACGTTGACGGCGGCGGGCCCGGAGAAGGAGCCGTGCTTGGGTGCGACCTGTTGCACCGACAGCGGCAGGCCGGACGGACCGTGCCCGGACGCAGGGGACGTGTGCGGCGCGACGACGGGGAGGGTCGCGGTCTGCGGCTTCGGCAGGGTCGTCGCGGTGGGACGGTACTGGCGGGTCGCCTGGTTGTGCGGCTTGGTGAAGTGCGTTGCCACGGGCTTGACGCCCTTCACCGAGGGCGCGGCGTGCACGTCGGGCGCGGAGGCGTGGTGATGGGCGGTGCGCTGCACCGCGTCCGCACCGGCTGTGCCCGCGGAGGCGAAGAGGGATCCTACGGCGAGGAAGACAACCCAACCGGATCTGGCCAGGCGGCTGGTGCGCCGCTTCCCACCCCACACGGACATCGATTGACCCCTCATCAGAACAGCGCCACAAGACGCACACAGAAGTGCAGAGTTGAGCGCTGTCTGCACACGTAGGGCCAGACATTTCCATGCCATGACCATGTAAACGAAGAAAGGGTCGGCAACAAGATCGCAAAGGGTTCCCCCGACCCGGAAAAGAATCAATCAATTGTCACGTGGGTGACTACACATCCATCTGTGTGTGTGCGGCGGTCATCTACCTTGACGCTGGCCCGGGAGCCTCCCGGCCTCGGCAGAAGGGTCCGACGTGTCCTCATCCCCCCCTCGCAGACGGGCGATACGGCCTGGCAGACGGGCGATATGGCGTGCCGTCAGCGCCCCCGTCGTGGTCGTCACGCTGGCCGCCGGCGTCACCGGCATCACGACGGCTTCGGCCACCGCAGCCGCCGTACCGTCGTCCGCTCCCAAGACGGGCAGCGCCGCGAGCTTCGGCCTCACGGCCGAGCAGGCCTCGGCCAAGGCGAGGAAGACCGGCAAGGACACAGCCGCGACCGCCGCGACGACCGACAGCAGCACGCTGACGGCGCATGCGAACGGCACCTTCACCCTCACCCAGTCGCTGGCACCGGTACGCAAGCGGTCCGGGCACACCTGGAAGACCCTCGACCCGACGCTGCACAGGAACGCCGACGGCAGCATCGCCACGGCCGTCACCAGCAGCAATCTGACTCTGTCGGGCGGCGGCACCGGGCCGCTGGCGACCATGGACAGCCGCGGTCGCAGCCTGGCGGTGAGTCTCCCCGTACGGCTGCCGGCCCCCACGCTCTCCGGTGCCACTGCCACCTACCACGACGTACTGAACAGTGTCGACCTGATCGTCACCGCCGACTCGCAAGGAGGCTTCTCCGAGGTCCTGGAGGTCAAGAACGCGCAGGCGGCGACCGATCCGGCGCTGAGCCGGCTCACGCTCACCACCCGGACTCGCGCGGTGACCGTCTCCTCGGACCACGCCGGGAACATCACTGCGGCCGACCGCAGCGGGCACCCGGTCTTCACCGCGTCCGCGCCCCAGATGTGGGACTCGGCCTCCTCGCACGTGGCCGCCGCCTCGGTGGTCCACGACCCGCTCACCGGTCGCAACGTGGACCGTGGCAGTGGACTGCCCGTCACCTCCTCCACCGCCGGTCCTGGCAAGGGCGCGCACCACGCCCGCATCGCCACCGCGGTCACGGGCAAGGGGATCGAGCTGACGCCGCCGGAGTCCCTTCTGAAGGGCCACGGGACGGTCTACCCGGTCTACATAGACCCCGACTTCAACGGGCCGCAGGCCTCCAGCCCCCTGCAGGCCTGGACGCAGATCAACTCCTACTACCACGACTCCAGTTACTGGAAGTCCAGCGATCTGCTGCGCGTCGGCGACCAGTACTGGGACTCGCCCACCTTCACCGCACGCTCCTTCGTGCGGATCGGTGTGCCCTCCCAGATCTACGGCTCCACCGTGATCTCCTCGCAGATCAACTTCACCGAGGAATGGTCCCCTTCCTGCACCGCCACACCGGTGCAACTGTGGAAGTCCAGCCCCATCACCTCATCCACGACCTGGGACAACCCGCCCACCCTGCTCAGCGAGGTCGACCAGCCCCAGACCGTCGCGTACGGCTGGAACTCCTCCTGCCCCGCCCACGGCGTCCCCTTCGACCTCGGCCAGGTCATGCAGGACGCGGCCAACGCCAAGACGACCAATCTCACCTTCGGGCTGCGCGCCGGTGACGAGACGGACAAGTACGGGTGGAAGGAGTTCGCCAACACGATCACGGTGTCCACCACGTACGACCACAAGCCGGACACCCCGACCCACCTGACCACGTCCCCGTCGACCTCCTGCCAGGACGACACCGTCGTCGGGGACGGCAACGTGACCCTCTACGCGGGCATGTCCGACCCCGACGGCGGCACCCTCGGCGCACACTTCCAGCTCTTCCCACACGGCAACAGCAGCACCATGGTCGCCCAGTCCGACTCCAACTCCCTAACCAGCCAATCCGGTTCCACGGCCGTTTACGTCATCCCGAAGGCCACACTGGAACAAGCCGCGGGCGGCAAGGTCACCGAGTTCGACTGGAACGTCGCGGTCAGCGACTTCAAGTACTGGGGCGGCACCTCGACGACCTGCCATTTCTCCTTCGATCCGACCCGCCCCGGAACCCCGACCGTCGCCCAGCCCGGAACCACCACCATCGGGCAGCCATTCACCGTCGCCATCGCCCCGCCCGCCAAAGGCACCACGCCGTCGAGCTACGAGTACCAGCTCAACGGCGGCGACCCGGCGAACGTCACCGCCGACTCCTCGGGCAACGCCACCATCTCCGTCACTCCCACCCGGCACACCAACGTCCTATCGGTGTCCAGCCTGTCCGCCGGGGCGAACTACGGCGACACGGCCTCCCTCACCTTCAACTCCGCGAATCCGGCGACCCCGCAGGCGGACGGGGACCTGACGGGCGACGGCGTTCCGGACCTGCTGACCGTCGGCGGGCAGCACGGCCTGCCGTCCGGGCTGTGGCTGGCCGGAGGGAAGACCGACCCGGGGAAGACCACCGGTGACGGGCATGTGGTGTCCTCGCCGAGCGACATCGGCGTCAACGGCAACGGGCTGAACGCCAACGGCGCTCCGGCCGACTTCAACGGAGCCATCGCGTCCACCGGACGCTTTACGGACAGCGGATTCCAGGACGTGCTGGTCTACTACCCCACGGGCAGCGATGCCGGCGGTGGAGTGATCATCAACGGCAACGGCGACGGGTCGCCGCTGGCCAGCCGCTACAACGAAAACCTGACGAACCTTAACCCCGGGAGCCTGCTGGACTGGAACAATGACAATCCCACACAACTCGCCAATGCGGGGAGCATCTCGGGCAGCAACAGCCCATACCCCGATCTCATCGGCATCTCGGGCGACGCGAGCAACCTCTACGCCCTCACCGTCTACCAGACGCTGAATTCCATCGGCTCCTGGTCGCCCATAGGGCTCACGGTCAACTCTCCGGACGGCACGTCCGACTGGAACAGCTGGACACTGGCCACCATGCAGCTGCCCAACGGCAGCGGCACCAGCAGCACGGCGATGTTCCTGTGGAACAAGTCCACCGGCCAGCTCAATCTGTGGGAGAACCTCGCCTACGGTGTCACCACCGGCAAGCTGACCTACACCGACCACCCCGTGGCCACCGGTTTCCACACCGGTGAGGACCTCACCCTGCAGGCCGCAGACATCAACGGCGACGGCATCCCCGATCTGTGGACCACCGGGGCGGCCGCCACGACCACGGCGAACCTGTTCACCAACCTGTCCACCACGGCCCCGGCCACCCTCACCCAGAACCTCGACACCCTCACCGCCGCCCACAACGCCTGGCCCCTCAACGACGCCCAGACCGGCCCCATCACCACCGCCAAGGACACGACCAGCAGCGGCCTGACCGCGACCGGGACCGGCGGCGCCACCTGGGCCACCGGAGACCTGTTCTCCCCCGCCGCCCACTTCGACGGCACCGGCACTCTGAAGACCACCAGCCCGGCCATCGCCACCAGCAGCAGCTTCACCGTCTCCGCCTGGGTCAAGCCGGAGAGCCTGGGCGGCACGGTCCTCAGCCAAAAGGGCACCAGCACCCTGGGCTTCGCCTTGTACCCCGACGCGGCGTCCAAATCCTGGCGGTTCAAGATGCCACAGAGCGACTCGGCCTCCGCCAGCATGGACACAGCCACGGCCACCGGGCTCACCGCGCAGATCGGCGCCTGGACCCAGCTGACCGCCAGCTATGACGCGTCGGCCGGCACCATGACCCTCTACGTCAACGGCAAGCAGGCCGCCAGCGCCAGCCACTCCAGTAAGTGGAACGCCACCGGCGCCTTCACGATCGGCAACGGCGGCGCCGCGTTCACCGGCAGCATCGCTGACGTGAGCACCTATCAGCAGGCCCTGACCGGCCCGCAGGTGGCCTCCCTCGCTGACGTGTCGTATGTGCCGGCCGGCAGCGTGATCGCCCAGGCGAGCGGGGACTTCAACGGCGACGGCAAGGCCGACGTCGCCCACCTCATCGACGCCGGCGGCGGACACGACGCCATCACCGTCGCGCTCGCCGACTCCAACGGCGACGGCGGGTTCCAGCCCGTCCGCCTCATCTGGGACGACCCCAGCTTCGGCCCCAACACCAAGTACATGGCCGCGGGTGACTTCAACGGCGACGGGAAAACCGACCTCGCCCTCTACTACAACTACAGCGACAACGCCAACCAGCACGACGCGGTCTTCACCCTCACCGCGACCGGGAACGGCGGATTCGCCGCGCCGGTCAAGGCGTGGGAGGACAACGCGTTCGGCTCCAACACCCTGTACATGGCGGCGGGTGACTTCAACGGCGACCACAAGAGCGACCTGGCGCTGTACTACGCCTACAGCGACAACCAGCACGATGCGGTCTTCACCCTGACCGCCGCGTCCTCCGGCAGTGGTGCTCTGGCCGCCCCGGTCAAGCGATGGGACGACCCCGCTTTCGGCCCCAACACCAAGATGATCACGGCCGGTGACTTCAACGGTGACGGCAAGGACGACCTCGCCCTCTACTACAACTACACCGACAACAACAACCAGCACGACGCGATCTTCACCATGACGGCGGGCACCGCCGGCGCCCTGGCCGCACCGGCGAGTATCTGGAACGACACCAGCTTCGGCCCGAACACCAAATACATGACCGCCGGCGACTTCAACGGCGACCACAAGAGCGACATCGCGCTGTTCTACAACTACACGGCCAACAACAACTGGGACGTCGCCATCTTCACCATGAACGGCGGCCCCGTCTCCTCCCCCAGCGCCGTATGGTCACAGACCAACTGGGGCCCCAGCACGCAGTACATGACCGCCGGGGACTTCAACGGCGACGGCAGAACCGACCTCGCCCTCTACTACAACTACGCCGCCCAGACTCCGGCCGTGTTCACCCTCACCGCCGACAGCAACGGCGACGGCGGCTTCGCCGCGCCCGTCCGCCGCTACACCGACCAGTAACCACACGCCGACCACCACCGGGCCGGGCCCCTCGAGGGGCCTGGCCCGGCTCATTCCCAAGGAGGAACGGGTGGCCCAGCACACCCTGAGGAGCGGATGCATCGCGGTCGCCGCGGCATGCGCCCTCGCTTCGGGGGCTCTGCCCCTGACCACGGCGACGGCCTCGGCCGACAGCCCCAGTGAGACGGTCATACCGGCCGCGCTGCTGAGCAGTCCGCCCAAGGACGCCGTCGTCTTCGCCGGCACCGGCGGCTTCCTGCACCAGTCCGACAGCCAGTCCTCCTTCGTGTGGACGAAGTACGCGGGCGGACCGGACATCCCGGTGCCGCAGGTCACCGCCAACCCGGCACCCGGGTACTGGGGCGCGGGCTCCGACGTGGTGGCGACACCGTCGAACGACGGGTACCGGCTGCACGACATGGACTCGGATACGACCACGACCATCAGGCCCGGTGCCGGCCAGAGTTACGTCGGGACGTTCGGCTCGCGCCTGTTGACGCTCACCAGGGCCGCAGACGGAGCCGTGACGGGCTTTCACGTGCTCGCCATGGCGGACGGACAGCAGACCGACACACCGGTCACGGGCTGGCCCGCGGGCGTCGCGCCGCAGGCCGTGGTGATGGCCGGTGACGCCGACTCGGTCGTCCTGCTGTATACCGAGAGCACCAACGGCACCACGCAGAACCGGCTGGCGCTGGTGGACCTGGCCACCGGTGCGGTCACGCGCGTCATGGGGCCGCTGGCCTTGGGTGCCCGCGTCGTGCTGTCCAGCACGTACCTCGCCTGGTATTCGTCGTACGGCGCGGACGGGACCACCTCAGGGGGGCAGGTCCACGTCGTCTCCCGTAGCTTCCCCGGCGCAACGGAGAACACCATCCAGGTCCCGGCGGCACCGCTGGGCAGCACGTACACCAGCAGCCTCTACCAAGTGGGCATCGCGGGCGACTGGCTGCTGATCACGTACGCGGCGTCGCACACCGGCCCGTCCAGCGCAGACGACGCGACCGGTTACCCCCTCTACGCGATGCCCATGTCCGGCTCAACCGCCCTGACGCCGGTCCTGGACCACGTCATCACCCACAGCGTCAGGCAGGAGCCGGACGGGGCCGTCGTCGTGGGAGGCTCGTCGGTCACCGACTGGGCGGCCCGCCGGTTCACCGCCGGGCCGGACGGCACCCCGACGGGAGCTGCCGTGGACTCCGACCCCGGCATGCCGGCCCCCGTCGACGGGCTGACCGTCGCAGGCGGGAAGCTGTTCACCATCCGGCGCACGTCAGCCGTTGGGGACCTCGTCTACGACCGCAGCGTCCAGCCAGGCTCCCCACCCTCCTACGGCAGCGAGCAGAACTTCGGCTCCACCCACTGCGACACCGCGGCCACCTGCAACCCGCCCATCGCCACCGGCGACGGCAACATCTCCCAGCTGTGGCCGAACGCCAACAGCCAGGGCGACGCCGTCACCGTGCAGTCTCCCGGCGACTCCGCGGTGATGGTCACCCCCGGCGCCACCGGCGGCAGCCTCGTCGACGCCGAGGGCCGCTATGTGGTCTACGACGGCGGCTCCACCAAGAAGCAGTACATCGGCGACGCGGACGCCGGCGGCAACAGCCACGTGCTCTTCAGCCGCCCCGTCTCCGCCGCCGCGCTGTCCGGCTCCACCGTGTGGGTACCCGGTGCCACGGCAGGGACGCTGAACCAGATCGACCTCACCACGCAGCGCACCGTCCAGACCGTCGCGACCGACGCCCCGTGCGTGCCCGGCGAGCTGCAGGCCGCCGCCCAGCACTGGGTGTACTGGTCCTGCGGACCCTCCGGCCCGGCGGGCGTGCACGACCTGGCCACCGGCAAGGACGTCCCCGTACCCGCCCATCCCTCCCAGCTCGGCGACGGATTCGTCGTGGAACACGACACGACCGCGGGCAAACTGACCCTGACCGACGTGCACACCGACACCGCCACCACCAGCGACCTGGCCGACCTGCCCGCAGGGCCGGTCGCCGACGACCGCCGCGTGACCTGGGCCGTCGACAAATACCAGGGCACCATCGCCTACCTGGACAACGGGAAGAACGTCCACCTCGTCGACCCGCACATCCCCGCATCCACCCCGGCACCCGCCGCCGGCTCCTTCATGTACCCCGGCCAGCAGCTGGCGTCCGGGCACAGCCTCAGCAGCTCCACCATGACGCTGACCATGCAGAGTGACGGCAACCTCGTGGCCCGCCTGAACACCGGCAGCGGCAGCGGCCAGGTGGTCTGGTCGACCGGCACGAGCGGCAACCCCGGTGCGTACGCGGTGATGCAGCCGGACGGCAACCTCGTCCTCTACACAAGCACTGGCGGCACAGGCAAGGGCGGCGCCCTGTGGTCGACCCACACCTACGGCCAGCCGGACGCGTACGCCACCGTCCAGGACGACGGCAGCATCGTCGTCTACGGCAAGGCGAGCACCTACGCCCTGTGGTCGAGCGGAACCTACGCCCGGTCACAGACCGCCTACTCCGGCACCAGCCTCAAGCCCGGCTGGTGGACCCAGGGCACCTACACCCGCCTGCTCATGCAGACGGACGGCAACCTCGTGATGTACCGCCGACGCGACGGCGCCGCCATCTGGTCCACCCACACCTCCGGCCACCCCGGCGCGTACGCCGTGATGCAGACGGACGGCAACCTCGTCCTCTACACACCCACCGGAGGCCCCGGCAAGGGCGGCGCCCTCTGGGCCACCCACACCAGCGGCCACACCGGCGCCTACATGACGATGCAGAACGACGGCAACCTCGTCATCTACAAGACCACCGGAGGCCCCGGCAAAGGCGGCGCCCTGTGGGCCACCAACACCAACACAACCGCACGATGACCAAGCCCTGAGGACCAAGGCGTGACGGTGCCCGGCCGAAAGGCCTGGCCGGGCACCTGCCACTTTCGAGGGCCGACGCTTGCCCAGAGGTGAAGAGGCCTCGGCACAAGACCTTGTATCGCCTCGGGCGTCTGGTCCGGGTCACGCCAGTTCGTTGGTGGTGTGCCTTCGGCAAGGGAATCCGAGGTCATCGGGCCGGTCGGTTCCCGTACGCAGTAAATTGTTGATCAAGAAACGCTGAGGCTTTCCGAGGCGGTGTTAGCGTCCGGATGCTCTGCGGTCCCGTACCGCAGCAAAGGGGGGGCGGACGGCCGCGTACATGATGGGACGCATCCCGTCATGGCGGCCGCCGTGCGCACGACCAGGTCTGCGGGCGCTGCCCCCCCGAGAGCGCAGACTTCGATATCGACATACGGGCACGGCCCGGAGGGAAATCACCTGTGAATCGAACCGTGCGCCAGCGCGGCTGGATCGCGCTGTTGCTGGCCGGCGCCGTCATCGCAGCGCTTCCGGCCGCAGCGGTCGCCGACGAAACCCCCATCAACCCGGCACTGCCGACGCCCACATTGCCTGCCGGATCGGCCTGCGGCAGCGACAGCAGCCCGACCTGGCAGACCGTGACCACTCCGCCTCCCGCGGGCATGACGGTCTCCATCGGCGTACCGCGGCCCACGGTGAACGGGGTGTCGTACCAGGGGGTCGTCCACGCATGGGACGTCGACGGCTCACAGGCAGCCGACGGGTCCGTCTCCGGGGTACCGGTTCCCTACCAATCCGTGTATGTGCCGCTGCCCCTGACGGATGGACACACCTACGGCTGGCACGCGTCGACGTACGACGGAACGGCGTACTCCAACCCCACCTTGTCCTGCTACTTCCAGGTCGACGGCAGCGCGCCCCTCGCCCCGGTCGTCACGAACCCGGACTTCCCCCCGGCGGGCAGCCCGGGAACACCCACGAAGGCCGCCGGGCAGCCCACCACCTTCAGCTTCACCTCCCGTGATCCCCTCCCCCGCGGATGCGTGGAAGCGCAGGCTCCGGACTGCTGGGCCAGCGGTCTGGATCACTTCGAGTACGCCTTCGACCAGCAGCCCGGCATCGGCGCCGCCCAGGCCCCGGCCGACGCCCAGGGCAAGGGAACCCTGACAGCCTCCCTGACCTGGGGGAGCCACACCCTCTACGTCGTCGGCGTCGATGCGGCCGGGAACCAGACGACGCAACCGACGGCATACACGTTCTACGTGCCATGGCAGCTGCCGGCGCCGACCACCATCAACCTCGCCGCCCCGGTGAAAAGCGGCCGCGCGTCCCAGCTGACCGTGTCCGGTCAGCTGTCGGCGGATACGTACCCATCCGGTGAGGCCGTCAAGGTGGTCAAGAGCGACCTCGCCCATCCCGCAGGCGTGGCGCTGCCCGACGCGCCGCTGTCCACCGACGGCACATTCCACATTGCCGACGTCCCGCAGGTCGGCGGAGCCAACACCTACTTTGTGACCTACCCCGGTGACTCCACACACCAGACCACCAGCGCCTCTGCAACCGTCCAAGTCTCACGCAGCACGACCGCGCTGAGCATTAGCAGCGACGCGTCGTCATACGCCTACGGCGCGACCGCAAAGGTCACAGCCCACCTCGGCACGACCTACAACGGACACACACTGTCGATCTACGCAGAGCCTTACCACGGTAAGAAGGCGCTGGTCAGGACAGGCACGGTGGACAGCCACGGCAACCTGACCGCCAGCTACAAGGTCTCCAGCAGCACCGTCTTCACCGCATCTTTCACCGGTGACTACCGCTATGCCGCGGCCACGGCCGTCCGCACCGTATCTGCCTACGCCAAGGTGTCCGAGTCACTCAGCGGCTATTACGGAAGCACTCGCTACGGCAGCATCCTCTACCGGGTCTACCACCACACCGCCAAGGCCGAGCTGAACGTCACGGTCACGCCCAACAAGGCCGGCCAGTGCGTGCAATTCCAGACCCAGCGGTACTACGGCGGCGCCTGGCACACACAGAGCACATCCTCATGCCACACGCTCAGCACGACGAGCACCACCTCCGCGACGCTGGGCCTGACCAAGACAGTCAGCAGCAGGTTCCGGCTGCGCGCCAGGTACGTCCACAGCAACAAGGACACCGGAAACCTCAACACATGGGGCGCATGGCAGTACTTCACCGTCAGGCAGTAAAAGACGACCCGCAGGTCGCCGACGGCGCGAGGTGCCGTTCACGTACCGGGTGCCCGGCCGCGACGACCAGCAGGCGGAGGCCGAGGGGTGGCCGGCCTCGCTCGCAGGCTTCCCCCTCGGGCAGTGGATCGCCGACGCACGCCGCTTCTACGCCCGTGGAGACATGGACATCGACCGCACCGAGCAGCTGGAGCAGCTGGAGCAGCTGGAGCAGCTGGGCATGGTGTGGTCGCACTACGACGTCGCATGGGAAGAGGGCCTGGCCGCCGCGCGTGGGTGGGCCGAGGCGAACGGGCACCTGCTCGCGCCGCTGGACGCCACCCACCAGGGCTACAAGGTGGGCATCTGGCTGAAGAACGCCCGCGCCGCCGCCCGCAAGGCGCAGGAGAGCAGCGGCGTGCCGAGGGGTTGCCGGTGGGATCGATGGCCGGGGCACTGTCGGAGGCGGCGCGAGCCACTGGAGGAGATCGACCCCTCGTGGTGGCCGGCCTGGCCGGTGGAATGGCAGCGCGCCTTCCACCTCGTCCGGCAGCACCTGGAAGCCGCGGCGAGCTGCCCATGGAGCCGGGCGACGTCGTGTACCAGGGCGAGGATCTCGGGCGCTGGGTGCGCTCGGTCCGCCTCGGCTGAGACAAGCTCACAGGCGTGCGGCAGTGGATGTGCGAGCACATCCTCGGGATCACACCCGCGGCCGAGGAGGGGAAGCTGTCCTCGCGCCATACATAGGCCGACAAATGGGGGCGAGCACCAGGGCGTGGCCATTGCGGTGGCGCAGGTGTTGGCGACGCCGCTAGTGGCGCCTACCACGATCTGGATCTTCTCGCTGGCTTTGCGTGATCCGCGTACAAAACGCCGGCGGCCCGACCGCTCAATTCGGTGGGACGTCTGCCTCGGGCGCGCGCCTCGGGGGCCTGCCGCAGCGCCTGTACGGCGGCGGCGATGCCTGGGTGTCCGTACCGGTCGATGACGGCGGCCAGGGTGTCGACGAGGTGGTTCTTGGCCTCGTTGGTGAGGCCGAGGGTGAAGGTGTGCAGCAGACGGGCAAGCGGAGCCCACTGGCCTTGCGGCGCGTAGACGGCTGTTTTGACGAGCAGTTCCTCGAGACGGTCGAGGGTGTGGGTGTCGACGGTCTCAGGCGCGATGGCGAACCAGTAGGACAGGGCCAGTGACGGGTCGCTCATCAGGGTGTCGCGCATGGTCTGGGCCTGCTCCAGGCGGTGGTTGTGTTCGGTGCGGCGTTGTTCCTCCTCGTGCCGGTGCCGCTGCTGGCTGATGGTGCCCTGCACGGTGTCGGGGCTGGCGGTGAGGTGGACGGCGGCCCAGGCGAGGCGGACGGGAAGGTGCGGGATGTCGGTGGGGCGGCCAAGGACAGTGTTGATGCGGGCGGCGGCTGTGACGGTATCGGTGGCCAGGTAGCTGGCGGTGATGTTGCGTGCGACGGCCAGGGCGTGGTCGGCGGCGACGGCCGCTGGGCTGTGGTGGGGCCGGGGTGTATGGGTCCGCCTGTCACTCCCCGAGGCCTGAAATAGCCTCCCCCGCCACATGCCGGGCCGCTTGAACCCGCGCCGACCACCGGCCGCCGCTGCACACGAGGGGACGGCCTGGATAAGCGGGATCAGTCGGCTGACGTCGTTGCGGGTGCCGCCATTGGTGATCGCGACGAGCGGGATGCCGTACGCCTCGACGCTCAGGCGATGCTTGCTGCCGGACTTGCCCCCGTCCACCGGAGAGGGTCCAGTGGCGGGCCCGCCGTTCATCGCGCGGATGTGGCTGGAGTCGACCGCGGCGCTGGAGAAGCCCAGCATGTCCGCGGCCCGCAACTCGGAGAGCAGCAGCTCGTGCAGCCGCCGCCAGACGCCCGCCTCGTTCCAGTCCCGCAGGCGTCGCCAGCAGGTCACCCCCAGCCGAAGCCCAGTTCCCGGGGCAGAAACTCCCAGCGGGTCCCGGCGTACGGAACGAAAAGGTTCCCGCACGGCACCTTGCGACTATCCAGACGCCTACGACCCGGACGCCGCGGATTACGCGGGACGACCGGCAGCAGCGGCTCGATGCGCACCCATAACTCGCCGTGGATCTCCCACGGCCTGAGGATCACCGGGCGTTGGAGTATCACGGATAGCTGCCGGTGCCGCACCGCCAGCTCCGGTGACGGTGCGGATGCGCCCAGACGCCGGGGCGGCGCTTCAGTCGGTCTGACGTTGGGTGGGGTCGAGGCGGCTGAGGACGGCGCGCACGAGGTCCCGGCTGTAGGGAGGGAGCGGTGCGGCCGCGCCGTGTGAAGTGGGCGGGTTCGTCGGCCCCGTGCTACCGGCTCCCTTTGAGCCGGGGCCGCCGTGCTGTTCCCGGAGCAGGTAGGTGATTTTGGCCCACTGCCGGAAGTTGCCGTGGCAGGCGACGTCGTCGATCCACAGCAGTTCGTCGGTGGGTACGTCCGCCCACAGCGGGTGGTATTCGGGGATGACGGTGAGGACTTCGGCCGGGGTGAGGGGCTTGTAGCGCTGCCAGACGAGGATGCGGGAGTCCAAAGCCGGACGGTTCTTGATCTTCTGGTAGCAGGTTTCGGCTCCGACCAGAACGACGGCGAGGCGGGTGTCCTCGTCGTCCCAGAGCTCGCGGATGAATTCGAAGGCCCGGGTGTCCAGCCGCTGCGCTTCGTCGACGACCAGGACGCGCGGGGCTTCCGACAGGGCTTCCTTGAGGAGGGTTTCGCAGCGGGTGCTGTTGAGGGGGGCCTCGCCGGGCAGGTCGAGCTTTTTGTACAGGGCGGCGCGCAGGGCCTGGATTTTGGCGGAGCCGACTTTGATGCGCAGGGTGGTGTGGGGGGCGAGGTCGTCGAGGTGGCTGTTGACGGCGAAGGTCTTGCCCAGGCCGACGCCGCCGTGGACGCACATGATGGCGCCCTTGCCGGCGTCGGCGTTGAGGGTGGTGACAAGGTTGGCGTAGGTCTCTGCGCTGGCCTGGGTCAGCATGGCGCGGGCACCGGGCAGGCCCATGTAGTGGTAGTTCGA
This sequence comes from Streptomyces sp. NPDC006739, assembly GCF_042869815.1. Lineage (NCBI taxonomy): Bacteria > Bacillati > Actinomycetota > Actinomycetes > Kitasatosporales > Streptomycetaceae > Streptomyces > Streptomyces sp. NPDC006739. The sequence goes on from NZ_JBIAGM010000041.1 coordinate 35,149, forward strand.
GCTGGCGGTCGGCTGGTTCTCGGGCGTGGTCGTCGGGTGGGTCACTCAGTGTCCTGGGGTTTGGGGCCGGGCCGGGGTTTGGTCCAGCGGGCGGAGTCGGGCTGGGGCCGGTTGAGGAGGTCGGGCCGGGCTTCGGCGTACAGGTGACCTTCCGGTGTCTGCAACTGGCGTAGCTGGGCGGCTGCCTGGCTGGCGGTGAGCCGGTTGAGGGGTTCGGGCGCGGCGGCGACGCTGGTGGCGGCGTAGCGGGGTGTGGCGTTTTTGCGTGCTCGGCGGGCTTTGGCGGCGTAGCGGTCGGCTTCGCGTCGGCGGGCGTTGTGCAGTGCGCGGGCTTGGCGGGGGCTCATTTCGTCGCTGCGGAAGGCGGGGCCGCGGTAGGTGAGGGTGTCGGCGTCGTAGAGCTCGATGCGGTGGTAGTGGTGGGGTTCGTGGCGCAGGCGGACCATCTCGCCGGCGCTTGAGTGGCCGTGCATCCAGTCGCCGACGTAGTAGGCGCTTTTCCAGCGGATGCCCTTGCTGGTGATCTTCCGGGGTGGGCCGGCGTCGGTGAGGGTGTACGTGTGCAGGTCTGCGGGGTCGAGGGTGTCGATGGGGGTGAGGTCGGCGTGCCAGGCCTGGGCGGGGGTGCGCCGGTGGAGGCGGGCGATGGTGTGGTCGTTGTTCCACCAGTCCACCCAGCCGAGGACGATGGTGATGAAGGTTTCGTAGTCGAGGAGTTCGTGAAGGGCCCACAGGGGCTGGCCGCGGCGGTCTCGGCGGCTTCGGGGGGTGTGGGCGTAGCCGGGCAGTCCTTTGAACAGCAGGTGCTTGGCGGCGCCGTTGATGGCTTCGACGGTGCCTTTGAGGTGGGGGCTGTAGGGCGGCAGGACGATCAGTTCGGTGCCGAACTTTTGCGTGGGCTTCGGCTGCGGCCGGGTCGATGCGGGTGATGGAGGCGTCCGAGGCGGCGGCGTAGAGCCAGCCCGGGTAGGGGGGCCGGCAGTCCAGGTGGGCTGTTTCGGGGGGCGGGTGGCTGGCGCCGTCGAGATAGCTGCGGACGAGCTGGCTGCTGATGTGGCCGGGCAGGGTCGCGGACAGCAGCACCACGGGGGAGCCCAGGGCGCCGAGCCAGTGCAGCAGCCGGGACAGTGTCTGCCGCATGAACGGGGGCAGGGCGTGGACTTCGTCGACGATGACGGTCCGCCCGGACAGGGCCAGCATGCGCAGGGCGCTGAAGCGGACCGGCAGGGCGGCCATGAGGGCTTGGTCGTGGGTGGCGACGGTGAACTGGGCCAGCAGGGCCCTGTCCCAGCCGCGCAGCCAGCCGTCGGGCACCGTGACGCGTGCTTCGGGCCGCTCCCCCGCAGCCAGCCTGCTCTCGTCATCGTTGCCGTCGTCGCTGTCGGGCCAGTAGGCGTCGCTGGTGGAGGGTTCGTGGGCGGCCAGGCGGTGGTCGGTGTAGGCGGTGTTGTCGTAGCTGTGGCTGTGGACCAGGGAGACCGGGGCGTGTTCGGGATGGTGGGCCGCGACGTAGGCCTCGAGCATGTCGTAGGCGGCGTCGGTGGTGGCCATGGTCGGCAGCAGCCACAGGATGCCGGCCGTGTCCCCGGAGGCGTTGAAGATCCGTGCTGCTTCCAGCGCGGTGACGCTCTTTCCGCCGCCGGTGGCGTCGGTGACCACCAGGATGCCGGGCCCCTTCTCCCCCACCGAGGCTGTGAGTTGCCCGATCACCGAGGCCTGCAGGTCGTTCGGCCGCTCCAGGCCGCCGTGGGCCTGGGTGAACGGCACCTGCGGCAGGGCGATGCGGGCCAGCCCGGACTCCTCGACCACGGCGGGGGCGTCCCGGACGGCCTGGGCGTAGTGCTCGCCGGCGCCGAAGGCGGGCGCCTGGGCTTTGGGCAGCCAGTAGTGGCGCTGGCTGGCCAGCCGGTCCGCGATGATGCCGATTCCGGTGATCAGCACGGCCGCCGGCACCGACACGTCCGAGGGCACCGCGGTGGCGCCGGTCAGATAGCGCAGCAGGGCGAAGTAGCGGCGGCGCAGATCCTGCCAGGCCGGCCCGCCCAGGGCGAGGTTGACCCGGGAGGCTTTGGCCGCACCGTCGATGTCGACCTGCAGGAACCGGCCGTGGTGGCCGCCCAGGATCTGGGCGACGAGCACTCCGGGGCTGTCGGAGGTGTCCGCCGGATAGCTGGCCTCGGCCAGCAGGTGCAGCACACTGTGCATGGACGCCCGTTCGTGCGGCATACGCTGCCAGTTACAGGTGTCCGCGCGCAGGGTGTCGCTGACCCGGGCCCAGGGATACGCCTCTGTTCCTGGAACGCCGACAACTTGCCGAGATCGTGCAGGCCGGCGATGAACATCACCAGACAGCGCGCCTCGGCCAGGGTGAGCCCCAGCCCGGCGGCGATCAGCCGACGCTGACCGCGGGTCAGGTACCGGTCCCAGACCACGCCCGCGAGCGCCGCGACATCCAGCAGATGAAACAGCAGCGGATACACCGCCCACGCTCCGCGGTCGAACTTGCCCCACGGCGTCAGATCGATCCCGCCGCGCCGGGCATCCTCCCGCACCCCCACCAGCCCGCTCCCGCTCTTTGTCAACCCACCCTGGAATCAGGGATGTTGCGCCTATCCTGCCGCATGCAGAGCATCTCCCCCGGCACGCGTCCCTGGGAGGGCAGGGTGTAGCCTGCGATTCAGGCCTCACCGGTTTCCTCATCCTGTGAGGGTGCGCCCCTGCTGGTCATCACGGGCCGCTCAGCGACCTACTTTTCCCCACCCGCGTGGGGGTCGGCCGAGCAGGGCAGCCAGCTGGGCGATACGCGGCCCTCCCTACAAGGATAGGGGTGCGCCCTTCTGGATCATGATGACGACGACGAGGCAGACGACTTCCCCACACGCGTGGGGGTCTGTCCGCCTACTGCCGCTGCGGCTCCCAGCGATGCGGGTCTTCCCCACACACGTGGGGGTCTGTCCATCACCGACACCGTCACCGCCCGCGCCATGCTCTCTTCCCCACGTGTGTGGGGGGTCAGTCCACCTTGCGGCAACGACTCATCCTGACCCAGGCGTTCTCCCACACACGGTGGGGTGCGTCCAGGAATATCCAGAGCACAGTGTGCCGGATGACGTCTTCCCTGTACGCGTGGGGGTCTGTCCCGAGCACTCCGCTGCCAGAGTGGACACCGGGTCTTCCCGCATGCGTGGGGGCTGCCGTTCGATGAGCCGTCTCAGCCTCGTTGACCGGATGTTGTGGTGCGCAGCAGGGGTGGGTTGAGCAGCCATGCTTGTCCACGGCGGTAGAGGGCGGCTGGACGACCGGTGGGGGGCAGCCACTGGTCTCCCGTCGGCTGCACGAATCCTGGGGTGTTGAGGATTTTGCGGCGGAAGTTGCTGGGGTCCAGTTGCTGGCCCCAGATGACTTGGTACACCGTGCGCAGGTCTGTGAGGGTGAACGTCTCGCCGCAGAACGCGGTGGCCGCAGCGGTGTACTCGATCTTCCGGCGGACCTCTTCCAGGGCCTCCGCAAGGATTGCCTGGTGGTCGAACGCCAAGGTGAGCGTGCCGTCCTCCAAGTGCGCCGCGGGTGCCCAGAAGGCGCGGGCGGCGTCGGTTCCGCCGACGGGGGTCGGCAGGTCGGGGCCGAGTGCGAGGTAGGCGACCGTCACCACTCTGCCCCGTGGGTCGCGTCCTGGGTCTGCGTAGGCGCCGAGTTGCTCCAGGTGCAGCCGGCTGCCGTCGATGCCGGCCTCTTCCGCGAGCTCGCGCAGGGCGCCGTCGCGCAGGGTCTCGTTCTTTTGTACGTAGCCTCCGGGCATCGCGGGCATGCCGCGGAAGGGGTCCAGGCCGCGCTCGACCAGGAGCACCATCAGCTGGTCGTCTCTGAGGGTGAAGATCGCAAGATCTACGGTCAGCCAGGAGGGTCCGACCTCGTCCGATTCTTTGAGCCAGTCGTCCACCGCACCCCTAAAGGTCTCATTGACTTAAACTCTGCCGACACTTATGGTCGCAACAACCATAACTGTAGGAGCCGGGGGTAGGACATGGCCACGTCCGACGCGCCACCTGCACTGGAGACAACGCTCGAACCCACGGCCGCCACCCGTCATCTGTGTGCCGGCGTGTACGTGGACGAACGCTTCCGCGATCTCGTGATCGACGAAGTCTGCACCGCACCGCACCGCAGGGTCGCCCCGTCCTACGGTTTCGACATCGTCCCGGTCATGCAGCACGCATGGCGTGCCGCTGCGCTCAGGGCCCTGCCCCGTGCGATGGTCCTCGCCGCGGTGGCCGGTCCTCTGCTCACCGGAAGCGTTCCTGCGGCCGTCCTCATCGCCGGCGGTTTCGCTCTGCTGTTACTGCTGCGTCTGGCGGTCCTGCTGCGAAGCGCCGACGACCAGTCGATGACGGTCGGCAGGTCCCGGCGCCGCGCCCTGGATCCCTTACGGGCTCATCGCTTTCTCCTCAGGTTCCTCCTCCCGCGCGTCACCACGCCCACAGCACGCATGGTCAAACGCGTCACCACGGCCGCGCTGTGGCTGGTCCTGACCATCCTGGCCGTCGGCCTGCTGTATCCCCGGCAGGCAGTGGCGGCGCTCCTGCTGGCCGCGGCGCTCACGCTCGTCTATCTGGCCGTCGGAGCCGCACGCCAGTTGATCCTCAACCGCATATTGCGCACCCCTGTCCTGCGCCCCTCCCGCCTGTCCGGCCGCCAGCGGGCAGCCGACCGCCAGCAGCACCACATGTGCGCCGTGTACCGGCGCTCCCGGCATGCCGACGACGCGGACGACGACCTCACCAGGTTCACGCTCTTCGGTGACGAATCGCCGTTCATCGGGGCCGGCGAGCTCGTCTACCAGTGGAACCCCCCGATGAGCATCCAGTTGCTGCGGGCCGAGTCAGACGAGGAACCGCTGCACGAGCGGGAGCACGCGGTGCCGCCCTTCAAGGCACACGAACTCGTCGAATACTTACGCGAAGCGGTGCTGCCGCTGAACGCCGACAGCCACGACGTCCGGCTGCCCGCCGAGGTGCGGGACCGTGTCTACGTCGCCGAGACCGATGTCGCCGTCGACCGGTCGCTGCTTCCGCATCACTTCACCCGCGGTCAACTGCGCTCCATCATCGACACGCCGGAATCCAAGCAGCACCACTTCCTCGAGATCATCACACCCGCCGACGGGTCCGAATTCGTCGCGACCGTCCTGCTGCACGTTAGCCTGCAGGGACGCACCCTGACCCTGTCGACGGCAGCATGCGTCCTCGCCCACACACCGCGCTCGTTCCAGCGAGCTGAAGAGTTCGGCCATCACGGCGCTGCGGCCGTCATCTGGGCAGCCTTCAACGAATTGAGCGCGCTACCCACCGACATCCAGCACTCATGGCGGGTTCTGCGGTACCTCTACACGCTGGCCAAGGCCGCCGTCCTGCCCCGCGACCTCACCACGAACCCGATCCGCAACATCCTGATCGGCAGCCGCGTGAGCATACGGGAAGAGTCTTCCCAGACCTGGACCAAGGTCCAATTGGAAAAGACTGACATCCTCGGGCGCCTGAAAACCATAGAGCAGCGGCTTTTGAGCGCCGCCAGCGACTTCCTTCAGGCGAGGGGCGTCGACACGTCCGGCTTCAACGACCGCGCACTCAAGATCATCAACAGCGGGATCTTCAACTTCGGCGACAACAACAGCTTCACCAACAATGCCGTAGGAGACGCAGCCCAGGTCAACGTCTCCACGAGCCAGCCCGCCCAGTCCGACAACGGAGCAGCCACATGACCAGCAATCAAGGCATCATCAGCCGCGGCAACAACAACACCTTCAGCACCATCGCCATCGGAGAGAAGGCGCAAGTCTTCACGACTGCCCCTCTGCTCTCGGCCGAGCCCGCCGCCGAAGCAGACATTCCGTGGGACCTCGGGATCGTCACCATCCTGAGCGAGGAACTCCGCTCCGTCATCGACGCGTTAACACTCCACCGCCACAAGACACCCAGCGGCCTCTACTTCTATCAGGGCGAACACACCGTCTCCGACGCCACTTTGCGCATCGTGGCCACACAGACCCAAAGCCAGGGCCAGCGGTCCACGATGGCTGCCCTGGAACACCTCCGCCGCCACTACAACCCCCGGCTGTGGGCCCTCGTCGGCATCGCCGGAGGCATCCATGACGACCACGCCCACATCGGCAACGTCATCGTCTCCACCGACGTCGTCTACTACGAAAACCGCAAGATCAACCCTCAAGAAACCCGCCGCCGCGGTGAACACCGGCAGGCGCCGGCGCACATCGTCCACGCCGTCAACGCCTACTTCACCGACTACGGCACTCCGGCACGCATCAACGGCCAGATGACCGCACACGCCGACGAACAGTACGAGGTCTATCCCGGAGTCATCGGGTCCGGCGAAGCCGTCATCGCCGACCGGGCCAGCGACATTCGCACCTACCTCACCGCTTACCACGAAAAGGTCCTCGCCGTGGACATGGAAGCCGGCGGCCTCAGCCAGTACTGGCAGGAGAACTCGGTCCACGGCACGGCCAACCCCGGCTGGATCGTCATCCGCGGCATATCCGACAACGCGGACCAGCACAAGGGCCACAGCCACCACGAACTCGCGAGCCGCAACGCCGCCCACGTCCTTAGCCGCCTGCTCCCCTACCTCTGCTGACCCAGCCCCGAGCGCCGGCACAGCCACAACGAGAACTCCCCCGACCGGAGCCTCATCATGAACGCCTTCCTGCTCGGCATCCTCAGCTCCCTGGCCACCAGCGCCCTCCTGCTCGCCCTCAGTCTCCTGCGCGCCGCACGCCCCCTGTGGTGGCTCACCGCCGCCTGTTCCTGGTTCACCGGCACAGGCCTCCACCGCGTCTACCGCCGGCAGGCCTCCGCAGAACACGCCATGCGCCAGGACCTCGCCCGCGCCCAGTGGGTCAAAGTCATGGCAGGACGCGGCAACATACTCACCCGTGAAGCCTTCGCCCCCCTGTGGTCCGCCACCAGCTCACCCGCATCCGTCCAGATCCTGCTCCCCGACCCCGACGCACCACACGATTCCTGGCTCGACCGCCGCTCCCACCATGTCGCCCACTTCGACCCGGGCTTCACCCCCGAACTCCTCAGAAACCAGGTGAGGGCCAACATCGACTACCTCACCCACGCCGCGCACGCACAACCCGGCATCCGACTGCGCCGCTACAACCTCCCCCACACCTGTCGTGTCATCGCCACCGACAAGGCCGCCTACCTCACCTTCTACAGCGACAACGCCCACGGCAGGAACTCGCCCTGCCTCTACGCACGGGCGCCGGGCCTCCTCTACACCATCGCCCTCCAACAATTCGACACCGCATGGGCAAACAGCACCGAAGCCCGCAGTTAGAATATGACCCGCCGATCTCCAAACACGCAGGTATCAAGAGGGTTCCCCACACCGTGGGGGTCCGTCCCGCGTGCGGTCCGGGCACTGGAACGGCGACCGGCCTTCCCCACGTGTGCGGGGGTCTGCCGTTCGCCAACCGGGCACAGCGGTCCGTCGCCGCATTCCCCACACGTGTGGGGGTCTGGCGCGGGTCCAGTCGCAGCGAACGCCAGGAGCAAGGACTTCCCCTGTACGCACGGGGGGTCTGTCCGCCCCGCACTCTGTCGCCACTGCGCTTGAAGGCTTCCCCACACACGTGGGGGTCGTTCCTCTGCGACTGCGTACGGTACCTGGCGAGGGCGGTCTTCCTCACGCACGTGGGGGTCATTCCCCGTGCTCCGCGATCACGGCCCGCAGTCGAGCGTCTTCCCCACGGGGTCCTCCCCGCACACGTGGGGGTTCATCGTTCCGGGCCTGGGCGCGCCTGACCGCCCAAAGGAATCATCTCCACGCAGGTGGGGGTCTTCCAAGCTGCTTCTCGCGGCTGCCGAGGAAGTAGTCGCCGTCTTCCCCCACATATGTGGGGGTCGTTCGTTCTCGTACATGCGTCGGGCCTTAATTCGATCGCCCTCCCCACGCGTGTGGGGGGTCTGTCGGTGTGCCCCGCCTGGTACAGGGCCTCGATCGAGCCTTCCCCACGCGTGTCGGGGTCTTCGAGATGCAACGGCCGTAGCTCGCAGGCAGCGCAGTGAGTCATGAATAAAACCGCAGCTCAGACGCCTATCCCTATGGCCTTCTCATCTCAGTGCGCTGGAAATTCTCACGCGATGTCACTAAGTAGCTGTTGTCTTTTCGATCTTGAGAGATGCGCGTCGAACGGGAGTCCCGATCGGGTGGTCGCGGGGTGCTGGGCGCATACGAACAGGGCCTC
>NZ_JBIAGM010000042.1:0-41492 GCF_042869815.1 Streptomyces sp. NPDC006739
AGCCGGTGGCCGTTCATCTATGCGGGCACCATCCCGATGCCGGAGCAAACCCCCGGATCAGGTCGAACCCGTACACCACTTCCCTGGACGCAACCGGCCGCAGCAGGGGCAAGACCCAGCGCCGTTCTGCTTTCACGTGATGTGTGTATGCCCGAACTGCCAAACGACAGCGTCCAAGTTTTCCCCGCGATACCCATGCGCGTCCGCACATGGAGGCGCCTTGCCACAGCCAGTGTGGTGGCCGGTTTCATCTGCGCGGCCATCGCCGCCTTCTCCACGTGGACCTACGTCCAGGCGCCGCTAGCATCGAAATGGGAAGACGAGCTGTCTTTGGCCACGTTGTCTTCGAGCAGCGGGTACGCCTATGGCCTGGGTGGCATCGACCACCCGTGGTGGGTGTACGCATCCTTCGGCCTGCTGCTGATCCTCACCGCCGCGATGGCTTCACGACGCCGACTGCCACGCCGCCTGGCGGGAGCTTCGGCCATCCCGGCAGCCGCACTGGCGGTGTTCGCCGTGCTCGAGTCCGCCTCAGCCATTGAGCTCGAATACCCCTTCGAGGTGTACAAGCTGGAGCGCAGCCAGCCCGGCCTGACCCTCACATACGCTTCGGGCACTTGGTGGGCGATCGCCGCCGCGATCCTGCTCGGCGTGGGTACCGCCGCGCTGGGCTGCGTAGACCGTGCCCGCACACGCCAGAACGACGAGGCACTGCTCGCGGGGCTCTCCGGCTGCACCGGATGGTCAGCCACTGCCGCGAACCACGAGCCTGGAGAGCGGGACCGATCACATGACGAGGCGGTTCTTCCTCGCACAAGCGGGTCCGCCTCATCGCGATATACCCGCTCCGCGAGCGACGAACGGGACCGTCAGGGCCAGCACTGGCTCACCAGCCTGCATGCCCGGTACCCGCCGCTGCTGCGCACGCTGCTCACGTCGATCGCCGTGTGTGTGGCAGGCCGGCCGGGGCGCGGCTCGCGGCGGCGCTGAGCATCAGCGTCGCCAAGGACGAAGTCCTTGAACTGTTCCGGCGGATTGCCCGAGTTACCACAGTTCAGCCTGCGGGCCGCCCTCGGGGTCGACGGCTTCGCGCTGCGCAACGACGACTCGTACGCCACCATTGTGGTGAACGCGGGAAAGGTGGCGCCCTGTCGATGGGCTGGCGGCTCGCGCTGTCCGAATAGGATGACGGGCCCGGCTGTATGCCGGGCCCGTCGGTCAGTAGCGGGGACAGGATTTGAACCTGCGACCTCTGGGTTATGAGCCCAGCGAGCTACCGAGCTGCTCCACCCCGCGTCGGTGAGGCCACTCTACACAGTGGCCGTCCCGGGGCGGCGCTCATTTTCCAGGTCATCCCGGACGATGTTCAAGACTCCGGCCCGCTGCCAGCGGTTCAGGCGCCGCCAGCAGGTCTGCCCGGATCCGAATCCCAGCTCCAGCGACAGGAGTTGCCAGGCGATGCCCTGGTGCAGGACATACAGGATGCCCTGCAGACAGAGCCGATCATCCACTGGCCTCGACCCGGGCGACCGCGTCCGCCAGGGCAGCAGCAGCGGTTCGGTCAGCGCCCACAAGTCATCGTCCACGATCCACGGCCGAGTCGTCACACCCGCCGAACGATCAGATCGTCACAACAGCCACGCTCGACCGGGACACCTCAGCCGATTTCGCCACCCAGTCGGCTGGGCCCACCGTGAGGCTACGGGCGTGAGATGCGTGTGTCAGGCGTCCGCCGCGTACCGCCAGAACTCCCTGATCACGGGTGCCGGCACGGGACCCATCGCTGCCACCTGAGTCAGCAGGATGGTGACCGCACCCGTGGCCGGGATGACGTGAGCCGCTGTGCCCGTGCCACCGACCCAGCCGTAACGACCGGGCACATTCCACGGGTTGGTCCGGTCGATGTCAACCGAGCCGCCGAAGCCCCAGCCCTGGCCCTCCAGGAACAGCTGGCCGATGTCGCGCTGCGCCGGATTCGTATGGTCGGTGGTCATCATGCGCACGGAGTCGGCCGACAGCACCCGGCGGCCGTCGGCCGCCACCCCGCCGGCCAGCAACATCCGGCAGAAGGCCAGCCAGTCGTCGGCGGTCGAGACCAGCCCGCCATTGCCGAGCGGTAGCGCGGGCAGGCTACTCCACTCGCCGTCCGGGCCGTCGGCGAGCTCCAGGATGCCCTCGTCGCCTGGCCTGTAATAGCTGGTGAACCGGCCCCGCTTGGCGACCGGCACCTCGAACCCGGTGTCCACCATGCCCAGCGGCCCGAAGATCCGCTCCGTCAGGAACTCCGGCAACGGCTGTCCGGTGACCCGCGAAATCAGTACCCCCTGCAGGACGGAGCAGGTGTCGTACAGCCAGGCAGCGCCCGGTTGGTACAGCAGCGGAATGCGGCCGAGCGCCGCCATCCACTCATCGGCCGGCGGGAAGTTGCTCGGCACCCGGCCGTCCTTTTGCACCGTGAACAACTCCTGCACCGCCGGCAGTGTGAAGTCGGAGGGAAATCCGTACCCGGCCTGGGAGGCCAGCACGTCGAATACGGTGATGGGCCGGTCGGCCGGCACCACGTCGTCCACCGGGCTCGCCGGCGTGCGTACGACCACCGGCTTCCCCAGCTCCGGCAGCCACATCCCGATCGGGTCGTCCAGTGCGATCCTGCCCTCCTCCACCAGGATCAGCAGTGCGGCGGCGGTGACGGACTTGGTGATCGAGGCGACCCGGAAGATGGAGTCCCTCGCCATCGGGGCGCCGTCGCCGGCGTCCTGCGTGCCGACGGCCACCACCTCGACCTGGTCACCCCGGGCCACGAGGCCAACCGCTCCCGGCAGCGTACCGGCACCGACGTGGGCTTCGAGCAAGTCGTGCAGGGTCGTCATGAGGCCGCCTTCCAGAAGATTGCTGTCGAAAGACAGACTCCAGCAGGGGCCGGGAATCATCGGCGTCGACAGGTGAGGTGGCCGGAGCCTCGTCACGGAACATCTCGAGAAGACCAGATCATGATCGCGTTACGGGCTCTACGGACTGTCCGCAAAGCTCTCGGCTCCGAGTTCGGAGCAGCCTGAAGAGCTGGCGAGGTGCTCAGCCGGTGGATCGTGAGGTGGCCAGGGACCGGGCGAATTCGGCGAGCGTGTGGAAGTCGTTCTCCCGTAGGCCGATGCGGGGTAGACGTGATGGAGGAGCCCGGGCCCTTGGTGATGGGTGGTCACGTAGGCCGGCCTGGTCCAGCCCGCTCTGCTCGTCGTCCACCCAGGCGAAAGGACGGCCGTCTGCGTAGTCCACCAGCGGTCCGGTCTTCCAGTGGACTCCATCATGGCCACGGTGATGTACACCGTGCCGATAGTGCCGAGGAAGGGGATCCACCGGGTCTGGAAGCCGAGGGTGTTGGGGCCGGTGCTCTCGTTGAGGGGCCGGATGACGGAGTCGGTGCTCAGCGTCAGGCGGGCGGCGCGTTTGACAGCCGGGAGGTCGAGGGCCGTGCTGTCGGCGGTGAAGACGACGAGCCAGGTGTCGTGCGGGTCGAGGCGGCGGCCGGTGCGGTGCGTACGGCGGCGGGGGTGTCACCGAAGTAGGTGTAGGTGGTGGCTTTCAGGCGGTTGTCCAGTTGTTGGAGGCGCACCGCGGCGGTGTTGCGTGCTGTGGGGCAGGGAAGGTGCAGGGCCTTCAGGTCCGGGCAGGGTGCCTGGAGGAGGCGTTTTCGGCTGGATCCGCCGGGTGCCATGTCCACATGGCCCAGCGCCACCATGTGCACGCCGGCGGGCAGTGCGGCCCGGAATTGGCTGGTGGAGCGGGCGCGGCCGGCGGCCTGGACCAGTGCGGATCGGTGTCCGCTGCCGAGGGCCTCAGGCGTGAGACTGAAGAACGAGGAGCCGAACCGCGGGGCACCACCGATCGGATCACGGCGGCGGTTCAACACGCCGTAGACAGGGCGCTGGTCAGGAGCGGCGCGTCATACGTGCCGGCGAAGATACGGCTCTCCCAGCGCCATCGGGTCTCCTCCCGGATGAGCGGTCAGGCCGCCGTTACTCGTTCCTGTGACGAACTGTGACCTGTAGACGCCGTCGTCAGCCATGTGGATCAGGATGCGACGGTTCCCCGCGACTCGGTCAGGGTGAAAGTGCATCGTCACCTTCAGGGCCGAAGAGAGGGGCTTCCCCCTCGACGAAGCCGCGTCATGTCGCAGAGCCCTCCCCTGAAGCGAGACGGCGGTAGCAGCAGCCATGCGTGGAGTCTGCACAAGTCGCTCCCAACGTACCTCAACATGACCATTGCGCCTGCAAACAGCCACCCGTGAACCAACGGTCGAGCAGGCATGCCTCACGCCGTAAGCGGTTCCCGGCCGTCAGTCAGGTGGCGTCGGCGGAGGCGAGTGAAGGCCGTGGGGCTGGAGCGGTGCGGGAGGAACTCCTTGATCCGCTGTGCGCATTCGCGTGGGCTTGCCGTGCTGGTGTCACACTCCAGGTCGTAGTCACCGTGGCCGTGGACCAGGTCGTACTGGTGCGCCGCGAGGCCCGGCGGGCGGTCGCCCCGGGCCAGCTCGCGGCGGGCCAGCTCATCCAACGGGCAGTGGACGCCGACGAACAGCACGTCCTCGGGCCGCAGCACCGTCAGGCAGTCGAGCAGCCGCCACGGCTCGCTCAGCACATGGTCGACCACGATGTCGTTGCCCACCTCCGCCATGGCCGCGATCGAGCGGTGGAAGCCCATCCTGGTCCGCCGCAGCGCGGCGTCGAGCTCCTTCGCCCCGAGCTCCCGCTTGCTGCGCATCGCGTTGAAGCCGTCGACCGCCATGTGGAAGAAGACGCCGTCGTCCAGGATGCCCAGAAGCTCCCTGGCGATGCTCGACTTCCCCGAGCTGGAGGTGCCGTTGAGGAAAATGATCCGACCAGATGCCATGCTGGCATGATCACACGTTGCCGGTGCCGTGCTCAGGGGTTGTCCGACGGATCTCGGCGACCAGTCGAACTCGCAAGGGACCCCGGTCCGACCATGGAAAGTACTCGCCGCCTCCTCTCTGGCAGGCTTGGCTCCTGCCATCCACCGGAAGACTACGGAGTATGCGGCCGTGCCCCTGAAGAACGTCCTCTCCTTACGCCGCGTGATCTGGGGTGGCGTCACGTTGGTCATCCTCGCGGCCGTGGCGGCCGGCTGTATCGCCGTAGACCGTTCACTCCGTCATGACGGGCCGGTGATGGGGGTGAGATGACTACGGGGCCGGCCAAGGATCCCACACGCCCGCTGCCCTACCAGGTGCCCAGATTCTCCCACGACTGGTCGAAGGCAGTAACCCAAGCGCCGGTGATGCCAGGATGGCTCGTCGTACGGAAAGAGCTGGTCCAAAAGAACACAGCTCGCGTGCTCCCGCAGTAGTCATACTGCTGCTCGATCCAGCCAGCGGCGAGCCAATTACCGTTGCCGTCCTCGACGTACTCGGTGCCGTCGTTCCCCCTCGCGGGTCCACGAGCAGCTCACCGGTCGCGCGGTCGCGTGGGCTACTCCGGCTGTGGTGACAGTGGTGCCGCCCGCCAGGGCGAGCCGCCGCAGCGGTCACGGTGACTGCGCGACGGATCCTGAGCCCCTTCGGTGCGGTGATGACGGCCGCCTTGGCGATAGCCACAAGTTCGCCAAAACGCCGGCAGCGATGGCGCCCATCGGCCGTGACGATCCGGATCCGCATCCCGTCCTCCCGCCGACCGAACTGGCCACGGCCCAAAGCCAGACGCAGCCGGCACCGGGCCGGCCATGCACGCGCGAGAAGACCCGCGGCACGCTCCATCGTGCTCACCGCCCTGCTGTCGGTCACCGCACTCTCCTCCGATCAAGGCACGCTGCCCGCACTGCCGTCTCACCTCGGCCCCCATGTCTTGCGGACCACGAGCACGGCTACCTACGCCGCCCGGATCGCCAAGAACGACTCCACGCCCCCTACGGCCCTCCGTCGACCACCGGGCCGACCTGGACGTGCGACGCTGTCCCCGGAGCGGGTGAGGCGCGACACATGACCGCTACCGGTTGGGGCACGGGAGTGTTCGTGCCGCGCGCGCGTAGGACGCGGCACTTGAGCCGTCCTGAGGAGGCCGGGTGTTCGAGGGGTTCGAGAGCGCGCAGATCGATGTCGGTGAGGCTTCCATTTTCGTCCGCTTCGGTGGGGACGGTCCGCCGGTGGTGCTGCTGCACGGGCATCCTCGTACATCGGCGACCTGGCACCGGGTCGCTCCGCTGCTGATGCAAGCCGGTCACACGGTTCCTTGGGCCAAGCCCAGACCTGGAGTAACTACCGCTCACGGAACACGCCACTCTTGCAACAGTGCGAGCGAGCGCGCCCCGCTGCCCGGCTGCGTCCGCCGCCCGCCCTCCTTCCCCCTTCTTGAACTTCGGCAGAAACATGGGCGAGAGCGTCCACAGGGCTGCCCAGGCCATGCCTGTCGGCCGTGATGACCTGGGCAGCCCTGTGGACGCTGGGAAGGCCCGCGCAACAGTTGCCGCCATACCTGGCGCAAGAGTTGGGCGGAGCTGATGAAGCGATCCAGGACGGTTCGGGTGCGGACGCCAGAAGGCCGCGCGGCGGCACGGTCATCGACGCCATGCCGCCGCGTCACTCACCCCAGTGCCACCCGTCCCGTCGCGTGCCCGCGCGGAGCCGGTCTACGTGCTCCCCGGGCTCATGCAAGCCCCCGCGGTGTCCGAGCTACTGCCGGGGGACTCACGCGTAGTGAGGTGCTCAGCTCGGATGGTTGTCGGAAGGCAACTGGGGCAGACGTGTGAGGTCCCCTGTCCTCTGTCCTCCCGGTGATCTGCCATGACCTCAACCCCCCAGCCGCGCCCACAGTTGACGCCCGCGTCGGCCGACGAACTAGCGGCAGAGCTGGGGAGGGTGCGGGCGGAGAACAGAC
The DNA here is from genome assembly GCF_042869815.1 of Streptomyces sp. NPDC006739. Classification (NCBI taxonomy): domain Bacteria; kingdom Bacillati; phylum Actinomycetota; class Actinomycetes; order Kitasatosporales; family Streptomycetaceae; genus Streptomyces; species Streptomyces sp. NPDC006739. The sequence goes on from NZ_JBIAGM010000042.1 coordinate 6,885, forward strand.
AGTTGCAGCAGGCGCTCGTCTCGCATGCCGTCATCGACCAGGCCATCGGCGTCCTGACCGTCCTGGCGCAGATTGCCCCGCGCGACGGCTTCACGGTGCTGCGGGAGGTCTCCCAGCACACCAACACCAAACTCACCCAGGTCGCAGAAGAGGTCCTCAAACACGGCCAGGGCGCGGCGCTGCCCGATGTTCTCCTCGGTCAGCTGCAGGCGGCGCTGGCCCGCCACGCCACCGACCCTCGCCCCGGCCTCTGACCGGCGGATGGCCCCCGTCGTCCTACAGGGGCGGGCGCCCGGCGACGGCTCCGCCGGGGTCGTCCAGGAGGCCGATGCGGGCGGTGATGTGTTGCCGACCGGCTCAGTGCTGAGGGTGATCGCGCTTGGACGGGTAGAGGGGAGCGAGCTGGCGCCAGTAGCCGCACACGAGATCTTCCGCCTCCCGCACCGCCCGCTGAGCGCATAGCGCGTCAGCCGGCAGGCGTTGCCCGGCTCGGGCCATGGTGGAGCCCGTGCGCCGGACATCCCTCAGCGTCACCCGGCGCAAGGCACGGCGGGACACGGCAGCAGTGCGTGCCTTGCCACTTCGGCCCACAAGACACCACCGTGCGAGCAGCACCACCGCAACCACCGACAATCCGCCCGCGGCGTAGACCCCATGACCGGCCACTGGCCCCTCCCGCCCGACACCCCCTACAAACCGTGCCGCATCCATGTACCCCCGTATCGCCCCGCCAACTTCACCGCATCACCGTTTCTGCTGTGTGGGCGTCGGGCTGAGCGGCCGGGACCCCAAGACCCGGCTCAGCCTCGGATGGCCGGCCGAGTACGGGCTCCGCCCCGAGTGAGCCCGCCCTTCCCGAAGCTGTCCCGGACCTTTCCGAAGCTGTCCCGGATACCGACAGCAGGATCTGCACCCGCAAGCTCACGCCGACTGGCGCTGCCCTGACCCTACTTCTCCGGTCGAGGTGGCCCCGCACTGCGCCGGGGCGGCCGTGGACCTGACGCTCATCGACACGGATGGCGTGGAACTGGACATGGGCGGTGCGGTGAACGGACACCGCACGGGCGATGAGAGGTGGTGTCCCTTCGACGCTCCGGGTCTGTCGGCCACCGCGCGCGACAACCGCCACCTGCTGGCCCAGTGCCTGCGTGAGGAGGGTTTCGTCAACTATCCGAGCGAGTGGTGGCACTGGTCATACGGGGACCGCTACTGGGCGCTCATGACCAGTACTCCTGCCGCCGTCTACGGGCCCATTTGACTCGGGCCAGGCCCCAACGGCCACTCAGTCACCGCTGGAAGACGGAGCTGGCACCGGCCCGCGCTCACCCACCTCGCCGACTGCACCAAGCACCAGTGCGCCACCAGCCCCGTCGACGCCTCCACCGCCCGGATCGGACTCGCGAAGGACCCCGACAACATCTCCGCCTGCGGATTCTGCACACCAGACAAGGCGCTCGACGCCCCCTCCAGCCCTGACGGCCCCTGGCCCGCCCACGGCTCCCACCTGATCCCGCCGCCGCACTGACGGCGGCACAAGCGCGGAGGGCTGGGGTGAAGGCCGACGTTCGGCCGGCGGAGGAACGCGGGGACTGCCCTGCTCGGTTGGCGGCTTTACCCGTCGTGGATTGAACGACTCGTCCCGGCGTGATCGGCTATGGCTGAAGTGGCGCATGCAACCGTTGCCGGAGGCCCACCGTGCCGTACTACCTGCTCACCGTGACGGCCTCGCGGCGGACCAACCTCGGGCTACAGGTCGAACCCGCGGTGCGGATCAGGGAGTTGGCGTCACGGGTGAAAGACACCGACGTTCCCATGCCCGGCGACCGCCTCCTGCTCCTTCGCCCCGACACGGGCACGTGGTGGATCGCCCCGTTGGCCAGATTCGGCCTGGAGGCGTGGCAGAAGGACGGACTCGTCTACACCCGCAGCGACCCAGCCGACCCGGAGTTCACGCTGGCCCTCGGCGGCAAAGGAAGCCCGGAGGAGACACTGCCGGTGGGCACCGAGATCTGGGTCGCCGACAACGCTCCGACCAGCGACCACCGCACCATTGGCTGGCGCCGCATCATCGCCGACATCGCCTCGGGCGACTGGCACCAGGCGGACCCGGACTCGGTTGACACAAGCGTCACCGATCGCTGACCGCCCAACCCCGGCAGAACGCCCGAGGCGGCCGCATGGCCGGGGCGCCGTCCTCGGGTGGAAATAAGGTTCCGGCAGCGTACAGCGTGAGTGGCTCCGCAAAGGAGTTCGAGGCTGCCTACTACCATTCCTTGGCCACCGCCAACTCGGCCTGGAACACAGAAGGTCGGCCGTCACGAAACCCCGGTGAGCTCAGGTGCCGAGGATGAAGGAGACGGCCGTCAGGGCCGGCACGCTGCGCAAGGAAGCAACGACCTGTTTGCTTGCGAACTCGCGCTGGGACGAGCTGAAGCGGGTCGTCTCCGGCGACGGACCGCGCAACCCCGAGCGCATCGCCCTCGGTTGCCGGCAGCGAGGTGAGTTCCGCAACTGGCCTCGGACAGATCCTCACCGTGCGCCGCAAGATCGACGACCGTGCGTCCACGCCGACGGCTCGTGCGTCCACGCCGACGTCCGCGAGGTCCAATACTGGTGACACTGGTGACACTGGTGACTGCATGGCCCCGCATCACGACCCGACCGGCAGCGCGGGCAGTACGGCGCCGACCGCACAGGTTACAAGACAACAGAGACGATTGATCCGATGTTTCATCGTCGCGATCATTGACGTCTCGGCTTCCTGGCCCTACTTTTCCCGCATGTCTTCGACAGAGAAGCAGGCATCCGCCGCCAGACCCACCGGAATGCGCTGCTTATTCATCGGGTCTTATCGAATCGTCGCGGCCGTCCTTTGCGCGCTCCTGCCCGTCGCCGTGCTGGCCCTGCCCGCACACGCGGCGGCCGCGATCACCTACTTCGTGTCGCCCACGGGCAGTGACAGCAACCCAGGAACCAGCGCCGCCGCACCCTTCCGTACGCTCACCAAGGCACAGACCGCGGTCCGGGCGGTCGACAAATCGACGTCCGGGCCCGTCACCGTGACCTTGGCCGGTGGCGTCTACCGGCTGGCCCAGACGCTGACCTTCACCGCTGCGGACTCCGGCGGCGGCAGCGCCGGTACCGTCTGGTGGAAGGCGGCGCCCGGGCAGGCGCCGGTCATCAGCGGCGGAGTCCGGATCACCGACTGGGCCAAAACCGGCACAGGCAGCATCTGGTCCGCTCCGGCCCCCGGGGGCCTGGACACTCGGCAGCTGTACGTGGACGGCGTGCGCGCCCAACGGGCGTCGGGCACCCTGCCGGTGCCGGTGACCCAGACGGCGACCGGCTACACCACAGCGTCCGGTGACCCGATGGCCGGCTGGCGCAATCCGTCAGGGATCGAGTTCGTCTACCGGGGCGGCCTCGGGCTGTGGACCGAGCCGCGCTGTCCGGTCGCCTCGGTCACCAGTACCGCCATCACCATGGCCCAGCCCTGCTGGAACAACTCCACCCAGCGTGTCATGCGAACCGATGGCTCGGGCCGCACCTACAACCTGGTCGGCCGCAAGTCGATCACCGAGGCGCCGACGGCGGTGGAGAACGCCTACGAACTCCTCGACAAGCCGGGCGAGTTCTACTTGGACAAGAGCGAGCACCGGTTCTACTACATCCCGCGTTCCGGGGAAGACCTGACGACCGCCGACGTCGAGGCGCCCTCGCTCGACACTCTGGTGACGACCTCCGGCAAGGCCTCGGACGAGCCCGGTCACATCGGCTTCCAGGGCATCCAGTTCAGCTACGCGAACTACACGACCTCCAACACCGGCACCGGCTTCTCCGAAATCCAGGCGACGTACCAGATCACCGGGACCACGGGCTACGCCACCCAGGGACTGTGCCACTTCGTGTCAGGCGGCACCTGCCCCTACGGCAACTGGACCAAGATGCCCGGCGCGGTGCGGTTCACCTACGACAACAACATCCACTTCGACCACGACTACTTCGTCCATCTCGGCGCGGCCGGACTGGACCTCGGCAACGGCTCGCAGAACGACACGGTCACCGCCTGCGTATTCACCGACGTCTCCGGCAACGGCCTGGACCTGGGCGGCGTGGACATCCCGCAGCCCAGCAGCTCGGCACAGCACACCAGCGGGATCACCGTCAAGGACAGCCACTTCTACGACACCGCCGCCGAATACCACGGCGGGGTCGCCATCGACGCCGGATACATCGAGACATCGACCATCACCCACAATCAGATCGACCATGTGCCCTACACGGCGATCTCCATCGGCTGGGGCGGCTGGCCCGACAAGGTGAGCCTGCCCGCACAGCCGAATTACTCCAACAACAACACGATCTCGAACAACCTGATCTACGACCACATGTCGCTGCTCGGCGACGGCGGTGCCATCTACACGAACGGCATCACCGGCACCTCGATGAAGAGCGGTGAGCATGTCACCGGCAACGTGATCCACGACCAGCTCAACACCTCCGGCGGCCACGTCCTGTACACCGACAACGGTGCCACCTACGTGTCGATCCTCGGTAACGCCGTGTGGAACATCAACGTCTCACCATGGGGAAGCAAACACGTCAACTACACCCTGGGCGACGGCACGTACGATCCGACGGACGTCGAGGGCAACTACTGGCCGAACGGTCCCTCCGACTACGACAACAAGAGCGTCCTGGTCCAGAACAACCACGACATCACCGGAGCGGACCAGATTCCGTCGAGCATCATCGCGGCCGGCGGCATCGAGCCGCCGTACCAGGCGGTCCTCTCCTGGCAGCCGGCCTGACACGAAAGCGTCCGGGCGTGCGGTGTTCGGCGCGGGCTCGACGGGCCCGGGGTCGGAATCCGCCGCTTCGGCCTCTTGTCTCCCGGGCGCCGATGGGCGGGCGCGCCAGCGGAGCACGCCGACTGGCTCTGGCGTGTTCGCGCATCATCTGCTCGGCACTGTGCAGGGCGCTGGTCTCCCGTGGCCCGAGCGGTTCGCGGTGCGGTCGACGAACAGGGCGCGGCTCGTGTCGCCGAGGATCAGGACGGCCGATGGAATCTCGCGAATCGGGTGGGCGGATTCCACAACCGGCGGGGGCCCTGTCCCCCAGCGCCACACGGCCCGCCGACCGGCATGCGCCGGTCGACGGGCTGGAAGCCACACCCCGTCCGGTCGATTCACACCGTGGCCGGCTCGTCGTCGAGGCGGAACCTCGGGTCGCCCGGGACAGACGCGAGGAGTTGGGCGGTGTACGGGTGGTTCGGCTCGGCGAAGGTAGCTCCGGTCGGGCCGAGTTCGACGAGGTCCCCGTGCAGCAGGACCGCGACCGTGTCGCTGACGTGTCGGACGACGGCCAGGTCGTGTGAGATGAACAGCATGGTCAGCGAGAGCCGACGGCGCAGATCGGCGAGCAGGTTGAGGATCTCGGCCTGGGTCGTCAGGTCCAGGGCCGAGGTGATCTCGTCGGCGATGACGAACCGGGGACGCGGCGCGAGGGCCCGTGCGATCGCCAGCCGCTGCCGTTGGCCGCCGGAGAACTCGTGCGGGTAGCGGTCCATGCCGTCCGGGTCGAGGCTCACCTGGCTGAGCAGTTCGGCGATCCGGGTCCGGACCGGCCCGACCCTGGCGCGGATCGGATCCAGTGCCTCGGCGAGCGACTGCGCGACGGTGCGCCGTGGGTCGAACGAGGAGTACGGGTCCTGCGGAATCATCTGGACCGTCGCGGCTCCCGCCCGTCCGCGCGAGGTGCGCAGCGGGGCGCCGTCCACGAGGATCCGGCCGTTCGACGGGCTGTGGACGCCGACGAGTGTCCGCGCGAGTGTCGTCTTGCCCGACCCTGACTCTCCGACGAGTGCGAGGGTGCTGGCCCGGGGGACGTCGAACGAGACTCCCTTGAGCACCCTGCGGGCCGCGGCGCCGTGGCCGAGCTCGACGGTGAGATCCTCGACGCGCAGCAGCGGGGTGGCCGTCTGCGGGTCCGGTGTGGTGGCGGTGGCGGACATCAGCGGGTCCTTTCCGCGGCCGGGGGGCGGTCCGCGGGTTTGTCGGAAAGGTCGTCCGAGGGCGCCCCGCTCGGCTGCGCCGCATGCGCGTCGGCCGTCCACCGGACGGCGTTGAGGGTTCCGCCGGCCTCGACCGCGGCGGGCGTCGCCGCGAGCAGCGCGCGGGTGTACGGGTGCGTGGCCGTCCCCCGGCGCAGGTCGCCGCCCGTGGTCCGGTCGACGACCCGGCCGCCGTGGAGCACCAGGACGGTGTCACAGAGCACGCCGACCACGCCGATGTCGTGCGAGATGAACAGCATCGCCGTGCCGTGCTCGCGGTTGATGCGCCGGAACTGCCGTAGCACCTCCGCCTGGACGGTGACGTCGAGGGCCGTCGTCGGCTCGTCGGCGATGAGCAGCCGCGGGTTCGTCGTCATCGCGGAGGCGATCGAGGCCCGCTGGAGCATGCCGCCGCTCAGCTCGTGCGGGTGCTGGCGCAGCCGGCGCTCGGGCTCGGTGACGTGGATGTCGGCCAGCGCGCGGACCATGTCCTGTGCGGCCCGGCGCCGGGGCGTCCGCAGATGCACCCTGGCCACCTCGGTGAGCTGGATGCCGAGCCTCAGTGCGGGGTTGAACGTGCCGATCGGGTCCTGGTAGACGATACCGATCTCGGTAGCGTGGCGTCGCTGCGGCGGTGTTCCGAGCAGGTCGAGGTCGCCGAGGGCGAGGCTCGAGGCGTGCGCCCGCACGCCTTCGGGTAGCAGGCCCGCGACCGCCATGGCGATGGTGGACTTGCCCGAGCCCGACTCCCCGACGAGGCCGACGATCTGGCCGGCCCCGATGGTGAACGACACGTCGTCGACGAGTGTCCGGTTACCGGCCCGCACGGTGAGCCCGGCGACGGTCAGCAGGCCGTCCGGCTCCATGACGGCTGCTGCCCCAGCACCGCCCGACGCCTGAAACGCCCGGGGCGCCTGTGCCGGGTCGGCCGGTCCCGCCGCGTCCGCCCTCCCGGTCGGTGCGGGCGCCGTGCCGCGGGTTCGCGGGTCGAGGAGCGAGGCCACGCCGTCTCCGAGGAGCATGGCGCCCACACCGGTGACGATGAGCATGATCGACGGAGCGAGGACGACCGAAGGCTGGGCGAAGATCGACGGCAGCGCCTCGTTGAGCAGCCGGCCCCAGTCGTACTGCGGGTCCTGCACACCGAGACCGACGAAAGACAGGCTGCTGATGTCGAGCAGGGACAGGGTGAAGCTCGAACTGAGGAGCACCAGCAGCGGCCCGCTGATGTTCGGCAGGACATGCCGGCCAAGGATGCGCAGGCCGGGGACGCCGAGCAGGCGCGCGGTGAGGATGTAGTCCTTGTCCGCAACCGTCGCGGCGAGATTCGCCGTCAGCCGTGCGAACCCGGGGACGCCGGCGACGGCGATCGCGACGATCGCGGACACCGTGCCCGGTCCGAGCACCGCCGCGATGACGAGGGCGAGCACCAGCGAGGGGAAGGCCACCGCCGAGTCGACGAGCCGCAGACAGGTCTCGCGCAGCCACCCGGGGGCCAGGTGGACCAGCGCGCCGATCGCGACGCCGACGACGAACGACGCGGCCGTGGCGGCGGCGGCCATGAGCAGGGTGAGCCGGGTCGCGACGAGCGCCCGGGCAAGGACGTCACGGCCGAAGGCGTCGGTGCCGAGGAGATGTCCGGCCCCTGGCCCCAACCGGGCGTTGCCGGTGAGGGTCTCGGCGGGACCTCTCAGCAGCGGCGGGGCCACGAGGGCCACGACGAGGAGCAGTCCGAGGATCACGGCGCCGGACAGCAGTGACGGGTTGCGGAGCCATCGGCGCACGGTCGCTTCAGTGGACACGACGGCCTCCCTCAAGAGTGCGGGGGTCGACGATCCCGAGGACGACGTCGACGAGGAGGTTGACGAGCAGGGCGAGCATGCCGACGACGAGGATGATGCCCTGGATCACCGGATAGTCCTTGTAGATGATCGCCTGGACGACCTCGGTGCCGAGCCCCGGGTAGGTGAAGACGTTCTCCAGGATGATCGTCCCGCCGAGCAGGGACGTCAGGACGAGACCGCTCAGGGTGAGGACACTCGTGACGAGGTTGGGCAGGGCGTGGCGGAGGTGGAGACGTACGGTTCCAAGGCGGTGTCCGCGGGCGGTCCTCATGTAGTCCTGGGCGAGCACCGAGGCCGTCTCCTGCCGGACGACCCGGGCGATGGCGAAGGCCGGGCCGATGCAGAGCGCGGCGATCGGCAGGACGAGCGCGCTCGGTGTCGTGGCGCCGCCGGACGGCAGCAGCCCAAGGCTGATCGAGAACAGGACGATGAGGAGGGTCGCGACGACGTAGACCGGCGCCGACGCGAGGAGCCCGGCGACCGTGCCGAAGCCGACGCCGAGCCGGCGGCGGCGTCCGTCACGGGTGAGGACACCGACGGTCATGCCCAGCGGGACGGCGATGACCACGGAGAGCAGGACGGCCGGGATGACGAGCTGGACGGTGTACGGCAACCGGGTCGCGACGATGTCCGCGACCGGGGTGTCGAACCGGAACGAGGTGCCGAGCCGCCCGGACGCGATGTCGCCGAGATAGTGGACGAATCGCGTCGCCATCGGCTCGTCGAGGCCCAGTCGTTCGCGTATCGCCGCAAGCGTGGCCGGGGACGAGTTGGTGCCGGCGATCGCGCGGGCCGGGTCTCCGGGCAGCAGGGGCACCATGAGGAACGTCACGAGGACGAGCAGCAGCATGGACATCAGCAGCCCGCCCGCCCGGCGGACGGCGAAGCCGGCCCAGCCTCCGCGCAGCCGGAGCCGGGGAACGCACCGGAGGGGTGCGGCAGGCAGCGGCCCGGTCGGGGTCGTGGACCCGGTGCTCACAGCGCCGCCCCCGTGAGCGCCGCGTCGTCCGGATGCCGCTCGTACCAGCGGAACCGCGGTTCGAGCTGGGCCGAGAGGCGCAGCAGCGTCGCCTCGTCGAAGGGTGCGCCGACGAGTTGCGCACCGACGGGCAGTCCGTCCGCGGTCGTGTGGACGGGCAGCGAGATGGCGGGCAGCCCGGCGATGTTGATGAACGCGGTGAACGAGACCATCCGGGTCTCGGTGGCCCGTGGGCCGTCCGGGTCGGAGTTCGCCTCGTCGTACACGGGGCCGACCGGCGGTGCCACGACCGCCGTGGTCGGAGTGAGGAGGACGTCGAATTCCCTGCCCCACTGGGCGACGACGTCGCGTGACTCGGCCTGCAGGAGCGCCGCCGTCCGGGCGTAGTCGCCCGCGGTGACTTCGAGGGCGGTCTCCCGGCGGCGCCGGATGTAGGGGTCCACCGCCTCGGGATCGTCGACCTCGATGGCATAGGTGGAGGCACTGATGATCGTCCAGGTGAAGCCCATGATCGCCTCGTACGAGAACATCTTCGGCCGGGCCTCGACTACGTCGTGCCCCAGGTCGCGCAGTGCCTGTGCGGCCGTCAGCGCCGCCGTGCGGCACTCCTCGTCGACCGGCAGCCCGGTCGGCGCGTCGAGGAGCAGGCCGATCCGCAGCCGCCCGGGATCGGCACCGACCTCGTCGATGTACGGGCGGCCCGGCTCGGGCGCGCTGTACCAGGCGAGCCGGTCGGCACGGCCCATGACGTCCAGCATGAGGGCCGCGTCGTGCACGGTGCGGGTGATCGCGCCTTCAGTCGTCGAGTGCTCCCAGCCACGGACGAACGCGGGCACGCGTCCCCGGCTCGGTTTGAGACCCACGAGGCCGGTGACGGACGCCGGGACCCGGATCGATCCGCCGCCGTCGGAGGCGTGTGCCACCGGGGCGAGCCCGGCCGCGACGGCCGCCGACGCACCGCCGCTCGACCCGCCGGAGGTGTGCGCCGGGTTCCACGGGTTGCGCGTCTTGCCGTGTCGGGCGTTCTCGGAGACGGTCAGCGCACCGAATTCCGGCGAGTTCGTCCGGCCGAGGGGGATCGCGCCGGCGTCGAGGAGGAGCTGGATGTCGGGGTCCGTGACCGTCCGCAGGGTGTCCCGGACGGCCAGCGAGGACATGGTGTTGGGTTGTCCGACGACGGAGTTGAGGTCCTTGATGGGGACGGGGACGCCGTGCAGCGGGCCGAGCGGCTCGCCGCGCAGCACCGCCCGCTCGGCCCGGACGGCGGCCGCGCGCACGGCGTCGGCGTCGAGCCAGACGACGGCGTTGACGGTGGGGTTGATCCGCTCGATGCGGTCGAGGTAGGTCTCGGCCACCTCCACCGGGCTGACCTGTTTCGTGCGCACAAGGTCGGCGATCTGCTGGGCGGTGCTGAATGGGTCGATCACCAGGGGGCTCCTGTCGGAAAAGTGCGAGGGGCGGTGCGGGGCACCGGAACAGCGCGGGGATTCTCCGTTCCGGACGGTCGGGTCCGGCCGCGTGCGTCTCCGCACCACGGGGACGGCCCGTCCGTCAACCGATGCGCAGGATGGGGTCGTCGAGCGAGCCGCCGAGCATCCGCGCGCTGAATCCCTTGCGCAGTGCGTAGATGAACGGGTCGTTGTCCAGCGGCACCGCGTCCACCTGCGAGATCAGGGCCTTGGCGGCTTTCTGGTAGGCGGCGCAGCGGGCCTTGCCGGTCGTCGCCTCGGCGCCCCGGGCGAAGGCCTCGCTCAGCACGGGGTTCTTCACCGCGCCGAGGTTGCCGCCGCCTTCGGGGACGGTCGGACCCACGAAGTGGGCCAGGGGGCCCGCGAGGCTGCCGAGGAAGTTGAGGTCGGCGAAGACCGTGAGGTCCCAGGCGTCGGGCTTGCCGAACACGGTGCCGACCCAGGCCCCGACGTCGACGTTGGCGAGGGTGACGTCCGCACCCGCGGCCCGCAGCGCCTCCTGGATGTACTGGTTTCCGGCGCCGGCGGGACCGACGACCTGGGGGCCGACGAGGCGGATCTTCTTGCCTTTGAGCACGCCGGCCGCCGCGGTCTTGTCCGTCGGCACGAGGAAGGAGGTGCCAGGGTCGTTGCAGGGGATGTCCTTCTGCACGAACATCGTCGACAGCTCACCGGTGTCCTTCGAGACGACCTTGGTGAAGGCTGCGCGGTCCACGGCCTGGGCGACTGCCCGGCGGGTGGCGACGTTCGCGAAGACCGCGCCGGGGCGTTCGTTGAAGAGCAGGTAGAAGTCGGAGAACCGGCTGATGCTCACACTGTTGCCGCCCACGCCGTCGAAGCGCGGGACACCGGAGGCATCGATCTTGCCGATGTCGAGCTGGCCGCTGGTCACGAGGTTGCCGGTCGCCGTCGGGTCGGGCGAGACCAGGTACTCCAGCGTCGTGGCGACTCTGCCGGGGATCTTCGTGCGCCAGGCCGGCCATGCCTTGTACTCCGGGCGAAGCCTGTAGGAGTACGAGACACCGGACTGGGACTTCTCAAGAAGGTACGGACCGGACTGGGAGCCCTTGGCCTTACCGGCGGCAAGGGATTTGAGGTCCTTGAGTCCCGCCGGGCAGACGATGCCCGTGCTCGCGACCGACAGGCCGGTGACCATGTCGCCCCACGGCCTGGCGAGCGTGATCGTCACCGTCCGCGCCGTGTCGTCGGCGGTCACTTTCACCTTGTTGCCCGGGCCGAAGACCGTGGGGAGATCGGGCGCCGCCGTCTTCGGATCGATGAAGCGGTCGAGGGAGCCCTTGACGACCGTCGGCGTGATCGGCGTCCCGTCGGCGCAGGTCGCGTCGGGGCGCAAGGTGAACGTGGCCGAGGTCGGCGTGTTCTCCCAGTGGGTGGCGAGCCCCCCGACGAGCCCGCCGTCGTCCTTGCGCACGAGGGTGTCGTAACTGTCCCGGGCGAGCTGGTAGTCCGGCAGGGACAGAGCCTTGGCCGGGTCGAAGCCGGCCGGCACGTCGATCGTCGTGCGGATCGTCGTCGTCGTGGCGGCATCGCCGCCGCTCGGGTCTCCGGCCGTCGATCCCGTGGTGGTACAGCCGGCGATCAGGGCCGTCATGGCGACGGCAGCGGTCACAGGGACCGCGCGGGTACGGGTCTGGCGCATGGGTGCTCCTGGAGAGGGATGTCGCGCTCTGGCGCAGGTCTCAAGGAGCCGGGCGGGACGAGCGCGTGCAGTTCGGGGGCGTGGAGGCGGTGCGCGCGGCGCTCGGTGGACGCCGCTCGGCAGCGAGCCGTGGAGCACTTGGTGGAGAGGATGCAGCCAAGTGAACGATGTAGTCAATAGCATTAACTATCTTTGCGTGTGCCGACCCTGCCGCCGATTTCGGCCGTGAGAACGCCGCTGGGTGGTGGCCGCGAAGGCTGACGCGTGTCAGTCGCGCGGAAGCGTCGCCGCCTCCGCCTCGAGGGCCGCGAGGAGGATGTCCATCTGCCGGTGGAAGACGTCGGTCATGTCGATGCTGCGCAGGTGCTCCTTCGCCGCCTCGGCGTAGGGGTAGGCGTCAGGATCCGCCGGCTGGTATTCCTGCACCCAGTTCACCTCGGCGCCGAACCGCTGGTTGACGAGTCGCCAGGCGTTGTTGCTCGCCATGGCGAGGATGAAGTTCGAGAACACCTGGTAGTGGAGGACGACCGCCCGGCCGCGCCAGCCGCCACGGTGGAACGCTTCCAGAACGGCGTCGACGGCACGCAACTCGTGAACGCCCCGGGTGACTCTCCCCATGCAGAGCGCGGCGGCCGCCGGGTGGTCCAGCGCGGTGTTCCAGGCACGGATCGCCAGGTCCCGCAGCGACTCGGCCCACGACTCGTGCGGCTCGTACCCCTCGAGAGAGATTTTGTCGAGCTCGTCCGCGACGGCGACCATGAGGTGGTCGCGACTCGCGAAGTGCCGGTAGACCGCGGTCGCGGAGGAGGACAGCTCCTTGCCGAGTCGCTGGAAGGTCAGCGCGTCCGGTCCGTCCTCGTCGAGAATCCGCAGCGCGGTCGCCACGATGAGCCCCTGGGAAAGGGTCCCCCGCTGCAGCCGCTTCGTCGACCGGCCTCCGGCAACTGACACGCGAACGCTCCCTCGGACGGACGGCGAGCACACGCCGCCGCAGCCTGCGCCTCCTTACCGGCAACAAGGAACCAGCCTAAGCGACGGTGCGGAGCGGATGGCCCTGGGCCCGGTCACCGGGGTGACCACGTGACCGCACCGCCCCGGCGGTCACGTACTCCACAGGAGAGGGGGAGCTCAGCACCATGCGCCACCCACGGCCGCATCGCGCACCACGTCGTGTTCACCGATCCGCGCGTCTTCGACGCCTTCGAGCTGCCCGGGGAGATTCCCGCAGACGAGTTCCGCCGGGAGCGATGAGTCGGGGCCGTGCGGCCGGTACGTACCGGTGAGCACCGAACCGAAGGGAGTCTCATCGTGAGCGTCATCGTCATCGAGTTCATCACCCTGGACGGGATCGTGTCCGACCCGGACGGGTCCGCCGGCACGCAGCTGGGCGGCTGGGCGTTTGGGCACGGCCCGCAAGCGGTCCCCGGGGGCAAGTTCCGGCTCGGCCGCACGCTGGACGAGGGGGTACTGCCGCTCGGGCGCGCCACCTGGCAGCTGTTCTCACGGATCTGGCCGGGCCGCGACGACCCGTTCCCCGCGCGGATGAACGCCGTCCCGAAGCTGGCCGCCTCCCGCACCCTGACCCACGCCGACACGTCGGTGTGGGCGAACTCCCAGCCGCCCGACGGCGATCTGGCCGACGCCGTCGAGCGTGAGCGGCGGGACGTGGACGTCACGGGGGGCCTGAGCGTCGTGGACCGGCTGAGGGCCGCGGACCTGGCCGACGACTACCGGCTGCCGACCTCCCCCACCGTCCTCGGCACCGGACGGCGGCTCTTCCCGGCCGGCGGCCCCCGCGCCGAGCTGGAGTGCCTGGCCGCCGAGCAGGTCGGCGCCGCCGTCCTCACCCGCTTCCGCGGGGCCGCCCGATGACCGCGCGCTTCATCGTTCTGTACGAGACGCCCGCCGACCCCGCGGCATTCGACCGGCACTACCACGCCGTCCACATCCCGCTGGTCCGCCGTCTCCCGGGGCTGCGCGGCTACACGATCGGCCGCGACATGGTCGCCGTCCGCGGCGGCGCGCCCTACTACCTGGTCGCCGAGCTGGAATGGGACACGATGGAAGAACTGCAGGCCGCATTCGCCTCACCCGAGGGACATGCCACCGCGGCCGACGCGGCCCATCTCCAAGAACTCGCTCCTGTCCGCAGCATGCTCTTCACCGTCGACGAGATCGTGCTGTAGGCGATCTCTACCGTGCGCGTGTCGAACTAGGCTGAGGAGCTCCTCCCCCGGATCGTTCGCGTCGGCGCCAACGAAGACGACCGCCCGGGCGAGTTGGCGCAACCCGTCAGCTCATGGAGGCCGATCGTATGTGGGGAATTCCCATGGCCGCCGTCACGCGATCACGGTGATCAGATGTGCTCGGAACTGGCACGGTCCCAGCGCCCGGGAGGGACCCGCCGCTGCCGGCGGCGGGGTTTGGTCCGCGCCGACGCCGGCACACGGCACGAGGGCCAGACCACCGGCAGGGCCGGTCCTACCGCCAGCTGAGCCGTGGTCGGTTCGTGCCGGGCGTGGTCGGCCTCATGGTCGGTCCTGTGCCCGGCCCCGCCACGGCGGTCCGGCCCGGTCCGTTGTCCTTCATGGCTGCGGCTGGGCTGGCTCCCAGAGCGGGCGGGCAAGCCCGGTCCCGTCACGGTGAAGGCAGCGGCCTCCCCCGGCTGTGCTGCGGGCTCCGATGGTGCCGGCGGCGTTGCGGAGAGCCGGTGAGGCCGATGGTGTGGGCGGCGCGTATCGGGAGCGACCAGGAGATCGAGCGGTAGCGCGCGAAGGCGCAGCAGCAGTGGACGCCGCCATTGGCACCGTCCTCGCACACATAGTCACCGATGAAGTTGTGCCCCGGACCTGTGGTCGGCTGCATGTAGTGCCAGTTGGCCTTCGCCTGCCCGTCGTATAGATCCCCGGTGACCCCTGCGACCGGAAGGTCGATTCCCTGGACGTCCTCACTCGTGTCGTACTCCCGGCCGTCGCTGCCGCCGACGGCGGCGGTGTCACCCCCGTACGTACGCCAGAGGCCGTCCAGGCCGGCATGTCCCCCAGCCTGGCGCTCTGCACCGCAGGGCCGTCTTTGCCCGAAGGAGCACGGCCCGCCGGTGCTGCGGCCGGCGGGGTCACGTCGGATAAAGGCTTGTAGCTTGCCGTGGTGCTGACGCCGGTCAGCCGGTCAGCCGGCCAGCCAGAGCCTCGACCGCGCGCGAGCGTTCCTCACGGACAGCCGGCGCCAACGATTCCCGTGCTGCCGTACCGAAGCGCTGTGCCTGCCCGCGCGCATCAGCTCAGCCGGCTGCTGCTGCACCGCGTACGACTTCTGCGGACCCGCACCGACATCATGTACCACGCGGCCAGCAGCGGTTACGGGAATCAGAAGCTCCCCCGGACCAAGACGGAGACAGTCGAACTGACCAAAGCCGAGCAGAAAGTGGGCTACCTGGTGTCGGTCCTCCCCGGCTCGGTCCAGGCCGGCGGTGGGATGCTGAAAATGGCTGCCTGTGTGATCAAGGTCGACGGCAAGCAAGTCGCCGACAACAACGGGGCAAGGACTCCAAGCCCTGCGAGTACAAGGTCAAATAGTTCTAGGTGGGCCGCCGCCAGGGTCTGGGCTCACGGTCGGGGTCCTTGCCCTTGCCACCGCGTTCGGCCCACTGTCGACCGGGGCGCGGTTGGAGGTTGCGCGGACCGAACTCGTAAAGGCAGAACAGGAGGTCGGTCGCGCTGGTGAGCAGGGCCAGGATCACAGCGATGGCGGCCAGGACCAGGCGGGTCTTCCCGCGGGGGTTCGGTCCCACGTGGTCGCTGCTCCGGATCGGTCGGCGGGTGGTCATGCGTGCAGGCGCGGGAGGACCCGGTCGAGCCGGCGGGGTATCCACCAATTGGCCCGGCCCATGAGGAACATGGCGGACGGCACCAGGATCAGGCGGACCACCGTGGCATCGACGATCACGCTGATCGCCAGCCCCAGAGCGAGCATCTTCACGACCACGGTCGGCGAGGCGGTGAAGGACAGGAACACCGCGGTCATGATGAAGGCGGCGGCGGAGATCACGCGCGCCGTCGCGGACAGCCCCTCCCCCACGGCGAGCCGGTTGTCGCCGGTGCGGTGCCAGGCCTCGGAGATCCGGGAGAGCAGGAAGACCTCGTAGTCCATGGACAGCCCGAAGACGATCGCGAACATCATCATCGGAACGTACGACTCGATCGGCACCGGCTCCGAGAGTCCCAGCAGCGAGTCGCCCCATCCCCATTGGAAGACCGCGACGAGCACGCCGTAGGAGGCGGCAGTGGTGCACAGGTTGAGCACGACGGCCTTGAACGGGATCACCAGGCTGCGGAAGACCGTCATGAGCAGGAGGAAGGCGAGGACCAGGACGATGCCGATGACGACGGGCAGCCGTTCGCCGACCGTGTCCCGGAAGTCGGCCTGCCCTGCCACGGTGCCGGTGAGATAGGCCTTGGCGCCGGTGCCGTGCAGGGCCTTCGGCAGCGTCCGCCCGGAGAGGGTGGCGAGCAGGTCGCCGGTGGCGGCGTCCTGCGGGCCGGTGGTCGGGGTGAGCGTGGTGACGAGGATCCTCCCGTCGGCGCTGGCCTTGACGGGAGTGAAGGCTGCCACCCCGGGGATGGTTCTCAGGGCCGTGGTGAGGTCGGCCGTGATCCGGTCGACGGGCGACCTTGCGCCGCCCACGTCGACGACGGTGACGATCGGGCCGTTGGCCCCCACTCCGAAGCCCTGCCCGTCGGCGTGCGCGAGCCAGTCGTATGCGGTTCGGGTGCTGCTGCCGGGTCGGTCGGCACCGGCGTCGACGTGGCCGAGGCGCATCGATAGCAGGGGTAGGGAGCACACCCCGAGGACGGCGACGCCGACGGCCAGGAACGTCCAGGGGCGCCGGGCGACGAGGTCCGCGTAGCGGTTTTGGCCGTCCGTGCCCTCCCCGACCGGGCGGCGCAGCCCGAACCGGTCGATGCGCCTGCCCACCAGCCCCAAAGCCGCCGGTACGAGGGTGAGGGCGGCAGCGGCGGTGACGACGACGGCGAGGGTGGCCGCAAGGCCGATCTTGCCGATGAAGGTCAGCCCGCAGGCATAGAGGCTGAGCATGGCGACAGCCACGGTGAAAGCGGCGACGAGGACGGCGCGTCCGCTGGTGTGCGCGGTGCGGGCGGCGGCATCGGCGGGGTCGCGCCCGTCGATGAGGTCCTGGCGGAAGCGCGTTGTCAGAAACAGGGCGTAGTCGATGCCGACGCCCAAGCCGATCATGCTGGCAAGGGTGGTGGCTGAGGTGGCGAAGGAGCACGTGGTGGCAACGATGCCTACGATTCCGAGGCCGACTCCGACGCCGATCAGCGCGGTGACCAGCGGCAGCAGCGCCGCGAGGACACTGCCGAAGGCCAGCAACAGGATGACGAGGGCGGTGACGAGGCCCACGCCCTCGCTCAGCTTGTCGTCGGCCCGTGCACGGACCACCTGATCCAGATCGCCACCGTAGGCGACACCGAAGCCCGCCGCCCGGGCGGGGCCGGTCGCCTTGTCCAGTCGCCCGGTGTAGTCGTGGCCGAGGTTCTTCAGCTGCTCGTCGAAGGAGACGGCGGTGTACGCGGTGCGTCCGTCGACGCTGGTGACGGGTGCGGAGACAGCAGTGACGTGCGGCAGATCGCGGAGGTCGGCCAGGGTCCGCTCGAGCGCGGACCGCTGGTCAGCTATGGCGCCGGAGTTGGTGTGGAACACGACCTTGCCGCCTGGCCTGCCCGCCTCGGGCATCGACGTCGCGAGGAGATCGGCGCCGGTGTGGGAGGCCGTGCCGGGCAGGCTCACCTGGTCGCTGAAGGTGGGTGCGGCGAGGTGCCGTCCGGCCAGGGCGGCGACGAGAACCAACAGCCAGGCGACGATCACCGCTGTCGCGTGCCGGGCGCAGAAGCCGCCGAGGCGGCCGAGCCCGCGGGCGGCGGCGAAGTCCGTTGCCGGGCGGGTGGCGGTGTGCGCCCCGCTCGGCGTGGATGGGTGCTGCAGAGGTCGGGCCACCGGGGTTCTCCCAAGAAAAAGTGTCACGAGTGACACGAACTCTAGAGAGGAAGTGGCATGTATGACAATTGGCAGTACTGTCATTTTTAGCCGCTACGACGACCCACAGGAGGCGAAGAGCGGACGGCGAGAGTGCATGCCCGCCAGCGGTCCGGTAACAGTGCGCACATCAGCCATCGTGGTGGCATGTATGTCAATTGACAGTCATGCCACCGTGGCGGAAGGCTTCGGACCATGCCCAGTGAGATCGCTCCCGCCGGACTCCGCGAACGCAAGAAGGAGGAAACGCGGCGCCGCCTGCTGGAAGGGGCCGCGCGCCTGTTCAAGGAACGCGGCTTCGACGCCACCACGATCGCGGACATCGCCGCATACGCGAACGTATCCGTGCGCACTTTCTTCCGCTACTTCGAGAGCAAGGAGGCGCTGCTGCTGCCGGACGGCGTCGAGATCTTCGCCTACGTGGAGAAGGCCCTGGCCCGGCGTCCGGCGGACGAGGAGGCTCTGGACGCGGTGTGCAACGCCCTGCTGGAGGCGGCCGAGCCGTTCGCCGCCTCCACTCTGACCGCCCTCAGCCATCCGGTCCAAGGCATCGAGAACGTCGTCACCGCCCGGCTCGTCCAGGCCTTCTCCGACTTCGAGGAACAGCTCACCGTCCTGGTCGAGCGCAGACTGCCGCCGGACACGCCGGACGCCGATCTCACGGCCGCGGTGATCGCCTGCGCCGCCTTGTCCGCAGTGCGCGCCGTATTGCGTACCCGAAGGTCGCGCCGGGCGTCCGGCCTCACGGACACAGGCCCAGCACCCCTGTTGCGGGCCTTCCGTATACTGCGCGGGATCGGCTCACCCCAACAGCCTTGACAGCATGCAGGCGGTCCGGGCCCCTCAGCGTCCAGAGAGTCAGCAGCCGGAGCCGGGCTGCACCTTGCGCAGCGCCCGGATCCTTTGCAGAGCGGTGCAGACTGCGATGTGGAGTTGGGCGCGTGCGTACTCCCGCTCCATGGCCCTGACCTGGGCCCGCATCTGCGCAACTTGGAAACTGGAGTGGGCAGGTTCGCCGACTTGTTCAGGTGGAAGCCGAAGTGGCTGACGACGTCCCGAAGTCCGGGCCGGATGACGCCGAGCTGATCGGCGAAGGCGGAGACCAGGCTGCCAAGCTTGCGCAGTCCGCTGAAGTCCTCGCCCTGCAAGGCGTCCTCGGCGCCAGGGCTTCCAAGCGCTGCGCGACCCCTGGCCTCACCGGCTGCCCGGCCACGAGGAACCGGTGCCGCTCGGGCCGGCGTCTACCGTCCACGCCCTTCGAGACGCACAGAGAGCCGTGATGGACCGCGAACGCCGAACCTTCCTGACCTACAGCGCGCTCGCCCTGGCGGGGCTCGCCTGACAATGGGCCGACCTGGAACCCGAACGCCTCACGACCGCCACCGAGGGCAGCACTCGTGTCGACGGCGAACTGATGAGCTGGCTGGAGGGGACCGACGCGAAGTTGTCGACGCTCCCGACGGAGCAGCGCCAGCACATGATCAAGCTGACCGAAGCACACCTGGAGACCGTCACCGACCTGCTGGACGCAGGCCGCTTCAGCGAGGCAACCGGGCGCCGCCTGCACCTGCCGGCGTCGTCCCTGGCCAGTACGTGCGGCTGGTACCGCTTCGACCAGGGCCGGCACTACGCGGCCGGAAAGCTGTGGAACGCCGCGCCGTCCAACGCGCACACCGCCCGCGACCGGGACCAAGGCGCGGGGGTGCTGTCGGACTTCGCCTATCAGGCGATCTGGCTCGGGAAGCCGGAGTCGGCCCTCGAACCGCTGAGTCAGGCCCTCATCCACACCCGGCACCCCATGGCGCGGTCGGCGCTCCACCTGCGCCGGGCCCGCGCACACGCCGCAATGGGCAACGCCGGCGCCTGCCGCACCGATCTGAAGGCTGCCGAAGCGACGCTGCTGACGGATACGCGGGAGCCGGCACCGTCCTGGTGCCGGTGGATGAGCACCGCCGATCCGGCCGTGGACTCCGGTCAGTGCATGCTCGATCCCGGCCGGGCAAAGGAGGCGCGAACTCGGATCGAAGAAGGGTTGTCGCTGCTGCCACGCTCGCGGGACAAGACACGGGGAGTATTCCGTACTTACGAGGCGCAATCTCTGCTTCAGACCCGGGAAGTCGAACAGGCCCTCGCTGTCTCCAACGAGTCGCTGGACGTGGCACAGCGGATCGGAGCTGACCGGTGCGTGTCCCTGGTCCGAGACCCGGGACCGGCCTTCCGGCCGTACACATCGGTGGACGGGGTGCCGCAGTTCCCGGAACGACTGCACTTGTGCTGAGCATGCCGGGATAACGGATTCGGCCTGCGAGAAGGGGCCCGTGAGGAGCTACTGACGGCCCACTCGACCTGGTTTCGGTGTCGGCTGCGGGGCAATCCTGTTGATCTCGTTGCGGGGGACGGAGTACCGGCGGTCGGGGTCGGTGGACTCGTGCGCCGGTGGGGTGACCGGTGAGGAACACTCGACCTGGTCACCCTGACCAAGGCGTTCGACCGCTGAGCCCGGGGCGCGGGACTTGGACGACGACGCGCCCCGTCGCATCCAGGACGCGGACGAGCTGGTCCTCGCCCGCACAGCGGGACGCCGACGAACGGATCCACGTGGTGACCACCAACCTCGTCATCGACGCCTAGGACTCACCAACATCATCGGCACGGGCATCACCTGGCTGACCGCGGGCACCCCGGCGCGGTTCGTCATGGGTGACCTGATCTGCGGCAGCTTGTTCTGATGTGCCTGCCCGGTCCTGGTCGGCGTCCGCGTCACCCAAGGGTGCTCAAGCGGTCCACGACCACTCGAACACCTCGTCCGCTGGGATCGCTTCGCCCGCGAAGTGCCTCTCCGCCCGCGTTCTGTGCCGCTTGCCGCCTTCAGTGGGCGTCGCCGTACGCGGCCTCCTGCAGCGCCTGCAGGATCAGCGGGAACTCGTGCTCGTCGACGGCCTGGACGACCGTGCCGAGCTGCATCGCGCAGCGCCTCACCAGCGGCGCGGCGACCTACAGCCGGCTTCGCCCTCCTGGCCACCGGCCTCGCGGTCCAGGCCCACGCCGGCCACTCGAACGCCGCCGTACGGCTCGGCTGGCTCCTCACCGCAACCGGCCTGGTGCTGGCCGCCGCCGGCCTGGCCCACCTGTGCGGCCTGCTCCTGCAGTCCACCCGCATCGGCCGCCCCCTGGGCGTCGTCTGCGCGACCGCGTCCGCCGGCTACGCCATGACCACGCTGTACGCCGGCTCGGCAGCGGCGTTCGACCCCCTGACCACCCTCGGGCCCGCTCCCCCTCGTCGTCACCGCCCTGCCGGCCCTCCTCGTGGACCGGTGAAAAAGGCCGCTGAAAAAGTCTCGGGCGACCGATGAGTTCTCCCGGGACCCCCGGTCTACCCAACCGAACACGCCGACCCCGGCACGGACCACCATGGGAGAGAGCCCGCCATGTACCAGCAGATGATCTTCGTGAACCTGCCCGTGGACGACCTTGACGCCTCCAAGAAGTTCTTCACGGAACTCGGCTACACGATCAACCCGCAGTTCAGCGACGAGAAGGCCGCCTCCGTGGTGATCAGCGACACCATCGTCGCCATGCTGCTCACCAAGCCGTTCTACGCCACGTTCACCAAGAAGGAGATCGCCGACGCCACGAAGACCAGCGAGGTGCTGGTCGCGCTGAGCGCCGAGAGCCGCGAGAAGGTGGACGAACTGGTGGACAAAGCCATCGCGTCGGGAGCCACTCCGAGCGGCGAGACCCAGGACCACGGCTTCATGTACGGCCGCGCCTTCGACGACCTCGACGGCCACACCTGGGAGGTCATCTGGATGGATCCGGCCGCGGTCCAGGGCTGACCCCGCACCGCCCGGAACGGCGCCACACGTCAGTGCCCCGGTGGCGTGGGCGCGGGGGCAGCGGCAGACGGCAGTACGCGCACCACAGGAGTGGCCGCCACTGACAATCCGGTGCTGAACCGCGCTCGGCGGAGACCCCCTGGCCGACGTCGGCATGCTGCGGGCCGAGCCGGACGTGTTCGGCCCGTTAGCTTCCGATCCGACGGTCTCCCGTCTCCTCGATGCTCTCGCCACCTCCGGCCCGAACGCCCTCGCGACAATCCGGGCCGCACGTTCCCCAAGCGCCAGCGAATCTGGAGCCGGCCGGTACAAGCAGCCCGGTCACCGACGGCCAGATGACCGTGGACATCGACGGCGTGCTGGTCCTTCACTCCAAGAAGCAGGACGCCATCGCGACGGGGAACCGGTGGCCGCCGTGCTGCGGCCCGGCAACGCGGGCTCCGACACCGCCGCCGACCACATCGAAACCGCCCAACTCGCCCTGGGCCAACTGCCCCAACACCTGCGACGGGAACGGCAGACGCTGATCCGCACCGACTCCGGCGGCGGCACCCACACCTTCCTCGACTGGCTCTTCAGGCGCCGGCCGGTGGCTGTCGTACTCCGTCGGATGACCACCACCGACGCCATCCACCAGGCCGTGCTGAAGATCCCGAAGAAGGCGTGGACGCCGGCCTACCACGCGGGTGGCATCGAACGACCCGGCGCCTGGATCGCGGAGATCACCGCCATGCCCGACCTCCCCTCCTGACCGAAGGGCATGCGAATGATCGTCCGAAAGGAACGTCCGCATCACGGGGCCCAGTTGCGCTTCACCGACTTCGACGGGCTGCGGCTGACCTGCTTCGCGACCAACAACAAAGGCGGCGGCCCTGCACGACACCGCACAGAACCAGATCTGGCTGGAGATCGTCTCCCTCGCACTCGACCTCCTCGCCTGGGTGCCCATGCTCGCCCTGACCGGCGACATCCGCCGCTGGGAACCCAAGAAGCTCCGCCTGCGGCTGCTCTCCACCTCCGCCCAGCTCGTGAACACCGGACGCCGCCACTGGATCCGCTTCACCGCCCGATGGCCCTGGACCGACGTCATCACCCGCGCGGTCAAAAGGCCCTACACCCTGCCGAACCCCGGCTGACCAGCACCTTCGAACGTCCCGACAACTCGCCCCACCCCACCGCCGAAGTGGAACCCGGCGCCCACCCGACGCGAAAGCCGGTCCGATCATGCACCCACGTGGCGGCCGTGCCCCGCGGATTACTCGCACGCGCCATCCGCACCGTCAACGGCGGGATCACCCGGCCTCAAGAGCGCCATCACTGCGGTCTCCAGCCGGCTTCGACCGACCGCTCTCGCTCAGGTCAGCGCTGCCACAGGAAGGCGGCCTGAAGGCAGGGTCCACAAGCGAAGGCGAAAGCTGCCCCGCCGCCGCCAAAGTTCATGGCCGTGACATGGTCCGGTCCCTCTTCGAACTGGGCGACCAGGTCCATCGGGCGGGCGCAGCTCAGGCACCCCGGCGTCTCGTCATCCTGCAGCCAGTCGGCCCGCCCACCAAGCTGTCCCAGGACATCTCGAAGGCCGTTTCCGTTGCGGCTGCCCCACTCCTCACGAGCGCTGCCGTAATCGGAGCCAGGAAAGGACACCAAATTCACGGCGTTGACGGCGCCGAGACGGAGGAGGCCGTCGTCCTCGCCGGGCCCGGTCATCGGTTGCAGCCCCGAGGCGGGGAACAAGAGGGCCCGGTTGCCGCCGGCCGTCGCGCTCCACTCGTCGCACATACCGGGGTCGTTCTGGCACATGAATATCGCCATGACGTGCCCAGCTTGCGTGTCGTTCTGATCCGTCGGCCGGCCCAGATCGTTCAGGACGACCTGAGCCAGGAACTGCATCGGCCCCTCGCATGTCACGCAAGCGGGCCATGACGTTCCAGCCGGAGCCAGTGGCGCCCCGCCAGTGCGGGTGGCCAGTTCCTCGGGATCGCCCGGCCCCGCGTACGTCATCAGTGTCGTCGTCATGGGACCGGACCCTACGGCAGCCCACCGACACCCACGCCGATCAGACGGTCGGACGACACGGCGAGGGATGATCAACCTGGACTGTCCACGTAAACTCCGACATGGTGTTCGGCCTGTTCAAGATCCTCGGCTACAACTCCAGCCCCCAGTGCCGCGACCTGGACGACCAGCGGTCCTGGCGGGCCACGACGCCCGGCGTTGGGACCGACACGTACGGCGCGGTGGAGGACCTGGCGCGCAACCGCGTGAACCCGAACAAGGTGATCACGCACTGGCCGGACATGCTGAAGGTTGCCGGGTCTCTGGTCACCAACCAGGTCCGTGCCTACGACCTGTTGCGCATGTTCGGACGCAGGGGGCCGCCCGACTCCGCTGGGTGCAAGCACGGCACCATCCACCAGGCGTACCGGGACGGGATGGAGGACCTGTTGACCGAACTACCGGGGTGCGAACCGACGAGTCCCTGGAGATCGACGCACGGTGACGGGACCAAGCGTCAGGCCGGTCAGCTTGCCCCCCAGGCCATGCTGCACCACCGTCCTGATGTGCTGTCATCACGAGCTGTTGGAGACCACAGCAACTCGTGGAGGCTCAGGTGCAAGAGAGCATGCAGTTACGGGACGTCACAGCGCTCACGGTGCCGAGGGTCGGCCGGGTCGAGGAGACCGGCGATCCGTCGCTGCCGTACCGGCTGCTCGACCGGGACGGGATCGAGGTGGCGGCAGTCAGCGAGTTCCTGCTCGACATGCTCGCCGACGACGACAGCCCGGCCTCGCTCCGCTCGTACGCGTACGAGCTGCTGGCCTGGTTCAGGTTCCTGTGGGCCGTCGACGTTCCGTGGGACCGGGCTGGCCGGGCGGAGGCCCGAGACTTCGCACTGTGGCTGAAGATGGTCAAGAAGCCGCCGCGGCCCCGGCGGCCGGACGCCCCGGCGCCCGGGTCGGTCAATCCGGTGACCGGCAAGCGGTACGCAGGCGAGAACTACGCGGCACGCACCCGGAGGCACGCGCGGGCAGTCGTCCGCAGCTTCTACGAGTACCACCGCGACATGCATGGACGGCCGCTGCTCAACCCGTTCCCGAAGACCAAGCGCGCCGAGGACGAGCACCTCAACGCCCACCACAACCCGATGCACGCCTTCAAGCAGCCTGTCCGCCGGGCCCCCTACCAGCCGAAGGAGCCCCGGCGAACTCCGCGCGGCATCCCCGACCAGGCATTCAACGAACTGTTCGCGGCCCTGCCCTCGCACCGCGACCGCGCGCTGGTCGCCTTCTACATCTCGGCCGGCCCGCGCGCCTCGGAACTCCTCGGCGTCAGCCGGGACCGGGTCAGCCCCGGTGACCAGACGATCGGTGTCATCCGCAAGGGCTCCCGGGCCCTGCAATGGATCCCTGCCTCCAGCGACGCGTTCGTATGGCTGCGGCTCTACCAGCAGCAGATCCGCCCCCAGGCCCTCGATGGGCCGGAGGAGCCGCTGTGGTGGACCCTCCGGCGCCCGATCAGGCCGTTGAGCTACGACGCGGCCCGCATGGTGTTCACCCGGGCCAACGAGACCTTGGGAGCGAACTGGACCCTGCATGACCTGCGGCACAGCGCGGCCAAACGCATGGTGCGCGACCCCAAGCTCTCGCTCACCGACGTCCAATGGGTCCTTGGCCATCTCCACATCAGCACCACGGAGCAGTACCTCGACCCCGCCGAGGACGAGGTCGTCGCGCACGTGTTGGCCCACCACGCCCGGCAGGCTGCGGAGCCCGTCAAACCGGTGATGCCCGCTCCGGGCTACCGTTCCGAGGTTCTCCAGACGCTGCTCGGCACGGCCGACCTAGGTGGAGGCCCGGCATGACCACTGCGACCGTGATTGCTCGGCCCTCCGCCCCCGTCCGTCATGCCCCCTTGCCTTCCGGCCAGGAGAAACGCGAAGCGCCGGCGACCTGGTGGCAGACGGAGGAACCGCGCGAGCAGGTGCTGGAGCGCACACTCGCGCTGCCGTTCACCGCGGACAGCGACGCTAATCAGCGCTCACGGCACCGCGGTCTGATCAAGCTGCTGGACTGGCTGGAGGACCAGCCCGGCGGCACCTGGCAGGAGCGCTGGGTGGCCAGCGGAGCCGAGGACGCCGGCCGGGAGTGGACACGGCTGCCGATGCAGTGGCTCGCCGAGCACCAGCGGGCGCGCAAGTACGACCGTGCCGATCTGTGCTGCGGCATGATCCCGCTGCTGGGCGGCCAAGTCGTACGCCCCGACTACCGGTGGCTACTGCGGCAGCGCCCTTCGCAACTGCTGGCGCACATCCGCAGCGTCACCGATCCCGACGGTTTCGCGGCGCTCAAGGACCAATACACGGCCACCGGCCACACGGGAGCCAACGACTGCAACAACGCACTCAACCGCGTCACCTGGATCGTGGCTTCCAAGGGCGGGACCGTCCACGACGTCACAATCGGCGACTGCGTCGAGCTGCAGCATGCCATCGGCGAGCACCAGACCAACGGCTACCACGGCAAGCACCTCTTCTACGCGCTCCTCGCGGGCCTCGGCGTCTTCGGCCCTGATGCCCCGGCGCGGCTGAAGACGGTGATGCTGCCGGGGCAGTTGACACCGGCAGCCCTGGTCGATCGGCAGGGCATCACCTGCACCGCGATACGAGACCTCTTGGTCGACTACCTCACCGAGCGCGCGGTGGACGTCGACTACACCACGCTGGAGGACATGGCCCGCACCCTGGCCGGACTGTTCTGGCGCGACCTGGAGAAACACCACCCGGGCATCGACTCGCTGCGGCTGGACGCCGAAATCGTCACCGCCTGGCGGGAGCGCGTCCGCATGGTCCGTGACCGGCACGGCACCCCCATCCGGCCGCGGGTCAACGCGCACACCGTGTTCAGCTGGGTCCGCACGTTCTACCAGGATCTCGCCCGCTGGGCTGCCGACGAGCCGACGCGCTGGGGCCCGTGGGTCGCACCCTGCCCGGTCCGCGACAGCGACACCGACCACAGCAAGAACCGTGCCCGCCGCAAGGCAGCCATGGACCAGCGCACCCGCACCCTGCTGCCCGCACTCCCGGCCCTGGTCAAAGCCGTCGAGCGCCAGCTCAAGGACGCCCAGACCTGTCTCGCCACCGGGCGGGAGACCCCGGCCGGAGCCCCGTTCACCACTCCGGCGGGCGAGAACCTCCTCCGCCGGGCAGGGGTGTCCTCCCGCATCTACGCCGACGACCCCGCCACCGGCCGGCGCCGGGACCTGACCGTGGAAGAGGAACGCGCCTTCTGGGCCTGGGCCATCGTCGAGGTCCTTCGCCACACCGGCATGCGCATCGAGGAAGCACTCGAACTCACTCACCACAGCTTCGTCGCCTACCAGCTGCCCACCACCGGCGAGATCGTGCCCATGCTCCAGGTCGCCCCGTCCAAGCTCGACCAGGAGCGGCTGCTGCTGGTCTCACCAGAGTTCGGCGAGGTGCTGACAGCGATCATCCATCGCGTTCGGCGCGGGCAGCAGGCCATGCCTCTGGTCTCCGCCTACGACAGTCTGGAACGGCTCTGGAGTGCGCCGATGCCGTTCCTGTTCCAGCGCCGCTGCGGCCCGGAGGACCGGGCCATCCCGCGCAACTACATCTACACCTGCCTCAACGACGCCCTCGCCACGAGCGGGCTGACCGGGCCCGGCGATGAGCAGCTGCGATACACACCCCACGACTTCCGGAGAATCTTCGTGACCGACGCCCTCCGCTCCGGTCTGCCCCCGCACATCGCCGCCCGCATCTGTGGCCACCGGACGGTCGACACGACCCTCGGCTATGCCGCGATCTATCCCGAGGACGTCATTAACCACCACCGGTCCTTCATCGCCCGCCGCCGGGCGCTGCGACCCGGGGAGGAGTACCGCGAGCCCACCGCACAGGAGTGGCAGGACTTCCTCGCCCACTTCGAGCTGCGGAAGGTCGCCCTCGGCGTCTGCGCACGCGACTTCGGCACCCCCTGCGTCCATGAACACGCCTGCATCCGCTGCCCTGTCCTGCGGCCCGATCCTGAGCAGATGCCCCGCTTGGAGGAGATCCACGCGAACCTGCTCGACCGGCTCCAGGAGGCCAAGGAACAGGGATGGCTCGGCGAGGTCGCCGCGATCGAGGCCAGCCTCGCCGCCGCCGAGCAGAAGCTCGCCGCCATGCGCGACCTCGCGGCCCGGCACACCACCGTCCACCTGGGCATGCCCGATCTCCGTGGCGTCGTCGCGCGCATCGACTCCGAGCAGCGAAACGAGGATGCGAAGGGGCAGTCCTGAGCACTACAACGAGGGGATGACCGTCTTCCTCTGTTCCAAGTGCGGCACCGCGATCACGCCGGAGCTCGCCGAGCTTGCCGCCGTCCCTGACGTCTCAGACGACGAGCGCGACCGGGACAAGGAGACACGCCGGGCACCTGCCACTGTTCCGCGGGGCCACTACGCGATCGATCCCGAGCCCTGGGGGCCTCCCTACGTCGTGCAGGACGATCAGGAGGACCCGAAGCCGGCTCAGTCGCGCGGACCTGTGGTCTGCCGTGAAGAAGGCTTCGTCATCTCGGCCGGCAGCCGACACACAGTGCTGGTGCACCCTGATGATGCCGCCGGCCTTCAGCCACTGCCCAACTGGGAGAACAGCAGTGGGTGCTGCGGACCGACAGGCGACGAGGGACTCAACCGGGCCTGCCCCTGCGGCGCTCCGGTCGCGACCCTCGCGGCCGACTGTTTCGGGCCCTTCGAGCTGCACCTCGACCCCGTCCGGACCTACGCGTTCTCCCAGTAAGACCGCGAAGCGCGCGGACGACGTGCACGACACGCCCGACGGAACCCGTCCACCCAACTTCTTCACGACTACTTTCCGTGGTGAACGACGGCTCGCAGGCGGACCTGCCGCCGAGCTGGGCTAGTTCGGATAAGACAAGCTCAGCGCGCTCGGCCTGGTCCTCAACGCCGTCGTGCTCTGGACGACGAAGTGCGTCGACGCCGCCGCCCAGCTTCGCGCCGAAGGCCACGAGATCTGTGACGAGGACATCGGCCGGCTCTCCCCGCTCAAGCACCGCAACCTGAACCTGCTCGGCCGCTACAGTTCACCGCCGCCACCCCGGCCTCCGGGGCCCCGCACCCGCTGCGCGACCCGGATGCCCCGGAGCTGGACGAAGACGACGGCGGCGGGCAGGAGTGAGTATCAGGAGCCGATCGGATCAATCCGTGACGGGCAGGCACTCGGCGAGCAGGGCGACGATGTCACGCCAGGCTCGCCGTGCGTGCCGTGGGTGGTAGCCGACGCCGGGAGGCACGGTGTGGTCGACCGTGGGGTGGTGGAAGGCGTGAAGGGCTCCTCCGTAGACCACGAGGCGCCAGTCGACGCCCGCGGCCTGCATCTCTGCGGTGAACGCCTCCCGTTGCGCGGGCGGCATGATCGGGTCTTCCGACCCGACCCCGGCCCATACCGGGCAGCGAATGCGTGCCGCCTCGCCCGGTCGGCCCGTGGTCAGTGCGTTGACTGTCCCAATCGCGCGCAGGTCGACGCCATCGCGACCGAGTTCCAGTGCGACTGCGCCCCCGGTGCCGTAGCCGACGGCGGCGGTCCGGTCGGGGTCGGCCCGTGGTTCGCATCGCAACACGTTGAGCGCGGCGTGACCGATTCCTCGCATGCGGTCGGGATCGGCGAGCAGCGGCATGCAACGGGCCAACATTTCCTCTGGGTCTTCCAAATAGCGTCCCCCGTGAAGGTCGAAGGCCAGCGCTACGTACCCCAGCTCGGCCAGAGCCTCGGCCCGTCGGCGCTCGACATCGCTGAGACCCATCCCCTCGGGTCCGATCAGGACTGCGGGCCGGCGCTCGGCACCGGCCGGGAGCGCGAGGTATCCGATCATCGTCAGGTTGTCGGCCCGGTATTCGACCGTACGGGTTGTGACCGTCGTCATGCGACTGGACGGTAATGACCGTTGCGCCCGCTCGGGGTGGTGTTCACCGATGGCAGACAGCAGTCTGTCCCGACCACATCACCCCGACGCGTCGGCTGCCTGTCCTCAAACGATGGCGCCCTCAAGTGACCAACGCACCACCTTCGGATGATCATGTGATCGTGTAGGCACAGGTGCGTGACTACGGGTTTTCGCCGACTCAGCAGGACGAGATCTGGAGACGGTGGCGCGAGGGACAGTCGTTCAGCTGATCGGGCGGGCCCTCGGGGTATATCTCCGAGATGTTTCGCCTCATGCGCGGCGCCGGGCACATCCTCGACGTGCTCGACGTCGTTCGCAGCGATCGCCTCGCGCTGCGTATCCACGACGGCGCGTTCTCCGCGATGGACCTCACCGCCCGTCACCCGCGCACTGGGGGCTGCTGTCCACCGTGGAGTTCATGGTGCAGACCCTCGCCGCCGCCGGCGAACTCCAGCGAGGCCTCCAACGGGAGCTGACGTACGACGGGCTGCGGGCCGCAGATGCCAAGGGCAGCAAGGGCGGGCGCCGCCCCGACGTGGCGGCCGACAGGACCGACACCGTGCGCACCGCGTACTTGCAAGACCGTTCGATCGCCGCCCTCGCCCGCGACCACGGCGTCAGCCGTGGCACGATCCGCACGGCCGTCGCGGACCTCATGCCTGACCACACCGCCGCTGAGGAGGATGCTCCCGCCCCGGAGCTGCCGGTCACCCCCGACATGCCAGGTGTGGTCGCCGACTTGGAGGCAACAGATTGGTCACCCTCGCGTTGGCGTAGCCGCACGGTGGCACAACCACGAGACCGGCACTCCCGTCCTACGGTCACTGACGCGTACGGTCACTGACCGTCACGGAACCGTGTGTCGTGCTCAACCGGTGACACGGTCCGTCGTGCAGATACATTCACGGCCGGTCGGTGTCCGGGCCGGGTGGTCCGGCCACGCCGACACAGGCCTCGTTGCCCTCGGGGTCGGCCAGCACCCAGTTCGACGGCGCGTCGGCGTCGTTCATCAGACGTCCGCCGGCAGCAAGTGCTGCGGCTATCCGGGCCTCGGCCTGGTCGTACGGCACCCACACGTCGACGTGGACCCGGTTGCGCTGCGGGCGCGGTGCGTTCATCTGCTGGAAGTAGAACGGTGCCCCGCGCCGGCGCGGGTCGATCAAGTCCTCGCTGCTGTTCGCACGGTCCTGGTAGCCGAGCAGGGCACGCCAGAACGCCACCACGTCGGGACCGGTGAGAGCATCGATGGTGACCTGCACGGTCTGCACGGCGGACGGGTCAGCCGGTATGTCCAGCGTGCGGGCCACGGCCGAGATCTGCCGCGCCAGCTCGACGTGCCGTTCGGTCAGCCCGTAGTAGTCGTCCGTGACCGTGATCAACCGTACGATCACGCCCTCCCGCCTCACGTCGACATCCGGGTGATCGTCCCCAACCCGCGGTATTTCACTGATCGCCTGAACGAACTGCGCGCCGACCGCGAACGACCCGGTACGGAAGTACGCACACGCCCCCTCTCCCAAGACGCGCCAGTCCTCCACGCCCACGGTCTCGTGGAACTGCCGCGGTCTGATGTGCTCCGGCTTGCTCTCTTCCAAGGTCATGCGCCCAACGTAGCGTTCAGGGCCGACAACTCCCCTGGAGCAGCCGTGCCGGGCGATCGCTGTGGGAGAGAATGCCGGGCATGACGATTTGAAGAGCACCTGCTGGGCGGCAGCACTGGCGCAAGGTCGGGACCTGGGACGCGGTCTGCGACGGGGACCGTCGGATCTGTGCCGCCTGTGCAATTCCCGTCCGCTCGTACCAGTACCGATTTCATCCGCCCGAGTCCTCCATGTTCGAGCGGTGCATCGGACTGGCGTGGTGTCCCAGGTGCCGGATCTACTTCAGCAACATGGTGCACGTCCCGCGAAGGCGGGTCCTGGTCGACGCCCTCGCTTCCCCGCGAAAAACGCGTGACGCTTGCCGGTTCGGAAACACAGCTGATCGAGTTACTGGACCGCCAGGGACGAGGCAGCCGAGACTAGGTTCCCCCGGCCAGCTGGGCGACCGGGCACTGGCCGCCAGGTTTCCTCAGGCGGCATGAGAGCTGGTTCTTCAGCGCATCGGCGACCTGGCGCACGTCGCAGCGTCCCTCGACAGCGTCGATGACCAACGCGATGGCCTCTCGGCTTCCGACCTTGACCTGGATGCCTATGGCGTGGAGGTAGGCATGGATGACCGGCGCGGCGAACAGTTCGTTCGAGTCAACGAAGGCCCTCACGCCCTCACGCCCTCGAGGAACCAGGTGCGCGCAATATCGTCTGTCAGCCGCCGGCTCGCGTGCTGATCTTAGTCCTCGTGGCGGTCGGCGGCGCGGCGCTGCAGTTCCTCCCGCGCGGGCTTCCCGGTGGCCTGGCGAGTGGGCCGGGGTGAGGACTCTGCCATGACCGCTTGTCGATGAAAGGGGCTGTAGTGGCCATTGATCAGCGACCTGACCCGGTGTAGATCATCTGCTTCGCTGCATGGGCGAATCGGGCTCTCCGCGGACAGCATCATCCCCTCTGTTCTTCATGGTGCCGCGATGTGGAAAGCCCCGAACCCGCCCTCGCGGCCTCGGATCTGCACGTGGTGATGTGCTGTGCGATGTGCACGGTTACCTGTACGCGGTGCTGAGCTGCACTGTTTGGTGGGGAGTCGAACCCCCGCGTTGCTCTTCACGCGCCAGGAGTGGGCTGGAAAACCGCCAGCCCCCGGTGTGTGCACGCCTCCGAAGCTGCTACCTGCTCCACATCGTCCCAGCCTGCTGGGCTGCTCAGTCCAGCAGATCCACTTCCCAGTTCGTACGCTGGATCCGCACATCGACCTCGCGGATCTCCCGGGCGAGCGCATCCGCCTGACTACGCAGTTCCGCGACCGGAAGCGCGGAAAGCATCATCAGCTCCGACCGAAGCTGTCGGCCGTATCCCCGCTCGCTCTTACCCGCCGCCGCGTCCGCCGCCGCAGTGACCACGGAGTGACGCAGCCGCAGGACGTCCCGCCGTGCGAGGGCATCGGTGAGCGTGCCGTCCGGCCCCATCTCCACGGTGGCATTGGTCCGGTTGATCCGTCGGATCAACTCTTCCAGAGTGTTCAGCACCTCACTGGCCTCAGCCAACAACTGAGCTGCGTCCTCGGCGGGTGTCTCCCCCTCCTGGTACCGCGCACTGCTGACGACGCGCGCTCGCAGCTGTTCTACGCGGCGCGTCGCCCCCGCACGTTCTGCCAGTGCCTCAGCAAGCTTCACTCTCGCCCCCTCCCCCTCCATGAACCCGCACGAGTATACGAATGAGAAACGGCTCGTACGCACCTGTTTTCTGATCTGCCGGAGCTCTGGCCAGCCATTGGAGCGAGGGTGGGCGGCCGTAGAGGACATCGGCCGGCACCCCCGAGTCCGGCGCGCAATCTCGCAGGTGACAACAAGCCTGCCCATGTGACAACCATCGCGCTCGAGACCTGGCCCGTAACTGGTCAGGGTGACCAACAGCCCCATGGCAACGGGGCTGACTCAGGTTTCACGGCGTCCCGGTCACATGGCTGTTGACAGGTTCGCGCAGTGCGGATCAGTGCCGTTCGAACGCAAGGTCTCGCGGCCGCATGTGCTCGCGTGGCCCCGCCGCCCGCAGGACCACGTCCAGCACCCGCGCCGGGTCGGCCGCGTAGGCATGCGAGAACCACGCCATGTTGGCCTCCACCACGGCCCAGCGGTGGCCTGGGCGGTACGGGTCCAGCAGCTGCCCGACGTCCACGACGACGGCACTCGGCAGCGTGTGCCCGGCTGCGGCGGTCAGCCGGTCGGCGAACTCCGTGATCTGCGCGGCGGTGGCTCGGTCCGCGCGGTCCGTACCGAGCGGGCGGGGGTCGAGCCGGCCGAACACCGCGTACCGGCTCGCCGTGGCGATCCGGCCGTCCAGCAGGAACAGCCGGTACTCGGCCGCGAAGGTCACCACGTCGGACAGCAGCACCGGTGCTGCCGGATCCAGGACGCGGGACAGTTGGGAACCGTCGGTGTAGACATCGGCCGGGAAGGACTTGTCACGGGGCGGCTTGACGAACGTCGACCGGTCGATCGCCCATGCGTCCGCGACGGTCCCCGCCCGAACCTTGCGGCCGGTGAACTCTTCCGGCAACTCGGCGAGCCAGCCGTCTGCCGGCTCCAGCAGCGCGTACCCGAGCCGGCCTGCCAGCCGCGCACCCGCGACCGGTCCGCCGTACCAGTACGCAGGGCCTGTCAGGCCGGGCTCCTCCGCCGCTCTGACCGACATCCCCCGGCCCGCCGCCTCGACGGCCAACAGTTCCATCGTCGACGTCCGCCGACCAGGCATGACCAGCACCGCGAATCCCCCTGCACTCCGCCAAACCGCCACGCTAGCCCCACCATGCCCACCACCGCAGCCGAAAATCCCCCACCGCAGGCCCCGAGGCGGGCGAGGACATCAACTCCCAGCTCCCGCTTGCTGCGGTTGCCACTACACTAAAATCGAACCTACAACCGATATATCGCATGACCCTGCGCGTCTCCGCGCGATCCTGCGGTACCTCGACGAGCAGCCCGCCGACAACGAAACTGCCGGCATCCACCTGCGGCTCCAGCGTGACGCGTGAGTTCTGCGCACCGGACAAGAACCTGGGGGCCGATGACTAGTGCCGTATCAGGCAACGTTCGCCCTGTCATGAGACTTCGCACGGTTGCTACGCCGGGTGGTACGGGACAGCCACAATGATCACGTGGCTG
>NZ_JBIAGM010000043.1:0-40796 GCF_042869815.1 Streptomyces sp. NPDC006739
CGAGTACATCCAGTACGCGGGCGACGCTCCGCCTTGCGATGCACCGCACCGGACGCCGCGAGCTTCTCGGCAAACCTTTCCGGCCACAGCACTAGGCGGTACCGGCCGCGCGGGGCCTCGACGGCGCCTCCGCGGAGGCGCCTCGTACGGCCTCTGCGGAGGCTGGGAACGGGCTTGCGGGGCGCGCAGGCGCCCCGGTGCCCGGGACGCGCCGCTGTGGCCTAGACGCGCTGCTGTGAGCGCGGCTTCTTCGTCTCCTCCTCGAGGAGCGCCTCCGCGGTCGCGACGGTCTCCCGGGCCGGCAGCGCCTTGAACACCCAGGACCGGTACGACCAGAAGCGGAACAGGGTCGCGACGCCGATGCCGACGAACTTGAAGACGTTGCTCTGCAGCGGGCTGTCCCAGCCGAAGCTGTAGGTCGCCAGGTAGAGCACGCCGTTCTCGATCACCAGACCGATCAGGCTGAACAGCAGGAACAGCGTGAGTTCCTTGGTACGACCGGACTTGTCACGATCCCGGTACGTCCAGTAGCGGAAACCGACGTAGTTGAACACGATCGCGACCACGGTCGCGATGATGCTGGCCCGCACCACCGGAAGGTCGGACACATGTC
The DNA here is from genome assembly GCF_042869815.1 of Streptomyces sp. NPDC006739. NCBI lineage: Bacteria > Bacillati > Actinomycetota > Actinomycetes > Kitasatosporales > Streptomycetaceae > Streptomyces > Streptomyces sp. NPDC006739. Next base: position 614 of record NZ_JBIAGM010000043.1, read on the forward strand.
TGACCAGGTTGAACGCACCGAGATTCACCAGTACACCGGCGCCGCCAACAGCGCCGAATTTGGCGAGTTCGCGTACGAGTCGTTGCAGCCCCGAGGAACGGCGTTCCATGGCTTGCAGCCCCCGTCCGTAGATTTCGTCAACCCCGCCATGCTAACCATCCCGAACGACCGGCGCCTGTGGACCAGGCCACAGCTTGGGAACGGCTCGGGAAGAGCGGGGGAAGCGGCGGGTAAGACAGGGTGAGAGGGACGCGATCCGGCCGCGCCGGCGCGGCCGATACCCTAGGGGCGTGACGTTCCCGGTAGTCGGCATGGTCGGCGGCGGTCAGCTCGCTCGTATGACACACGAGGCGGGCATCCCGCTCGGCATCAGGTTCAAGCTCCTCAGTGACACCCCACAGGATTCCGCGGCGCAGGTCGTCGGTGATGTCGTCGTCGGCGACTACCGCGACCTGGACACGCTGCGCGCGTTCGCGCGGGGCTGCGATGTGATCACCTTCGATCACGAACACGTACCCACCGAGCACCTGCGGGCGCTGGAGGCGGACGGCATACCCGTGCGCCCCGGCCCGGACGCGCTGGTGCACGCCCAGGACAAGGGCGTGATGCGCGCGCGGCTCGACGCGCTCGGCATCCCCTGTCCGCGTCACCGGATCGTCACCGATCCCGAGGACGTGGCCGCCTTCGCCGCCGAGGGAGACGGTTTCCCGGTCGTCCTGAAGACCGTGCGCGGCGGTTACGACGGCAAGGGCGTGTGGGTGGTCGACGGCGTGGGCGAGGCCGAGGACCCCTTCCGGGCCGGCGTCCCGGTCCTCGCCGAGGAGAAGGTCGACTACGTCCGTGAGTTGGCGGCCAACGTCGTACGCTCCCCGCACGGCCAGGCCGTCGCCTACCCGGTGGTCGAGTCCCGGCAGGTGAACGGCGTCTGCGACACGGTGATCGCGCCGGCCCCCGACCTGGACGAGGCGCTCGCGCTGCACGCCGAGGAGATGGCCCTGCGGATCGCCAAGGAACTGGACGTCGTCGGCCACCTCGCCGTCGAGCTGTTCCAGACCCGCGACGGGCGCGTCCTCGTCAACGAGCTGGCGATGCGCCCGCACAACTCGGGCCACTGGACCCAGGACGGCGCGATCACCTCGCAGTTCGCCAACCACGTCCGCGCGGTCCTCGACCTGCCGCTCGGCGACCCGCGCCCGCGCGCCAAGTGGACGGTCATGGTCAACGTGCTCGGCGGCGACTACCCGGACATGTACTCCGCGTACCTGCACTGCATGGCCCGCGACCCCCAACTGAAGATCCACATGTACGGCAAGGACGTGAAGCCGGGCCGCAAGGTCGGTCACGTCAACACCTACGGCGACGACCTGGACGACGTGCTGGAGCGCGCACGTCACGCTGCCGGCTACCTGAGAGGCACGATCACCGAATGAGCCCTGTTGTTGGCATCGTCATGGGGTCGGACTCCGACTGGCCCGTCATGGAAGCCGCCGCCAAGGCCCTCGACGAGTTCGAGATCGCCTACGAGGTCGACGTCGTCTCCGCGCACCGGATGCCGCACGAGATGATCAGCTACGGCGAGCACGCGGCCGAGCGCGGACTGAAGGTGATCATCGCGGGCGCGGGTGGCGCCGCCCACCTGCCCGGCATGCTCGCCTCGGTCACCCCGCTGCCGGTCATCGGCGTGCCCGTGCCGCTGAAGTACCTGGACGGCATGGACTCGCTGCTGTCGATCGTCCAGATGCCGGCCGGTGTCCCGGTCGCCACCGTCTCGGTCGCCGGGGCCCGCAACGCCGGTCTGCTCGCGGCCCGGATCCTCGCCGCGCACGACGAGGAACTCCTCGGCCGGATGCGGGAGTTCCAGCAGGACCTCAACGACCAGGCCACCGAGAAGGGCAAGCGGCTGCGCTCCAAGGTCGAGGGCGCGGGCAGCGGCTTCGGCTTCGGGAAGTGAGCGCGATGACCTCACCGTCGCTGGAGCGGGCCCGGGAGCTGCTGCGCGAGTTCCCGGTCGTCGACGGACACAACGACCTGCCGTACGCGCTGCGCGAGCAGGTCCGCTACGACCTCGACGCCCGCGACATCGCCGTACACCAGAACGCCCATCTGCACACCGACATCCCGCGGCTGCGCGAGGGCGGCGTCGGCGCGCAGTACTGGTCGGTGTACGTGCGCTCGGACCTGCCCGACGCGGTCCCGGCGACGCTGGAACAGATCGACTGCGTACGGCAGTTGCTGGCCCGCTATCCGGCGGACCTGGCCCCGGCCCACACCGCCGCCGACATCGAGGAGGCGCGCCGGGACGGCCGTATCGCCTCCCTCATGGGCGCCGAGGGCGGCCACTCGATCGGGGGCTCGCTCGGCACGCTGCGCGGACTGTACGCGCTCGGCGTCCGGTACCTGACCCTCACCCACAACGACAACGTGGCCTGGGCGGACTCCGCGACCGACGAGCCGAACGTGGGCGGTCTGTCCGCGTTCGGCCGTGAGGTCGTGCGGGAGATGAACCGGCTGGGCATGCTCGTCGACCTCTCGCACGTGGCGGCGACGACGATGCGGGACGCGCTGGACACGTCGTCCGCGCCGGTGATCTTCTCGCACTCCTCCTCGCGGGCCGTGTGCGACCACCCGCGCAACATCCCGGACGACGTCCTGGAGCGGCTCCCGGCCAACGGGGGCGTGGCGATGGTGACGTTCGTGCCCAAGTTCGTGCTGCAGGCGGCCGTGGACTGGACGGCCGCGGCCGACGACAACATGCGCGCGCACGGCCTGCACCACCTGGACACCACCCCCGAGGGCATGAAGGTGCACCGCGCCTTCGAGGAGCGCCACCCGCGCCCCGTCGCCACGGTGGCCACCGTCGCGGACCACCTCGACCACATGCGCGAGGTGGCGGGCGTCGACCACCTCGGTATCGGCGGCGACTACGACGGCACGGCCTTCACACCGGACGGCCTCGGGGACGTCTCCGGCTACCCGAACCTCGTCGCGGAACTCCTGGACCGCGGCTGGTCCAAGGCCGACCTCGCCAAGCTGACCTGGAAGAACGCGGTACGGGTGCTGGGCGCGGCGGAGGACGTGGCGCGCGGTATCCAGGCCACGCGGGCCCCGTCCAACGCCACCCCGGAGGAACTGGACGGCCCGGGCGACTGAACGGCCCTACGTCACGGGCGGTGCCTCACGGGCGCTCGATCCGGCACAGGCAGAAGGGATGCCCCGCCGGGTCCGCGTACACCTGGAAGTCCTTCTTCTCCCGGTCCTCCAGGTCCAGCGGACGGGCGCCCAGCGCGAGCACCTTCTCATGGGCCGCGTCGAGCTCCGCCCAGGTGCTCCCCGCGTCGAAGTCGAGGTGGAACTGCTGCCCGTTGTGGTCCGCGCGCGGCCACTCCGGGGGCCTGTACCCGGGAGCCCGCTGGAAGGCGAGCCGCGGCCCGTCCGGGACGCGCAGGACGACCCAGGCGTCGTTGTCGGCCTGCGGGGTGCCGCCGGCGACCGCCGCGTAGAAGGCGGCCAGCGCGTGCGGGTCGGGGCAGTCGAGCACGACGGAACGCAGACGGGCCAAGGCGGGCATGGTGCCTCCAGAGGTCAGCGGGTGTCGGTCATCGGCGGGTGTCAGCCGGCGCAGAGGCAGAACGGGTGCCCGGCCGGGTCCGCGTAAACCCGGAAGGTCCGCTCCCGGTCCCCGGTGTCCAGCGGCTTGGCGCCGAGCGCCAGCACGCCCCGCTCGGCCGCGTCCAGGTCGTCGACGGTCAGGTCCAGGTGGAACTGCTGGGAGTGGTCGGCCGCCGGCCACTTGGGCGGTACGTACCCGGGGGCCTCCTGGAAGGCCAGTGACGCGCCGCCGCCGGGCAGCTTCAGGTCCACCCACTCCCCTTGGTCCTCGACCGTGCCGCCCAGGATGTCGGCGTAGAAGCCGGCCAGCGCCCGCGGATCCGGGCAGTCCAGTACGACGACGTCCAGCTTGGCGAGAGCCATGACTTTCCCCTCGGTCGGATTACCGGTGCGGTCACCGGTCGGTTACCAGAGAAGGCGGCCAACCGGTAACTGTTACTGCATGATCCCGCACTGGAGGTAACGTCGCAAGCATGGATGAGAGACCGGCCGCGCCGGGGAGCCTGGAACTGGTCCAGTCCCTGGTGAACACGCTGGACATCGGGTCGGGCGCCGACTCGCTGGACACGGCCGAGGGCCGGGCGCGCTTCGGGCTGGCCCAGGACGACCTGCCCGGCGCGCGCGAGCTGCGCGAATCCCTGCGCGCCGCGCTGCTCGCCCACGCCGGCCACCCGCCGCACCGCGCGGTCACCGCGCTGGACGGCCTGCTGGCCCGCGCCCCGCTGTACGTCACGGTCGACGCCCGGGACGGCTCGGCCGCGCTCGCCCCCGCCGACGTACGCCCGCTGCCCGCCCGCGTCGCCGCGGCCGTCGCCGAGTCCCTCGTCACGGGCACCTGGACCCGTCTGAAGGCCTGCGAGGCCCAGGACTGCCACTGGGCGTACTACGACCGCAGCCCGGCCGGACGCGGCCGCTGGTGCTCGATGCGGGCGTGCGGGGCCCGCGCGAAGATGCGCCGCTACCGGGCGAAGGAGCCGTGACGCACAGGGATGTGGTGCAGAATGCGTGAAGACGCCGGTTCGGCCGACTGAGCCTCGGCCGAACCGGCGTCGCCCGTGCGGCTACGCGGTGGGACGCCCCATCGCCCGGTACGTCCACCCCGCCCGCCGCCACAGCTCCGGGTCGAGGGTGTTGCGCCCGTCGAGGAGCACCCGGGCCGCCGCGACCCCGCCCAGCCGGGCCGGGTCCAGCTCGCCGAACTCCCGCCACTCGGTGAGGTGCAGGACCACGTCGGCGCCGCGGACGGCGTCGAGCGCGGAGTCGGCGTAGCCCAGGGTCGGGAAGACCTTGCGGGCGTTGTCCATGCCCTTCGGGTCGTACACCGTGACCTGGCCGCCCTGGAGGTGGATCTGTCCCGCCACGTTGAGCGCGGGGGAGTCCCGCACGTCGTCCGAGTCCGGCTTGAAGGTGGCGCCGAGGACCGCGACCCGCTTGCCCAGGAAGGAGCCCCCGCCGAGCGCCTCGCGGGTCATCTCCACCATCTGGCCGCGCCGGCGCATGTTGATGGAGTCGATCTCGCGCAGGAAGGTCAGCGCCTGGTCGGCGCCCAGCTCACCGGCGCGCGCCATGAAGGCCCGGATGTCCTTGGGCAGACACCCCCCGCCGAAGCCGATCCCGGCCCGCAGGAACTTCTTCCCGATCCGGTCGTCGTGCCCGATGGCCTCCGCCAGCTTCGCCACGTCACCGCCCGCCGCCTCGCACACCTCCGCCATCGCGTTGATGAAGGAGATCTTGGTGGCCAGGAAGGAGTTCGCTGAGGTCTTCACCAGCTCGGCGGTCGGGAAGTCGGTGACCACGAACGGGGTGCCCTCGCCGACCGGCGTCGCGTACACCTCGCGCAGCAGCTTCTCGGCCCGCTCGCTGCGCACGCCGACCACGATCCGGTCCGGGTGCAGGGTGTCCCGCACCGCGAAGCCCTCCCGCAGGAACTCCGGGTTCCAGGCCAGTTCGGCGTCCGCGCCGGCGGGTGCGTGCCCGGCCAGGTAGGCCGCCAGGCGGTCGGCGGAGCCGACGGGCACGGTCGACTTGCCGACGACGAGGGCGGGCCCGGTCAGGTGCGGGGCGAGGGAGGCGAAGGCGGCGTCGACGTACGACATGTCGGCCGCGTACTCCCCGTGCCGCTGCGGGGTGTTCACGCAGACGAAGTGCACATCGCCGAAGGCGCCCACCTCGGCCCAGTCCTGGGTGAACCGCAGCCGCCCCGAGGACCCCTCGAAACCGGCCACATGCCGCTTCAAGAGGTCCTCGAGGCCCGGCTCGTACATCGGGGCCTCGCCGCGCTCCAGCATCGCGATCTTCTCGGGTACGACGTCCAGTCCCAGTACCTCGAAGCCCAGTTCGGCCATGGCCGCGGCGTGCGTGGCGCCGAGATAGCCGGTGCCGATCACGGTGATCTTCAAGCTCATGGATGCTCCAGCTCGGGGACGTCGGTGATGCGGTGCCTGAGCATAGTCGGGCCCCGCGACGGGCAGCTTTCCCGCTGTCGCCAAGCTCACGTAGGCGGGGTGCGGGAGGACCCTTAAGATTTGTATTACTTAACGGTAATTAGCGTCAGCAGCATCGCGTCTGGAGCGTGAGAGACCTTGGCCGGAACGGCTGACTTCGACCTGTACCGCCCGTCCGAGGAGCACGACATGCTCCGCGACGCCATCCGCTCGCTGGCCGAGGCGAAGATCGCGCCGTACGCCGCCGCGGTGGACGAGGAGGGCCGCTTCCCGCAGGAGGCCCTGGACGCCCTCGTCGCCAACGACCTGCACGCCGTGCACGTCCCCGAGGAGTACGGCGGCGCGGGCGCCGACGCGCTCGCCACGGTGATCGTGATCGAGGAGGTGGCGCGCGCCTGCGTCTCCTCCTCCCTCATCCCGGCCGTGAACAAGCTCGGCTCCCTCCCGGTGATCCTCTCCGGCTCGGAGGACCTGAAGAAGCGCTACCTCGCCCCGCTCGCCAAGGGCGACGCGATGTTCTCGTACGCGCTCTCCGAGCCCGAGGCGGGTTCGGACGCGGCCGGCATGAAGACCAAGGCGGTCCGCGACGGCGACCACTGGGTCCTCAACGGTGTCAAGCGCTGGATCACCAACGCGGGCGTCTCCGAGTACTACACGGTGATGGCCGTGACGGACCCCGCGAAGCGCTCGAAGGGCATCTCGGCCTTCGTCGTCGAGAAGTCGGACGAGGGCGTCTCCTTCGGCGCCCCGGAGAAGAAGCTGGGCATCAAGGGCTCCCCGACCCGCGAGGTCTACTTCGACAACGTCCGCATCCCCGCCGACCGCATGATCGGCGAGGAGGGCACCGGCTTCGCCACGGCGATGAAGACGCTGGACCACACCCGCATCACCATCGCCGCCCAGGCCCTCGGTGTCGCCCAGGGCGCCTTCGACTACGCCAAGGGCTACGTCCAGGAGCGCAAGCAGTTCGGCAAGGCGATCGCCGACTTCCAGGGCATCCAGTTCATGCTCGCGGACATGTCGATGAAGATCTCGGCGGCCCGCGCCCTCACCTACCAGGCCGCCGCCGCCTCCGAGCGCGGCGACGCGGACCTCACCTACCTGGGCGCCGCCGCCAAGTGCTTCGCGTCGGACACCGCGATGGAGGTCACCACGGACGCGGTCCAGCTCCTCGGCGGGTACGGCTACACGCGGGACTACCCGGTGGAGCGCATGATGCGCGATGCGAAGATCACGCAGATATACGAAGGCACGAACCAGGTCCAGCGGATCGTGATGGCCCGTAACCTGCCGTAGTCATCACGTCGTTCGTCGGTGAGCCGGCGGTCGGGTTTCGCAAGAAGGCGCCCCGCGGGGCGCCTTCTGTCTATTTTGATGACCATGTCTGACAACATCCCGGCAGCCGGGGACGAAGGCGTCGCTCGCATGACCCGGCTGCGGACCGACGTGTCCCATTCCGCCCGGATCTGGAACTACTGGCTGGGCGGCAAGGACCACTACCCGGTGGACGAGGAGGTCGGCGACCAGATCCTCGGCTTCGTACCGGCGCTGCCCCGTTCGGCCGTCGCCGACCGCGCCTTCCTGGCCCGGGCCGTACGGCACCTGGCCGGGCCGGTGGGGGTGCGGCAGTTCCTGGACATCGGGACCGGTCTGCCCACGGCCGACAACACCCACGAGGTCGCCCAGCGGGTCGCCGCCGACGCCCGGATCGTGTACGTCGACAACGACCCCCTCGTCCTCACCCACGCCCACGCGCTGCTCACCAGCACACCGGACGGCGTCACGGACTACATCGAGGCGGACGTGCACGACCCGGAGGAGGTCATCCGGGGCGCCGCCCGGACGCTGGACTTCGACCGTCCGGTCGCCATCACCATGCTGGGCATCCTCAACTTCGTCATGGACACCGACGAGGCCGTCTCCATCGTCCACCGGCTGCTGGACGCCGTGCCGTCGGGCAGCCACCTGGTCATCTCCCACCCCACCACCGAGGTGGACGGCGAGGCGATGACCCAGGCGGTGCAGTACTGGAACAGCCAGGGCTCGGCCCCCATGACCCTGCGCAGCCGCGCCGAACTGGCCCGGCTGGTCGACCGGGTGGAGCTGCTGGAGCCGGGCATCGTCTCCTGCTCGCGCTGGCGCCCCGACGCCGGCGACGGCGAACCGGTGGAGGTCACCCACTTCGCTGCGGTCGGCAGGAAGCCGTAGTCCGGACGAGTCCGGATGGCGGGGCACGGCTTCCCGGCGTAGGACGGAAGCACACGGGGCCCGCTCAGGGCCCCTCTCCCTCCCTGGAGGAGCCATGAGCCAGCCCGGAACCATGCCCGCCATGACAAAGGAGATGCAGGACTGCGTCGAGGCCTGCATGTCGTGCCACAACATCTGCGAGGAGGCCATGAGCTCCTGCATGCAGATGGGCGGCCAGGCCCAGATGCAGATCATGCGCGCGCTCATGGACTGCTCCGAGATGACCCGAATGTGCGCCGACATGATGATGCGCCGCTCGCCCATGTCGGCCGAGATGTGCGCGATGTGCGCCAGGGCCTGCGACATGTGCGCCGAGGCGTGTATGTCCATGCCGGACGACCCCATGATGACGCGCTGCGCCGAGGCGTGTCGCCGCTGCGCCCAGATGTGCCGCTCGATGGCGGGCGCGGCGATGTGACCCGCGTCTGAACCATGGCGGAGGGCACCCCCGCCCCGGTGGGTGCCCTCCGCCGCGCCGGCGTCCGCCCGGGACGCCCAACACCTAGTTCCCGGTGACCGTGACCTTCTGGTCGTTCTGCAGTTCGGACACCAGCGTCTTCATCTTCGTCTTGTCCCAGACGAGGTTGCCGCCCGTCGAGCCGGAGATCGGCATGTTCAGCGAGGTGCCGTCACCGCCGTTGACGCCCTTCATCGCCCAGAACATCGAGGCCAGGTCCCACAGGCTCATGTCCTTGTCGACGGTGAGCGAGTCCAGGCCCGCTCCCATCGTCGGGTAGAACTTGAACGGGTTGAGGATCGTCGACGGGGTGGCCACCTGGTGGGCCAGCGCCGACAGGAACTTCTGCTGGTTCTTGGTGCGCTGCAGGTCCTGCGCCGCGAAGGCGTGCCGCGTGCGGACGAATGCCAGCGCCTCCGCGCCGTTCAGCGTCTGCGTGCCCGCCTGGAAGTTCGCGCCCGAGTCCTTGTCCTTGAAGGCCTTGTCGATCGTGATCTGCACCCCGCCGACCGCGTCCACGATCTTCGCGAAGCCGCCGAAGCCGATCTCCACGTAGTGGTCGATGTGCAGGCCGGTGTTGAACTCGATCGTGCGGATCAGCAGGGTCGGGCCGTCCTCGGCGTAGGCCGCGTTCAGCTTGGTGTGGCGGCCGGTGGCCGGGTAGACCTTGCCCGAGGTCGACCCCTTGTACGACGGGATCTCCACGTTCGAGTCACGCGGCAGCGAGACCAGCGTGTCCCCGTTGTCCCCGACGTGCAGGATCATCATCGAGTCGGTGCGCTGCCCCTCGGCGGACCCGGTGTGCAACTTCTGCTTGTCCGCGGCCGTCATGCCCTTGCGGCTGTCGGAGCCGACGATCAGGTAGTTCGTGCCCTTGCCCGCGGCCGGCCGGTCGATGACCTGGGACAGGTCGACGTCCCGGTGCAGCTTGGAGTCGGCCCAGAAGTACGTCGCCACCGAGGTGACGATCAGCACGGTCGCCAGCGTGATCGCGGTCCACTTGATCCGCCGCCGCCAGTTCGGCGCGGGCCGCGGACCCCGGGTGCGCGCGCTCTGGGGGCCGCCGGGGCCGCCCCCGCCGTAGACCTGGCCCGTGTTGTAGCCGCTGTCGTAGCCGTCGGCGGCGTCCTGGCCCCGACCGTCGACGTACGACGGCTGCTGCGGAACCCCGCCGCCGTACGGGGGAGCCGCCTGGCCGGCGTCACCGTACCCGCCGCCCTGGCCGCCGTACCCGCCGTAGCCGCCCTGCGCGGGCGGAGCCGCCGGGTCGCGCCGTACCTGGCGCATCACTCGGGCACCCTCGGGCTGGGCGCCGGCACTGCCGCGTCCGTACCGGTTGCCGCGGTTGTCGTCGGACCATGCCTCGGGCCAGTCATTCATGCGCCCCAGTGTGCAGGTCCCGACGGTGCCCGTTACAAGGGTCGTCGGAAAATCAGGTCACCGCTGTTGCGAAGCTGACACAAATTCCGCGAATGTCACTTCGGCATAAGGTGGGGGTCATGACAGACCAGGCTCCCGAGGCAGACGCCGGCATACCGGGCAAGCCCACCTCGGCGTCCCGCACCACCCTCAGCCACATCATGACCCACAACGACACCAACCTGCTGGGCACCGTGCACGGCGGCGTGATCATGAAGCTGGTGGACGACGCGGCCGGCGCGGTGGCCGGACGGCACTCCGGCGGTCCCGCCGTCACCGCGTCCATGGACGAGATGGCGTTCCTGGAGCCGGTCCGCGTCGGTGACCTGGTTCACGTCAAGGCGCAGGTCAACTGGACCGGCCGGACCTCGATGGAGGTCGGCGTCCGGGTCCTGGCCGAACGCTGGAACGAGTCCGCCCCGGCCACCCAGGTCGGCTCGGCCTACCTGGTCTTCGCGGCCGTGGACGCCGACGGCAAGCCCCGCCGGGTCCCGCCGGTGCTCCCGGAGACCGACCGCGACCGGCGCCGCCACCAGGAGGCCCAGATCCGCCGCACCCACCGCCTCGCCCGCCGCCGGGCCATCCGCGAACTGCGCGAACACCGACTGGCGGAGGGCTACGAGGACTGAGGGGGCCGCGGACCGAGGGAACCGCGGACAGGGCCGGCCGGGAGTCATCCGTCCCCCGAGCACACCACCTCGTCACCCCGCTCCACCGCGGGCTCGGCCTGTCCCGGAGCGTCCAGCCGCACCTTCCGTACGGCCTTGAAGTCCGCCCCCGCGACCACCCTCAGCACGGAACCCTGCCCCGGCACCGGCCGCAGCTCGCTGCCCGGCAGGGCCGCCGCCAGCGATTGGGCCGACCGGTCCCAGCGGGGGTCGTAAGCGATCACCGTGCGCCGCACCCCGTGCTGGTCGGAGGTGATCGGCTGGCGGGTGGTGGCGAAGCCGTCCGCCGCGAGCGCCGCGTCCACGCGCTTGGCGAGCCCGCCGGTGGCAGTGCCGTTCTCGACCTGGACGCGGATCTGCCGCGGGTCCACGTCCACCGGAACGGGCGCCGAGCCGGGCCGGCGCGGCCGGCCGGCCGTCAGCTGCCTGTCGTCGCGCAGCGACCGGAAGAGCTGGTCGGCCCTGGCCCGGTCCCATTTGATCGTGGAGCCGAGCCCCTTGACCTGGTACGCCATCTGTTCGATGGGCACGGTGGTGAACTCCGACGAGGACGGCGAGAAGTTCCGCATCGCCCGGCCCAGGTCGAGCAACTCGTCCGTACCGAAGCCCTCGTCCGCCCGCACCGAACCCAGCACCGCCCGGGTCACGTCCCGGAACTTCATCGGGTTCAGCAGCACCCCGGAGGAGGTGGCCTGCTCGACCAGCGCGGCCAGGAAGCGCTGCTGGCGTTTCATCCGGCCCAGGTCGCTGTCCCCGTCGGCGTGCCGGGAGCGGACGTACTGCAGAGCCGGGCCGCCCATCAGGGTGTGCGGTCCGGCCGGCAGGTCGAGGCCGGTATAGGGGTCCTTGAGCGGCAGGGGCGTGCAGATCCGCACTCCGCCGAGCACGTCCACGGTCCGCATGAAGGTGGTGAAGTCGACCTCCAGATAGTGGTCGATCTTCACATGGGTCATGTCCTCGACCGTGCGCACGGTCAGCTGCGGTCCGCCCTCCGCATAGGCCGCGTTCAGCCTGATCGGGTGCGCCGCGTGCCGCTGTCCGGTGGTCTGGTCGACGTGTTCGGGCGCCTCGGCGTAGGAGTCGCGGGGCAGACTCACCACGGTGGCGTGCTCCCGGTCCGCCGAGATGTGCACGATCATGATCGTGTCGGTGCAGTGGCAGGGCGCCCCGCCCAGGTGGTACAGGCTGCGCTCGCGGGCGCTGATCCGGCTGCGTTCGTCGGTGCCGACCAGCAGGATGTTCATGCCGTGGCCCGCGCGCGGCCGGTTCTTCATGTCCTTGAACGGGTCGACCCGGGCGATGTCGGCGTCCAGGCTGCTGACGACCGCGTGACCGATCCCGGCCGAGGCCAGCACCACCACCGACAGCGTGGTCGCCGCCCGCATGGCCCAGCGGGGCCGTCTCGGCCGCACGGTGCGCGCGGGCGCCGGTGGCGTGGCACGGCGGGGCGGCTGCGGGCGGCGCTGCGGCCGGGCAGGGGACCGAGGCGGACTGGACAAGGAACACCTCCGGACGGCGGCCGTACGTGGGATCCGTGTCACCGTAGGCCGATACGATCTCCAGCCCGCGCCGCACACCCGGCGGCGCGCAACGGTGTCCCCCGTTCGCGGTAACGTGAGCCTCCTATGAACGCCAAGCCCGACGTGCGACACCCCGCGGTCTCTGTGATCATGCCCGTCCTGAACGAGGAGCGGCATCTGCGCGGATCCGTCCAAGCGATCCTCGCGCAGGAGTACGACGGCGAGCTGGAGGTCGTCATCGCCCTCGGCCCGTCCACGGACTGCACGGACGAGATCGCCGCTCAGCTCGTGGCCGAAACCGCGTCGAACACGAACAAACGCGTGCACACCGTCCCGAACCCGACCGGCCGCACGCCCGCCGCGCTGAACGCCGCGATCAAGGCCTCCCGCCACCCGGTCGTGGTCCGCGTCGACGGCCACGGCATGCTCTCGCCGAACTACATCGCGACGGCGGTGCGGCTCCTGGAGGAGACCGGCGCGCAGAACGTCGGCGGCATCATGCACGCCGAGGGGGAGAACGCCTGGGAGGACGCGGTCGCCGCCGCGATGACCTCGAAGATCGGCGTCGGCAACGCGGCCTTCCACACCGGTGGCCAGGCGGGCCCGGCCGAGACCGTCTACCTCGGTGTGTTCCGTCGCGAGGCGCTGGAGCAACAGGGCGGCTACAACGAGGAGTTCGTCCGCGCCCAGGACTGGGAGCTGAACTTCCGCATCCGGGAGGCCGGCGGGCTCATCTGGTTCTCGCCCGAGCTGAGGGTGTCGTACCGGCCGCGGCCGAACGTGCGGGCGCTCGCCAAGCAGTACAAGGACTACGGCCGTTGGCGGCACGTCGTCGCCCGCTACCACGAGGGCTCCATCAACCTGCGCTATCTCGCCCCGCCGACGGCGGTGTGCGCGATCGCGGCCGGGCTCGTGGCCGGCGTGGCGCTGACGCCGTGGGGCCTGGTGGTACCCGGCGGCTATCTCGCGGCGATCGCCGCGGGCTCGGTTCCGGCGGGCAGGGGCCTGTCGGTGAAGGCCCGCCTGCGGATCCCCGTGGCCCTGGCCACCATGCACATGTCGTGGGGGTGGGGCTTCCTGACCAGCCCCAAGTCCCTGGCGAAGCGGGTCATCGCCTCCCGGCGCCCCGCGGTGCTCAGCGCCGGCTAGGCGCTTCCCGCGGCCCCGCACCCGCGCCCTGAAGGACCCCGGGTCCGTCACCTGCCCGTTCGGACAGGTGGCGGACCCGTTGCGCGAGGGCGCCTAAGAGGCGCACTTCACCGTGTCCGCCGTGGACTTGTCCACCTCCGGTGCCTTGGTCGGAGCTGTGAGGGACTGGCCCGCGCTCTTGAAGTCCTTGCCCAGGGTCAGGGTCATCGCGGGCAGTCCCTGGGAGTTGGTCACGCTCTTGCCGGGCTTCATCGCGGCCCCGGACAGCCCCATGAGGGCGGCCAGCTTCCGTGCCTGGGCCGCCTGGTCGGGCGCGTACTCGAGGGTGGTTCTGCCGAGTTCGGCCGGGGCGTTGCCCGCGTTCTCCGACTTGGTCACGCCCTCGTCGTTCTGCAGCCAGTTGAGGACCGCCTGGGCGCTGCCGGCCACCGCCCCGCCGTTGAGGACGCGCACCCGCACGTCGGCGGCGGCGGACTGGGTGCCCTTCAGACGGGCGGCCACCGCCGCCTTCTCGCTCTTCTCCTTCTGCTTGACCGAGGTGAAGGAGACGTCGTCCCTGATCGCCTGGAACACCGGCGGGGCCGTCGTCCGGTTGAGGATGACGGTCACGTGGAACTTGCCGTCGGCGGGGTTGTCGAGCACCGGGACCGTGGTGAAGCTGATGTTCTTGGTGGGCACCTTCTTGAGCTCCAGTGCCACGTCCTTGAGCGTGCTGACCTTGCCGATGCCGGTGTCGACGGTCAGCGCCTTCGTGGCGGCCTCGGCCAGGCTGTACAGCTTGGTCGGGTCGGTGAGGGTGTCGCTGGAGGACATCTTGCGCATCAGGGAACTGAGGAACTGCTGCTGCACCTTGATGCGGTCCAGGTCGCCCTGGTTGCCCCAGCTGTGCCGGGTGCGGACGAACGCCAGGGCCTGCTCGCCCTGGACCGTGGAGGTCCCGGCGGGCAGCTTCAGCTTCGACTCCTTGTCGTTGACGGGGTGCGCGAGGCAGACCTTCACCCCGCCGACGGCCGTCGTGAGCGTCTTGACCGCGTTGAAGTCGGCCATCATGAAGTGGTCGACCGGGATGCCGGTCAGCTTGTTCACCGTCCGCATGGTGCAGCCCGGGTCCCGGCCGTCCTCCCCGAGGCTCCGGTTGAAGCGGACGTTCTGCTCGCCCGGAATGACCTTCGTGCTGCCGTCCGGCTGCTTCGTCGGACAGTCCGGGATGTTCACGATCAGGTCGCGCGGAATGCTCAGCGCGGTCGCGTTCGTCCGGTCCTTCGACACGTGCAGCAGGACGTTGGTGTCGGCGTGCCCGACGCTGCCCGCGTCGCCGTAGCCCTCGTTGCCCTTGCCGGTGCGCTTGTCGGTACCGATGACCAGGATGTTGAAGGCGTCGTCCTTGCTGAAGCCCTGCTTGCCGGCGCTGCCGACGTCCGTCGTCTGGACGTTGCCCTCCAGGTGCTGGAGGTAGAGGTAGGCGGCGGTGCCGGTGGCGAGCACGACGAACGCCATGCTGCCGCCGGTCCACATCAGGACCTTCTTGGCCTTCGACTTCTTCTTCACCGGCCGCCGGCCGCGCCGCCCCGGCGGGGGCTCGGGCTCGGCCCGGCGCCTGCGGGGCGGCGGAATCCGCCCGCCCGCCGTCTCCTCCGGCTGCCCCGCCGGCTCACCCGGCCGGGCCGCCGCCTCACGTCCGCGCGGCTGATCCGTCGACGTCCGGCCGGCGCCGCGCTCCCCGCCGCCCGAGCGGGGGGAGGGTCTGCGGGGTCCGGGAACCGCCGACTGCGGTGTGGAAGGGGAAAGTCGCAGTTCGTATTCGCCGGTGTCCGGATTGAGCACCCACTGGTCGGCGGGGTCGATGTTGTCCGCCCGCCCACGGCCTTGCGCGTCCACGGTTGTCCGAATCCTCCGTCGGGGCCACGCGGCGCCTTCCCCCCAAAGGCGCTCGGGTCTCGGTCGATCAGTGCACGACCCCAGGACGGTCCTCGCGGCCGTGTGCACCGGATCGCTCACACTATCCGCCCAGTTCAACGTCCAGTGACGCGGCTGACAAATCCCGCGGTCCTACAACCGGGCAATCCGCCTCATTTCCTGGACGACAGCTGGACGTCAGGTCGCCGCCCCGGCACCCGCCTCATCCACAGGTGTGCTCGGCGGCGGTGTTTCCGCGGAAGGTGGGCGCGGGGGAGGGCCCCTTCCGCGGGTTCGCCGACTCCTTCTCGGAGCCCGTGGCATGAGATTCCGGTGAGATTTCGTCCCTGACGACCACGGGCGCGTCCGCCCTCAGCCGCGCGAACAGCTTCTCGGCCTCGGGTTCCACGAGTTGATCGCGATTGGGGTCGTAGACATACGACTCCCTCGGCACCGTCAGGAACTGCACATGTTCCGTGGGGACGTTCCGCAGCCCGCGCACCAACTGGTACAAGCCGCGCAGACTCGCCAGTTCCGGATCGGCGGTCAGCGAGGAGGTCGCCGCGTCCAGCACCGGATACAGCTTCCCCGGATTCAGCAGGACGTCACTGCTCCGCACCTTGTTGACGAGCGCGCCGAGGAACCGCTGCTGCCGCTCCATCCGGTCGGTGTCACTGCCGTCCCCGAGCGACTTGCGGGCCCGCACATAGCCGAGCGCCTGCTCGCCGTCGAGCGTCACCTTCCCCGCGGGCAGCTTCAGCCGGGCCGCCTTGTCGTCGACGGGCTCCTTCAGGCACACCTGGACGCCGTCGACCGCGTCGACCATCTCCTTGAACCCGCTGAAGTCGACGACGACATGGTGGTCGACGCGGATGTTCGTGAGCTTCTCCAGGGTCCGGATGGTGCAGGCCGAACCGCCCACCTGGAAGGCGTGGTTGAGCATCGCGAACGTCGGCTCGCTGCGGCTGCCGTCCGGTCGCCGGCAGCCGGGGATGTCCACCATCAGGTCCCGGGGCAGGGACACGGCGGTGGCGCTGTGCCGGTCGGCCGCCAGGTGCAGCAGGATCGTGGTGTCGGACCGTTCGCTGCCCAGGTCCCGCCCGTACTCCCGGTTGCCGTCACCGGCCCGGGTGTCGGAGCCGATCAGCAGGATGTTCTGCGCGTCCCGCACCAGTGAGGTGGGCCGCTCCCGCTCGTACCGGGCCAGCTCGTCCGCGGCCGCGTCGTCGGCCGTGATGTTGGCGCTGAGCTTGGCGTACACGGCCCAGCCCGCCCCGGCCGCCGCGACGACCAGCACCGTCGCGGCCAGCGCCGTACCCCTGACCCACCGCCGCCTGCGGGGTCTGCCTGCGGTGTCGGTCACGGCCGGATCCACCCCTCATGGCGTGCGAGCGTCATGTCCTGGTCCTACGACGATGACCCGGAGGAGGTGGCGGAGGCGGGCGGTACTGCTCCACTCGGGTGAGCGACCCGACCGCCCCCGACTCGGTGACCCGACGTCCCCGAGGGCGCCGGGTTCCCGGTGAGCCGGTGTTCTCAGTGGCGGGACGCGGTCACCCGCTCACTCTCGATCCGCTTGGCCAGCGTGTCCTCGCTCGCCCGCTCCAGATGCCGGCACAGCACCACGGACCCCCCGACGGCGAGCGGCGCGTACAACCCCGCGCTGAGCCCCTCCCAGGTGTCGTACGGCAGCCCCGACAGCAGCCGGGAACCGGGCCCCGTCAGATCCAGCGAGGGAGCTTCCCGGAGGGCCCGCTCGACCACCTCGGCGCCGCTCAGCTCCGCCCCCGCCACGATCAGCGCCGGCTCCTCGGCGTCCACCGGCGCGAACGCGGTGAACCGGTCCCCCTGGCCCGGCACCTCCACCGCGTAGTCCAGGTAGCCCTCCGGAGGTCCCGCCGGGAACCGCCCGCCCAGCGGCCGCAGCGCCAGCGCCACCCGCTCCCCACGGCAGGCGCGCCCCGCCTCCAGGGCGTCGGGCCCGCTGACGACGACATCCGCGGCGGCCGGGTCGCCGGCGACGTCCGCGATCGCGCCCACCGAGGAACAGGCCAGCAGCCAGACCGCCGTCTGCCAGTGCGCGGGCAGCAGCAGCGCGACCCGGTCGCCGGGTCCGGCGGCGAGGTCGCCCTGGAGCAGGTTCGCGGTCTTGGCCACCCAATTGGCGAGGGTGGCCACGGAGAGTTCGACGCGTTCGCCCGTGGCGTCGTCGTAGAAGGTCACCAGGGGGCGTCCGGGATCCGCGGCGAGCGCGGAACGCAGCAGGTCGGCAGGGGTGCGATCGGTGGCGTTCACCCGGGCAAGGGTACGCGGGGGCACGGCCGGGCACCGGGCGGCGGGGCCACCGGTTCGGCGGAACGGTTGCCGACGGGCCGTCAGTTTAGCGATGGACAGATATGTATGACTATGTTCAAGATCAGGAGCATGCGTGGATTCCTCACTTCCTCCGTCGGTGCTTCCTCGGTCGGCGTCACCTGCGCGCTCGCCCTCGCCCTGCTGCCGGCCCCGCCCGCGAGCGCCCTGACCGGCCGTCATGCCGCCGAGTCCGAGTCCGCGGTCTTCGGCAGCACCCGGTCCCTGCCGCTGGTGCCGCTCTCCCACGAGCGCGTCCTGGGCGTGGCCCCGAAGCAGGGCCTGTACCGCGCCGACGTACGGCACTTCTCGCTCCTCGGCGTCAGCTGGGACGACCCGGCCGCCGAACTGCGCGGCCGGGTCCAGGTCCGCACCCGTTCCGCCGCCACCCGGACCTGGTCCGGGTGGCAGGACGTCGAGACGCGCGAGGCCGGCCACGGCGCCGACCCGGACACCGCGGAGCGCACCTCGGGACGGGTGCGCGGGGCCACCGCACCGCTGTGGGTGGGCGACTCGAAGGGCGTGGACGTCCGGGTCCTCGCGGACGGGACGCGGGAAGGAGCCCGCGACGGCCGGACCGGCGGCCACGGGCCGCCCCTGCCCCGGGGACTGCGCCTCCAGCTCGTCGACCCCGGGGACCCGCCACCCCAGGAACCGGCCGACGCGCCCCGCACCGGAGCGGACGGCGACAGCGACACCCAGGACGACGCCTCCGCCGCCAACGCCGGTCTCGCACCACCCGGCGCCACCGCGATCCCCGCACTGAACAGGGCGGACACCGTACGGGAGTTGCGCGAGCTGCGCGGCAGGGAACTGACCGCTGCGCAGCGGGCCAAGCCGTACATCGGACCACGGCCCCGCATCGTCACCCGGCGCGGCTGGAAGGCGGACGAGTCACTGCGCGAACACGGCTTCGCCTCCATGAAGAAGGTGAAGGCGGCCTTCGTGCACCACACCTCCACCGGCAACAACTACACCTGCCGCCAGGCCCCCGCCGTCATCCGCGGCATCTACCGCTACCACGTCGAGAGCCTGGGCTGGCGTGACATCGGCTACAACTTCCTCATCGACAAGTGCGGAACCATCTACGAGGGCCGGGCCGGCGGAGTGGCGAAGGCGATCCGGGGCGCGCACACCCTCGGGTTCAACAACAGCAGCATGGGCATCGCGGTGATCGGCACGTTCAACTCCGTCAAACCGTCCTCCGCGGTCGTCAAGGCCATCTCCCGGCTCACCGCGTGGAAGCTCGGGCTCTACGGCGCCAATCCGCGCGGAAAGACGTATCTGAGGTCGGGAGGTGGCAACCTCTACCCGAAGGGGAAGAACGTACGACTGCACGTGATCTCCGGCCATCGAGACGGATACGCCACCGACTGCCCGGGCAAGCGGCTCTACGCCAAGCTCGGCACGATCCGTTCGCAGGCGGCGCGCTATCAGGGGCGCTGAGGCCGGGCACCGGGCGACCCGGCGGGAACACGGTCGCACGCTCTGCCTAGACTGTCCGGCCGAACCGACATATCGGCCGGTCCCGGCAGGAAGCAGAGACATACAGGTGACAGAAGCGATCCTCCTGGTCGGGGGCAAGGGCACCCGGCTGCGCCCGCTCACGGTGCACACGCCCAAGCCCATGGTCCCGGCGGCCGGTGTGCCGTTCCTCACGCATCAACTGGCCCGTGCCAGGGCGGCGGGCGTGGACCACATCGTGCTCGCGACCAGTTATCTGGCGGAGGTCTTCGAGCCGTACTTCGGTGACGGCTCGGCACTCGGCCTGCACATCGAGTACGTCACGGAGGAGGAGCCCCTCGGCACGGGCGGCGCGATCCGCAACGTCGCCTCCCGGCTGCACTCCGGCCCCGACGACCCGGTACTGATCTTCAACGGGGACATCCTCACCGGGCTGGACATCGGGGCCCTGGTGCGCACGCACGAGTCCGCGGGCGCCGACGTCTCGCTCCACCTGACGCAGGTGAGCGACCCGCGCGCCTTCGGACTGGTCCCCACCGACGACACCGGCCGCGTCCTCGCCTTCCTGGAGAAGCCGCAGACGCCCGAGGAGATCGTCACCGACCAGATCAACGCGGGGGCGTACGTCTTCCGCCGCTCGGTGATCGACACGATCCCGGTGGGCCGCCCGGTGTCGGTGGAACGCGAGACGTTCCCGGACCTCCTCGCCGCCGGCGCCCATCTGCAGGGCATGGTCGACTCCACGTACTGGCTGGACCTCGGCACCCCGGCGGCCTTCGTCCGCGGCTCGGCCGACCTGGTCCTGGGCCGGGCGCCGTCCCCGGCCGTCCCGGGCCGCTGCGGCGACCGCCTGATCCTGCCCACGGCCACGGTCGCGCCGGACGCGAAGCTCAGCGGTGGCACGGTGGTGGGCGAGGGCGCGTACGTCGCGGAGGGGGCGCGGGTCTCCGGCAGCACCATCCTCCCCGGCGCCGTCATCGAACCCGGCGCCGTCATCACCGACTCCCTCATCGGCACCCGGGCCCGCGTCGGCGAACGCTCCGTCCTCACGGGCACGGTCATCGGTGACGGCGCGGTGATCGGTCCTGACAACGAGCTCCTGGACGGCGCCCGAGTGTGGTGCGACGCGCACATCCCGGCGGCGTCGCTGCGCTTCTCCTCGGACCAGTAAGGACACGGGTCGGACCAGTAACGACACGGGCGGGCGCCGGCGGCGCCCGCTCGGTGCCGGGCAGCGCGGCCTGCGCCTGCCCGGCACCAGTACCGCCCCCGGCAGGACCCGTCAGGAACCGGCGGGGGGCCGGTACTACAATTCCGCGATGCGTCGCACAGGCATCCGCGGCGCACGCCGCCCCGGTACCTTCCCGCTCAGCAGGATCAACCGGGCCGCCCGGTGCCGCTGCCCCGCATACGGCTCCAGCAGCCGAAGCATCTCGGAATCGTCGGCCGACCGGTTCCCGGCCAGCGCCCACCCCACGATCCCCGGCAGATGCAGATCCCCCACGGTCACCGCGTCCGCCGCCCCATGACTGCGCTGCACGGTCTCCGCCGACGTCCACGGCCCCACCCCCGGCACGACCTCCAGCCGGGCCTGCGCGGCCCCGGGCTCCATCCCCACCGCCTGCTCCAGCCGCGCGGCGACCCGCACGGCACGCAGGATCGTCGAGGCCCGCTTGTCGTCGACCCCCGCCCGATGCCACTCCCAGGACGGGATCAACGCCCACGTCCGGGCCGCCGGCATCACGAACATCCGCCCGCCCGCAGGCCCGGGCCCCGGCGCCGGCTCGCCGAACCCCCGCACCAGCAACCGCCAGGCCCGGTACGCCTCGACGGTCGTGACCTTCTGCTCCAGCACCGACGGGATCAACGACTCCAGCACCAGCCCGGTACGCGTCAGCCGCAGCCCCGGCCGCCGGTGCCGCGCCTCGGCCAGCAGCCGGTGCCGGGGCACGAAGGCGCCCGGCTCGTCCGCCGCGCCGAGCAACTCCGGCAACCGCTCCAGCAGCCACTCGGCCCCCGGCCCCCACGCCTCACCGCGCACCTCACCGCCGTACGCGCGCACCCGCAGCGTCCCGGGCCCGGCGGGTGTCCGGCTGGCCCGCCACACCGACCCGTCGGGCGTCGCCCGGAACGTCGGATCACCGGGTCCGCGCCGCAGCGGCCCGAGCACCAGCCCGAGATCGAGCGGCCCCTCGGGCACCCACCGACGCACCCGCCCCGGCGCCCCGGCCTGCCGCGGCACCCCGCCCGGAATCCCGCCGGGCACACCGGCGTGCCCGCCGCGCACGGTCGTACGCGTCGGCCGCTGCGGAAAACGTCCTGCCACGAATGCGGTCCTGTGGGTAGCTGCGGGGGAGTCGTCCTACGAGACTAGGCGGTCGAACGGCACGGGTCACCGCACTTCGACGAACCCCCCGGCGTCCCGCTCCACCCGAGGCCGCGGCGGCTCCGCCGGATGCCCGACCGCCACCGCCCCCATCGGATCCCAGTCCGCCGGCAGCCCGAGCACCTCGCGCACCACGTCCCGGCAGAACATCGTCGACGACACCCAGGCCGACCCCAGCCGCTCCCCGGCCAGCGCCACCAGGAAGTTCTGCACGCCCGCGCCCGCCGCGACGACGAACATCTCCCGCTCGGCGCCGTCGCGCCGCGCGTCCCCGTAGGTGTGCGAGCCGTCCATGACCAGGCAGGGCACGACCAGGTAGGGCGCGTGACGCAGCACGTCCCCGCGCCGCACCCGCCCGGCGATCGACTCCTCGCTCCTGCCGTCGCGCCGCAGGTCCGCGATCCAGGCGTCCCGCATCGCGTCGAGCAGCCGTACCCGGGACTCCTCCGACTCCAGCAGCACGAACCGCCACGGCGTCGTGTGGTGCGGCGCCGGCGCGGTCACCGCGGCCGCCACCGCCCGCCGTACCGCCCCCGGGTCGACCGGGTCGTCGGTGAAGGCGCGCACGGTACGGCGCTGGGTCACCGCTTCCCGGACCGCCTCGGACGTCCCGAGCCGGAACATGTCGTCGCGCGCGGCACGCACCAGCGCCCGCGCCCCCTCCCCGTCCTGCGGCGCCACCACGTCGGGCAGCCCGCGCAGCACGGCGACGGGCAGCCCGGCGGCCTTGCCCTTGACCAGGTCACCGGCGGCGGCCAGCTCGTCCGCCGTGGCGACGACGGTCGCGCTGAGCGGATTGCCGTACGCGTCCGTGCCGCCGCGCAGATCGTCCAGTACGCGCACCCCGGCGGCGCCGATCGCCACGTCCGTCAGCCCCGCCCGCCACGGGCGGCCGAAGGTGTCGGTGACGACGACACCGACGTCGACACCCAGGGCGTCGCGCAGTCCGGCGCGGATCGCGCGCGCGGAGGCGTCCGGATCGGCGGGCAGCAACAGGACCGTCCCCGAAGGGGTGTTGGAGGCGTCGACCCCGGCGGCCGCCATGACCAGGCCCTGCCGGTTCTCGACGATCCTGAGCGTCCCGCGCCGGGCCACCACCCGCACCGTCTCGGCGTCGATCGCGGCCTCCCGGTCGGCCGCCTCCATGACCCGCCCCTCGGCCTTGGACACGATCTTGGAGGTGACGAGCAGCACGTCCCCGTCGGCCAGCCCCGGCTCGGCGGCGGCGATCAGCTTGGCCAGGTCGTCGCCCGCCCGCACCTCGGGGATCCCGGCCAGGGCCCAGACCCGGTACCCGGGCCGCTCCCGCCGTTCCTCGCTCATGCCCCCCGCACCTCCTCCGCCAGCGCGAGCGCCTCGCCCGCCATCCGCGCGGCCGCGTCCAGGTCGGTCATCAGCAGCGGTACGGCCCGGCAGCGGATCCCCGCCGACTCGATCCGCTCCACCGAGCCCGCGTCCACGGTGTCGACCAGCCAGCCGTCCAGCAGCCCGGAGCCGTAGTGCTCGGCCACCGCCGCCGCCGTGGATTCCACGCCGACCGCCGCGAGCACCTTGTCCGCCATCCCGCGCACGGGCGCGTCCCCGACGATGGGGGACAGGCCCACCACCGGGACCCCGGCCTCCGCGATCGCCTCCCGGATGCCGGGCACGGCGAGGATCGTCCCCACGGAGACGACCGGGTTCGACGGCGGGAACAGCACCACGTCCGCCGCCGCGATGGCCTCCAGCACACCGGGCGCGGGCTTCGACTGCTCCGCGCCGACCGGCACGACCGCCTCGGCCGGCACCGAGGCCCGCAGCCGCACCCAGTACTCCTGGAAGTGGACGGCCCTGCGCTCGCCGTCCACGTCGACCGCCACATGCGTCTCCACGCGGTCGTCGGTCATCGGGATCAGCTTCACGCCCGGCTTCCAGCGGTCGCACAGCGCCTCGGTCACCGCGCTCAGCGGATACCCGGCGCCCAGCATCTGCGTCCGCACGATGTGCGTGGCGAAGTCCCGGTCGCCGAGCCCGAACCACTCGGGCCCGACCCCGTACGCCGCCAGCTCCTCCTTGAGGTGGAAGGTCTCCTCGGCCCGCCCCCAGCCCTGCTCCTCGTTGATGCCGCCGCCGAGCGTGTACATCACCGTGTCGAGGTCCGGGCAGACCTTCAGCCCGAAGAGGTGAATGTCGTCGCCGGTGTTGCCGATGACCGTGACGTCCGCGTCCGGCACGGCCTGCTTCAGACCGCGCAGGAACCGGGCACCGCCGATGCCGCCTGCCAGAACCACAATGCGCATGGGCCAAGTCTGGCAGGCGGGTACGACAACCGGTCAGGCGGACACCGGGCGCGCCTCGCAGTGCGGGGAGGTGTGCATCGGCATCTCCGTCAGGCCCGGGTGGTAGACGTGCAGACTGACCGCCGGCTCCAGCGTGTCGTTCACGACCTCGTGGGCGTACCCCGGCGCGAAGACCCGTTGCACCCCCGCCCCCAACGCGCGCGTGCCCCGCCCGGTGCGCTCGGTCAGCGTGCCCTCCAGGACGGTCAGCACACCGGAGGACCGTCCGTGGTCGTGCAGTCCGCTGCCCTGCCCCGGCACCCAGGACAGCAGCCACACCTCGTAGCCCGGTCCGGTGCGCAGCCGGTGGTACCAGCGCGTGGTGGCGTCGTACTCGACGAGGTGCTCCCACTGGGCGCGGTCGGCGGCGATGGCGCGGGCCAGGCCCACGAACTCGGCGACCGTCGCCGGGTGCTCGCGCGGCGGCTGGAGCAGGTGCGGGACTTCGAGGATGTCGCCGGCGATCTGGAGGTCGTTGTCGCTGTTCATCGGGTGCGGTGGTCCTCGGTGGAAGAGTGGGGGGCCGGGGTTTCGCGTACCGTCCGCCCGGGTCGCGGGCGAAGAGGGGTGACCCGGATGGGGTCGGGCGCGGGAAACACAGCCGAGTCGGGATGGACTCAGGGACAGCCGGAGCGGGTCTGGCTCAACAGCTGGAACAGCGACAACAGCTACAGCGAGCGCGGGCAGCACCGTGGGACCCGGCGGGGCGGGTCGAGGTGGATGCCGGATTCGCGAGCATGCCCACTAGGACACCGGTTCACACCTTCACTGTCAACTCGCCGCCCGGTATGTGGGACATGGTTCACCTCATCCGGTCCATCTCGCAGGTGAAAGGTTTGCTCAGCGGATTCCCGGGACACATGGCGCACATCCAGGCGCTCAAGCCCCACCGGAACGCGATCGACCGTCTGGGCGTCCTTCTCCGTACAGGCTCTGCACGGGGTCGGCGTCCCGAACGGGTGACCCTCGCGGGTCTCATCTGCCTGTCATGGTTTATGGCGATTTGAACACTTTCCGCATGGGCTTGGTTCCGCAGGGTGAATAACGGGGCCAATAGCAGATCTCGGCTTGACTCCCCCGGAGCGGCACACTTGTAATTTCACTCGTGTCGTTCAGCCGAAATCGGTAACGGCCACGCACGGGGACGCGAAAGACAGACGAGGGGCGCACATGACCGAGCTGGTGCAGCAACTGCTGGTCGACGACGCGGACGAGGAACTCGGCTGGCAGGAGCGCGCGCTGTGCGCCCAGACCGACCCCGAGTCCTTCTTCCCCGAGAAGGGCGGCTCCACCAGAGAGGCGAAGAAGGTCTGCCTCGCCTGCGAGGTCCGCTCCGAGTGCCTCGAATACGCCCTCGCCAACGACGAGCGCTTCGGTATCTGGGGCGGGCTGTCCGAACGGGAGCGCCGCAGGCTCAAGAAGGCCGCCATCTGATCGAGCGGCAAGCGGACTTTGCCGGACAAACCTCGCGAACGGCCCGTCGCCCAAGGGTTATCCACAGGCGGCGGGCCGTTGTGATGGGCAGCCGATAGTGTGGTCGCTCGTCCGAGATGCCTCGCCGCCCCCAGGGCGCACAGGCGTCCACCGCAGTCCATCGAACCGGGGCCCGTACCTCGATGTCCGTGCACAGCCAATCGGCAGCCACGCAAGCCACCGCTGCCGCCCCTGAGTTCCCGCGTCACGTGGTGACGGCGGTCCTCGTCACGCACGACGGCGCCCGCTGGCTGCCCGACGCGCTCGCCGGGCTGCTCGGCCAGGAGCGCCCCGTGCAGAACGCGGTCGCGGCCGACACCGGCAGCGCGGACGACTCCGCCCAGCTGGTCACCGACGCCCTCGGCGCCGACCGCGTGCTGCACCTGGCCCGGCGCACCGGCTTCGGCCAGGCCGTCGAGGAGGCCGGCCGCACCGCGCCCGTCCTCACCCCGGACGAACTGCCCTACCTCAAGCGCCCCAGCGGCTGGGACCCCGTCACGCGCAGCTGGCGCGACGACGCCTACGACCTGCCCGACCTGCCGCACGGCGAACCGGTGCAGTGGCTGTGGCTGCTGCACGACGACTGCGCCCCCGAGCCCGACGCCCTCGCCCACCTGCTGCGCGTGGTGGAGAACGAACGGGAGCTGGGCCGTGACGACGTGGCGGTCGTCGGCCCCAAACTGCGCGGCTGGTACGACCGCCGGCAGCTGCTGGAGGTCGGCGTCAGCATCGCCAACTCCGGCCGCCGCTGGACCGGCCTGGACCGCCGCGAACAGGACCAGGGCCAGCACGACCACGTCAAGCCCGTGCTGTCCGTCTCCACCGCCGGCATGCTGATCCGGCGCGACGTCTTCGAACAGCTCGGCGGCTTCGACCGCCGGCTGCCCCTGATGCGCGACGACGTCGACCTGTGCTGGCGCGCCACGGCGGCCGGCTACCGCGTCCTCGTCGCCCCCGAGGCGGTCGTACGACACGCCGAGGCCGCCTCCCGCGAGCGCCGCGCCGTCGACTGCGTGGGCCGCACGGCCGCCTCCCCGCACAAGGTCGACAAGGCCGGCGCCGCCTACACCCTCCTCGTCAACACCCGCGCGTCGGCGCTCTTCTGGGTGCTGCTGCGGCTGGTGCTCGGCACCGTGCTGCGGACCGTGGCCTACCTCGTCGGCAAGGTCCCCGGCCAGGCCCTGGACGAGATCCGCGGACTGCTGGGCACCCTGCTGCGGCCCGAGCGGATCATCGCCGGCCGCCGCAGGCGCGGGCCCGCCCAGATCGACAAGGGCGAACTGCGCCAGCTGTTCCCGCCGCCCGGCGCGACCATCCGGGCCACCGTCGAACAGGTCGCCGGCAATCTCGTCGGCGGCTCGGACCTCGAGGTCTCCACGGCCGGCCGGCACGGCGGCGCCGTCGAGTCCGGGCCCGGCGGGGACGACGCCGACTTCCTGGAGATCGAGCAGTTCGCCCGGCTGAAGCGGATCGCCCGCAAACCGGGCCCGGTGCTCTTCCTGGTGCTGCTGCTGGTCTCGCTCCTAGCCTGCCGCGCCCTGCTGGGCGGCGGCGCCCTCGCCGGCGGCGCACTGCTGCCCGCCCCGGGCGACTCCGGTGAGCTGTGGTCGCGCTACCTGGACGCCTGGCACCCGGTCGGCGCGGGCGGCACCCCCTCCGCACCGCCCTACCTCGCCCTCGTGGCGATGCTCGCCTCCACGCTGTTCGGCTCCACCGGCCTCGCCGTCACCGTCCTCATGGTCGGCGCGGTCCCCCTGGCCGGCTTCACCGCCTACTTCGCCTCCCGCCCGCTGGTCACCTCCCGGCTGCTGCGCGCCTGGGCGGCCGTCGCCTACGCCTTCCTGCCCGCCGCCACCGGCGCCCTGGCCGGCGGCCGCATCGGCACCGCCGTCCTCGCCGTGCTGCTGCCGCTCATCGCGCGCGCCGGCATCGCCGCCGGCGGCCTCGCGAACCGCTCCGGCGGACGCGGCAGTTGGCGCGCCACCTGGGCGTACGCGCTGCTGCTGACCATCACCACCGCGTTCACCCCGATCGTGTGGCCCATCGCACTGGTCCTCGGCCTCGGCGTCCTGGTCCTGCGCCGCGGCGACATCGTCGCCCACGGCCTGCGCTTCCTGGCCCAGCTCGGCACCCCGCTGCTGATCCTCGCCCCCTGGTCGCTGACGCTGCTCCCGTTCGGCTTCTTCAAGGAGGCGGGCCTCCAGTACGGCTCCTCGTCCGCCTCCGCGCTCGACCTGCTCGGCGCCAGCCCCGGTGGCCCCGGCACGGTGGACGGCCTGATGCTGATCGGCATCGTGCTCGCGGCGCTGGCCGCCCTGCTGCGCTCCGAGCGTCAGCTGGGAATCCGGACCGCCTGGGCGGTCGCCCTGCTGGGCCTCGTCTTCGCGGTCCTGTCCAACGGCTCCACCTGGGCCGGCCCCGCCACCCTCGTCTACGGCCTCGCCCTCCTCGCCGCCGCCGCGCTCGGCGCCGACGGGGCACGCGCGCGCGTGGCCGAGCAGAGCTTCGGCTGGCGCCAGCCGGTGGCCGCCCTGATCGCCTTCAGCTCGGCCGCCGGCCCGCTGCTGGTCGCCGCCGGCTGGATCATCGGCGGCGCCGACGGCCCGGTGGAGCGGCGCGACCCGGTGCAGGTGCCCGCGTTCGTCGCCGAGGACTCCGGCACCCGCGACCAGGCCCGCACCCTGGTCCTCGACAGCGACTCGGCCGCCCGCGTCCGCTACACCCTGGTGCGCGGCTCCGGCGCCCGCATGGGCGACGGCGAACTCGCCGCCGCCGACGGCGAGAACGGCAGGCTCGACAAGGTCGTCGCCAACCTCGTCGCCGGCTCCGGCGCCGACCAGGCCGGCCAGCTCGGCGGCTTCGCGGTGCGCTACGTCCTCGTCCACAAGGGGGCGCCCCGCGACGTCACCCGTGTCCTGGACTCCACCCCGGGCCTGACCCGGCTCAGCCAGCAGAACGGCAGCGCCCTGTGGCGCGTCGACCAGGAGGTCTCGCGCGTCGCCATCGTGCCGGCCACCGGCCAGGGCGCCGCGCAGGCCGTCGCCGCCGGACCCGTCGACGTCCACACCACGATCCCGTCCGGCGCGAACGGCCGGATCCTGCGCCTGGCCGACACCGCCGCCGAGGGCTGGACCGCCACCCTGGACGGCAAACCGCTCACCCGCACCACCGTCGACGGCTGGGCCCAGGGCTTCGAACTCCCCTCCGCCGGCGGCACGCTGGACGTCACCTACGACGACCCCATCGGTCACACCGCCTGGCTGTGGGCCCAGGGCGCGCTCGCCGTCGTCCTCGTCGTCCTCGCCCTGCCCGGCCGCCGCCGCGACATCGACGACGACCTTCCCGAGGAGCAGCCCGTCCCGGCCCAGGCCGTCGCCGGCGAGGGCCGCCGCGCCCGCCGTCTGCGCGCCCAGGCCGA
Organism: Streptomyces sp. NPDC006739; assembly: GCF_042869815.1. NCBI lineage: Bacteria > Bacillati > Actinomycetota > Actinomycetes > Kitasatosporales > Streptomycetaceae > Streptomyces > Streptomyces sp. NPDC006739. The sequence continues at coordinate 29,434 of NZ_JBIAGM010000043.1, forward strand.
GGCAGAGGAGACCGGCCCCGACGCCCCGGACGCGGTGCCGTCCCCGCCCCAGGACCCGGTCGCCGTACCCCACCAGCAGCAGTACGACGAGTGGAACCCCGCCACCTACGCGGGCGCCGGGTACGGCGGCTACGGCTCCGAGCAGTACCAGGACGCCGGGCAGTACCCGGCGGCCGGCTACGACCAGCAGGCGTACCAGGCCGACCCCTACCAGAGCGGCCAGTACGACCCCTACGCCTACGGAGGTACGGCCGAGCAGATGCCGTACGACCCGACGGCCTACCAGCAGGGCTATGACCCGGCGTACGACCCGGACCGGTCCCAGCACCCCCACGACACCGGCAGCGAGCGCCCCGACGGGAGCCAGCAGTGAAGCGCACCACCCTGTCCCTGTTCGCCGGTACGGCCGCGCTCGCCGCCGTCACCGGGTTCGCCGCGCTCAACCCGCCGGCCGCCTCCGGCGCGGCCACCGCCAAGGCGGCCGCCCAGCTGCCCGTCGAGCGCACCAGCCTGCTGTGCCCCGCGCCGAGCACCTCCGACATCGCCCAGACGTCGTACACGTCGTTCACCCCCGTCACCGGGTCGACGGCGAGCGGCGGGACGGCCGAACTCCAGGCGGCGGCCGAGCAGTCGGCGGCCGTGACGAGCGGCTCCACGTCCGGCAAGGGCGGCAAGAACACGAAGAAGAAGGCCGCCGAGCCGGTCCTGACACCCAAGGAACCCGGCACTCCCGTCACCGGTGACAGCTCCGGCGCTGACGCGCCCGCACTCCTCGGCACCGCCGAGGGCAGGTTCGCACCGGGCTGGACCGTCCAGGAGACCACCACGGTCGCCGCGGGCACCGGGCGCGGCCTCCAGGGCGTCAACTGCACCGCCCCCGACACCGAGTTCTGGTTCCCGGGCGCCAGCACGGCCGCCGGCCGCACCGACTACGTGCACCTCACCAACCCCGACGACTCCGCCGCCGTCGTCGACATCGAGCTGTACGGCAAGAACGGCGCGGTCAAGTCCCCGGTGGGGGAGGGCATCACCGTCCAGCCGCACACCAGCGAGCCGATCCTGCTGTCCACGCTCACCGACGAGCAGCAGAGCGACCTCACCGTCCACGTCAGCGTCCGCAGCGGGCGCGTGGGCGCCGCCGTACAGGCCCTGGACGACAAGCTGGGCGGCGACTGGCTGGCCGCGTCCACCGACCCGGCGGGCACCCTGGTCCTGCCCGGCATCCCCAAGGACGCCACCGACGTCCGCCTGGTCGCCTTCACCCCGGCGGACGCGGACGCGGACCTGAAGGTGCGCCTGGCCTCCCCGAACGGCCCGATCACCCCGGCCGGCAACGAGACCCTGCACGTGAAGTCCGGCGTGACGACGGCGGTCGACCTCGGCGACGTCACCCGGGGCGAGGCCGGCTCCCTGGTCCTCACCCCCAGCGACCAGTCGGTCCCGGTCGTGGCGGCCCTGAGGGTCACCCGGGGCAAGGGCTCCCAGCAGGAGACCGCCTTCATCCCGGCATCCGCGCCCGTGGGCACCCGCGCGACCTCGGCCGACAACAGCGGCAAGGGCACGACCCTCGCCCTGACCGCGCCGACCGCCACCGCCCAGGTGAAGGTCACGGCCTCGGCCGGCAGCGGGGGCGGTGCGGCGGCCACCAGGACGTACACGATCAAGTCCGGCACCACCCAGGACGTCGACGCGCCCGTCCCGTCCGGCCTGCAGGGCACGTACGCCCTCACGGTGGAGACCGTCTCCGGTGGCCCGGTGTACGCCTCCCGCACCCTCACGGCCACCGTGGAGGGCGTCCCCGGCTTCACCGTGCAGACCCTCCCGGACGACCACGGCACCGTGGCCGTACCGACGACGAAGGAGGACCTCTCGGTGCTGCAGAAGTAGCGCCGGGGCGCAGGTGCCGGGTTCAGTCCTCCCCGTACCGGGGATCCACGGTCTCCGGAGTGAGCCCCAGCAGCTCGGCCACCTGCTCCACCACCACCTCGTGGACCAGCGCGGCCCGCTCGTCCCGCCCCTTCGTGCGGATCTCCACGGGCCGCCGGTACACCACCACCCGGGCCCGCCGGCCCTCCCGCGCGGAGACCACCCCGCCCAGCGGCACGGCCTCGTCGCTCCAGACCTCCCCGGCCCGTCCCTCCAGCCGAGGCACCTCCAGGACCAGGAAATCGATGTCGGCCAGCTGCGGCCACCGCCGCTCGAGCCGCTCCACGGAGTCCTGCACCAGATCCGCGAACACCTCGGCACGGCTGGCCGCCAGCGGCACCTGCGGCGGTGCGATCGGCCCGCGCATGCCCCGCCCGTGACGATCACGGCGACGGGGCCCGGGGCCGGTGGTACGGGGCGGTACACGGTTGTCCATCACTGGTGAAGCGTAGTCCTCGCTCGCTCTCCTCGCCCCCTGTCGATCTCATGCCGGCTTCATGTCGCAGGATGACTGTTCCAGCCAAGCTTGGGCTCGTTTCCGTATCTCTCCCCGGCGGTCGGTCTCAAGGCAATTGACGGTGTTTGTACCGGCTCATGACCGGACACGGAGTCGTCCGAGATCCCGACCGCCCCTGTCCGCGCAGGTCAACAGCCCCTGTTCTGAAGGGTGTGTGGGGCGATTCACAGCACGACACGGTGGGGTGACCTGGGGCAGAGTCGTCGCGGCCCGCTCAAGAGTGCGGTACCGTCCAACGTCGTGAGCCCTGTACGTCGCTGTTCGCGCACCGCCTGCGGCCGACCCGCCGTCGCGACGCTGACGTACGTCTACGCCGACTCGACCGCGGTCCTCGGCCCGCTCGCCACCTACGCCGAACCCCACTGCTACGACCTGTGCGCCGAGCACTCCGAGCGCCTCACCGCCCCGCGCGGCTGGGAGGTCGTGCGCCTCCTCGACGGCTCCGCCCCCGCGCGGCCCAGCGGGGACGACCTGGAGGCGCTCGCCAACGCGGTGCGCGAGGCGGCCCGCCCGCAGCAGCGCGCGGCCGGGGCGGCCGGCGGCGGGGCCCGCACGGCCGACCCCATGGAGGTCGCCCGCCGCGGCCACCTGCGGGTCCTGCGCTCGCCGGACAACTGAACCGACGCCCCAACTCCGCGATGCAAAAGCTTCGTTGACCCGCGTCGGGGCGAAGTCCGCGCGTCCGGCCGACCGCCCCACACCGGACTCTCACCGAAGCCGGGTAGTTTGTGGGCACCCATAGGACTTTCAGGAGGGTTGGCCGTGGCTGATCTGTCACAGATCGTGAAGGCGTACGACGTGCGCGGAGTGGTTCCGGACCAGTGGGACGAGCCGCTGGCCGAACTCTTCGGCGCGGCCTTCGTCCAGGTCACGGGCGCCCGGGCGATCGTCGTCGGCCACGACATGCGCCCGTCGTCCCCCGGCCTGTCCCGCGCCTTCGCGCGCGGCGCCACCGCCCAGGGCGTGGACGTCACCGAGATCGGCCTGTGCTCGACGGACCAGCTGTACTACGCGTCGGGCGCGCTGGACCTGCCCGGTGCCATGTTCACCGCCTCGCACAACCCGGCCCAGTACAACGGCATCAAGATGTGCCGCGCCGGAGCGGCCCCGGTCGGCCAGGACACCGGCCTGAGCGAGATCCGTGAACTGGCCGAGCGCTGGCTGGAATCGGGCGCCCCCGAGCCGGTCGCGTCACCGGGAACCATCACCGCGCGCGACACGTTGGACGACTACGCGGCACACCTGCGCTCACTGGTCGACCTGACCTCCATCCGCCCCCTGAAGGTCGTCGTCGACGCGGGCAACGGCATGGGCGGCCACACGGTCCCCACGGTGTTCGCGGGCCTCCCGCTGACCCTCGTGCCGATGTACTTCGAACTCGACGGCACCTTCCCCAACCACGAGGCCAACCCCCTCGACCCGGCCAACATCGTCGACCTGCAGAAGCGGGTCCCCGAGGAGGGCGCCGACCTCGGCATCGCCTTCGACGGCGACGCGGACCGCTGCTTCGTGGTCGACCAGAACGGCGACCCGGTCTCCCCGTCGGCGATCACCGCCCTGGTCGCCGCGCGCGAACTGGCCCGGCACGGCGGACAGGGCACGGTCATCCACAACCTGATCACCTCCTGGACGGTCCCGGAGGTGGTGAAGGAGAACGGCGGCACCCCCGTCCGGACCCGTGTCGGCCACTCCTTCATCAAGGCCGAGATGGCCCGGTCGGGCGCCATCTTCGGCGGCGAGCACTCGGCCCACTACTACTTCAAGGACTTCTGGAACGCGGACACGGGCATGCTGGCCGCCCTCCACGTCCTCGCGGCCCTCGGCGGCCAGGACGGCCCCCTGTCCGCGCTGGTCGCCCAGTACGACCGCTACGCCGGCTCCGGCGAGATCAACTCCACCGTCGACGACCAGGCGGCCCGCCTGGCCGCGATCCGCGCCGCCTACGAGCCCCGCGAGGACGTCACCCTGGACGAACTCGACGGCCTCACGGTGTCCGCCGCCGACTGGTGGTTCAACGTCCGCCCCTCCAACACGGAGCCCCTCCTCCGCCTGAACGCGGAGGCCCGGGACGAGGCGACGATGGCCAGGGTGAGGGACGAGGCACTGGCCATCATCCGGGCCTGAGGCCGAGGCGTACGGCCCGGATACCGAGGCCGGCCGTCCAGGGGGCCCTGCCCCCTGGACGGCGCCCCGAGCGCGGCCGGCCTCGGTGACACAGGTGCGCCGCACCCACGGCGCAGTCCGCCGAGCCCATGGCACAGGTCCGCCGAACCCCGCCACGCCGCCCCCACCGGCGGTACCCTGACCAGGCACATCCGCACACACGCCGTAGGGCCACCGCCCGCCCCCGAAGGGAACCCCCCATGCCGCTCGAAGCCGGCCTCCTGGAGATCCTCGCCTGCCCGGCCTGCCACGCCCCCCTCAAGGAGCAGGACACCGAGCTGATCTGCACCGGTCAGGACTGCGGTCTGGCATACCCGGTCCGCGACGGCATCCCCGTCCTCCTCGTCGACGAGGCCCGCCGCCCGGCGTAGCCCCGAGGCGCCCGCACCCCGCGGAGGACCCCTTCCGCACAGGACCGCGTCCGCACCGGACGCCGGCGATCGGAGGCTGCCGCCGAATGTTCGACGAATCGCTGCTCGACACCCCGGAGGGGCTCGCCGCGGCCGACCACAGGGGCCTCCTGCGCGGGGCCGCCGAGGCCGGCGCCCGCGTCCGTACGGCCGCCCGGTACTCCACCGAGGCCGGCATCGCCGACCTCAAGCCGGACGGCCGCCCCCGCGCCGTACTCATCGCCGGCCCCGGCGCCGCCGCCACCCACGCCGCCGACCTCCTCGGCACCCTCGCCGGCGCCGGCAGCCCCGTCACCCGGCTGGCCCCCACCGGAGTCGCCCCCGCGGCCGGCGCCCTGCGCTGGGAGCTGCCCGGCTGGGCCGGCTCCGTGGACCTCCTCCTGATCGCCACCCCGGACGGCACGGAACCGAGCCTGTCCCTGCTCACCGACCAGGCCTACCGGCGCGGCTGCTCGGTCGCCGCCGTGGCCCCCGCCGACACCCCTCTCGCCGAGGCGGTCAGCGGCGCGCACGGCCTGTTCGTACCGATGGCGACGGCCCCGTACGACCAGGACGAGCCGCTCGCCGCGTCCTCCCCGGGCGTGCTGTGGGCGCTGCTCACGCCGCTGCTCGCGCTCCTGGACCGGGTCGGCCTGCTCACCGCCCCGCCGGACGCCCTGGAGAAGGTCGCCGACCGCCTCGACGCGATCGCCGAACGCTGCGGCCCGGCCATCGTGACCTACAGCAACCCCGCCAAGACCCTCGCCGCCGAGCTGGCCGACGCGCTCCCGGTGATCTGGACCGAGGGCACCTCGGCCGGCCCGGCGGGCCGCCGGTTCGCCGCCGCGCTCGCCGAACTCGCCGGCCGGCCCGCCCTGGTCGCCGAACTCCCCGAGGCGCTCGCCGCGCACAACGCCCTGCTGGCCGGCCCGCTCGCCGCGGGCTCCGACCCCGACGACTTCTTCCGCGACCGGGTCGAGGAGCCACCCGCGCTGCACGCGCGCGTAGTACTGCTCCGCGACCGCCCGATCGGCGGCCTCACCGCCGCCCCCGGCGCCCGTGAGCTGGCCCTCAGCCACGACACGCCGATGAGCGAGCTGGAGCCCGAGGAGGGCGCGAACGGCACGGACGGCGCAGGCGCAGACGGCGCGGAAGGCGCCGAACTGGTGGCGCTGGCGGAACTGATCGCCGTCACGGATTTCACCGCCGTTTACCTGGCGCTCGCTTCGGGCGCCTGACCTTGCTGCGGGCCGGGTCGTCCGGCCCGCGCCCATGACCGGCACCGAGCAGCACACCGGCCGACACCGAGCAGCACACCGGCCGGCACCCAGCAGTTCCACCGGCCGGCACCGGCACCGGCACCGGCCGAGCAGCGTACGTACGGAGACAGAGAAACCACCATGGACCGCCTCGACAACACCATCCGCCCCTACGCCTGGGGTTCCCCCACCGCCATTCCACAGCTCCTCGGCGTCGAGCCCACCGGCGAACCGCAGGCGGAGATGTGGATGGGCGCCCACCCCGGCGCCCCCTCGCGCACCGCGCGCGGGACGCTCGTCGAGGTCATCGAGTCCGACCCGGGGGCCGAACTGGGCGAGAAGGCCGTGGCCAGGTTCGGGCCCCGGCTGCCCTTCCTGCTCAAGATCCTCGCCGCCGGCGCCCCGCTCTCCCTCCAGGTGCACCCCGACCTGGAGCAGGCGAAGGAGGGCTACGCCGACGAGGAGCGGCGCGGCATCCCCGTCGACGCCCCGCACCGTAACTACAAGGACGCCAACCACAAGCCCGAACTGATCTGCGCCCTCACCGAGTTCGACGGCCTGTGTGGCTTCCGTGACCCGCTCCGGGCCGCCGAACTGCTCGCCGGCCTCGGCGTCGACTCCCTCAAGCCCTACGTCGATCTGCTGCACGCCCGCCCCGAGGACGCGGCCCTGCGCGAGGTCCTCACCGCGATCCTCACCGCCGACCCCGAGGACATGGCCCGCACAGTCGCCGAGGCCACCGCCGCCTGCACCGGCCTCGGCGGCGACTACGCCCCGTACGCCGGCCTCGCCCACCACTACCCGGGCGACCCCGGCGTGATCGCGGCCATGCTGCTCAACCACGTCCGTCTGCAGCCCGGCGAGGCCCTGTTCCTCGGCGCCGGCATCCCGCACGCCTACCTCAGCGGCCTCGGCGTCGAGATCATGGCCAACTCGGACAACGTGCTGCGCTGCGGCCTGACTCCCAAGCACGTCGACGTCCCCGAACTCCTGCGCGTGGTCCGCTTCGAGGCCGGCGACCCGGGCGTGCTCCGCCCCGAGGCCGCCCCGGACGGCGAGGAGGTCTACGAGACCCCGATCGACGAGTTCCGGCTCTCCCGGTACGTCCTCCCGCAGGGCACCGCCGCCCACGACCTCACCCTGGAGACCCCGCAGATCCTGCTCTGCACGGCCGGTGCCGTCCGGGCCGGCGAACACGAGCTGACCCCCGGCGGCTCGGTCTTCGTCCCGGCGGGCGAGAAGGCCGAGGTCTCGGGAGCGGGCACCCTCTTCCGGGCCACCGTGGTCGTATGAAGTGATCGTTGACCGAGGTTGTGGATACCTGACACGCCGGCACCGGACCGGGCTGCAAGAATGGCCCACCGGCAAAGGACGGGCAAAGCGGGGACTCGGCCGCGGCGCCCGTCCCGGCCGGCGCAGACGGTAGACGTACGCAGGCGAAGGGACAACGCGACTCATGAGCGCGTCAGGCGGCACCAGGGCGATCGTGGCGGCACTCGGCGCCAACCTCGCGATCGCGGCATCGAAGTTCGTGGCGTTCGCCTTCAGCGGCTCCTCGTCGATGCTCGCCGAGGGCGTCCACTCGCTCGCCGACTCGGGCAACCAGTTCCTGCTCCTCATCGGCGGCAAGCGCGCCCAGCGCGAGGCCACCCCGCAACACCCGTTCGGCTACGGCCGCGAGCGGTTCATCTACGCCTTCCTCGTCTCGATCGTCCTGTTCTCGGTCGGCGGCATGTTCGCCATCTACGAGGGCTACGAGAAGATCAGCCACCCGCACGAACTGGACAACTGGTACTGGCCGGTGGGTGTCCTGCTGTTCGCGGTCATCGCGGAGGGCTTCTCCTTCCGCACGGCCATCAAGGAGTCCAACGAGCTGCGGGGCAAGCTCTCCTGGGCCCAGTTCATCCGCCGCGCCAAGGCGCCCGAACTGCCCGTCGTCCTGCTGGAGGACTTCGGCGCGCTCATCGGTCTCGTCCTCGCCCTGCTCGGCGTCGGCCTGGCCGTGCTCACCGGCGACGGCGTCTGGGACGGCATCGGCACGGTCTGCATCGGCGTCCTGCTCGTCCTGATCGCCCTCGTCCTGGCCGCCGAGACCAAGTCGCTGCTGCTCGGCGAGGCCGCGGGCCTGGAGGACGTCAAGCGGATCGAGACCGCGATCGTCGACGGCGACACGGTCACCGGCGTCATCCACATGCGCACCCTCCACCTCGGCCCCGAGGAACTGCTCATCGCCGCGAAGATCGCCGTCCGGCACGACGACACCGCCACCGAGGTCGCGAACGCCATCAACGCGGCCGAGGCCCGCATCCGCGCGAGCGTCCCCATCGCCCGCGTCATCTACCTGGAGCCGGACATCTACAGCGACGTCGAGGCCGCCAAGGGCCCGGACCCGCAGGCCACCCCGGGCGGCCCCACCCCCCACCCGGCCGACCACTGACACTCGCGCCGGGCCCCGGGCCTGCCGACCCGGTCTGCCGGGCCCCCGGACTCGGGCCCGGCAACGCACCCGGCGGGCTCAGCCGACCTCGCCCAGAACCTCCAGCACGGCCCGCTCGTCCGGTGCCGTCAGCAGCCGCTCCCGGAACCCGGCATCCATCAGCTTCCGTGACAACAGCGCGAGAATCCGCAGATGCTCGTCGCCCGCCGCCGCCTCCGGTACGGCGATCATGAACACCAGCCTGGCCTTCGTACCGTCCGGGGAGCCCCACTCGACCCCCTCGGCCGACCGCGCGAACCCGACGACCGGCGCGCTCACCGCGTCCGTCTTGGCATGCGGGATCGCGATCTCCTCCCCGAGCCCGGTCGTGCCCTGCTCCTCGCGCCGCAGCGCGGCCGCCACCAGTTCCTCCACATCGACCACCCGGCCACTGCGCGCCAGCAACTCCGCCATCTCCCGGACCGCGTCCTCCTTGCCGGCCGCGCCGAGCGCGATCCTGACGGTCCGCCTGGTGAGATGACCGGACAGGACGCCCGGATCGTCCGGGTCGTCACCGGCACCGTCCTCGACCACCAGGGCCCCGGCCTGCGCCGGTACGACAGCCCCGGCACCGACCGGCTGCCCACGCCCCTTGCGCCCGCTCAGGTCGATCAGGGTCACCGTCGTCAGCGCGGTCACCACCGTGCCGATCGCCACGGCCACGAAGAACACCGGAACGCCACTCACCGCACCGAGCACCGCCACGATCGGCCCACCGTGCGGCACCGCGTCCTTCGCCCCGGCCACCCCGGCGACCGCACCGGCCACCGCGCCGCCCAGCATGTTGGCCGGAATGACCTGCGCCGGCCGCGCCGCGGCGAACGGGATCGCGCCCTCGGAGATGCCGAAGCAGCCCATGAACAGCGCGGCGAGCCCCGTCTCCCGCTCCTGTTCGGTGTACAGCCGCCTGCGGACCAGCGTGGCCAGGCCCTGACCCAGCGGCATGACCGGGATCGCGGCCGCGCACATGCCCATGACCGCCTGGTTGCCGGACGCGATGAGCCCCGCGCCGAACAGGAACGCCGTCTTGTTGACCGGCCCACCCATGTCGAACGCGATCATCAGACCCAGGATCGCGCCGAGCACGATCGCGCTGGTGCCGGTCATCCCGCCCAGCCAGCTGGTCAGGTGCTCGAACACCCAGGAGATCGGCCTGCCGATGACATAGATGAAGAACAGCCCGAGCGCCGTGGTCGCCACGATCGGGATCACGATGATCGGCATGACCGGCTGCACGAACTTCGGAACCCTGACCTTCTTGATCCACAGCACCAGGTACCCGGCGAGGAACCCGGTGACGATCGCCCCGATGAACCCCGCGCCCGCCTTCGAGTCGTAGAGGTCACCGGTATTGGCGATCCAGCCGCCGATCATGCCCGGCACCAGCGCGGGACGGTCGGCGATGGCGTACGCGATGTAGCCCGACAGGATCGGGATCATCAACTGGAACCCGATGACACCGACGGCGTTGACATGGGCCCAGAACGTGCCCTCCGGGATCACGTAGCCCTTCGCCGTCGCATCACCCCCGAGCGCCAGCGAGACCGCGATCAGCAGACCGCCGACGACCACGAACGGGATCATGTACGAGACACCGTTCATCAGCGCCTTGTACACCGCGCTGCGCTCCTTGCCGCCACCCGCCGACGGGCCCGGCGCGGAAGCCGCTCCACCGGGGGCGTGCACGGGCGCGGACCGCACCTGGTCGAGCAGCCGCTCGGGATGCCGGATGCCCTCGGCCACCCCGACGGTGAGCACCCGCTTGCCCACGAAACGGCTCAGGTCCACGTCCTTGTCGGCGGCGACGATGATCCCGTCAGCGCTGCTGACATCGTTGTCATCAAGAACGTTCTCGGCGCCGATGGACCCCTGCGTCTCCACCTTCATGTCGATGCCACGGCTCTCGGCGGCCTGCGCGAGCTTCTCGGCCGCCATGTACGTATGGGCGATGCCGGTCGGACACGCGGTCACCGCGAGCACCTTCAACCGTTTGGTCTCGCCACTGCCGCTGCCCGTGGGGGGAGGGCCGGCCGGACTGGTCACGTCGATCTCCTAACGCCTTCGTCACACGCGACGCCGTCCCGGCCGCCCCGCGAGATCGATCGGAACTCCCGATCTCCCCGCATCCTGCAACACCCCGACCCCGGCTCCAAGATGCGAAAATCCCCGTACATCCCCTTCTGTCGGCTCCTGTTCCACGCATTGCGGCCACCTGCTCCCAACCCCTCCACGACCCTCGACCAACCTCCACCCCCACTCGCCTATGGCTTGAACCGTTCGGACATGGACTGGGGACGGCCGGGTCTCCCGGTGTAGCTTGGGACGGAGCCAGACGTCGCTGCTGATGGCGGTCGGTCGGTCCCCAACGGGCCGGCCGAGGGAGAGAGGGCCTCCGACGGACTGCGCTGCGCGCACGCGGGCATGCCTGTGTCCTCTTTCGGGCACCCCTGTGTCCGCCGCCGCGCAGACCAGCCCTACCCACCTCGCCCCAACCCCGAGGAGCAGCTCGTAATGACGACTGTCGACAACCGGCAGGACTTCAAGGTCGCCGATCTGTCCCTGGCCGAGTTCGGCCGCAAGGAGATCACCCTCGCCGAGCACGAGATGCCGGGCCTGATGGCGATCCGCAAGGA